>CASDPK010000065.1 GCA_949282555.1 uncultured Lentisphaeraceae bacterium | reverse complement strand
GGCTCCCGAAAAGGTTTTGCGGGAGGGAACCGCGGGGAAGACGCGGAGCACGCCGTCATAGCTCTGCAAGAACATTTCGTTCATGGTGAGGATGTGGTAACCGTCGCTTTCCAGCACGCCATTGCCGTCGGCGGAGAGGCCGCACGCGTAGGACTGGTTGCGTGCGCAGATGATTCAGCGCGGCAAGAGCGTCATTCCACAAACACTCCAACAGTGCCTTCGGCAACGAGTGTGGCCGGGGGATCCTGTGGCGAAGGGGGGCTTCGCCGAGATCAAGGTCTCGGGCGCTTGCAGGGCCGCTTCCTGTACGCTAGGGGATACCATGACCGCCGTCATTAACAAGAAGTCGCACGTCTCATTCCCTACCATCACTTGCCCCACGCGTAAGACGTTGGCCAGCCGAGGATGGCGCACTTGCAGGAGCGCCTCGCCCGCACACTTCTCTCCCACCTCCAACCCCTCCTCAACTACATCCATTGCGGCCACCTCACCAACGCCCGAGCCGAAGGTTTCAATTCCAAAATCCAAGCCATCAAAGCCTCCGCCCGAGGCTTTCGCAACTTCAACAACTTCCGCATCGCCATTCTTTTTCACTGCGGTCGTCTCCCCTCTTACCCACAGTAACTGCAGAAGAGCCCCCGGCGTGGGTAAACACTTGCGCCGCCTGCGGGGATGCGCTAGTATGGTGCCACAACTGAATTCGCCCCCTCGGGGCTTGCAAGCAGCGAAAACTCTGGAAAAGTTATGGGACTTGCAGGCACATCCGAAGGTGCGTGCGCACCGTGCACGCCCTTTCCGTAGCCTTCCCACAGGTTTTTCCAGAGACCTTCGCTGAGGCACGGGAAAGGGCGTGTTCATTTTGTCACGAAAGAATGGTGCGTTATGCGCAAGGACGACAAAGAAGCATTGATACGGGCGACGGAAACGTGTGCCTTAAACCTCATTCATAAAACCGATCACGACGCTTCTGTTCAGGAGGGACAAGCCCTTGTGAATGAGGCAAATGAGTTGAAATCCCAAGGGCTGTCAATGGTTGAGGATCTCTAAATCATCCGATATGAAGGAGCCCAAAGAATGAGTAGCACGTTGCCTGTCTCTATCGCTGCCTGTTCCACCTGCAAATGGTGGCAGGGTTCACGTATGGTTATTTTCGGTGGTGCCAATCGTCCTGCCTTTGTGAAGGCGAATGCTATCCCAGCACCATGTTTGGCCAATGCCAATCGCCCTTCTGGCCCCAGTCAACGCTGTGTCAAGTATCAGCGCTGGGAAAAGCTCTAATTCATAATTTCCGGGGAGGTGGCAGGATGTCCCCACTTCTTCCTGGTTGCAGTGGACATCATATCCGGAAAGGAACCCAACGATGGAATCCAACAAGCCTGAGAATGACGCATTGAAACTTTGTGCAGAGGAAGCGGAGGCGCTTTTTCTGAAACGGGCGTGCCGCTTTGTTCGGAATGATGGCGTGATTGACGAGCAGGAGCGTGCCGAACTGGAACGTCTCGCCGAGAATTCCGGCATTGACGCCATCCGAATGGAGATGCTTATCGAGGAGGCCTATGCTTGGTACGAGAAGGAGGTCGGCACCATTGAGGCAAAGCAGTTCAGTGAGGAGGAGTACGCGGAGGCAAGTGAGAAGTATACGCCGAAAAGCGAAGCCAGCACGCGCGACGAGGCGGATGTTCTCCTTGGCAAAGAGGAGTTGTTGAATCATCGCATGAAGAAGGGGCCGTTGGCCAAGTTTTTTGACGATTTCCGCCTTACCTTTGAGCTTCTTAAAGATTGGTCACGTAGGCGTTATCAGGGAGTTCCATGGAGGACAATTGCGACGCTTTGCGGTGCGCTCCTATATGTGCTCTCTCCGATTGATCTTATACCGGATTTTATCCCCGGAATTGGCCTTATTGATGATGTCGCAGTCTTCACCTTTATGCTTAAGGCGATTCATGAGGATCTGCAAGATTACAAGGCATGGCGAGATCGGAAGTAACCGTCGCGTCGAGGCATTTCAATCATTTGGGCGAGGCCGGAAGGTTTCGCCCAAATGATTGGGAACATTGACGGGGTAGACTTTTTGCTCAGAGCCCGAGTGAGCGGTTGCGGAAGGTTTTGCGCGCGGCGTTGGGGGTGCCGGTGAAGGGGGCGAAGAGCTTCCCTTGGAGCGTGGAGGTGGGGTTTTCGATAAGGTAGGTTTTCCCTGCCTCGGTCTCGAAGATGATGCGTCCTTGCGGGTCTGCCTTTTTCGGCGTGCCGTTGACGTTTACGGAGGGCGTTTCCCATGGGTTGGCGAGGGTCACGGCGCCGCCGTGTTGGCTCTTGATGGCGACGTATCGCACCGCGCCTTCACGATGTTCGGCGCTTACGAGGAAGCCGCCTTGCGCAAGGAGGGTGAAGGCTCCCGAAAAGGTTTTGCGGGAGGGAACCGCGGGGAAGACGCGGAGCACGCCGTCATAGCTCTGCAAGAACATTT
>CASDPK010000064.1 GCA_949282555.1 uncultured Lentisphaeraceae bacterium | reverse complement strand
CTCGAGTCGCTCGGGCGTGTAGTTGTTGTAACTGTCGAGGTGGCCGGTGCCGACATACGGCGGGTCGAGGAAGAAGAGCGTCTGCGGCGTGTCGTAGATGGGGAGCAGCTCCTCGGCGGGTCGACACTCGAGGATGACGCACTCCATGCGCCGCCGCCATGCGACGAACTCGCTCTCACCATTCGCGCTTATGACCGCATTCTTCGCGTAGCCCGCACCATCACCGACATGGCCGGCATCGAGACCATCGCCCGCGCCCATCTCTTCGAAGCCATCCAATATCGCGCCCTTGACCGCTCTCTGTGGTAGGTTCGCCGCCCCGGGAAGGCCCCTGGCCGCAAAGACGCAAATGCTTAGCGCTGGGCGCTACGCCACGCCCACGCCTGCGCGGGACGCCGATGATGGGAACGATGACGATGGCGCGTGGGTCCCGCGCCAGGGATGGGGCGTGGGGTTATGGCGTTGGCCGGGAAAGCAACGCGCGCAACAGGTGCCTGCGCGCCTCTGGCATGGCCTCCATCTCCTCTTGGGTGAAAAGGGCACTCTTGGGCAACGGGGCCTCGCGAGCCTTGGGCGCGGGAGCGATGTCCTCTTCCGGCAACCCAATGATGGACTGTGGTGCCGTGGCACGTGGTGCTGCGGCGATGGAACGGGGGGCGCGGTCACCGAAGGGCTTCGCCCGCGCAAGCAGGCGGGCGAACAAACAGCACAGGGCGAGCAACACGCCTCCCCAAAGGAGGGTTTTGGCAAGACGATTGAAATCTGGCATGGGGTGGGTTCCTTTCGTTTAGACTGAGGCTTCATCACCATTCTCGCCGTCGTCCTCATCGTCTTCGGCATTATCCACATCGTCCTTAATGTCATCTTCTGCGTCTTCCGGCTCCGTGGAAAAGAGTGGCCAGTTGTTCTCTATGTCCTCGGAAGTTTCGAAGACCTCTGGATAGTCTGGAATGCTGGGCGGAAGGTTAACCTCTCGGACGGGAATACGGCGCCGCTCCCCATCGACAGTGGACAGCAAAAGCGTCGAGGCTTTCATCAGTGCCTCGACGGGCGCCTCATCGCGGACGCGTTTGTCGCCCGCGTCGATGTAATCGGGCGAGATGCGGACGTAGGTGTGCCAGTTCGCGCGCAGCCAAATGCTCCACTTACTCGTCCAAAGGCACGCGGGGGATTCCAAGAGAAGTTCCTCCCGCAAAAAGACGACAGGGCGGTTGGCCACAAGCTTCAGGCGGGCGATCCCGAGCATCTCCCCGGCCAGCCTCTCCTCCGCGACGGGGAGGAAGCCATGGCCGGGGCGTTTCCTCGCGAAGGCCACGAAAGCCTCCGCAATGTGCCACGCTTGGAGCTCCACTTCGTCCGTCCCCTTGGGATCCAAGGCGGCGATGAGATTTGAGATTGCCCCGCCAACGGGGGAAAGGAGGCTGTCGACGCCCGCCGAATGATTCTTGACGGCGGAACCGTCAAACGCTTGGAGTGGCGAGATGCGTTGAAGTCGGAGGAACTCCATCATCAGGGAGAATGCCTCTGGTGCAACAAAGGCGAGGCCGGCGAAAAGATCCGCCGACGTGAAGAACGTCCGCCCCGCCGTCGCGGCAATCTTCGCTGCGGCGTCCAACACGGCGCGGTACTCTTCGGAATGTGTGATTTTTGTCATGGTTTTGTCCTTTCGGATGATGGGCGGACGGCATGTCCACCCACATCCGAAAGAGAAGGGCGAAAAACTTTGCGGGTTACCCCAAATGTGGCCGAAGCGCTTCCTTGGGTGGCTCAAATGCGGCGGTGTCGAAGCGGGCGGTGAGTTGCCTCAGCAAGGCGCCCTCCCCGGGGCCCAGCCACGGCGCCAGCGCGTCAAGCAAGCCACCCGCGTCCTCCCACAAGCGCGTGGCAAGGCAGGCGCACCAAACATCCTTCCACGCCTCCGTCTTTCCGCATGAGCGCAGATGCGCCAGGCGCAGGCAGGCCAGCCACATGTCGCGGCGTCGCAAGTCATCGCGTATTCGCTCCCACCGTTCATGCGCTTCCTCCGGCATCCCTTTTTCCCATGGCGCGGGGGAAAACCGGGCGGCATCCCCGGCCTTCAGGTGTCGCAAGAGGGCGAGGTTGCCGTCCCGCTCCGCCTCCAAGGCCGGGAGGAGATCTTCGGATGTGGGGTCCTCTTGGGCGATGTGGCGCAGATCCTCCTCGAAACCGTTCACCACCCGGGCAAAGGCGACGGTGGGCGGCAAGCCCGTCTCGCCGGGGGCGCAAAGGCCCAACGACACCTTGCCGTCGTGGGCCTTGGGGGCGCGTGCCCATTCGGCCAACAGCCCAACCCTTTGTCCCGTGAGGCGGACACCGTAGATTCCTTCGGCCAAGGCGAGATCCTCCGCCGCCCCCGCGCCCCGCGTCCGTGTCCGCGTCACTGCATGACCGCAAAGTTTCAAGACTTCCAAGCTCTCAGCCAGACGCCCACCAATCATTTGGTGGGCGTTTCTTCTTGGGCTTCCCTCGTGAGTTGGAGGCGGATGCCGGAGAGTTTGGCGCTCAGCTGGTCGGCCTTGGCGACGCCTTGTGCGGTGAGCTTGCGGTGGGCGGTGAGTTGGGCGATGAGGGCGGCTTCCTCTTGGGCGCGTTGGCTGCGCCAGACGCGGAAGCGGTCGAGGGCGGCTTCGAGGCGGCGGGCTTCGGCGCTTAGGGCTTCGCGGGTGGCGGGGGGATCGGCGCGCAAGCGCGCCGATACGGGACGGGCGGAGGGGGCTTGCATGAATTGTGGGATAATGGGGTGAGAAAGGAGTGAACGGAATGACGGAAGAAGAGAAGCATCAGCTCGCGCTTTTCCAAAGGATCTCGAAGCGGCACATCTTCCTGCATGAGGCGAATAAAGATGAGGGGCTTAAAGGTGACCTTGAGGCATACCGCAAGCGCGGATGGCTTCGGCTTGAGTGCCGTAAGTTTGAGAACCCTCACCCGCTCCTTCCATCCCAACAGGCCTATGTGCTTGACGCTGCTGGGAGGACTCGCCTCGAGGAACTCGAGGCGTTGCTCTTGGACGAACGGCCCTCAGCGAGGGTGAGACGGGCGGGGAAGTGGCTTTGCCTGAAGGTTCGTGACGTGGTCTTCATGGCGCTTGGTGCACTCCTCTTGGAACTGCTTAAACGCCTTTTGTAGAAAGGCGCATTGGACGACAAGGTAAATGACTGCACCCAGCAACATCATCAGAAGGGTGTGGTCGAGGTCTTGCTGACTTTTCACGGGTTGCGTTCTCCTTGGGTTTGTGGCCGAGTGCGCCCAAGCGCTTGGCGGACGTCCTTCAGATAATCCCTGAGGGCGTTGGCGAGACCTTCCGTGAGGCGAAAGGTCTCGCCGTTTTCGAGAAGCACGA
>CASDPK010000063.1 GCA_949282555.1 uncultured Lentisphaeraceae bacterium | reverse complement strand
TCGGTGAGGGCGACGTTGGCGGAGAAGCCGCGGACGGTGTCGGGCTTGCCGGGCACGCAGATGATGCGGGATTTGTTGGGGAAGAGGATGGTGGCGTTGCTCATCAGGGCGCCGGGGGCGGAGCGGCCTCGGAAGGATTGGGAGGCGGCGCTGGGGCAGAGCCCGGAGGCGGCGATGAAGCGGCTGGAGGAGGCGTTGGAGCTTCTTTCTCCCGGTGCGGCGGCAACCGTCTCTGGCCTGACCGCCTCCACTGGGCTCAGCGACAACAACGCCTATCGGGTTCCTCATGCCGGCAGAAGCGCCACAACCGTTTTTGTCGAAGACGGAACACTCTCAGCGGATGAGGTCCTCTACGGTGGGAAATTGGCAAAGAAGAACGAAACGAATCCCGGCGACATCTGGATGGGGATTTCCGGAGGGGATTACGCATGGATCTGTGGTGGCGATGCCAGCGCGGACTGGTCGTCAAGCGGGACCCCCGCACGAACCCATGAGGGGAATTTGGTTCTTTGGTTGCGCGGAGGTTCGGCAAAGGCGATTGCCGGGGCCACCTACGAAGGAAAGAATGAAACCCGCGTAAAAGGGAATGTGCTCGTGACGGTGGATGCGCCGGCACAAGTAACCACGCGCATTGTCGGTGGACTGCGGGTGGTGAATGCGAACAACAACGATGCTCAACGTCCCACCATCGAGGGCAACGTCTGCGTTCGTGTCCGCACCCTTCTCCATTCGGGGGATAACCTTGTCGGGGGGAGCCATCTCGACACCTCCTCGACCAACTCGGCCTTCAGCGTCATCCGCGGATCAACCTGTGTGGAGGTGGATATCCCGGAAGGGATTTCCGGGACCTTTGGCATGAGAATCGTTGGTGCGGATCTCAACCAACGCGACATTTACGGCGGGGCCACCACGGAGGGAAATGCCTCCGTCCGAATCAATGCACCCGAGGTCTCCTTCCCGAACGACATTTACGCCGGATGCGTCGGCACCAACACCGTCGTCTTGGGGAATGCCACGCTCACCTTGGCGGGTGGAACCTTCTCAGGAACGCTCGCGCCTTCGAAATTCGGAACGGTGAAAGGAGTCTCGACCTTGCGCTTGGAAGGTCGCCCAGATCTCAAGGCCGCGACAATCGAAGCTTTTGACCGTCTTGTCGTCGCGCGTGGGGCGGAAGTTGAGCTGCCCGATTTCTCGGCGGTCGAATGCGTGGAACTCTTCTCTAATGGACATACGGCTTCCGTGACCGTCGCAGAGGATGCTTCCGCCTACTGGGAAGGGAAAACCTATCGTCTCAACAACCAAACCGCCCGGGCGGCCTATGACGGGACAAAGCTCACTCTTTCCATTGGCCCCATCCCGGAAAATGCCGAAGCATGGCCTATGGGCGATCCCTCCACCGAACGCTTGATCTCCATGGCCGAAGCCATGGGGATTGGGGATGGTGTCCCCTTCGCGGTTTCCGCCGCAGAAATACGCGAAGGAACCCTTGTCTCCCTCTCGGAGACGGAGGCCCGTGAAGCCTTGCAATGCTTTGATGGCCTTATCCCCGTGGCTTCCAATGCCCGTACGGCCCAAGAAACGGTGAGGTTCGCTTATGACTTTGGCGTGACCGCCATCGTGCCCTCTCCGGAAACGGCATCCATGAACGTGACGGTTCGTGTTCGGAACGCAGACGGAACGCCCGCACTATTCGCCGAAGGCGTGCGCCTGCAAGCCGTAACCCTTGAAGGAACGCCTTTGGCTCCCTCCGTCGCCGCCCCTGCGGGGAATGCAGGCGAGCTCACGCTCGCCTTGCCGATGAGTGCCTCCACAACGCTCTTCCGGGTGGAAGTGTCACCGGGGAAGTGACGCGCTCACCGCATTCCCCTCCGCCACGCCAACCCGCACAGCAACCCTACGGCCCACCCGCCAAGGTGGGCGCCGTAGGCCGTATGCGCCGGCCACGCCCACGCTTCATAGAGAAACAACGCAAGGAACAAAGGAAGCAACCATCCAGCACGCAATGGGACGGGGACAACTGCCAACCAAAGCGTCACCCGCCCCCTCGGGGCCAGCGTCGTCACCGCGCCGATGCACGCCGCCACGACAGCCGAAACCCCCACGCACACCGTGCCTGCCGGAATGCGCGAATCAAAGGCCGCGCTCAACAAAAATCCCACCGCGCCGCCCACAGCGCCCAACGCGAACAACCACAGGAACCGCCATGTTCCAACACACGCCGTCAGCGTTCCCCCCGTCAACCAAAGGCCAAACAGGTTGGCCGCCAAATGGGCCCAACTTCCATGGAGAAAGGCGTACGTGACTGGCTGCCACCATGCCCCATCGGCAAGCGCCGCCGCATCCAACCCAAAAACACCCCGCAACACCCCGTCAAACGAAAGGCCCCCCGCGCCCGAAGGCAACGGAAGGCCCTGCACCTGGCATTGAATGAACCAAACCACCAAGCAGACGGCACAAAGGGCCGTCACCGCCCCACGGCCATTGCCGAAGGCCTCGGTGTTTGGAGCGTTCACTTGCCGATGAACGTCGTGACGGTGTCAAAATCAAGCCAAAGGAACACCACCGTCGCCGCCGCAAGGGCAAACGCCACAATGGCACACGCCCCACCAATCCAATCCGTCTTCGCGGTGGCGTGCTTCTTGGTCGCGATCTCCTCGGCGGGATTGCGCAAACGGGCGGCAATAAAGGGTTTCTTGTCAGCCATGAGTGAACTCCTTAGGATGTTTATAAGATAGCATAGACTACCGCGGCGCGCAAGCCTCACGCGGTTTCGGATCAAAGCGCTTCCGTCTTGAAGCCAAGCCCCTCAAACTTCGCGAAAAGTCCGGGCGTTCCATGGCGGATCGCCACCGTGGTGGCGCAAAATTGGCGGCGGTAATGGTAGGTTCTGCGCAAGGTGACGAACCGACGGCGGCGCGCCGTCTGACTGAGCGAAAAGAGATCCGTGAACGCAAGATGATCCGCCACAATCATTGAGAGCTTCTGGGTGACGAACCAAAGCATCTCCTCCTCCGATTGGCCTCCGGCGTCAATCACGATGCGCGGCACGATCGGCGGGGGCAAGGTGGGGGAAATGGCGGGGCGGCGGCCAAGGTAATCACAGGCCGCATGGTAAATCGCGACCGTACCATTGACCTTTCCCTCGTAAGAGTGCCCGGCAAGATGCGGCGTGGCCAGGAACGCGAGGCTGGCCAATTCCGGGGAGAAGTCGGGCTCGCCCTCCCAAACGTCAAAGATGCCATCGGCCAAACGCCCCGAGCGAAGCGCCGCAATCGTGGCCTCCGTGTCGCAAACCGCGCCACGCGCCATATTGACAAGCACCGCCCCATACTTCATGCCTTCCAGCGCCTCCGCATCCAAGAGATGCCAAGTGGCGTAAGCGCCCTCGCGTGTGAGGGGGACGAAGGGAATGACGAAGTCCGCCTCCGACACCACCTCCGGCAACGAAAGGAAGCCCTGCGCCTCCACATCCCGAGGATTGTTCCGTCGGGGCGGATCACAGCAGAGCACCCGCATTCCCAATGCCTCGCACCGCGCGCGAACCTTCGAGCCGATCCACCCTACCCCAATCAGCGCCACCGTGGTTCCCGCCAAGGTTCGGTGCCGCATATGGGCATATTCCAGCAGTGCGGCCAAACAGTAATCGGCCACGCTTTCCCCATTCGCACGGGGCGCGTTGACCCACCGGATGCCGGCCTTCGCCATCCAGGGCTTGTCAATGTGATCCGTGCCCGTGATGGCCGAACCCACGAACCGAACGGATGAGCCTTCCAGCAGGGCGGCGTTCAAGGGCGTATCCCGCAGCATCAGCAATTCAGCGTTGCCGATCTGCTCACGCGTAAGGCGTGAACCGTCAACCAGCGTCACGTCCCCCAATGTCCCAAACAGCGTTCTGCCCAAGGGCAGGTTGGCATCCACAAGTATTTTCATGATACGTCTCCAGAACCTATCCTCTCACGTTAAGGCCATTCTACCCCATTCCCCCAAACATTGCAATCGGATTCGCACGCAAACGTGAAAGATGCCTTTTGCACAATATAACGCAACAGGCCGTCGGAGCCGTCAGAAAGGAAGGAAGGCGAAGCAGAGGGAGGGGGTTCCCCTCCCGCCCCCCGGGGGGC
>CASDPK010000062.1 GCA_949282555.1 uncultured Lentisphaeraceae bacterium | reverse complement strand
CCATCTCATTGAAAGGAAGCACCGCAAATGAAGCTTTTCAACGCTTTTCCACATGCCCAACAGCTTAAGGCACCGTTGCAATTGAGTTGCAAACGGCAAGGGCTCCATGTTTCCATTTCGCGCTTGCTTTTGGTGGCGGGGAAGCGTATCATAAGCCTCAACATGGCGGTGGGCACGGAGCCCCGCCGAGTTCCGAATGATTGAAGAGGAGCGCATTATGGACGAAGAGACCCTGAAGCCCGATCCGATTGTGGAGGTTGAGCAGTTCGGGAAATTGCCGGACGGCACTACTGTGTTGAAGTACACTTTGAAGAATGGGCTTGGCGCAGAGCTGGAGGTGCTGGAATACGGCGGCACGGTGCGTCGGTTCGTTGTGCCGGGGCCTGACGGCAAGCCTCGCAACGTGATCGTGGGGCCCGACACGATGGAGGGCATCTTGAAGGATGCGTATTTCGGTCAGTTGATCGGGCGTGTGGGCAACCGTATCGCTTATGGGCGCTTCACGCTCGACGGCAAGGATTATGAGCTGGCCACCAACAACGCTCCGGGTGGCATCCCCTGTGCACTGCATGGCGGTGAGGTTGGCTTCAATGCCAAGATGTGGAAGCTCAAGGCGTTCTTCAAGGGCACGGAGACGTTGGTGCCCGAGTGGGCGCGTACCGCCGCGAATGCGGACAGTCCGCTCTTTGGGGAAGACGATGCATGCCTCTTCTTGGAGTTGGATTCGCCGGATGGCGATCAGGGCTATCCCGGTGCGGTTCACGCCGAAGTGATTTATGTGCTCACGCCCGAGAATACGTGGCGCATCATCTACCATATCACCGCCGACGCCCCCACGCCGGTGAACATGACCCAGCACGCCTATTGGAACCTCAAGGGATGCGCGCAGGGCGATGCGATGGATCACACCTTGCAGGTGAACGCCTCGCGCTATACGCCTGTGAACGCCGGCCTCATTCCCACGGGCGAGTTGGCGCCTGTGGCGGGGACACCCTTTGATTTCACCACCCCGCACACACTGGCTGAGCGTGCGAACGCCGATGACGATCAGATTCGCTACGGCGCGGGTTATGACCACAATTTCGTGCTGGATCATCCGGAAGGCGTCCTTGGGCACGCCGCCACGCTCACCTCGCCTGACGGGTTGAGCTTGGAGGTTTGGACCGATCAGCCCGGAATGCAGGTCTATTCCGGCTTCTACATTCCCGAGGGGATGCAGACACCGGAGGGGCCGACGGGACCTTGCGGTGGCGTGGCGCTGGAAACCCAGCACTTCGCTGACAGCGTGAACCATCCCGAATTCCCCTCAATCATTCTTCGCCCGGGCGAGACCTTCCGCTCGATCACCGAGTTCCGTTTTCCCAAGCGCTGAGCGTTCGGGTTCTTCAATCCCTCAAATGGAGTAACACGTAGTATGTCTACACAAGAGAAACCCGGCGTCAATTGGGTCGCCGTTATCACGATGTTCTTCCTCTGCGGCATGATTTCGTTCGTGACGAACCTTGCCGCGCCGATGGGTGTTGTCTGGAAGGCGCAGCCGGGCATTGATGGCTCGAACGTGCTGGGCATGATGGGCAACATGATGAACTTCTTGGCCTACTTCTTTATGGGCATCCCCGGTGGCCTCCTGCTCGGCAAGATCGGCTATAAGAAGACGGCGATGGTGGGCGTGGCCCTTGGCCTCATCGGTGTGGCCATCCAGTTCGTCTCCGGCAAGGTTCCCGGAACGGAAACCTCGATGATTGTGCCTTTCTGCGTCTACCTCGCGGGTGCCTTCATCGCCGGTTTCTCCATGTGCCTGCTCAACATGGTGGTGAACCCGATGCTCAACCTGTTGGGCGGCGGCGGCAATCGCGGCAACCAGCTGAACATGACGGGCATGACCTTCAACTCCCTCGCCGGCACGGCCACCCCGATGCTGGTGGGCGCGTTGATCGGTTCGGTGTCCGCAGATACGAAGCTGGCCGATCTCAACCTCGTCATGTACATTGCGATGGCGGTCTTCGCTGCAGCGTTGGTCGTGCTCTCCCAGATCGCGATCAAAGATCCCGAACAGTCGGTGACCACCGAGAAGATTCCGATCCTTGCGCCGCTCCGCTTCCGTCACTGCCTTTTGGGCGTCATCGCCATCTTTGCCTACATGGGCGTGGAAATCGGAATCCCCGCGACGCTGAATCTGTGGCTTGCCGACAAGGCCGGTCCCCTGATGACGAGCGGCAATCCTGACCTCGTGAAGAACGCCGCCACGATTGCCGGCGCCGTTGCGGGCACCTATTGGTTCCTGATGCTCGTGGGCCGCATCATTGGCGCCATCATCGGCGGCAAGGTTTCCTCCCGCATCCTGATGGCCGTGACCACGGGCGCCGCGATTCTTCTCATCATTGCCGGCACGCTGGCCACGAAGGTGATGGCCACGATGCCCGTCTTCACCGGCAAGGGCTTCGAGATGGTTCAGGTGCCGCTCACGGGTCTGCTGTTCGCGCTCTGCGGTCTCTGCACATCGATCATGTGGCCTTCGACCTTCAACCTCGCCACCGAGAAGCTCGGCAAGTACACGGCGGCGGCTTCCGGCCTCTTCATGACGATGGTCGTCGGCGGCGGCATCTTCCCGCTGGTGCAGGGGTACCTCGCCGAAACGATCGGCTATATGTTCTCCTACATCGTCCCCGGCGTCATGCTCGCCTACATGTTCCTCTACTCCGTCTGCTTCTCCAAGCCTGAGGCCGGCATTGAGGAAAAGGTGAAGTAATCCCCATTTTGTCACAACCCCTTAAGAAGAAAGTTCAGATTATGCAGAATCAGGAAGTTTACGACGAACTCATCGGCAAGTTCCAGGCGATGTACGGCGAGAAGCCCCAGATCGTCGCCTACGCCCCCGGCCGCATTGAAGTGCTTGGCAACCACACCGACTACAACGAAGGCTACGTTTTCTCCTCCGCCATCGACAAGGGCACCTTCTTCGCGGTGAGCCCCACGGCGGACGCCACCTGCGAACTGACGGCGGCGGACCTTATGGAAACCGCGAAGTTCACCACGGCCACCTGTGCCCCGGCCAAGGAAATGACGTGGCAGAACTACGTGAACGGCACCTTCAACTGGCTCTTCGACGGCAATCCCGCCGCCGCGCCCCATGGTTGGAAGGGCATGTTCCTCGGCAACATTCCTCTCGGCGCCGGCCTTTCCTCCTCCGCCGCGCTTGAGATGTGCACCGTGCTTGCGCTCTCCAAGCTCTATGGCATTGAGAAGGACAAGACCACGATGGCCAAGATCGGCCAGAAGGCGGAACACACCTTCGCCGGTTGCCCCTGCGGCCTCCTTGACCAGGCGTCCTCCATGTATGGCCAGGAAGGCGCACTCGTTGAGAGCGACTTCCGCACCAACGTCTTCAAGACCGTCTCCATGGGCCCCACCGTCGCCTTCATGATGGTCAAGTCCAACGCCAAGCATGCCCTCGTCGATGGCGCGTATGCCTCTCGCCGCAAAGCGTGTGAGGATGCCGCCAAGTACTTCGCCGGCATCCTCCGCAAGCCCGTCACCCATCTGCGTGACGTGACGATGGCCGAGTGGGTGCTCTACCATGGCGGCCTCGATGAGACCGTCGCGAAGCGTGCCGTCCATCCGATCGGTGAGGATGAGCGTGTGCTCCAGGGCGCGGAACTTCTCGCGAAGGGCGATCTCAAGGCCTTCGGTGCGCTGATGTTCGATTCCCACGAGTCGAGCCGCCATTGGTTCGAGAACTCTTGCGAAGAGCTCGACGCTATCGTCGATATCGCCAAGACCATCCCTGAGGTCTACGGTGCCCGTCTTTCCGGTGGTGGTTTCGGCGGCAGTTGCTGCCTGCTGGTCGATCCCACAGCGGCCGACAAGATCGCGGCCACCATCACGGCGGCTTACAAGGCCAAGTTCGGCGACGAACCCGTTTGCCAGCTCATCAAGCCGTCTCAGGGCGCACACATCGTCCAGGGCTAAGCATGGACATCCATCGCCGGCGTTTGTTTCCGGCGATGGATGATATGGCCTGTAAAAGGCGCTCCCAGCGGGGAGCGCCTTTTTTTGTGGGAAGAACAGGTGGTTGTTGTCCCAGCTTGGCGCTGGACAGTTTCATCTTTCACGTTTGCGTGCCGTTTGCAACTCAATTGCAACGGTGCCTTAAGCTGTTGGGCATGTGGAAAAGCGTTGAAAAGCTTCATTTGCGGTGCTTCCTTTCAATGAGATGG
>CASDPK010000061.1 GCA_949282555.1 uncultured Lentisphaeraceae bacterium | reverse complement strand
CTTTCTGAACATTTCCGCCGCGCCGAAATCCCCACATTTCCCCTCTATTCCGGCCTTTTCCTCCCTTTTCCCCTTTCTCATCTTTTTTGAGCGGAATCAGATACGGAGCCTTCCACGGTGGAGTCCGCAGTGGGGTGGCCACTGTGCTATACTTTGAGGTCAAAAAGAGAGGAGCCACAGCCATGTGGGACTATACGGACAAGGTAATGGACCATTTTCGCCATCCGCGCAACGTCGGCACCATTGAGCACCCTGATGGGAAGGCCACGGTGGGCTCGTTGGCGTGCGGCGACGCGCTCACGTTCATGTTCAAGCTCGGGCCCGATGGCCGCATTGCCGAGGCGAAGTTCCAAACGTTCGGGTGCGCCAGCGCCGTGGCTTCCAGCTCTGCCCTCACGGAGATGGTGATCGGGAAGACCGTGGAGGAGGCCGAGAAGATCACGAATCGCGAGATTGCCGATTATCTCGGCGGCCTTCCGGATCAGAAGATGCACTGCTCGGTGATGGGGCGTGAGGCTCTGGAGGCGGCCATCCACAATTACCGCACCGGCGAGGAGAACGTGGTGCAGGTGAACGATGAGATCGTTTGCACGTGCTTCGGCGTGTCCAAAGCCGAGATTGAGCGCGTCACGCGCGAGAACCACCTCCATTCCGTGGAAGAGGTGACCAATTTCTGCAAGGCGGGCGGCGGTTGCGGGATGTGCCGCGATCGGATTCAGGAGATCGTCGATGAGGTGAACCACGCCGCCGCGGCGGCCCCGGCCCCGGAGGCTCAGCCCAAGCGCCTCACCACGTTGCAGCGGATCAAGCTGATCGAGCGGACGCTGGAGGAGCAGGTGCGCCCCGTGCTGAAGAAGGATGGCGGCGACGTGGAGCTGATCGATGTGGATGGCGACGTGGTGCGCATCGCGTTCCGCGGGATGTGCGCGGGGTGCCGCAGCGCGGCGCTCACGCGCGACAATCTCGTGGCGAAGGCCCTGCACGAATTCGTCGATCCCGCGCTTACGGTCGAAATGGTCTAAGCGGTTTGCCATCTTTTGGCTGAGGAGGTTCTTCGCATGAAGACCGTTTACCTTGACAACAATGCCACCACCCGCCCCGCGCCCGAAGTGATCGAGGCGATGATGCCCTTCTTCACGGAGCTTTGGGGCAATCCTTCCAGCATGCATGCCTTTGGCGGGCAGGTGGCCCGCCCTTTGGAAGCCGCACGCGAGGAAGTGGCGGATTTCTTGGGCGCGGAGCATCCCGAGGAGATCGTCTTCAACGGGTGCGCCACGGAGGGCGACAATCACGCGCTCTTCGGGGTCGCGGCCGCGTGGGGGAAACCCGGGACCATCATCACCAGCCGTGTGGAGCATCCGGCCGTGCTGGGGCCGTGTCTGCGCCTTCGCGAGATGGGGCACACGGTGGTGGAAATCGGCGTGGATGGCGAGGGGCTCTTCGACATGGCGGCCTATGAGGCGGCCTTGGCGGCGCACCCCGGCCCGAAACTGGTTTCCGTGATGTGGGCCAACAACGAAACGGGCGTGCTTTTCCCCATTCGGCGCATCGCCGAGCTGGGCAAGGCCGCCGGGGCCACGGTGCACACCGATGCCGTGCAGGCCGCCGGGAAGGTGCCGATTGACGTGCGCGAGGCGCCCGTGGATTTGCTGACGGTCGCGGGGCATAAGATGCACGCCCCCAAGGGCGTTGGCGTGCTTTACGTCCGCCGCGGCACACGCATCAAGCCGTATGTCATCGGCGGCCATCAGGAGCGCGGCCGCCGCGGCGGCACCGAGAATGTCCCCTACATCGTGGGCATGGGTGTGGCGTGCCGGCTGGCCAAGGCGGCGCTCACCGATGGTTCGGAGCTGCGCATCGCCCGCTTGCGCGACAAGTTGGAGGCGGGCTTGCTCGCCACGTGCCCGGACAGCCGGGTGAACGGCTCGCGGACGCATCGTGTGCCCAACACGCTCAATGTCTCCTTTGAGTACATTGAGGGTGAGAGCGTGCTCTACCATTTGAGCGATCGCGGCATTTGCGCCAGCTCCGGTTCCGCTTGCGCCGCCGGGAGTTTGGAGCCAAGCCATGTGATCCGCGCCATGGGGGTGCCGTTCACGGCGGTGCATGGGTCCATCCGCTTCTCCCTCAGCCGATACACCACGGAAGAGGAGATTGACTACGTCCTGCACCATTGCCCCGAGGTGGTGGCGGAGATGCGGGCGCTCTCTCCATTCGTCAAGCACGGATGAGAAGTGAGTCTTCAATGGACGCAGAAAGGCCCCCGGCATTCCGCCGAGGGCCTTTGCTTTCACTTTCCGATAGAAAGCGAGTCCTCCCCGAGGAGGACTCACTTCTTCATGCGGCAGAAATATTCGATTGCCTGGGCAAACTTTGCGATCGTCTCATCGGCGTTTCCGCTTTCGATGCCGTTGCGGACGCAGTGGCGCAGGTGCCCTTCAAGAATCACCTGTCCGACTTTGTGCAGGGCGCTCTTCGCGGCGCTGACCTGAAGGAGAATATCCTCGCAGGGAACATTCCGCTCGATCATGCGGTCGATGCCGTTGCACTGGCCGATCACCTTATGAATACGGCGATGCAGAGCCTCCAGATCCATACAGTCTTTCATCGTCTCACCTTCTTCGCATATGGTTTCACCGGAGACATTCCGGTGCCCAACCAAATTGGGGCCATTGTACGACAAAAGTACTCTCTTCTGCAACACCTTTTTGATGAACCCTAGGAGGTTCAGGCGTGTTGGAAGGTGGCCTTGGGGCCATACGTCCCGGAACGGAGGTGCGTGAAGGTGGTGAGGGCCTGCCCATCGGGGGCGATGTCGATGACGCGCACGCCGTTTTCCCAGTGCTGGTAGGTATTGGTTCCGCCGGTGAAACGTCCGTAGGCGAGGCCGACGCCGAGGCGCCGCCCAGCGAAATCGTTGTCGTGGTCGTGCCCGCAGAAGGTGCAGAGCATTGAACGGCTTTCGAGCATGGCGTAGAACATGCCGGTGTTCACGTTGGGGCTGCAAATGGGCGTGGTTTTGCTGCGTTCGCGCATTTCACCAACGAGGGCAACGTCACCCTGCCTCCACGCTTCGTAGTATTCCGGCAGGGGAATGTGGAAGAACGCCGCGGAGGGAACGGGCGTTCCGCCGTTGGCGTTGCGGAAGGCGGCGGCTTGCTCGCGGAACCATTGCACTTGCAGTGGGGAGAACCAACCGTATTTCCCAATGCCTTTGACCGCTTTGAGAATCGTGTCCTTGGCATAGGTTCGGGAATCCATGAGATAGAGGACGAAACGCACGCTTTGCCCATTCGGCGCGAGGATCGGCAAGGTGTAGTTCCCATAACCGGGGAGATCTTCCGGGCCGCTTTGGGTGAGGGAGCCGGGGAGTTGTGAAACATATTCCACGATGGCTTTGCGCGAATGTTTCCCCTCGTGATCGTGGTTGCCCATGACGGCCGCGAAGGGGACGCCGCGTTTGGCAAAGATTCCGGCAAAGCGATCCCAGCCCTCCTTCATGCGGCTGTTTGTCACGCAGTCGCCGGTATGGATCACAAGGTCGGGCTTGTCTTCGTCCAAAGCTTTTTCAAGCATTTCGTCCACTTGGGCGCAACGCTTGTCGCCGGGGATGTAATGGGTGTCGGTGATTTGGACGATGCGGAACGGTTTGCCCTCCCGGAATCGCAGAGAGGTCTGTTTGGTGGTTTGTGGGGTGGTGGCACCCACGGGAACGGCCGCGGCGGTCAGTCCGAGGGTCATGGAAACGAGGAAGTCTCTTCGATTGCTTCTCATTGGGCGAACTCCTTTGCTGACGGGAAGTATACGCGTCTTCATGGACGGAAACAACCGGCGGAGGAGAATTGCTTCTTGTTCTGAAATCTCAGAATGGGGAAGTTGCGTACGGGGTAGTGCTTTGTCATAATGACGATATGAAGCGTGTGTTCTTGCCGTTGTCGTGGTTGATGCGGGCATTGTCGTGGCCGGTGACGATTTGCCTCGCCGTGGAATTTTGTTTGCTGGCGATCGTTGTGTGGGATGCTTTCCCACTGGGTTTGCGAAGGGGAGCACACGCACTGTCTCTGCTGTTCTTTTTTCTTGTGATGCCATCTCTCATTTTATGGAGGGGGTTGTGGGGGATCTTTCGCCTTTTTCAGCGTCGTTTCCGAGAGGGGTTGGTGGCACTTTTTGTGGGCGTTCCACTCGCGGTGGGAATGTGGTGGGGCGGACTCTGCCTGCTTGTCATGTTTATCATATTTTCTGAGTTGCCACCAGACGAACGGGGGCGTTCCTTCGCCTTCCCCACGGAACAACCGATTGCGTTGCCGATTTCCAATGGGCCGGGCGTGTCGGCGCCGCTGATTTGGATGATGAAGCAACCGGATGCCGCGGCGCGGTTGGATCGGTTGGTCGCCTCGAACCCGGAGCATTGGGCGTGGCGCGATGATCCCTCTCCTGTTTTGATGTGGAAACAAGGGGATGAGGTGTGGACGTTGGAGAAGGGGACTTCTCTGCGTTATGGCAGGTTGTCTGGTTCTGGGACGCTTGATGAGGCGGCG
>CASDPK010000060.1 GCA_949282555.1 uncultured Lentisphaeraceae bacterium | reverse complement strand
AAATCGCCAAAACGCCCTCATCCATCAAATCGTAAGTATCCATTCCTCTATTTTCTCACACCCGTCTTCCTGTCACTATATTTTTATGCGTTTGCCCTGACGCGTTGGGGAGTTTCGGGGAGGTATTGGCGAGACGCTCCGTACCTCGACATGCGATGCACTATAAGTCACAGCGGGATGTAGTGCATCACGGGAGGTGAGGGGCTGGAGGGATGCCCCTCGCGTCTACTTCTTGCGTCTGCGGCGAAGGGGAAAATCGGCCAAAGCTTCGCGGAGGGCCTTGGGCTCAAGCATGGCGATAAGCGCGAAGTAAACGCCAGCGCCAAGGGCGATGGAGAGGGGAAGGGAGAGGAGGAGGGGGAGCCCCCGCGTGGAGAGGGAATGGTGGGCCCAGCCGACGGCAAAGGCCATGATGCCTGCGGCGAGGAGTGTGCGGCAGAGCGTAAAGAGGAGAGGGCGGAGGGCCGGGGCAAGACCTTGCCGGCGGAGGAGTATGGTGAGGATAAGCGTATTCGCCAGGGAGTTGACAACGGTGCTGAGCGCGATGCCAACGTGCCGCCATCCTTCGGGAAGCAAGAGAACGGAGAGGAGGTTGAGCGCGAAGTTCCCAAAGATACAGCAGGAGGCCACCCGTACGGGCGTTCGCAGATCCTTGCGGGCATAGAAGGCGGGAACAATGACCTTGTTGGCGGAGAAAACGAGCAGTCCGGGAGCGTAGGCGGCCACGGCACGGGCGGTCCAAAGCACGGAATCATCGCCGAAGGCCCCACGTTGGTAAATGAGCGCAACCGTAGGCGTCGCCAAGGCCATAAGTCCCAGCGCCATGGGTGCCATGACCAAGAGGAGACTGCGAAGCGCACGGGTCATGGTGGCGGTGAGATCGGCAAAGTCGCCTTGGGCCGCTTGGCGGCTGTAGGTGGGCAGGAGAACCGTGGCGAAGGCGGTGCCGAACAGGCCAAGGGGAAGATAGATGATGCGGTCGGCGTATTCCAAGGCCGAGGGGGCCCAGGTGGCGCCATAGAAGGCGAGCCAACCATCCATGCAGATGTTGATTTGCGCGAGGGCGATTCCCAACGAGGCGGGCCCCATCTGCAACAAGACTTGCCGAATGTAGGGAGAGGCACGCCATCCCGCGAATGAGAGGCGGAACCGATAGCCCACGCGTCGGAGTTCGGGGAGTTGAAACGCGATTTGGGCGAACCCGGCCAGCAGAATGCCCCAGCTGACGGCCCCGATCCGCCAGTAACCTTCTTCCGGAAGAAAGGGGCAGACACCAAGGAGGGCAACGATCCAAACGATGTTGAGCACCACGGGCGTGAGGGACGCGATGGCGAAACGGTCATGAACGTTGAGGATGGCCGAAAGGATCGCCGCCATACAGATCAGCAACGCGTAGGGGAGCATGATGCGCATCAGCGGCATGGCCTCGCTCCAACGCGAAGCCTCGCCGCACCATCGCTCCACCCCGAAACTGAGCGCCACGCCAATGCCAATGATCAGGCCCAGCGCACAAACCATCAATCCGAGGATTCGCGCCACAAAGAGCTGGGCGCGTGCGCGTCCTTCGGTGCGTTCGATTTCCGCGAACACGGGGATGAAGGCCGCGCCCAACGCACCTTCCCCAAACAACCGGCGGAAGAGGTTCGGGATGCGGAAGGCGATGACGAAGGCGCTTTGCAGTGTGGAGGTGCCGAAGTAGTGGGCCATCACGGCCTCGCGCACCAAGCCGAAGACGCGGCTGATGCCGGTCATTGCGCTTACGACGCCCACTTTCCCCAGCAGTCTCATGGGGCCTTGCCGTTATTGCCCATCCTCGGGCTTCTTGAGGGGTTTGAAGCAGATGTGCCGCACGGCGTCGTGGAAGTTCTCCGCGCCCTTGAGAATCTCGATCTCGATGCGCAGGTAGTAGACGGGGACGGCGGTGGAAGAAAGTTTCGGGAAACGCACGGCGTCCTTCTCGGTGGTCACGAGCGCATCACATCCGAGGTCGGCCGCACGGTTCACGACGTTGATGACTTCCTGTGTGGCATAGCGGTGGTGGTCGGCGTAACGGACGCACTCGATGAGTTCGGCGCCGTAACTCCGGAGGAAGCCTTCGAAACTTTGCGGAACGGCGATGCCTGAAAGCGCGAGAATCTTTTTGCCTTTCAGCCACGAGAGATCGCGTCCGCCCTGGGCGTAAACGTTGCGCAGACGTTTGGGGGCGTGGCGACACTCGATGATTTCCGCGTGATGGTTGAGCTTTCGTATTTGTGCGCGAAGTTTTTCGGAGTTGCCATCGCTCTTTGTGATGAAAATGAAGTCTGCGCGGCGGAGATTCTGGACGCCTTCGCGGAGAACGCCTCGGGGGAGCAAGTGCCCGTTCCCGAAGGGGTTGGTCTTGTCCACCAAGACAATGTCGTGCGAGTGTTTGAGCCGTTGATATTGGAAACCATCGTCGAGCACGAGCGTGTCGCAACCGAATTTTCGCACGGCATAGCGTCCGGACTTCACGCGGTTACGATCCACCAGCACCACCACGCCGGGCAGATTGCTGGCGAGCATGTAAGGTTCATCGCCGCCGGTTTCGGAGTCGAGCAATACGCGGCGACCGTCGCTCACCACCAGCGGAGGCTCAATGGTATCGGAGAACAAGCGTTGCAGGAAGGGCTTTTCCTTGCGCCGATAGCCTCGTGAAAGAATGGCGACTTTGCGTCCCTGCCGGGTGAGTTCTCGGGCAAAGATTTCCACGACAGGAGTCTTGCCCGTGCCGCCGGCGGTCACGTTGCCCACGCTGATGACCTGGCAACCCAAGGGCCAGCGTCGCAACACGCCAATGCGGAAAAACCACATGCGCAACCACACCACGCCACCATAGATTTTGGAAATCCCCTTGAGCAATGTCAAGAGCGCTTTCGGCCAAAACCCGACGACATTGCGGTCTGCGCCTTCCTGCTGGATGAGCGGGATGACGTAACTTTCAAGACGTTCGACGATTCGGACTTTACTTTTCGCCACGGCTCTCAACCCGCTTCTTCATCGCACAGGTATCGCCGCAGGCGGCACAGTGTCCCTTGCACCCGCCATGCCCGGCCAGCGAGATGTCCTCCCCGGTCCAGCAATACGTGCAGATGCGCTTCCCAATGCCGATGGCATTTTCCACGTCCTCCACGCGTTGGAAGGCGAGCGTCGTCATGCCCAAGCGGCGGCGAATCTCTTCGACCATGCGCTTGTAGGGGGCGCCATCCGGATCGCGATAGCTCTCAATGTCCGCGTTGGGCCCATCGATCTCTTGGATGATACGGCGCGTCACGAGGTCCATCACGCTTTCGGTCCGGGAGAAGGTGAGGAATTTACATTTATAAAGCAATGGCGGACAGGCGATTCGCACATGCACCTCTTTGGCGCCGGCTTCATAGAGCCGCCCCACCTGATTGCGAAGCTGGGTCCCGCGCACAATGGAGTCGTCGCAAAAGATCAGGCGCTTGCCTTCGATGAGCTCGGGCACCGGCAACAACTTCATGTTGGCAATCTTCTGCCGAAGGCTCTGATCCGGCGGCATGAAGCTACGCGGCCACGTGGGGGTGTACTTCACGAACGGGCGCGCATAGCGGATGCCGCTCTGAAAGGCGTAACCCAGCGCGTGCGCAACACCTGAATCCGGAATGCCCGCCACATGGTCGGCCTCCACTGGATTACGCTTGGCGAGGTAAGAGCCACTGCGATAACGCGACCGCTCCACACCCACGCCCTCGTAAGAGCTTGCCGGATAACCATAATACACGTAGAGGAAGGAGCAAATGGCGGATTCCTCGCGGCCTTCGTCAACCGTGCGGATGCCATCCAGCGAAATCGCGACAATCTCCCCGGCCTTTAGGTCGCGGAGTCTTGTGTAGCCCAAATTGGGGAACGCCGCCGTCTCCATCGTCACCGCCAAGGCCCCATCGGCACGCTTCCCAAGCACGACCGGCGTCCGTCCAAAACGGTCGCGTGCCGCGTAGAGGATACCGCGCTCGGAAAGCACAAGCAAGGACAAGGAGCCCTCAATCCGGCTTTGAGCGTAGGCGATGCCTTCCTCCAGCGTGTCACGCGTATTAATGAGCATTGCCAGCACTTCCAGCGTGTTGATGGTGCCATCCTTGCCCAATTCGCAGAAGTGCGTGCTTCGTTCCTTCACCAACTCCGCGACGATTTCGGAAAGATTGGTCACCAAGCCAACGAAGGCCAGCGAATACATCCCCAAGTGCGAGCGCACGAGGATTGGCTGGTCGTCTTGGTCGCTGATCACTCCGATGCCATAGTTCGGGCTCAGCCCTGCAAACCGTTTGGCCGCACTCTCAAAGCGTGCGCGAAACTGCGCGTTTTGGATGTTATGGATGGACCGATGGAACGCGTTGCCGGCGTAGAACGCCATGCCTCCGCGCACCGTACCCATATGCGAATGGTAGTCCGTGCCGTAAAACACGTCCGCCACGCAGCCTTGCTGCGCCACCACGCCGAAAAAGCCGCCCATAATCCGTCTCCTGGCCCGTGAGGGAGTAAAGAAGAAACAAGAACCCTTCCATTTTACTACAAATTCCCCATTCGTGCAGGAATCACCATGTGGTACCTCCAAAGGGGGGAAGTCAGAAATCGTGGGGGCAAAAAAAGGGATGCCGTTTGCAACTCAATTGCAACGGTGCCTTAAGCTGTTGGGCATGTGGAAAAGCGTTGAAAAGCTTCATTTGCGGTGCTTCCTTTCAATGAGATGG
>CASDPK010000059.1 GCA_949282555.1 uncultured Lentisphaeraceae bacterium | reverse complement strand
TCCGCGGAAGCCTTCGCATCAAACGTCTCCGTCTCGCATTCAACCCCTCCCTGCTCGAAACCCTCCTTGCCTCCGTCTAATTTTTATGCGTTTGCCCTGCCCAACGCGTTCCGTCCCAAAAGGGAGAAATGGGGATTTGATATAATCACGCGAAACCCTGCGAATGAGAATTTCCTATGCCCACGTTTGCCTTCCATACCTACGGTTGCCAGATGAACGTCCGCGAAAGCGAGGCCGCGGCCAAAGCGTTGCTTGACGCCGGCCATACGCCGGCGCCCGATGAGGCGAGTGCCGATATCGTGATCGTCAATTCCTGCTCCGTGCGGGGAAAGGCCGAAGACAAAGCCCTCGGAAAACTTGGGTTGCTGTGCGCGACAAAGCGTGAGCGCCCCGACCGCGTCATCGGCTTGATGGGATGCATGGCACAACGCTTGGGCAACGAGGTCTTCCGCCGCGTGCCGACCTTGGATTTCGCCATCGGCACACGATGCGCCGACCGCGTGGCGCCCGCCGTGGAAGCCGCGTTGCAAGGGCGCCCAACCCTCGCCCTGCGCGATCTGCACGCGCAGCCCGATGCTCCCAGCGGCCATATGCCCAACGGCGGATTCTCTGCCTACGTCACCATTCTGCTGGGGTGCAATCGGCGATGCGCCTATTGCATCGTGCCCGACGTGCGCGGGGATGAGTGGAGCCGCCCGGCACGGGATGTCTTGGCCGAGATCCGCACCCTCGCGGAAAATGGCGTTCGGGAAGTCACCCTGCTGGGCCAATCCATCATGAATTACGGCCTGCGCACCCCGGCCTTCGATGCTGACGATCCGCCCTCACCGGGAGGATACACATTGCCTTTCCCGCGCCTTTTGGAGGCCGTGGCGGCCATCCCCGGCATTGAGCGCATCCGATTCACGAGTGGCCACCCCAGTGGCGTCACTGACGAGCTCATCCGCCTTTACCAAGAAGAACCCAAACTCTGCCATCACCTCCACTTGCCCGTGCAGAGCGGTTCATCGCGCGTGCTCTCCCGGATGCGCCGCGGTTACACCCGCGAGCACTACCTCGATGCCGTGGCTCGCCTCCGTGCCGCGGTGCCGGACATCGCCATCACAACGGATGTCATCGTCGGATTCCCGGGTGAGACGGAGGAAGATTTCCAAGAAACCCGCACACTGATGGAGGCGGCGCACTTCGACAACGCCTTCATCTTCAAATACAGCCCTCGCCCGGGAACGCTCTCCGCCACGTGGGAGGACGATGTGTCCGAAGCCGAGAAGGCCCGCCGCAATCAAATCCTTCTGAGCGATCAAGACGTCCGCGGGGCATTGCTCAACCAAGCCCTCGTAGGGACGGTGCAGCGCGTGCTCGCCGAAGGCCCCAGCCTGCGCAACAAAGCCAAATGGTCCGGGCGCACATCATCCAACAAAATCGTCATCTTCACTGCGCCTGACGGCCTTCGGCCGGGGGATGCGCTCGACCTCACGATCCTTCGTGCGGCGCCGCAGACGCTCTACGCCGAGTGAGCGTTCGCCCGCGAAGGGCTCCAAAAATCCCTCAACCTCAAAAACGACCCGCCCGGCGACATGTCACCGGGCGGGCAAACGTTTCTAGGCGTGACAAAAGAGTGCTTTTACTTCACGTCAAGATTGTCCAAGATCTTGCGCGCCTCTTCCTCGGACATCGGCTCAGCGTCGTCATCCTCCTCTTCGTCGTCCAATCCTTCGACATCAACGGAGACGGAGGCTTCGGCCGCCTGACGCTCGGCAATTTCCTGGAACTCCTTGACCACCTTCGCGCCAAGCTCGGGCGTAACCTCAAGCGACATGGAGACCGCCTTCCCCTTCGCTTCGCAAGCGATCGAAGTGACCATGGCGGCAGTGGAGGAATCGGGCTTCTGGGTAAACATCGGGAGCATCATCTGCGTCAGCAATCCCTTCCAACCAAGCAAAAAATCCCGAAGTTGCGTGGCAGAAGTTTCGTCGGCCGTCGTCGCCGTAAAGGCAACAACGGCATTCACGCCCTTGTACGAACAATCCATCCCCACATTGCGAATCTTCTGCAAGAGCGGCGCCTTGGTGGCCAGATTTTTCTGCGCATTCGCATCGGTCAGGCGCTTAATCACCCCCGCGAGGTCTGCCAAGCGAATCCTCGTCCACTGCTTTTCCGATCCCGCAATCGGCTTGAAGGCCTCCATCAGAGGGCTGTCCGCGGAGATTGCGGGCATCTTCCCCGAGACCCATGCCTCTGCCGTGGCTTGGTCGGGACAGAACACAAAGGCAAGCCCTCCCTTGACCGGGCGATAACCAAAGAAGGGCTGCTTCTTCTGAGGCTCATCTTTCGCCCCCTTCGCCGCCATGGTCAGGCTCCGCCACTCTCCCGTCTTCTTGAAGGTAAACGTCACCCGCTCGCGCTCTTCGGCGCAAAGCGCCGTCACGGCCTTATCCAGCGCAGGCAGATCAATCGCCGCACTTTCATACATGGCATAAACACCCGTATCCTTGGGAAGCTCATCACCCTTCATTGCCTCCGCCGATTGAGGAAGCGCAAGCGCATAAACCGCAGAACAAGGGGCATACGTCTGCAAGTCATCCGAGGCTCCCAGCGCCTTCAGAAGGGCGGGCAAGTTGGGGGAAATCTCCCGCCACTGTTCCGCCGTGAGGGACGTATTCTCCGGGAGCTCGACTCCGGCCGCCTCCTTGAAGGCCTTCTTCCACGCGGCGTCAATGGCCGCCTTGTTGCCTCCCGAGTTCTCGCCGACCACAACGAAATCCGCCGTGGCGGGCACCCAACGGGGTGAAGGCGCGGCGAAGGTAAGCGCGGCGGCAAGGGCACAACCGGCGGCAAGGATGGATCTTTTCATGGTTTTGTTCTCCTGTGTGTTGTGAAAAAAGGTTTGTCACTGGGCCGCGGCAAGCATCGCGGGAAGCGTGGTTGTTCCCTCATACAGCGCCTTGCCGACAATGGCGCCCCAGAGATTCGGACGGCCAAGGGCCACCAATGCGGCCACGTGCTCAGGGAGCGAGACGCCGCCGGAGGCAATGATGTTCATGCACGGGACGGCATCCGCCATCTCGGCCATCGCGGAAAGATTCGTGCCGCCCAGCATCCCATCGGTGGCAGTGTCGGTATAGATTAGGGTTTTCACCCCCAAATCAGCGACACGGCGGGCGAGATCGGTGGCTCGGACGGAAGAGGTCTCGACCCATCCCTTGGTCTGCACAAAGCCGTCGCGGGCATCAATCCCAACGGCAATGCGATCGCCATACGCCTCCGTCCAGCGGGCCAAAGCGGCGGTATCCTCCAAGGCGCGCGTGCCGATAATGGCGCGGGCGACGCCCGCCTCCATCACCGCGGCGATGGCGGCATCCGTCCGAAGCCCGCCGCCGACCTCGACTTTCAACCCGCTTTCGGCAATGATGCGGGAAATGAGCGCCGTGTGCCGAGGCTCTCCGGCGAAAGCGCCATCAAGATCAACCACGTGGAGTTGCTCGGCGCCCTGCGCCCTGAACGCAAGGGCTTGCGCCACGGGGTCCTGCGAGTAGACGGTGCGTTGATCCGCACGGCCCTGGCGCAACCGCACGCAGCAACCATCCATAAGGTCAATCGCGGGAAGAATGATCATAAGGAACACCTCTTTTTTTTTCGGCTCCAAAATCGAAAACGCAACGGGGACGCCGTTTCCTTTACAGCGTTCCCTTGCTCGAAGGAATCCCGTGGTCCCGCGGGTCCGGCTCGACAGCATGGCGAAGCGCACGGGCCAAGCCCTTGAAGACCGCCTCGTACGCATGATGCACTTCGGCCCCATAGGGCTGGACAACGTGGAGATTCATGCGGGCGTTGGTGCAGAAGGCCCGCATGAACTCCTCGAGCAACTGGACGTTGAAATCCCGGATGTGCTGCTCGGGATGCGAGATTTTCCACACCAAATAGGGGCGTCCGCCCAAATCCACCAGCACATCCGCCCGCGCCTCATCCATCGGCAACATGAAGAAGCCATACCGCCGAATGCCCCGCCGATCCCCCAGCGCCTGATCGAGCGCGGAGCCAAGCACAAGCCCGACGTCCTCCACCGTGTGGTGATAATCCACCTGCAAATCACCCTTGCACGTGAGCTCAAGATCAATGAGCGAATGGCGGGAGAAGAGCTCCAACATATGATCGAAGAACCCGACGCCCGTTGAGATTGTGTGGGCTCCGGTTCCGTCGAGGTTCAGCCGAAGCGTGATATCGGTTTCGCGGGTTTTCCGAGAAATGGAAGCGGTACGCATGATCAAAGGTCTCCGGAGACAAAAACTCAAACGCCAAGCTGGGCAAAGGCAGCGAGCAACCGAGCCACCTCGTCATCCGTGCCCACGGTGATGCGAAGGTAGGCGCCCGTCCTCTCGCCTGGGAAGTAACGCACATAGATGTGTTCTGCGCGCAACGCCTCAAAGAGCGAGGCGGCCTTCGCCGGAGGCGGCGGCGCGGCAAAAAGGAAATTGGTCGCCGAGGGAAGCACCTTCCACCCTCTTTCGGACAACGCCGCAGAGAGTGCCGCGCGCGTGGACAGAATCCGCGCCACATTGGCCTGCATCCACGGCAAATCGCGCAACGCCGCAACGCCAATACACTGCGCCAAAGCGTCCATGTTGTAGGAGTCTTTGATCTTGTAGAGCGCGTCGATCAACGGTTCCGGCCCCACGCAGTAACCAAAGCGAAGCCCCGCCAACGAGAAACTCTTGGAGAGGGTACGCATCACCAACGTGTTCGTGTTTCCGGGGGCGACGGCCAACGCCATACCATTCGCCGGAGCGAAATCGGCATACGCCTCATCCACCAGCAAGACGCCACGGTAAGACCGCGCAAACGCCGCCACCGTTTCGGGCTTGGCCATGAGCGACGTGGGCGCGTTGGGATTCGTCCAAACAAAGACGTCCGAAAAATCTTCCGAAGGCAACGGGCACGAGAAATCATCGTTCAATGGCAATGGCTTGCCCTTCGCGTCGCGAATGGCCGCAAGCACCGAGTAGAGCGAATACGTAGGCTCGAAATAACCCACCGTTCCGCCCACTTCCACGAACGCACGCGTGACCAACGCGAGGATTTCGTCCGAGCCGTTCCCCACAAACACCTGCTCCGGACGGCACCCCACATTGTGCGCAATCACCTCCCGTGCCTCCGCGAAAACCGGATCGGGATACAGACGAAGTTTCTTCCAATCGAACGCCTCCAACGCCTCTCCCACCTTCGGGGATGGAGGGTAAGGATTCTCGTTGGTGTTCAGCTTGATCATTCCATCGAAATGCGGCTGCTCACCGGGAACGTAACCGGCAAGGGCCTCTACATGTCTGCAAATCGGACTCATCGTCTGCCAACCTTTCGGAAGAGTAACTCCCATAGGATAGCATAAACGGCATGTATTCGACCGCCGGCTCCGTGGCCGCGCACTAGTGTCCGGGGAAAGTTTTAGAGGAATTGGAAGGTGAGTTGGGTGGCTGGGGGATGGAGAGGAGGAGGACGGGAAGGAGAATCGTTTCCAAAGAG
>CASDPK010000058.1 GCA_949282555.1 uncultured Lentisphaeraceae bacterium | reverse complement strand
CCTCCATCTTTTTCATCCCGGAGGTCGTCCACGAAAGCATCCCGACCCCCGCCAACTCGACTTCTTGGTTCAACTAGAATAAAAACCGGGATAAGCCTGAAACAGAGTCTCCGCGCAGGTCATGCCCCTGACCATTTCCCCCACACCTCCCGTTTCCTTGTGCTATAAGAGAGCATCATGATCTATGGCTATATCCGCGTTTCCACAGACAAGCAGACCGTTGAAAACCAACGTTTCGAGCTTGAGCGTTTCTGCTCCTCCAACGGGCTCCAAATCGATCGTTGGATCGAAGAAACCGTCTCCGGCACGATCCCTTGGGGGCGACGGGCCCTAGGGCGTTGCCTTCGCCGTGCACGGACGGGCGATCTGCTTCTTTGCGCCGAACTCTCCCGTCTTGGGCGCTCGCTCCTCATGATTCTTGATGTGCTCAACTACTGCCTCGGACACGGCATCCGCGTGTGGACGGTAAAAGACGGCTATCGCCTTGGGGACGACATCGTCAGCAAAGTCATCGCCTTCGCGTTCGGGCTCTCGGCGGAGATTGAGCGTTCCCTGATCTCTCAGCGCACACGAGAGGCGCTCGCCCGGCGCCGCGCCGCCGGTCTTCCCCTCGGGCGCCCGCGGGGATGCACCCCCACGCCCAAGTGCGCCCGCTTCGAGCGTGCCATCCGTCGCCATCTCGCACTTGGGCACAGCCGAAGCCACATCTGCCGATGCCTCCGGATCGATCCCTCCACCTTGCGCCGCTATCTCAAAGCCGGCAACGGCCCATCGTCATTGCCACCTCCCGACGCTCCTTCCCGACCGGCAACAGAATCGACGCCTTCATAATGAAAGGGGCTTCAAAAGATACCGTTTCTACGCAAGCACCACGTCCAACCCGTCGTACGCCACACCCATCCCTTCCGGGAGGCGGGCCTCAAGTTCCGCATGGAAAAGGTCATGCGAAAGATGCGTGAACAGCGTCCGCTTGGCTCCCACGCGCACGGCATAGGCCACGGCTCTCTCGAGCGTGAGGTGCGTGGGATGTGCCCGCTCCCGGAGCATGTTGAGCACCAACAAATCGAGCCCACGCATCAACTCCAGCGTCGCCTCGGGAATCACGTGAACATCCGGAAGATACGCCGCGGACTGTCCGGCAAAGTCAATCCGGAGGCCGTTCGTCTCCAATTCCCCATGCTCCACCGGCAACGGCGTGAGACGCGCCCCCAACGCCTCGAACGCCCCCTGCACCGGGACAAACGCAATCAACGGCCGATACAACCCCTGAGTGTTTGGGCGATCCGAAATGTACGGAAAGATTCTGCGCATTCCGGCGAGCGTCTCCGGCCCGGCAAAGCAGGGAATCACCTGCCCTCCCTGCAACGTGTTGTATCGGCGCACGTCATCGAAGCCGAAGGCATGATCCGCATGGAGATGCGTGATAAACACCGCGTCCACACGCGGGACCTGCCAACGCAGACACTGCGACCGAAGATCCGGCCCGGCATCCAACAAAAGCCCCTTATCCCCCAACGTCACGAAAGCCGCCGACCGCCACCGCCGATCACGCGGATCGTTGCTTTGGCAAACGGCACACGTGCATCCGATCAAAGGGACGCCCACCGATGTGCCCGTCCCCAAAAAGCGAAAAGTGAAGGCTCCCGTGTCCATGGTCTCCACCATGCGAACAATCAGGCGAGGCGACGCTCCCAATCGGTGAAGCCCGTCCGCGTTCCCACCCAACGAAGCCCCACAGGTTTCTCGCCCCGGAAGAGCACCGATTGCCAAACGCCAGGTTGGCTCCCATCGTCCACACGGCGCTCCTCCACATCCGTGGCACGAACCTCGCCCAAGGTGTGAAACTCAACCTCGCCCACCTTCATGAAGAGCGGCAGTGCGACATCCGCCCACGCCTGCGTGGGCTGTCCCGCACACTCCGCAAGCAGGTTCTTCGCGGCAAGCGCCCCCATCGCCGAGGCACGGCGCACGGCACAAACAGGACGCGCCTCCGTCGGCCGCGCAAGATCGCCCGCGGCATAAATGCGAGGAGCAAGCGAAAGATCGGGCTGCGTCCGCAGGCCACAGTCATTCTTAAAGCCGGCCGCTTCCGCCAACACGACATTGGGCCGGGCGCCGGCAGAGCAAAGCACGCCTTCGTCAGGAATGGTCGAACCATTCGCCAGCGTCAAGGCGTCCGGGCCCACGGAAGCGACGCAACAGCCCAGGCGGAGCGCAATGCCCTTGGCCTCCAGCACTCCCCGAAGCACGCCTTCGCCTTCCTTGCCCAACACACCGCCAAGCAGGCACGGCGCGGCCTCGACCACCGTCACGTGAAGTCCCGCCATGACCGCACGGAGCGCGGCTTCCAAGCCCAACACCCCGCCGCCAATCACCGTCAGTCGCTTGCCCGGCTGAGCCATCGCCCGAAGGCGCAACGCATCGGCCAGCGTCCACAGCGTCATCAACCGCCCAACGCTCTCCCCTTGGAAAGGCGGGACAAACGGTTTGGAACCCTGCGCAAGCACGATGCCATCATACGCCTTTCCATTCACCGTGCGGGACGCGGCCTCCAGCTGCGTGACCGCTTCATGGCGCAACGTGATGCCAGCGTTCGCATAAAACGCTTCGGGCTTGATGGCAATCGCCCCGGGTTCCGCCTGCCCAAAGGCCACAGCGATCAAACGCGGACGAAAGTAGGGCAACCCCGACTCGTCAGACCACAAATCAACCGAATGTCCCGCGGCGGCCAGCGCCGAGGCCGCCTCCACTCCGGCGTGTCCCGCCCCGACTACGGCGAATTCAGACATGGCGTTCCCTCCCTGACCGACGCGCCAAACGGCAGTCGATCCAATGACTTTCCGTAACAATGTAATCCATCGGCAGATCGTGCGGTTCCTGCGGCAAGGGCGCCTTCTGCACCTGACAGTCGAAGGCCAACGCCACGCGCAACGTCCCCGGGCGCAGACGCGTCAACAGACGGTCATACACCCCCGCGCCGTACCCCAAACGCCCTCCGCACACGTCAAACGCAAGCCCGGGAACAATCACCACGTCCACTTCCGCAACGGGAAACATCCCACGTGACGCGGGCTCCGGGATCCCCTTGGGACCCCGAATCAACGGCTCTCCGGGACGCAACGCGGCCCAAACATAACCATTCTGCGTTGTTGAAAATCGCGGCACACATAAGGTCGCACCGGCACAGAAGAGGGCATAGTGAATCTCATCCGTTGGGAACTCGGGCCCCACGTTGAGGTAAGAGGCAAAGCACCGAAACCGCGAGAGCAGGTCCAACGTTTTGGGCGAAAACAGCGCCGCGGCCGCCGCCTGCCCCGCCGCTCGGCGGACGACCTCCGGCACCGCGGCACGGCGGGCCTTCATCTCCAAGCGCAGCTGCGCCTTCGCCTCAGGAACGGAACTCACGGGCGCAACGCCCCCCGGCTTTCAATCAGCCACTTGTAAGTTGTCAGCGCGGCGAGCCCCATCGGCCCCCGGGCGTGGAGTTTCTGCGTTGAGATGCCGACTTCGGCCCCCAAGCCAAACTCCCCGCCATCGGTGAAGGAGGTGGGCGTGTTGACGTAAACGCAGGCGGCATCCACCTCGCGGCGGAAACGCTCAGCGGCCTCCGGGCTTTCGGTGACGATGGCCTCACTGTGGCCCGAACCATACCGCGCGATATGATCCAACGCCGCATCCAAAGAATCCACCACGCGCACGGAAAGGTTCATCGAGAGCCACTCATGCCCCCAATCCTCCGGCGCCTCATGGAAGTGCACCCCCTTGGCTCGGCACGGCGCCAGCAATTCGGGCACCCGAGCCTGCAACGCACGATGCACCAACACGCAGTCCAACGCATTGCAAACGGAAACCCGGCGCGTTTTGGCGTTGTCGATGACACGGGCGGCAAGCGCAAGATCCGCATCCTCATGCACGTAAACATGGCAGACGCCCGCCCCCGTCTCAATCACCGGCACCCGAGCCTGCCTGCGCACCGCCTCAATCAGCCGCGCGCTCCCGCGGGGGATGAGGGCATCCACCAAACCTTCGGCCGCCATCAGGGCCTCCGCGGCCTCATGGGTGGGCGGCAACAGCGTCACCGTCGCCTCAGGCAATCCCGCCGCACGCAAGACATCGGCAAGGAGGGCGCCCAGCGCCGCATTGGTGCGCGCGGCCTCTTTGCCGCCTTTCAGCACCGCAACGTTTCCGGTGCGCAAACAGAGGGCCGCCACATCCACGGTCACATTGGGGCGCGCCTCATAAATGCACCCAACGACCCCCAGGGGCACACGCACCCGGCGAATGGAAATCCCGCTCGGCATCGTGCGGGCCTCCAGCTCCTCCCAAAGAAGATCCGGCAGGGCCGCGACCGACTCGGTGGCCGCCGCGATCGCTTCCACCCGCGCTTCCGACAACGCCAAGCGATCTCGCCGAGGATCGCCCTCGGGCATCTCGGAAACGTCGGCGGCATTCGCCTCCAACAGCTCCGGGGTTCTCGTCCGCAAGGCGGCGGCAAGCCGCAAAAGCACGTCGCGCCGCGCTTCGTCCGAAAGGATCGCCAGACGTCGGGCCGCCGCTTTGGCGGCCGTCAGTCGAGCCATGAGCTCACGCATGGTGAAACACCTCGCCCTCAATGACCTTCCACGGAAGCCCGTATTTCCCGAGATCCTCCATGAACGGATCCGGATCGAACTGCTCCATGTTGAAGACGCCCTGCCCGCGCCACTTCCCGGTGAGCATCATCTTGGCCCCGATCATGGCCGGCACGCCGGTGGTGTAGCTGATGGCCTGCGACTTCACCTCGCGGTAACACGCCTGATGATCGCAGATGTTGTAGATGTAAACCGTTTTGGGCTTGCCCTCAAAGTCCAATCCGCGCACTTGGCAGCCAATGCACGTCTTCCCCTTGGTCACAGGGCCGAGCGTCGCAGGGTCCGGCAACAACGCCTTGAGGAACTGAATGGGCACGATGTCCTGCCCTTGGAAGCGCACAGGGTCGATCCGCGTCATTCCCACGTTTTTCAACACTTCCAAATGCTTCAAGTAATTGTCGGAGAAGCTCATCCAAAAGCGGGCCCGCTCCAATCCCGGAATGTGCGTGGCCAGCGACTCCAACTCTTCATGGTACATCAAGTACGTGTTGAGCGTGCCCAGGCCCTCAGGCATCTCGAAGGGTTCCTTCACCGACAGCGGCTCGGTTTCGACGAATCCCTTGCCTTTCACCCAATACCGCCCCTTGGCCGACACCTCACGGATGTTGATCTCGGGGTTGAAGTTGGTGGCGAACGGGTGACCGTTGTTTCCCGCATTGCAGTCGATGATGTCGATTTCCCGAATCTCGGGGATGTAATGCTTGCGGATATACGTGCAGAACACCGAGCTGACCCCAGGATCGAATCCGGAGCCCAAAAGCGCCATCCGCCCGGCCTCTTTGAAGCGCTCATGGTATGCCCACTGCCACTTGTACTCGAACTTCGCCGTGTCCAAGGGCTCATAGTTCGCCGTGTCCAAATAATCGCACCCCGCGGCCAAACACGCCTCCATGATGTGCAGATCTTGATACGGCAAGGCAATGTTCATCACGAGATCCGGCCGGAACGAGCGAATCAACGCCGTCAGCGCCTCCACATCGTCCGCATCCACCTGAGCCGTTTCCACCGGCCGAGGCAACTCCGCCGCCAGCGCATCCACGCGCGCTTTCGTGCGCGAGGCCAGCAGAATTTCCGTGAACACCTCCGGCACCTGTGCAAGCTTATGGGCCACCACGCTGCCGACTCCGCCGGCGCCAATCATGAGAACGCGCATTCTGAGACATCCTTTCCGAATGAACCAAGTGTCGCCTCATTATACCAAATGGCCCCCCATTCACCAATGGAAAGCATCCCCATGCTAGGGCAAACGCATAAAAATTAGACGGAGGCAAGGAGGGTTTCGAGAAGGGAGGGATTGAAGGCGAGACGGAGGCGTCTGATGCGGAGACTTCCACGGAG
>CASDPK010000057.1 GCA_949282555.1 uncultured Lentisphaeraceae bacterium | reverse complement strand
GGCTCGGATCTTTTCTTTAATAATATTTATCCATCTATACAATCAATCGGATACAAAAATGTGGGATAATTTATCCCGAAATTTTCCGGGATAAGCCTGCCCAAAGAAAAACGCTTGACGGCAACGAATCAAAGCGCTATTCTTTTGCGCATGAGTCAGAAGTTCTTTTACTTTAGCTTTTATTTTGGACGTCCGCGCGCCGCTCGGACCATCCGTTGATTGCTAAGGCAAAAGGATGACAGTTTGAACGGCCGCGCTCCCCTCTCGGGTGTGCGGTTTTTTTGTGAAAGAGAAAGAGCGAACGATGATCATCATCATGAAACCCACGGCGACCCAGGCGGATGTGCAGACCATCTGCGACTGGATCTCTTCCCTGCGATATCAGCCCCGCGTGACCACAGGAACCGATCAGACGGTCATCGCCTGCATCGGGAATGAAATCAACCCGCAAACCGTGGCGCAACTTGAGGCGCTGGATACCGTTCAGGAAATCATTCACGTGAGCAAGAAATACAAACTCGTTTCCCGCGACTTCAAGCCGGAAGACACCGTCATCGACATCAAGGGCACCAAAATCGGCGGCGGCAACATCCCCGTTCTCGCCGGCCCGTGCGCCGTGGAGAGCTACGACCAGTTCCACTCGGTGGTGGCCGACCTGACGGCCCTCGGCATCAAGGTCATCCGCGCAATGGTCTACAAGCCCCGCACCTCCACGTACGACTTCCAGGGCCTCAAGGAGGAAGGCATCCGCGTGCTCCGCGAAGTGAAGAAGGATTTCCCGGAAGTCGCGTTCATCACCGAAGTGCCCGGCCCAACGCAGATTGAGGGCCTCATGGAAGTGGCGGATGTCTTCCAGGTGGGCGCCCGCAATTCCCAGAACTATGACCTGTTGGAGCGCCTTGGCAAGGCCGGCAAGCCTGTCATCCTCAAGCGCGGCATCGCCGGCACCGTGGAGGAATGGTTGCAGTCGGCGGAATACCTGATGGCCAACGGTTGCAAAGACGTGATCCTCTGCGAGCGCGGCATCCGCACCTATGAGACCGTGACCCGCAACTGCTTGGATCTCGGCTCGCTGGCGGCCGTCAAGCGCCTGACCCACCTGCCTGTGGTCGCGGACCCCTCCCACGGTGGCGGCAAGCTGGAGCTCGTGGTGCCGCTGTCCCGCGCCGCGTTGGGCGCCGGATGCGACGGATTGTTGGTCGAAACCCACCCCGATCCGAAGCACGCCTTCTCCGACGCCGCCCAGCAGATCCCCTCCGCGACGTTCGGCGACTACCTCAAGGCCATCGGGCCTTGGCTCAACCTCGCCGTTGCCTCGCGCAAGGCCTGAGGATAAACGAAACACGGGCCGCAGGGCTGCCGTTCAGTCCTGTCGGCCCGTTCCGTTGTTTTTCCCGTGTGCGAAGGACTCCCATGAATCTTTACTACCTTGGTCCGGAAGAAACGTTTTCCCATCGAACGGCCACACGCATGGCACGCCCGGGGGAAACATTGACGCCTTGTGTCGATTTCCGCGAAATCTTCCGAAAGGCATCCTCCGAGCCGGGGTCCGCAGCGGTTGTCCCGTTTGAGAACACCACCCGAGGCCCCATCACCGAAGTGATGGATCTGCTGGCGGAGTTCCCCACGTTGGCGGCCGTGGAATGCCGCGCGGTGCCCGTGCACCAGCATCTGCTCACGCGCGATCTCACCACCCCCATCGCACGCATCCTCTCCAAAGACGAGGCGCTTGCCCAGTGCCGTGCCACCCTGCGGCACATCTATCCCGGCATCCCCTTGGTGCCCGTGGCCTCAACGGCCGAAGCGGCCCGCCTCGCGGCGGAAGACCCCACGTTGGCCGCCGTCGCCGGAGAAACCACCGCCCAACGTTACGGGCTCGCCTTGCGCCGCCCCGACGTGCAGGACACCCAGGGCAACACCACCCGCTTTTTCCGCCTTGAGACCTGCCACCCCGGCGACCCGCACGGTCTCCCCGGCACCGATTCCCCCTTGCCGCCCACGCACGCCCTGCTCTACGCCACGATCGACGACCGCCCCGGCTCTCTGCTCGGGCTCTTGGAGCCCTTGCGTGGGATTGACCTTACCTTCATCCAGTCCCGCCCCATCTTCGGGGAAAAGTGGAAATACGCCTTCTACTTAGAATTGCTGATTGGGGCCTCCGGCCAACCTTTGGCGGCGGTTTTGGGCGCGCTCAAACCCGTTGCGCGCACGGTTCGCGTGCTGGGGGCATACACCATCGCCACGCAATCCAGCGACCCCGATCCGGCCTCCACCACCGCGCTCTCCAGTTTGCGCGCGATGATCGCCGACATTGACTCCAACCTGTTCAGGGCCTTCGGCGCACGGCGTCGTTATCGCCTCAACCCCGGGCTGTACGTCCACGCCGAGCCCGTCTCCCTCCACGATTTGGCCCAAGCCTTCGCCACCGGCGACGCCACCGAGCAGACCCGCCGCCTGCGGCGGTTTTACCTCACCACCGTCGTCCCCTACATCGCCAACCCCGGCGACGATGCGGACCCCCGCCAAGCCCTCCATGCCGACACCGACGCCATCGCGGCGCTGGCCCGTCGGTTCCGTTTTGCCACCAAGGTGATCGCCCGCAAACGTGTGGAGTTGGCCCCGGCGCTCCGTGCCGCCGCCGCGACGGGCGATCCGGCCAAAGTCGAAGCCGCCCTCCTCAACGCCGAAGTCGAAAGCCGTGTTCTCGCACGGGCCGAAGCCCTCGCCGAACGCGAGCATTTCAGCCCGCAGCTCGTTCGGCACGTGGTCGCGCTTTACAAAGACTACCTCCTTCCCATCTCGCGCCTCATCCAGGTGTACGACATCCTTGCCCAACGCTGAGGGCCCCCGGGGCGCATCCGCCCAAGGCCCACGCCGCAGTTGTGCTAGAATGAGGGGCATGAACGACCCTCAGCGCAAAATCATCGTCATCGGCCATCGGAACCCCGACACGGATTCCATCGTTTCCGCCATTGCCTATGCGGCGCTCAAACGGCAGCAAGGCCACGTGAATTGCATGCCGGCGCGTGCCGGCAAACTGACGCCGCAGACGGAATACATCCTGCGGCGGTTCGGCGTGGAAGCCCCCAAGTTCATTCCGGATATGTTGCCGAAGGTGGAATACTTCTTGCCTGAGGGGACGCCACACACGGTGCAGGCGAACACGGCGTTGTGGGATGCGCTGGAGCTGATGGACAAAAACCGTCTGCCGGCCGTTCCCGTGGTGGATCGCGAGGGGCACTACCAAGCCTTCCTCACGCACAACACGTTCATGGAGAACATCGTCCACAAAACGGACCCGCACCGCAAGGCCATCATCCCCACCAGCATCCACCTGCTGACCAAGACCCTGCGCGCGCAACCGTTGCTCACCTTCGATGAGGACACCGTCGTGAAGAGCCGCTTGCTGGTGGCCGGCTCCACGAAAGAGGCCTTTGAGCAAGTGCTGAAGACGGAACTCCCCACAAATGCCATCGCGCTGGTGGAGAATCGCGCCTCCATTTTGGATCTCTGCATCCAATACAAGGTGCGGGCCATCGTGCTGACCAGCGGCTTGCCGCTCTCCAAGGAGATGTACCAACGGGCCGCCGATGCGAGAATCTCCGTGCTGATCTCCCCCTACGATATCGCCAGCACCGTCTACCTCACGCTCTATTCCATGCCGGTGAGCACCATGGCCACACGCGCCATCCGTGCCGTGAAGATGAGTGCCCAGGTGCGCGACATCCATCAGGCCGTGCAGAGCTCGCCGTCGCGCTCCTTGCCCGTGGTGGACGACGACGAGAAGGTCATCGGCGTCATCAACGAGCGCGATCTCTACAAGCGGCCGAACGTGGATGTGATCATGGTGGATCACAACGAGCTCTCCCTCGGCGTGGAAGGGCTCGACCGCTTCCCGATCATTGAGATCATCGACCATCACAAGTTGGGCAACTTCCCCACGCACGAGCCCATCAATTTCATCAACCGCGTCGTCGGCTCCACCGCCACCATCGTGGCCTGCCTCTACCAGGAACAGAAAGCCACGCTTACCCCCGCCATCGCCGGGCTGCTCCTTTCCGCCATCATCACCGACACGCTGGCGCTCCAATCGCCCACCGCCACGGAGACCGACCGCACCATGGCGGAATATCTCTCCGGCCTCCTCAACCTTGAAGTCGCCGATCTCGCGCACGACATCTTCTCCCACGCCTCGCGCCTGACGGATCTCTCCACCGAAAAGATCCTCTCCACCGACTCCAAGCACTACGACGAAAGCGGCGTCTCCTTCGTTGTGGCCCAGATCGAAACCGGCACCGCCGACGAACTCAGCGCGCGCATTCCGGAGCTTTTGGAGGCCCTCAAGGCCCAGTGCGTCACGGAAAAGCTCTTTTTCTCCGCCCTCATGGTCACGGACATCACCGCCCTCAACTCCATCTTGCTGGTGGCGGGCGATTCCCGCTTCATCGCGAAGATTCCCTTCCCGCGCATGGACAGCGACAACGTCTTCCTCTGCAAGGGCATCATGTCCCGCAAAAAGCAGCTTCTGCCGCTCCTTTTGGAGCAGCTCACCGCCGTGCTTGGGGTCAGCTAAGTGGACGTCTTGGTCGCCGAGCCCCACGGCATGTGCTCCGGCGTGGCCAGAGCGTTGCGCATCGCCGAACAAACGCTGTCGGAGCATCCCGGCGAGACCTTGTGGTGTTTTCACGAAATCGTCCACAATGAACACGTGGTCGCCTCGCTTCGCACCCGGGGCGCACGGTTTGTCGATGCCATTGCGGCCATCCCCCCGGGCGGGCGCGTGCTCTTTTCCGCGCACGGCGTGAGCCCGGCCGTTCGGGCGGAGGCCAAGGCACGGGGGCTGGACATCGTCGATGCCACCTGCCCCTTCGTGGCAAAGGTGCACGAAGAAGCCAAGACCTTTGCCGCACAGGGCTATGAAATCGCGCTTGTCGGGCACAAGGGGCACGACGAAGTGGTCGGCATCGTCGGGGAGGCGCCCGAGCACATCCACGTGACGGAAACGGCCGAAGAGGTCGCCGCCCTGCGCGCCGCACTGCCCCAAGACAACGCCTGGGCCGTTTTGAGCCAAACCACCGTCAGCCGGGAAATGTTTGAAGCCCGCCTCGCCGACCTTCAAGCCGCAGGATTCACGCCGCAACTCCCCCGCCACCGCGACATCTGCTACGCCACACAGGAGCGCCAAGACGCCGTCCGGGCCTTGGCGAAGCACGTGGATCATCTGCTCGTTTTGGGTTCCCGCAATTCCTCCAACTCCAAACGCCTTGCCGAAGTGGCCGAAACCGCCGGATGCCCCGCCACCCTCATCGCCTCCCCGGACGAACTGGAAACCCTCGACCTCCGCGGCGTGCATCGCCTCGGGATCACCTCCGGGGCTTCGACCCCCGAAGCGCTCCTCACGGCATTGCGCGACCGCTTGTCCACGCGGTAAGTGAGCATCCCAAGGCACCCGTTCGAGGGCGCCCCATCCACCACACCCGCAAGGCCCATTTTTTCACATCCACGCCCCCGCCAAACGCGATGCACCGCATCACGCTTGGTGATACGGAGCCTCTCTGGGAGAGATGCTCCGTACCTCGGAAAACGCCTCCTGCCATCGTGACACTCGGCACGCAATCCACTGGAGCCCTTTTGCCTCACACGAGCGAGCCCTCTCCGACAAAAGACACTTGCCGCTTCCGGATAGGGTATGTTATCATCCCCGTAGAGTCTGGGATGTGTCGCGGAAGCTGTGTTCCGCTTTCCCGGTCGCAGGAGAACGGTGATGGCTCAGTTGTTTGGCGTCATTGGAGCTTTGGCAGGCGTGTCGCTGGGTGCGGCATGGTGGACGGCAGAGATTGACGTACGCGAAGATCCTCCGGCGGTCATTTGCCCCGGGGGATGGGTCGCGGCATGCGAACGGGTGCCGGGGGGCTTGGAATGACGGTGTACGTTTGCTGTTTTCCTTTGAGGGCCTTTCGTCGGAACCCATCTTGGGTTACGCGGTGCGGTGTGCCGCATCGCCGGAACCCCTTGGGCTTGGGGAGGGCACGTTTGTGCCGCTCTCCGCTTGGCCGCAGGCCGAGACGGTGACGTTCTACGCGCTTTCGGGTGAGTTGGATTGGGCGGAAGTCTCTGCCGTTGCCGCGGCTTCGGCCGACGGAACCGTCGATGGCGAGAGCCCACGGAAGGCGTCGCGTTCCGTTTCGATGAGGCCGGCAACGGCCGTTGCGCTCGCCACAGGAGGAAGTGATGCGGAATTCGTGGAAGGCGGATTCCACGTCATCATGACGCCGACCAGCGAATGTGG
>CASDPK010000056.1 GCA_949282555.1 uncultured Lentisphaeraceae bacterium | reverse complement strand
CATTCCTTAGAGTTTAGAGTGTCCTGCAAATGAGGAAAATCCTCACGCGCTTCACCTAACACATCACTCTTCGGTGTCCATTATTATGACGAACAGCGATCACGGCCGGCTTCCGCGCCGGCCAAAACCGAATGGCCCCGATTGTGCTAACCTATTAGCCTATATTTTGGAAGGAATACGTGCGTGAGTGCTATTGGCATCATAGAACCCAAGGATATTCTGCTGGAACCGCCGGAGGGAGGGTGGAAGCTCGAAAAGGGCGGGACCCTGCCTGAGATCCGCGTGCGGTATGAAATGGTGGGAACACCCGAGCCCGATGGCGGCAATGTGGTGTTCGTTTGCCACGCGCTCACGGGCGACGCGCACGTGATCGGGTATCGGCCGGGCGAGCGTCCGGGGACGGATCGCCCGAGCGGCTGGTGGGAGGGCATGATCGGCCCCTTGGCGGGCATTGACACCGACCGCTTCTGCGTGTTGTGCGCGAACATCCTCGGCGGGTGCTCGGGCACCACGGGCCCGGCCTCCGTCAACCCCGAGACGGGGAAGCCCTACGGCTCCGCCTTCCCGGAAATCACGATGGGCGACATCGTGGATGTGCATCGGGCCCTGATCCGCCAGCTCGGCTTCCGCAGGATCGCGGCCGTGGTCGGCGGGAGCTTTGGCGGGATGCAAGCCTTGGAATGGGCCATCCGCTATCCGCAGGATATGCGAAAGTGCGTGTTGGTGGCCTCCGCGGCGTCGCTGAACACGCAGGCCCTCGCCTTCGACATCGTGGCGCGCCATGCCATCATCCAAGACCCGCATTGGCGGCATGGCGATTATTACGACGGCCCCCACCCCGTGGCGGGTCTGGCAAACGCACGGCGCTTGGCACACATCACCTATCTCTCGCAAACGTCGATGGACGACAAGTTCGGCCGTGAGAAGCGGGAGGAGTGGTTGCACCAAGGAAAGGACTTCCACACGCAGGTGCGCCGGGACTTCAAGACGTACTTCCAGATTGAGTCGTATTTGGAGTATCAGGGGCAAAAGTTCGTTCGGCGCTTCGACGCCAACAGCTATCTGCACATCACGCGCGCGCTCGACGGCTACGACCCCGTGGAGACCTTCGGCTCACTGGAAGCGGCCGTGCGCCACATCCAGTGCAAGCTGTTGATGGTGAGCTTGAGCGGCGACTGGCTGTTCACACGCGAGCAGGCGGGGCGCTTCGTCCGCGCGTGTCTGAACGAAGGGCGCGACATCTCTTATTGCCACTTGCACGCGCCCGCGGGGCATGACGCCTTCCTCACCCACATCGATGAGCTGAAGCTCGTGATGCGCGCCTTCCTCACCGCCACCGACGCCAGCGACCCCTCCACCTTCAACCGTGCGGAGGCGAAGGCGTTTGAGTCCTTCGCCCGCAACATTCCGGAGGGCGCCCGCGTGCTCGACATCGGGTGCGGCGACGGCACGTTGCTCAAGCAGGTGGCCTTGCGCCGGCACGCGCACGGCGTGGGCCTCGAGCGCGAGTTGCCCAAGGTCATCGAGGCCCTGCACGCGGGCATCAACGTGCTGATGGCCAACGTGGACACCGATCTCTCGCATATCCCCGACCACGTTTTCGACGTTGCGATCATCTCGCACACCATTCAGGTGCTCAACCACCCTGACCGCATGATGCAGCAGCTGTTGCGGGTGGCGGATTGGGCGCTCATCGCCTTCCCCAACTTCGGCTATCTGGGGATGCGCCTTTCGCTGCTCTTTTCCGGGCGGATGCCGCGCACGCGGGAGTTCCCCTACGAATGGTACGACACGCCGAACATCCACAACTGCACCTTGGCCGACTTCTACGACTTCTGCCGCCGCTTCGGGCTGCGGGCCCGCCTGCTCAACCACCGTTCCGCCAGCCTTGTGGGGCGGATCCTTTGCCTGCTGGGCATGGTGAATCTCGGCGCGGACGGCGTGATTTTGAGACTGACGAAGGCCGACGAGGGAGACCCCCGCAATGGACGCTGAGCTTGACACCTTGATCGAAACCCTTTCGGAGCGGCTCGTCTGCAAGAACTGCCCGGCCATGAACACGCGCCGAGGCGTGAACCTGCCCGGACGCAAGGCCATGGTCGCCGTGCTCAAGGCGTTGCTCTCGGCGCTTTTCCCGGGGTGCCTCACCTATGAGCCCATCGACCACGAGGATCTCCACGGCGTTCGCGTTCGCCTGCGGGCCATCGCCGAGGCGCTGACGGACCAGATCGCCCGCATTGAGGCCTATCGCGTTTTGGAACGTTCCCGCCCCGAGGGCTTCGACTGCGAGGGGCGCGCACGGGACGTGGTGCGCACGCTGTTGGGCAAATTGCCGGACATCCGCACCATCCTCCAAGCGGATGTGCTCGCCGCGTACGAAGGCGACCCCGCCGCCCACTCCAACATGGAGGTGGTGATGTCCTATCCCGGTCTGTTGGCCGTGGCGACCCATCGCGTGGCCCACGTGCTCTACGAGGAAGACGTCCATCTGCTTCCGCGTGTGATGAGCGAATACGCCCACTCGCGCACGGGGATTGACATCCACCCCGGCGCGACCATCGGCAAGGGGTTCTTCATCGACCACGGCACCGGCGTGGTGATCGGTGAGACCTGCGTCATCGGGGAGAACGTCAAGCTCTATCAGGGCGTCACCCTTGGGGCCCGCTCCTTCCAGAAAGACGACGCCGGCCACCTCGTCAAGGGGATCAAGCGTCATCCCAACGTGGAAGACAATGTCATCATTTACGCCAACGCCACCATCCTTGGCGGCGACACCGTCATCGGGCGCGGTTCGGTCATCGGCGGCAACGTGTGGCTCACCCACTCCGTACCGCCGAACTCTCGCATCTTCTACACCGGAGAACCCAAATGAAACGTCTGCTTCCTGCATTGTTGCTGTCCTTCATCGCCGCCGACGCTCTCCGTGCCGCTTTGCCGGATGCCGTGCGCCAAGCCTGCTTCTCCGCCGCCGTCACGGAGCGCACGACGGGGAGTTCCTGGGGGGTCTCGTCTTGGGAAACGTGGCGAGGGAATCCCATGCGCATCCGTGAGGTGGGCGAGGACACCATCGCGGAGCAGGACGGCACGGCAAACCCCGCCGGTTGGGCCACGACCACGGTCTCCCTCCTCATGCCGCGGCAGACAGAGGCCAATCCCCAGCCGACCCAGCGCCTGACCGTCACCGTCACCCCAACGGAAGCCATTCCGGAAAAGGCGGTCTTTGACATCCTCCTTCTGAAAGACGCCCCGCTTCCCCCGTGCTCCGTGAAGCCGTGGGGGAACCGCATCGCCATTGTTTCCGACGCGGGCGATTGGTACTTGGCGGCGGACGACTCGAAGGCCCGTGTCTCCGTGCAGGAAGGGGGAGACCGCAAAACGACCGTCAAGATTGAGGGTCTTTCGCCCAAGGGGAAAGCCCCTGTTTCGGCAACGCTTTTGGTGGGAGAGGGGCCGTTGCCCGCCCCGCAGCCCTCCGACGCAAAACCACAGGCGCGCAAGGCTCCCTGACCCGTCCCACATGGCCCTATCCTTGTCCAGTGTCCTGCTGAAACTCCTCCACGCGCTCTTCAGAGGGTTGCTGTGGGTGGTGCTGTTGGCGGTGCTGGCGCTCTGCTTTTTGGCCTATGGCTTCCCGGGCGCATGGGTGCAATCGCAAATTGACGCCCATCTGCCGTCTTCGGACATTCGGCTGACCGTGCGGCACATTGCCTTCCGGCCCGGGGCCGGTCTCATCCTCAGCGGCGTGACGTTGCGTGACGCGAAGACGGGGCGGACGCTCGCAAGTCTTTCACGGGGGGCCTTTGGGTTTCGTCTGTTCAAAGGCACAACGCTCTCCGAACGATTGCGTTCCGTCACGTTGTACGACCTCTTCGTGGCGCAGATCGACCACCGCCCCGCCCCGTCGGAGCAAGCGCCGCCACCCGAGGAGGAACGCCGCCCATTCCCCGATCTTGCCAGCATCACCCTGCCGCCGCTCCATCACGTGCGGCTCCATCTCCTTCGGCCGGACGTGTTGGAAATCCGCGCGCAGGAAATCACGGCCACACTCGACACCTTTCCCGATGGCAAGGGTCTCCGTTTCCACGACATCCATGGAGAGATCGATGGGAGCGATGAGTCTGCGGAGGCCGATGTCACCGTGGATTTGGCCAAAGGCACCGTGACCGCGGCCATCCGAGGGTTCATTCTCCAAACGCGGCTCAATGGCATTTATCGGGCGCTCGACTTTCCGATCATTGAACGTTACAGCGACAAATTCACGCTCAATGACCCCACATGGGCGGACTGCTCCTTCACGGTGGGGTTCGATAAGTATCGCAACATCTTCGATTTTCGGGTGGACATCGTCGCCCGTGAGGGCGGAGCCTACTGTGGGGTGCCCTTCGATGAGGCCCAAGGGACCATCCGTTGCCGTGGCATTTGGGATGCCGTCACAGAGATCGGCCCCATCGTCGTGCGCCGGGGAGGCCGGGTGGCCGCCACGGGCACCCTGCGGTTCGATTGCCCGCGGGATCGGTTCGAGTTTCAAGCCGAAGGCGACGGATTGTCCCCGGCAGAGGCCCTCCGGATCATCGATATGCCCTTCACCGAAGCCATCCCTCCGATGGATTGCAAGGTGCCGCCGACGATTCGACTTCGTGGCGCCATTCCGCTGATGAGCGAGCGAACACCCTCGTGCGTACAGCTTGAGGGACGCTTTGAGGCCCCAAAGGGAGGCCTTTTCGAGCGCGTTTCGCTCGCCTCTGCCGAGGCCAATTTTTCCATGACCAACGGCGTCTTTGCCCTGCGTGACCTCCAAATGGGCCTTCCGAACGGAGGCACTGTCGCAGGATACGCCGACATCGCCGTGCCTCCCTCCGCGGAGTACACTGACCTTTCCGCCGATTTTCAGCTTGCCAACGCCTCCCTTGCGGATCTCCTCGCGCCCTTCGGGCTCAACACGCTCACGAACTGCGTCGCGAACGGTTCCGTCGACGTCCGTTGCCGAACGGATGCCACCTTCGCTTCCTCGATCCAATCCTCGTTCGATCTCATGGTCGGCGGGGGGCTGATTGGGCGTTTGCCGCTTTTCGCGGGACTCACCGACCTCTTGGCCGACGCCGTCCCCGGGATTTCCTGCGTGACCGACACCTCCACCGTCCATCTCGAGGGTACCGCACACAACGGCCTCTTCACCGTGCCCGATTTCACTCTTACGGGCGACCTCCTTTCCGTCGAAGGACCCGTTTCCTACGATCTTCCGAAAGATGAGCTCAATGCGCTTGTGATCGCTGGGGTCTTCAAGAAGGATTCCCTCATGGGCACGCTCACGCGCTGGGCGACGGTTCCATTCACGCGCTTGATTTGGCAGGTCCATGTCAGCGGCCCGCTCTCAAAGCCCCGATGGCATGTCCTCACCTTCGTGGAGAAGCTGTGGGACAAGGCCACAGGAAAGGAATCTTCCGCACCCGCGCAAGCGCCGTCCAAGCCGTCATCTTCCAAGCCCGACAGCTCATTCTTTGGAGGGCTGTTGGACAAGATACGGCCATAAGCAACCACAACACTCCCATTTGCCCCTATGCCGGACATCGTTCTCATCCACCCAGAAATTCCCCACAACACCGGAGCCATCGGCCGACTGTGCGTAGGCCTCGGATGGTCACTTCACCTCATCCGTCCGCTTGGATTCACGCTTGACGAGAGGCAAATCCGCCGGGCGGGATTGGACTACTGGGCCCACCTTGATCTCTCGCTTTACGACACGTTTGACGACTACCTTGCCGCGCGGCATCCATCCCAACTCTGCTTTTTGAGCACCAAGGCCACCCGTTCCCTTTACGAGGTCCCTCTCGCATCCGACATCGCGCTCATTTTCGGTTGCGAATCCGCCGGCCTTCCTCCGGAGTTTTACACCCGTTATGCCGACGAGCTTGCGTGTATTCCCATGCCGGGCGCCCACGCACGCTCCATCAATCTTGCCAATGCCGTTGCCATCACGGCCTACGAGGCCTTCCGGCGCTTGACCTACTCCGCCTGACGCCACGACCCGTCGGGCCACGCGCCCGCAGGTGTAGAATGTCAATAGATTTGCGCAGTGCGTTTGGGAAGACTTGGAACATACGCATGGGTTAGGAGACCTTTTTTTGGGGAGTGTGGGTAGTGGACGATGAGGCGATGGGTCTGTTTAAGCGCGCG
>CASDPK010000055.1 GCA_949282555.1 uncultured Lentisphaeraceae bacterium | reverse complement strand
TCGGCGAGGGTACTGCGGGATTCGCCCGTGGGAGAGTAGCACGCTGCCGGAACTTCGGCCCCTGACAGGTCAAACACCTGTCAGGGGCCTTCTTCGTTTATAAAACAGTGTGAAACGGAATGTGCAGCGGAGAAAGCCGACTCTTTTTTCAGAGGTGGGAGACGAGGGGGCGGGACTTTGTTATAATAATAAGACTTTTTGGCTTTGCATTGGGCGAGGCCGTTACCAAAGGAAGGAGTGCTCTTCATGAAGTTTGAGACGAAGTGCGTACAGGCAGGGTGGGACCCCAAGAATGGCGAGCCTCGGGTGATGCCGATTTATCAGAGCACGACATTCAAGTTTGATTCTTCGCAACATGTGGCGGATCTCTTCGACCTTAAGGTTGGGGGACATTTTTATACGCGCCTGAGCAATCCCACGTTGGATGTGGTCGAGCAACGCATTGCGGCGTTGGAGGGTGGCGTAGGGGCCATGCTGACCAGCGCGGGACAAGCGGCAAGCACGATTGCGATCCTCAATCTCGCCCACAGTGGCGACCATGTGATTTCCTGTTCTGCGATTTATGGCGGTACGGTCAATCTTTTTGGCGTTACGCTTGAGAAGCTTGGGATCTCCTTCACGTGGTTGGAGCCGGATGCGACGGACGAGGAAATCCAGGCGGCCATCCGTCCGAACACGAAGGCAATTTTCGGTGAGACGCTGGCAAACCCTGCTTTGGCCGTGTTGGATCTTGAACGTTGGGCGACGGTGGCGCACCGCAATGGCCTGCCGCTGATCGTGGACAATACCTTCCCGACGCCTTATCTCTGCCGTCCCTTCGAGCATGGGGCGGACATCGTGATCCACGCCACGACGAAGTATCTCGATGGCCACGCCATGAGTTTGGGTGGGTGCATCGTGGACGGCGGCACTTTTGACTGGGCCGCCTCCGGGCGTTTCCCCGAATTCACGGAGCCTGATTCGTCGTATCACGGATTGATTTACACGCAAGCCTTTGGGAAGGCAGCTTACATCGTCAAGGCGCGTGCGCAGCTGATGCGCGATCTTGGCGCCCAGGCCGCACCGATGAATGCCTTCCTTTTGGGCGTTGGCATCGAGACGCTCCCGTTGCGCATGGAGCGGCATAGCGCGAATGCGCTGGCGGTTGCCGAATGGCTGGCGAACCATCCGAAGGTGGAGTGGGTGCGTTATCCGGGCCTGAAGGGTGACAAGTACCACGCATTGGCGCAGAAGTACCTTCCGAAGGGCTGTTCCGGCGTGGTTTCTTTCGGGGTGAAGGGAACGCGCTCGGATGCCACGCGCCTTATGGACAGCCTCCGTTTGGCGAAGATCGTGGTGCATGTGGCCGACGCCCGCACCTGTGTGCTCCATCCCGCGAGCATGACCCATCGCCAACTGACCGACGAGCAACTGGTGAAGGCCGGGATTTCGCCCACGATGGTGCGCTTCTCGGTGGGCATCGAGCACATCGACGATATCCTCGCCGACCTTGAGCAAGCCTTTGCGAAGGTCTGATGATGCGGTGGCCGTTGCCGTTGTTGGCTCTGGGTGCGCTCGTTGCCGGGTGCGCCTCGGGGCCCAGTTTGCGCGCGCTCAATCCCGACGAGGCGAAGATTGACGTCTATCCCACCGGGGAAGTGCGCGTTTTTGGGCAACCGATTCCGTTGGGGGATTTGTCGGGAATCGTCAAATCCTCCGACACGCAGCCCTCCGACACGGTGCTCATTCGCCTGCATGGTGATCCGGACAGTCCCGAGTTTGTGGAACTCCGGCGTTATATCACCGATCAGATGATTAGGGGCGGCCACTACAAATATCGCTTTTTTTCCACGCCGCAAGCCAGCGTGACGACCATCGACCCGCGCACGGGCAAGGCCGAAACGCATGTTTCGGAGCAGCCGATTGAGATTCTTTCGGGGGCTTCCATGGATGCGAACATTGATCGCATGAAGGCGGAGAAGAAGGCCTATGAGGAGGGTACCTATGTCTCTGAGGCGGCCTTCCGAAAGCCGGTGGCCCAAGGCGAACGCCCCGAGGAATTGAATGTGAAGCCTCAAATCGTTGGCGGAACCGCGCTCACGGTGGACGGTCGGAAGCCGAAAGAGAACGTTGCCTCCCGTACGCCTGCCGCGGAACTTCCCCAAAACCTTCGCAAGCGTGCCTCCACGCAAGAATCCTTGCGGGAGCGGTGGCGCCGTCAGCAACTTCAACGCAAGCAGTGAACCATGAAACGCTGGGAGCAAGTGCGTGGGCAAGAGCGTTTCCCGGATGTGGTCTGTGACTCCCGGAAGGTGACGCCCGGGGCGCTTTTCGTGGCCATTCCCGGCACGCATGACGACGGCGGGCGCTATGTCGCCGAGGCCAGGGCCAGAGGTGCGGCCGCCGTGATGGGCGCTTGTGCGGGGTGCGATATCGTGGCGGAACATCCGCGGATGGCCTTTGCCGAGGCGTGCGCCGATCTCTATGGCCGACCTTCCGAGCGCCTCTTGCTTTGTGGCATCACGGGGACGAACGGCAAGACCACGACCGCGTGGTTGTTGCGCGATATGCTGGCTCAGGGGGGATTGCTCCCCGGGTTGCTCACCACGGTGGCGATGCAATGGCCCGGACATGATGCCGCGGCCGATCGCACCACCCCGGATGCCCGAACGCTCCAATCCTCCCTCGCCGACATGGTCACGGCCGGGTGCCGCGCCGCGGTGATGGAGGTCTCCAGCCATGCCATCGACCAAGCGCGTGTGGGGGCCTGTCGTTTCGCCCTCACCGCTTTCACCAATCTCACGCAGGACCATCTCGACTACCATCGCACGATGGAGGCCTACTTCGCCGTCAAGGCCCGCCTCTTTTTGGAACACCCGCAAGCCCCAGCCGTCATCAATGCCGACGACCCTTACGGTCGCCGCCTGCTGGGGCTTCTGCGCTCCAAGGGGCGAACCCGGCTCTTTCCCTATGCCGCCTCCACGCTCAAGGCGGCGTTCACCCCTTCCGGAACCGAGGCCGAGATCCCCTTGGGGGGGCGCACGGTCGCTTTCCGGACATCGCTTTGCGGGCGTTACAATCTCGCCAATCTCCTCTGCGCCGCCACGGCCGCCCACGCCCTCGGCGTCAGCGCCGATGCCATCCTCTGTGCCATCGCCGCGGCCCGTCCGCGCTGGGGCCGACTGGAACCCGTCGCGCCCCACGTTTTTGTGGACTACGCGCATACCGATGACGCGTTGGCCAACGTGCTCTCCACGCTTCGCGGCTTCACCCGTGGGCGCGTGATTTGCGTTTTTGGGTGCGGGGGAGACCGCGATCGCGCCAAGCGGCCCAAAATGGCCGCCGCCGTGGATCGTTGGGCCGACGTCCCGATCGTCACCTCCGACAATCCCCGAACCGAGGACCCCGCGGCCATCATCGCCGACATCCTGCCCGGATTCCGAGAGCACACGCCCATTGTGGAGCCCGATCGCCGCGCCGCCATCCGTCGGGCGCTTGCCTTGCGCGATTCGGATGACGTGGTGCTCATCGCCGGGAAAGGGCATGAGACCTATCAGGAAATCAACGGCGTGCGCCATCCCTTCTCCGACGCGGAGGAGGTGCGGGCGTGTGAGGGTGGGCCCCGCCGCTGAGCGTTTGGCGGGGTTACTTCTTCGTCCGGAGTGTGGCGATTCGGGCGAATGCGTCAATCAACGCTTGGGGCATCCGAGCTTTGGCCTTCCATTCCTCCGAACCGTAGACGCCGGCCTGGGTGTAGTCCCAAGGCTTGAAACCAATCGCCTGAATGGCCTCCGTGGAACGGAAGCGGTAGTCATCCTTGGCGGCATCCACGAATAAGGGGTCCGCCATGACGGAGTGTTTCTCCTTCAGAGCTTTCCATTCTGCGAAGGAATGTTTGCCGATTCTCGGCTCTCCCGCCAAGTGCCAATAGAGGTTGTAGTCCATGTCGAGGTTCCCCCGTTCCCAGGGGCCGGTGAGTGTTGCGCCGCGATCTTGCAGGATGATGTTGCGCCTGAAGTGGAACGAAAGGTGCGGCTCCACGCGGCTGTATTGCACCTGATAGTGATGGCCGAAGGCAAAGATGTTGTTTTCGACCCGGTTCTCCTTTCCATAGTGTTGGTGGAAGCCTCCGCTTTTGCAGCGATAGGCCAAGTTGGAGCTGATCTCAATCCCCGTGGAGCCTTCATCGGTATACAGGCCCCAACCGCCGTAATCGTAGGACAAAATGTCGTGGATCACGTTGTTCACGATCCGGGTCCCTTGGGATTCCCCCAAGGTGTAGACGGCGCCCATATCGGACAACTCGCCCCAGCCGATATGGTGGATGTGGTTGTAGGCGATGAGATTCCGAACGGCGGGGCTGACCAAGGACACCTGAATGAAGTCCACCACGCCATTGTCTTTGAGGGCGTTGGTCCAAATCTCGTTTGAGCGGTTGTAGCCCCAGACCCAGCCGACCGAAATCCCGGAATAGCGGAGATCGGAGATTTCATTGTGCGTGATCTGGTTGTCGGAGGAATGGAAGATGGCCACCCCCACCGCGCAAGGCATTTCGCTGCCGGCATGGGTGATGATGGAATTGTTCACGGTGTTGTGGCGGCTGATCAAGTCGGCCTCCGCCGTGTAAATCGGCATTCCGATCTTGACGCCCCCCGCGCCCAAATCCGCGATGTAACAATGGTCAATGATATTGTCCCGGCAAGCCGTCTTGAACCACACCGCATAACCGCCGGTGTGCAGCATCTCGCAATCGCTGAACGTGATGGATTGGGCATGGTCGAACTCCATGGCCGCCTCAACCAACGCGGCGGCCTGCATCGGCTCATTGCCGATGGCTGGCATGCGATACGCCGAATATTGGAAGGAGAGATTCTCGAAGCGGAGATCCTTCACGGGGGCCTCCTTTGTCCCCTTCACCACCAACCATTGACGCAGCGTGGGCACGACGCATTCCGCCGTCGCCAAATCCTCCCCCTCGCGCGGGATGTAGTAGAGATAACCCTCCGATTTGTCCAAATACCACTCACCCGGGGCATCGAGGGCCGTCCGATAACCGTACAGAACATAACGGGAACCGCCGACAATCGGGTTCCACGGCTTCATGCCGCCGCCCTGAAGGTACACGTGGCCGTCTTTCAGGGCGATATAGGAAAGCGTCTTCCGCGTGACGTCCCACTTGTGGTAAAAGCAGATCCGCACGTCCGCCAATTCATCCCCCCGCAAGCCCTTCAGTGATTGCAGGTCCTCCGGCTTCAACTGGATCTGCTGCGTGGCATAGCCCGCCGAACGGGTCTCCGGCACATAGGGAAACTCCTTGGCGCCTTTGACGAAATACCAATCCGTGTTCGGCGTCTTGGCCCACGTCGCGCGCGTGCCGTTCACGTAAAACTGCTCAAAGGCGAAGCCATACTGCTTCACCTCCGGCACATACGCCCGATACACATTCCCTTCACACTTTTCCCACCCCCCAATCCGAAGGCCGCCCAAAAAGCGCGGCTTCTTCTTTGCGTCCCCTCGGACGACGACAGGGGCCTTCAAGGCCCCTGTGATCTGCACCGGCCGCTCCATCCAATAATCGCCGGCCGCCACCTGCACCACCAGCTTGTCCGTCGCCGATTCCGCTTCCTTCAACGCCCGATTCAAGGTCTTGAAGGGCTGCTCCTGAGAGCCGTTCCATGCGTCGTTTCCGGCAGGTGAAACATACACGTGCCTTTGCGCTTGCAAGGTCAGACCAAGGCAACAAGCACAGAGCGTCAACAGTTGCTTCTTCATAGGATCTCCTTTCCCGGCAGAGGTGAGGTCTGCGAAATCACTGTAACACACGCCTTCTTGAAGTGTCCTTTGGTTTGCCGCTTTTCTGTGCGGTGCATACCTTTATGCGCACCCCACGGCAACTCGAAGCATCCCACCGCGGTAGTGAAATCTTCTGCGGGGGATGTGGTGACAGGATTGGAAGAACAGAGGCACGCGAATGCCCACTGGGCAACAAAAAGGGAGGCACCACGCAGTGCCTCCCTTTTTTATATTTGCCAACGGCGAATCGCCACCCTAAATACAATCACGAATAGTGAAGTCTTTTCTGCATCGTCCATGAAATGTTTTGATATCGGCTCCCCACTGTTCTATTTCGCGCACAAATAAGCGAATGGATGTCTTGGTTTTGGCTAGGGAATGCAAAAGGTTAGGAGGAAATGAAAAACAAAAGTTCGCCATTCCTTCCAAACTAAAAAACACCTCTGCACTAAAGCCATCTACCGTTTGGGAAAGATAATAGAGTTCTTTTTCCTTCTTAAGCCATTTTTCCACTATAACGCGAATAAAATCAGACACATTGTCTATTTTTTGTTCACCGAAAATGCCCCTCCAATAGCGTGGGAAAGCGCATATACACGACTCTGTGTCGAATGATGAATGTGAAATGTCAAGCAAATCAGAAACATGCTTTCGATCAAGTCGTTTTCCTCCACAAGTAAACTCCACATAGCTCATTTGTGGGAGTGAAGTTCCTGTATATGTGGAAGTCAGGGAGACCTCAAATAACATGTCGTGTTTAGCACAAAAAGCAAAGAAGTCGAAAAGAATGAAAATCTCAACGAATTCCTGTTTCCTTGTAACGAGAAAGGAAACTTTTTGAGGAAATCCTTTTTGGTGAGCATTAGAAATAATCAACCTCTTTATTGCACAGAAGACTGCCTCACTATCAATCCCTTCTGCCAGAAGCTTGTCTCCTGTCTCAAACCATGCACAAATGGTATAAGGGCAATTTACTTTCATACATCAGAATCCAACGACCGTTTTTACGCACAAGAAACAATCTGTTGCCCAATATACCACATCAAAATGGAAAATGGATTCTTTTCCAAGTTTAGGCAGGGCAAACGCATCTAATTTTGCCGAAGATTCAATAGGCGTTCGAGATAGGTGGGGTCTAAGGCTGCATGCATGATCATACGGCGGAAACTGTCGGC
>CASDPK010000054.1 GCA_949282555.1 uncultured Lentisphaeraceae bacterium | reverse complement strand
AGGGTACTGCGGGATTCGCCCGTGGGAGAGTAGCACGCTGCCGGAACTTCGGCCCCTGACAGGTCAAACACCTGTCAGGGGCCTTCTTCGTTTGGAAAACAGTGTGAAACGGAATGTGCAGAAGAGAAAGCCGACTCTTTTTTCTGAGGTTATATACATGAGCGAGAGAAAACGCTGGATTTTTCACTTTCTTATCTTTTATCTCTCGTGGAAGATAGGAGATACAAAATAGGCGGACTTCAGCCCGCCTATTTGCTTTGAGAAGTGGAGTTCTCTTGTGCTTATTGGAAGAGAGCGCCTTTGGTGGCTCCTTCTGATTCAACCCACCATTGGGCCTTTTTTATATCAATGCGCTCGATTTGTTTCGGCGTCATCTGAATGCCCTTGGAGGAGGCGGAAGTGATCCGCGCTTCGGAAGGATCGAAGACTTGTTGTGTGATCCGCTGGCCCTTCATATACTTGAACTTGACGTAAATGGATTCGGGAGTCCCCTTACAGAAAAGGATAATAGTGGCGCCTTCGGGGATAAGCATGTAATCCTTGTTCATAATCATGCCACCCCACGTGAAGCGCTTGAGGTAGGTGAATCCATAGAGAGGTTCGTAGTAAACGCATGTGAAGACATCGTCACGGTGGTAGATGCCAGCATCGAAATACCGGACGGGTGCGCGAGGCTTCAGTGCGTCGAGCCAATCTTTTCCAGGAATATAGGCAGCATCGGCAAGTAGCTTGTCGGGCGGAGGCATAAAGCGATAACGGCCATCGCTCCAAAGAATGTACAACTTATCGAGACTGGAACATGGGAAGAGCGTCTCACCTTGGCGGATATCGTGGCCGAGATAATGGTCCTCAGACAGGCGAATGGTGAGCTCGGTCGAGGTAAGCGCACGCTCGTCGATTTCCTGGAAGCCATCGACGGTTTCGGTGAGTCGGGGATAATCTTTGCCGTATTCCTTGATGAGCGCTTTGAGGTGGCGCACGGCTGTGCGCGCAAGATGCGCAAGATCATCAGAGACTTGTGCATGCTCTGCGCGGAGAGCGTTCATTTCCTCGAGATGGCGATTGATATCGTAAAGGGAGATACGGCGAATGGGAATCTTAAGGAGCATCTCCAACTCATCGTCGGTGAGTTCATGCCCGATAGTCTTGAGATATGGCTTAAAGCCCTCGCGAATCTCGGCGGCAACGGCTTCTGCGGTCTTGACGTTTTCGATGCGCTTGTAAATGCGCTTTTCAATGAAGATGGCCTCAAGCGTTTTCCGAGCGATGAGTGCATCAATTTCGCCGAGACGCACTTCAAACTCCCGACGGAAAATCTCCTGAAGCAATTCCGAGTGGCATGTGAGCACCTCGGAAACGGTCATTTCGCAGGGCCGGTTGTCGCGAAGCACAACGATGCGGCTGGCAATCTTCCGTTCGCATTCGGTAAAGGCATAAAGCGCTTTCCGGACTTTCTCAGTGTCGGAGCCGGGGGCAAGGGAGAGTTCGATTTCGACCTTTTCAGCGGTGAAATCGTCAATATGGCGAATGGGGAGCTTCTTGGTCTTGATGGCCTTTTCGATGGATTCCGCAAGGCGGCCTGTCGTGACGCCCCAAGGCACAGAGGTGATATAGAGCTTGTTCTTTTCGCCTTTTCGCTCCTCGATGCTCGCTCGAATGCGGATGCTTCCCCGACCATCATCGTATTCCGACGCATCCATCACACCACCGGTGAGGAAATCGGGAAGGAGGGTGGGGCAAGGCTTCTTTTGCAGAATGGCGATTTCCGCTTCCAGCAACTCCACAAAGTTGTGGGGGAGCACGGCCGTGGAGAGGCCGACAGCGATTCCATCCACGCCGAGCATGAGGCAAAGAGGCACCTTGGCCGGAAGGAGAACAGGCTCCTTGTTGCGGCCATCATAACTGGGCACATACTCGGTGATTTTGGGCGAAAAGAGCTGTTCCCGGGCAAGCTTGGTCAGCCGGCATTCGATGTAACGTCCTGCGGCGGCTTCATCTCCCGTGAGCAAGTTGCCGAAGTTTCCTTGACCTTGAATGAGATAGCGCTTATTGGCCAAGGTCACAATGGCATCCTTGATGGCGGCATCACCGTGCGGATGATAGTGCATGGTGTTGCCGACGACGCCGGCCACCTTGGAGAAGCGTCCGTCGTCCTTTTCCCACATCGCGTGGAGGATGCGGCGCTGCACGGGCTTAAGACCGTCCTCAACCGTTGGAAGGGCGCGATCGCAGATGGAGTAGGAGGCAAACTGAAGGAAGTTTTGGTCCATCAAGCGCCCGAAGGGACCACGTGACCGAACTTCCGGGAGGCCTTCGTGTGGGGTGGAAGGCTGGATGGTTTGTGGCTGAACTTCCTGCACTTCGGCTTCGGAGGCACCATCAAAAAGGAGATTGTCGTTGTCGTCTTGGGAGGTTAACATATGAAATCAATCGGAGGTGAGGAGGGGCTCGGTGGCGGGCATGACGTCATCGTAATACACTTCTGCCGTACGGCCCGGAAGAGGGGAACCCTCTTGCATCGCTTCATCGAGCTCACGGGCGGAATCGGGGTCATACCACCAATAGATGGGGATGTTCAGCTCGTCGCCGTATTTTCCGAGAACAGAATCCGGAGTGCCAAACTTGTTCCAGTAGAGGAGGCGGGTTGAATCGGTGCCCCAAGTAAAGATGTAGGGAGCGGCGGCGGTGATTCGTGCATCAATCTGCCGCATGATTTCGTTTCGCTTCGCCACGGAAAACTCGGTTTTTTGTTGCTCAATGAGTGCGTCCACTTCTTTGTTCTTGAATCCGGAGAGATTGACGCCGTTAGGGGTGTCCGCGTAGACGCTGCTCCACATGGGCTCGGGATCGCGGAAAAGTGAACCGGAGAAGGCGCTGGTCGTAACGTCGAAATTGTACTTTCCGGTCTCGCGCATCCATGTGGCGAAGTCCTTCTGCGTGATTTCCAACCCAATCCCCACACGGTCGAGCGCTTCCTTGAAGAGCGCGAGATAGACGCTATCGCTCGTGGTTCGCGTAAGGATACGAACAATGAAGGGCTGACCATTGCGCTCAAGGCGTCCGGTTTCCGGATTACGTGCGAATCCCGCCTCCTGCAAGAGACGCATGGCTTCATCCGGGTCGTATTCCAAAAGGGGCGTTTCGCAAGGGTGGGCCGTGTCGTAAAGATCCGTGCAGTAAGAACGCAACATGAAGTAGGAGTTGTACATCAGCGTGCGAACCATCCGTCGCCGATCGAAGAGCATGGCCAAAGCCTTGCGCACCCTGACGTCATCATAAGGCTTGCGGCGCATATTCATGGCCAAGCCTTGGAAGCCGATGGGCTCATGGTTGTGGACGTTCTGCTTTACGATCCAATTCTTCTCAAAGCGCTCTCCCACGCTTTCGGTGTTCCAAACGCGTGCGGAGTAGACAGCGTAGGTGTCGACTTCACCCTTCTTGAACGCCTCATAGGCGTTGTTCTGATCCATGAAGAAGCGAATGCGAATGCGGTCGAAATTGTAAATACCCTTGCCTGAGGGCGTGGAGAATCCCCACCAATCCGGACGGCGCTTGAGCGTCATGCTCAAGCCTTCTTTGTGCTCGGAAACGTAGTAGGGGCCACCGACGATGGGCAGATTGAAGTTGATTTCGTTGAAGTAGAGCCCCTCGTCTTTTCCCTCTTTGCGGCATTTCTCCTTGGCCGCGTCGAGCATGGCCTTGGGCATCACATAAAGCGAACCGCCCAAACTGCTGAGGTTGCGCCAATGGACCTCCTTGCAGGGAAAGGCCACCGTCTGCTGATCGATTACCTTCGGGCTTTCCAATGCCGAAAAAAGCACCTTGAATTGTCCCGACAGGCTCTTGGGTGCGGTTACGGCATCGAAGGTTGCTTTGACGTCCTCGGCGGTCACAGGGGAACCATCGCTCCAACGGGCGCGCGGATCGATGTGGAAGGTGTAGAGCTTTCGATCCTCGCTGATTTCCCACCAATCGGCCAAACTCGGCGCATAATCGCCGGTGATGGGGTCAATGGTCAGCAGCGAGGGGTAAAGGATCGCGAACACCATCATCGTGAAGGTGTTGTTGTCCAAGTATCCATTAAAGCTCTTGGGGGGATTGTTGCCTGCATAAACAAGCGTCCCTCCGGGCTGTGCATAAGGGGAGGCGCAAGGATCTGGGCGTTCCTTCCATTCTGGTCCGGGGAACCGCTCCGCAAAAAGGGTTCCGCAACACAGAAGGGCCGCCAATAGAGCCAAAAACGAGTGGGTCATGCGAGAGAATCCTTTCTTCGGGTTCTGAAAAAATCGGTGAACTGCGTTTTGCAACGCTCCTCCAAGATGCCGCAGAGCAATCGAGGGCGATGATTGACCTTTGGACTAGAAAGTATACCAAAAGCGCTCTCCCCCCCGCGTTCGGGGTCACTTAGCCCCCACACCACCATCGCCGGACGCGCCCAAACCAACGCTCCCGCACACATGGGGCAGGGCTCCTTGGTCACATAAACAATCACCCGATCAAGCCGCCAATCCCCCACCGCCGAAGCCGCAGCGGTGATGGTCAAAATCTCAGCATGGGCCGTGGGATCGCGCAAGGCTTCCGTTTGGTTATGCGCACGGCCAAGCACACGCGCCTGCCAGGGATCTGTGAGCGGAGTGGGATGGGCCACGCCAGGGGCGAAGGCGCCCTCAGGCGCGAGAACGGCCACACATCCGCATGGAACCTCACCGGCCTCGGCCGAACGTTCAGCCTCGCGTAAGGCAAGCTCCATGAAATGTTCGTGAAAACGCTGTTCTTCGGGCGTCATCGCAGAAATCCTTCGGAAAGTTTTCGTGCCAAGGCCATCGAGGCTTTGGCCGTCGCGGTCCATGTGCGGTCTCGGACACAGGCGAATCCACGGGTAATGAGGCGCTCACGGAGTCCGGAAGAGAGCGTCAGCGCGGTGAATGCTTTTCCCCATTCGGCCGCATCCGTGGGATGCACGCGCAACACCGCATTCCCAAAGAGCTCTGTGTTCACGGAACTCGCGGCGCAGATCACGGGCGTTCCGCAGGCGAGACTTTGCAGAACGGCAGGCCGATAATCCGCACTCAGCGAAGGTTCAAAGGTCACGGCAGCGCCACTGTAGAGGGCCGAGAGGTCTGCCGGAGGCAATACCGCCGCATCAATGCACCGAACCATGCCTTCCAAATGAAAATCACGGATAAGCTCGCGCAGGGCCGGGGAGGGGGAGGCTTCGCCAATGATCACACATGTGACGGAGGAGACCTCCTCATTGTGGGCAAGCGCGCGCAACGGAGTGTCGAAGTTGTGTCGCCCCTCGGCCTTGCCGATGAGCAGCACATAATGCTTGGGTACCAGCCAACGGCGGCGAGCCGCCAATATCTCCGCCTCTCCATGCGGTCGGAAAATGGGATGGACTCCATTGGGGATGATGTGGGTCTTATGGCGGACATGAAGGCCAAGCGCCGCAATCAGTCGAATGCATTGCGCGTGGCTTGGACAGACCAGAGCGTCTGCAGCTAACAGGCGTGTACGGGCCGTAAACCACCACCAAATGCGCATCCATCGGGTAAACCTCGAAGGATCGGAGAGATAGAGTAATTCTTCCGTCGCGAAGACCACCTTCAACCGCCTGTGCGGTCGGACAGGCGGGCGGAGCAAGGGGTCTGCGGACCAATAGACCGTAATGCGGTGGCGGCGCACCAACCGTGTAAGCTCCGCCGTGCCGGCCGAAGTCCGCCCGGAATAACGGGCGTCCAAATAGGTGACCGACGGATGTTCAATGGGCGGCAAGGGCAGAGGATACCCCTGCGCCCGCAGTACGAAAACGCGATCACCCTCTGCCAACGCCGGCAGGAGCCCATCCACAAGCGCAAACAAATAGATGCGATCCGCAGAGGGAAGGGCATCGGCCGTACGCAGGTCGAAGAGGATATGCATCTACCCGTCAGTCACACACCAGCGCGAAAGTTTCGCGGGCAATCATCAACTCTTCGTTGGTCGGGACGATGATAGCAGGGATGGCCGAATCCTTCCCGGAGATCACCCGTTCAACGCCGCGGCAGGTACGATTCGCCTCTTCGTCAAGCGTTATACCGAGGCCGGAAAGTGACGTTAGCAAGGCTTTGCGGGTTTCCCAACTGTTTTCACCAATACCGCCCGTAAGGATAAGCGCGTCCACGTGTCCGAGCAATGCAGCGTATCCGCCGATGTACATGGCGTAACTATGGATGAGTCTTGCCAAGCCAAGCAAAGCTGCCGGCTTACCTTCATCGCAGGCGGCGCACACGTCGCGCATATCGCTGGAACCGGCCAACGCCATCATTCCGCTCTGCTTGTTCAGGAGCCGATCCACGTCATCTGCGGAATAACCATTTTTTAGGAGGTAAAGCACGACCGCAGGATCGATATCTCCGGAACGTGTTCCCATCGTCACACCCGCCAATGGGGTCATCCCCATGGAGGTGTCGAAGCACTTACCACCTTTTACGGCTGTAATGGAGGAGCCGTTACCTAGATGGCAAGAAATGATGTTCAATTCGTCCAAGGGCTTGTTCAGCAATTCTGCCGTGCGGAGGGTCACAAACTTGTGGCTGGTTCCATGGAACCCATACTTACGTACGCCCAAACGCTCGTGCAATTCACGCGGGACAGAATAAAGGTAGCTCTCTTCGGGCATTGTTTGATGAAACGCTGTGTCGAAGATACCCACGTGCGGCACACCAGGAAGGACCTGCTCACATCCCTTGATCCCTTGCAGGGCACCGGGATTATGCAATGGCGCCAGCGGGCTGAGTTTAGCAATCTCCGCCAATGCTTCGGGCGTCAGGAGCACGGGTTGCGAGTAGCGTTCGCCGCCGTGAACGATGCGGTGCCCCACCGCGTCGATATCCGAAAAACTCTTCAGACAACCGCCCTTTGTGGGATCGGTGAGCGCGCCGCAGGCCAGCTGAATGGCTGCTGCGTGATCCGGAGCTTCGCAAGGAGACTGCTTTTCGGAGAACCCTTCGGTCGAAAACGTGAACAGCGAACCCCCGATGCCGATGCGTTCCACCTGGCCCTTCGCCAGCATCCGTTCGGTTTTCATATCGAAGAGCATGAACTTGAGCGACGAACTGCCGGCGTTGATGACCAGCACGTTACGGATGGCGTTGGACATTTCTTTGGGCTCCTTGAATGGGTCAGTTAAAGATTCCAGTAGTATAGTCCGCAATGGGACGTTTGTCCAGTCCGTCCCAAGGCGCCGTTCGTTGGCAAGGGGCACACGGGGCGTTGGGGGGACGCTCCGTAAGTCAACGTGAGGTGCCCTGCGTCGGACCGCGAGATACGGAGTGTCGCGCATGGGGACAGGGCAAACGCATAAAAATATGGTGACAGGAAGAAGGGTGTGAGAAAATAGAGGAATGGATACTTACGATTTGATGGATGAGGGCGTTTTGGCGATTT
>CASDPK010000053.1 GCA_949282555.1 uncultured Lentisphaeraceae bacterium | reverse complement strand
CGCGATCCATTTTTCTATCCACTTCCGCCTCGTCCTCGTAACGAGTTCCATCTCCGTGAACGTCGTCGCCCCCGAAAGCATTGCCACCACGGTACAAAAAAGGATTTGTGGCAGTTCATACACCCGTGTCCGCGCTACTCGGGGTTCTTTGACTGCCAACATCAAACGAAACAAAACATGATTCTCATTCATCCCTTTATATTTACCAAATTTAGATGCGTTTGCCCTGTGCCTGGGGGGTCTAAGGACAAATGCACAATCGGGGCACCTGCCCCACCCTCCCGCCGCCACGCAACATCAAGAGGCTCCGTATCGGAGAGAGAGATGCTCCGTATCTCACGCGGGGATACGGAGTGGAAGGGGGGACGCCACGGAGCCAACATCCATAGACTCCGACAGGGTGAAGCGGCATTTGGTAGAATCAAGGCGATGTACCTGAAAGAGCTTGAGATCCAAGGATTCAAGAGTTTTGCCGACCGGACGCGCCTCACGTTCGAGCCGGGGATGATCGCCATCGTCGGGCCGAATGGATGCGGGAAGAGCAATGTCTCCGACGCCATCCGCTGGGTGTTGGGCGAGCAACGGCCGAGCGCGTTGCGCTGTTCCAAAATGCAGGACCTCATTTTCAGCGGGACTGATGCTCGAAAGCCGTTGGGGATGGTGGAGGTGACGCTCCGCTTCGCCGACTGTGGGGCCGCCCTCGGGACCGCCTTCGATGAGGTCTCCATCGCCCGGCGCGCTTACCGCTCCGGGGAAAACGCCTATTTCCTCAACAAAACCCCTTGCCGCCTCAAAGACATCCAGCGTCTTTTCATGGGCACGGGCGTGGGTACGACCAGCTATTCGGTGATGGCGCAGGGGCAAATCGACGCCATTCTCTCCTCGCGCCCCGAAGATCGGCGCGCCGTCTTCGAGGAGGCCGCGGGGGTCACCAAGTTCAAGGCCGACCGCAAAGAGGCCCTCCGCAAGATCCAACAGACCGAAGAGAACCTCACCCGCCTTTCCGATATCCTGCGCGAATTGCGCCGCCAAGCTACCCTCCTTCAACGTCAAGCGGAAAAGGCCGAGCGGGCCCGTACGCTCCGTTCCGAACTGCGTGGGCTGGATCTTTTCCTCTCCAAACGCCGCGCCGCCGCGCTTGAAGAGGCGGTCGCGGAGGCCGGCCTGCGCGTTGCCGAGGCCTCCAACCGCATTCTCTCCATTCAAGACGAAGCCGAAGCCGGCGCGCGGGCCATCGCCTCCGCCAATGCCCGACTCCATGAGAAGGAAGACGCCATCGCCCGCCTCTCGGAGGAATCGGCCGCCAGCGTTGCCCGCCACACCCGCGCCCAGGAGATCATCCAAACCAATCTCGCCCGTATCGCCGAATACCGCAATTGGGTCGCCGGATTGGAAAAGGAGATTGAGGATGCCCGCGGGCAAATCGCCGCCGCACAGGCAGACCCTTCCGCGGCCCCGGATCTCTCCGCCTTCGACGACGAGCAGGAGACGTTGCAGGGGCTCCTCGACGACGCCCAAGAGGCCTACGACGCCCTCCGTTCGGAGGCCGATGCCGCACGGGCGCGTCTGCAAGAGGCCCGAGACGGTCTCGCGCACTGCGACCGTCAACAACTCTATTGGCAACAACAACTCGCCAAGGCCGAGGCCGGGCGCGAGGAACGTCTGCTCCGACGCGAACGTCTCACGGCCGAGACCGCGGAGGCGGCGCGTCTGCGCGACGAACGCGTCGCGGCGCGTGACCATGCGCGCGCCGAAGCGGAAGCCCACCGCGAGGCCGCACAGGAAGCCCGCGAAACGCTCATCGCGCTGGATGAGGATCGTTCCTTCGTGGCGGATGACATCGCCTCCGCCAAGGGCCGGCAGGAGAGCCGCCGCCAACGCCGTGCCGCACTCCTTGCGCAACGGGAGCTCCTTGCCCGCCCGGCCCCCGGGGAACGTCCCGACGCAGGGCTTCGCCTCCTTGACCCCGAGAATCCCTTTGGCCTTGAACCCGAAGATGTGCTCGGCTCCCTTGCCGAAGCCGTGGAAGTGCCCCCCAACGTTCGGTTGGCGGTGGGTGTGGCCTTGGCGCCATGGACACGGGCCATGGTGGTGCGCACGCCGGAGGTCGCCCGCCGCATCCTTGACCTCCTTCCCGGCAAGTTCCCCGGCGAAGGGCTCCAGCTCCTCGTGGCCGAAGGTTCCGCCGAGGCGACCGCCCCCCTCCCCTTCGGCGTCACCGCCAAGCCTGGGTTTGAGGGGGTGGTCGCCCGTCTGCTCGCCCCCTTCCACCTTGTCGAAGGCCTGCCGGACGCACCTCCCACGCAGGGCGCCTATCTCACGCCGGAAGGCGCCGTGCTCTATGCCACCGGCGATGTCCGCCTCGCCCTCGATGACGCTTCCGACCCGCTCGCCCGGCGAATGCTCTGTGAAGACCTCGACGCCAAAGTGGCGGCACTCGATCGGGAAATGGCCGCCGAGGACGCCGAGATCGAAACGCTCCAGGCTCGCCTCGAAGCCATGACCGCCAAACTCCGCGACACCCAGCGTTCCCTGGAGCGCACACAGCGTTTGGCGGATCAGGCGGAAGGTGCGTTTGCCGCCGCCGAGCGCGACGCCCGCGCCGCCAAGGCGCGCTTTGCCGAACTCGACGCCAAACGTGCGGAAGCCGTCGCGGAAAGCGGTCACGAAGATACCGCCCATGAAGCCGCCCGCCAGGGGTTGGCGGGGTTGTCCGAGGAGCGGGCCCGCCACACCGCCGCGACCACCGACGCCTCCGGCCGGCTCACCGCGCTGGAAGGGGATCTTGACGCCGCGTCCGCCCGCCTCAGCGAAGCCCGTTTCCGAATGGCCGGCTTCGCCCAAAAGCGCGAACACGCCCTGGCCCGACAGCGTGACAGGGAGGCACGGTTGCGCGAGTTGGAAAACGTGATCGCCCAGCGTGAGGCTTCCGTGCGCGCCTGCTTTGGGAACGTGGAAAAGTTGGAAGCCGACAACGCCGCCACCCTCGCTTCGCTCGATGGGATGGAGCAGGAGACCCTTGCCCTCCAGCAACAGATCGAACAAGCCCGCGCAGACCGGCTCGAAATCGGCGCCCTGCGTGATCGCCTGGAGGCCCAAACCGCCTCCGCGCGTCGGACCCTGCTGGAGGCGCAGGAGGCCAAGACCAAGGCCGAGGTGGCGATGGCCGAAGCCCGGACGCGCCATCAGGCGCTCATGGAGCGCTTGACCGCCGATTACGGCACACAGCCCGAGACCCTGCGCGATGAACCGTGCGCCGAATGGCCCGAGGGCGAAGAGCCGAACGAAGACTGGATGGAAGCCCGCATGGGCGACATCCGCGCCGAGCTCGACCGTATCGGCCCCGTGAATCTGCTGGCCATCGATGAGCACCGCCAACTGGAAGAGCGGCACGCCTTCTATCAGGCACAGGCCGACGATCTCAGCCGTTCGCGCGATGAATTGCTCACGCTCATCAAAACCATCAACGAGACCTCGGGGCGGATGTTCCGGGAGACCTTCGATCGCGCCAACGCCAATTTCGAAAAGATGTTCACCCGCCTTTTCCACGGAGGAGAGGCCCGCCTCGTCCTCTTGGAAAACGCCGAAGATCCGCTGGAGTGCGGCATCGACATCATTGCCCGCCCCCCCGGGAAGAAGCCGCAGACCATCAGCCTGCTTTCCGGAGGTGAGCGCACGATGACGGCCGTTTCGCTCCTCTTCGCCATCTTCCTCATCAAGCCCGCGCCCTTCTGTTTGCTCGACGAACTCGACGCCGCGCTTGACGATTCCAACATTGGGCGATTCGTGGAGGCGCTCAAGGACTTCCTCGTCCACTCCCAGTTCCTCATCATCACCCACAACCAGCACACCATCGCCGGTTCCGACATCGTTTACGGTGTCACCATGCCCGAAAAGGGGGTCTCAAAGACCCTCTCCATGCGATTCTCCCGCACGGAGAAGGATGGAACGGCGAGTGCGTAGCCCCTTTCTTCCCCACCCTATCCACCGATCACACCTCTCTCCGTCTAGCCATGTCCGCCATCATTCTCGAACTTGATCCCTTGTTCCTCGGTGGCTTCGCCCTTCCCTCCGAGGTGCTTTCTGAACGCCTTGAAAAATACGGCATTCCGGACAACGACCCCTACCGTTTCGTCCGGCGCGTCTATGGCCGCCCCATTGACGAGGCATTGCGCGACCTCCTTCCAGACTCCGTCGATCCCCTGCACGTGGAGCGCCGCCTTGCCGCCACGTATGCCGCCCTGCTTCAGCTGAACGCCCCCCAAGCGATGGAATCGCTGCGCACCGTCATCCGCCCCCTCACCAAGGCCGGTGTCCGCGTCGCGGCCATCACGCGACTCCGTCCGGACGTGGTGACCGAGCTCTTTGAAGGCATCGCCGAAGACCCCATCGCCGTGTTTGACCCGCTCCCCCTCGCGGCGGGCATCGGGGTCGAGACCTTTCAAGCGGCCGTCGTCGCGCTCGGGCTCCCGGTGCGCAACTGTCTTGCATTGCTCGCCTGCGACGTCAGCCTCCGAGCCGCCGTCCGCATTGGCCTGCGCACCGCCGTTGTCCCCGACCCCATGGTGACCTTCGGAAGTTACGCCGGCGCTGACATCGTGGCAGATCACCTTGGGAAAACCTTGGTGCAAAAGCTCAAGGCTCGTCTGTAGCCAAAGGCCAACCCCAAAGACACTGACGGCGGCAGGATTCCCTGCCGCCGTCGTCGTTTGTCGGGCACGTTCCCGCCGCACCGGAACTCACTCGCGCATCTGAACGGCCGTCACATGACCGCCCGAAAACTCCACCCGAAGGACCTCTTTCCACTCATATTCGGGCGTGTCTTCGATGTAGTAACTGCCACGGAGCGTTCCGCGCACGTCGCGATAAACCGGACGAACCGAAGGATAGAGACGCTCGTTGTAACCGAGAATCTTGTAAATCCAGACCTCGGAGAGGCCCTTTGCGTCGGTCCGCCGAATGGTTTCATTGGGTTTGCCGTAGACCATCCACACCGTGTCTTGGTCATCGCCGATCCGAATCTGTCCCCGACGGATGCGCTCCTGAACGTCGGCAGGATAGGCATCGAACACTTCTTGGCGCTGGGCGATGCGATCCTCAATGCCGCCGGCACAGCCCATCAGCACTGCCGCGAGAGCCAAAAGAGGAAGTGGATTCCGAAGTCGATGCATAACGGCGCCCTTTCCGTGTTATTTGGAGTAACCCCAGTCGAGCAAAGCCTTGCAGAAGGTGTCGCGGTCACGGGCAGACTTAAAGCCGGTGACACAGCCCAAAAGGCGGCGATCTCCGCGTTTGCAGGAGAACGTGATGCAGTAGCCGGAGGCATTCGTGTACCCCGTCTTCAAACCGTCCACACCTTTGACACGCTGGAAGACAAGGTTGTTATGGTTCTTGAGCATCAGCTTCCCGTCACGGAAGGAGTCCATGCGGGTGGACGCCAAACGCATCACTTCGGGATAAGCGAGGAGGCGTTCCCCAAGAAGCACCATGTCATGAGCGCTGGCCGTGTTGTTGCGCTTCTGAGCGTCACCGAGGCCATGCGCGTCGTAGAACTCCGTGTGCGTCATGCCCAGTTCGCGGGCGCGCGCATTCATGCGGGTCACAAAAGCGGCGATATCGCCACGGCCCAAGGTCTCGCCCACAAGGTACGCCGCGTCATTGGCGGATTTGATCGCCACCGCCTTGAGAAGCTCTCCGAGCGGGAACGACTCCTTCGGGTCGAGCCAAACCTGAGAGCCTCCGATCTTATACGCCTCCACCGACACGGGAATGACCGCCGTGCGGGCGATCCGCCCTTCCGCGATGGCTTCCTCGGCAAGCAGAAGCGTCATCATCTTGGTCATGGAAGCGATCGGCACCGGCTTTTCGGCCAACTTCGCCCACAACACCCGGCGCGTGGCAGGATCCACCAAGATTCCCGTGGCGCACCCGGATTCCTTCGGCAGACCAATATGGGAAACGGCCCCGGCGAAGTCATACACCGCCGGAGGACACACCGTCGGCTTGGGGGAGGCCTTCGCCGTGGATTTCTCCGGCGACGACTTCTCGGAGGATTCGGAGGCGGACGCCGAAGTCGAGGAGGGCTGAACGGGCACCTCCGGCTTTGACGCCTCTGCATTCGATGCAGGCGGCGTTGCCTCAGCCGCCTTGTCCGCGCCGTTGCCGCCACTGGAGAAGAGCAACCATCCCACAATCAGTCCCGCCCATGCGAGCAAGGGGAGTCCCCACACCAGCAACGTGCGCAGAAACGTGGACGAACTGCGGCCAACACCATTGGGAAGATCGTATTTCGGTGACATGGAATGTCCTTAAACGTTGAAGAGGAAATGAACCACGTCGCCTTCACGCATCACGTAGTCCTTGCCCTCGACCCGGAGGAGTCCCTTCTCTCGCGCATGGGCCTCCCCTCCGAGGGCAATGAAATCCTCATAGGAAACGACCTCGGCGCGAATGAACCCGCGCTCGAAATCGGAGTGAATGACGCCGGCGGCCTTGGGCGCCGTCCATCCCTGACGGATGGTCCAAGCGCGAGCCTCCATCGGTCCGGCGGTGAAGAAGCTCTGCAAGCCGAGCGTGTGGTAAGCCTTGCGAATCGTAAGGTCAAGCCCCGACTCCTCCAACCCATAAGAATTGAGGAAGTCCTGCCGTTCGTCTTCAGAGAGGCCAACGAGATCGGCCTCCATCGCGGCACAGATGGTCACCGTGTCGCAACCATTCGCCTCCGCATGGGCCTTGAGGGCCTTCACATGGTCATTGTCGGGCTGACCGAGGTCGCTTTCCCCCACATTGGCCACGTAAATGACAGGCTTATCCGTGAGGAACCGAAGCTCCTTGCGGCAGGGCGCAATGGCATCCGGATCTTCCCACACAAACGTCCGCGCTGGTGCGCCTCCGTCCATATGGGTCTGGAGCGCCTTCATGGCCTCCACCTCCTTGGCCAACGATTTGTCGGCCCGAGCCTGACGGCTCAACCGATCCAACCGCTTTTCCAAGCTCTGGAGATCGGCAAGCACCAATTCCGTTTCAATGATGCCAATGTCACGCACCGGGTCCACCGAACCTTCCACGTGCACCACATCGTCATTGTCGAAACAGCGCACCACCTCCAGAATGGCATCGCACTCGCGAATGTTGCCGAGGAACTGGTTGCCCAAACCCTCGCCTTTGGAAGCGCCCCGCACAAGACCGGCGATATCGGTGAAATCCACCGTTGCGTGGATGATGCGTCCGCTCTTGCAAAGCTCCGCGAGCCGCTCCACCCGCTCGTCGGCCACGGGCACCGTGGCTTTGTTCGGCTCAATGGTGCAGAAAGGATAATTCGCAGCCTCCGCGTTCTGAGCGCGCGTGAGGGCATTGAACAGCGTCGATTTGCCCACGTTGGGCAGACCGACGATTCCGACGGAAAGGCTCATCTCCAACCTCCGTAATAGGTCTCGGCGCGCACAAAATCCAGTTCGCGCTTCCCCGAGACCCAAATCATGTAAGCGATGCAGAGCAGCAACAGTCCGCCGCTCCCGAAAACGATGTTCCACAGATAGGCCGCCGCCCCCGGCAACGCCTCCGGAGCGGGCAACCGAATCCCCAAGAACGCCAGCACGCTCATGAAGGCCCACAGCACGGCGAACCCTCGGCCCACCGCCACGGCAATCTCCGTGGCCCGCACCTTGGTCATGCCGCCCGCCGTCTGAAGCAATGATCGCAACACACGCCCACCGTCCATCGGGAACGCCGGCACAAGATTGAAACACGCCAAACCAAGATTCAGCAACGCCGCCACCGCCAGCCAAACGTTCGGCTGCATCACCGTCACCACCCGGCCCAAAATGTCATAGCCAATGGCCTGCTCCGTCGTCAGCGTCACAGCCAAGAGCCATGCAATCCCCGCCAACAGCAACGAGCAGACCGGCCCGGCAACCGCCATCAAGCACTCCTGCCAAGGCTTCGGCGGCATCCGCGTAATCGCCGCACAGCCCCCCATCAATTGCAACGTGATATCCCGCACGCGACCGCCAAACGCCATTGCCACGACACTGTGCGCCAGCTCATGGAGCACAATGGAAACCAACAAGGCCACCGCAAGGAACAGTCCCAGCACGACGTCCCCAACCGACGCGAAAAGATAAAGAACCAACAAACCAACCGAAAGATTGGCCCGAACCGGGATTCCAAAAAGCGTAAAAAGCGTCCAAGACGTCTGCATAGGCCACCAGTATACCAAATCATACATTGAATGCGCCGAATCGGGAAACAGACAGGCTTATCCCGGAAAATTTCGGGATAAATTATCCCACATTTTTGTATCCGATTGATTGTATAGATGGATAAATATTATTAAAGAAAAGATCCGA
>CASDPK010000052.1 GCA_949282555.1 uncultured Lentisphaeraceae bacterium | reverse complement strand
CTCGCGCGCTTAAACAGACCCATCGCCTCATCGTCCACTACCCACATACCCCCAAAAGGTCTCCTAACCCATGCGTATGTTCCAAGTCTTCCCAAACGCTCTGCGCAAATCTATTGACATTCTACACCGCCTGAGCGTTTGGGGGGCGTTGGAGGTTTGCGGTCGATGGCTTCTTTTCGAGGTGTACCGCATCTCTCATCGCGATGCTCCGCATCTCGATGTGGGATACTCCGCGTCTTCCCTTGGGAGACAGAGCACTTTTTCGTGTTCGCTTCGGAGGGCAATGAGCATTACGCCATGAATGGGTACAAAAAGCCACCATGCGGGGACGCATGGTGGCGAAGTGTCTCCGAACGCGGTCGTTTACGCTTTCAGATAGTCGTTGATGGCCTTGGCCGCACGCCGCCCCTCACCCATGGCGAGGATGACCGTAGCCGCACCGAGCACGATGTCGCCGCCGGCGTAGACGCCGGGAATCGACGTGGCCTGGCGCTCATCCACCACGATGTGTCCCTTGCGGTCGATTTCCAGTCCATCGGTCGTCTGCGGGATCAGCGGGTTGGAAGCGTTGCCAATCGCGATGATGACGGCATCCATCGGCAAGGTGAACTCGCTTCCCTGAATCGGCACCGGGGAGCGACGGCCGGAGGCGTCCGGTTCGCCGAGCTCGTACCGCAGGCACTCGATGGCGTTCACCACGCCCTTCTCATCCCCAACGATGCGCTCAATGTTGCAGAGGAAGCGGAAATCGACGCCCTCCTCCTCGGCATGCTCGACTTCTTCGGCACGCGCGGGCATTTCGGCGCGGCTGCGGCGATAGATGAGGTAGACTTCCTCCGCGCCGAGGCGGAAGGCCATGCGGGCGGCATCCATCGCCACATTGCCACCGCCGAGGACGGCGACGCGCTTGGCGGGATAATAGGGGGTGGCGGCCTCGGCCTTGTCGTAGGCCTTCATGAGGTTGGCGCGGGTGAGATACTCGTTGGCGGAAAAGACGCCGACCAGTTCTTCGCCGGGAATGCCCATGAAGCGCGGCAAGCCTGCGCCAGTGCCGATGTAAACGGCGTCAAAGCCATCCTTCTCCATCAGGTCACGGAGTTTGCGGGTCCGCCCCACCACGAAGTTGGGCTCCACATCCACGCCCATCTTGCGCAGGCCTTCAATTTCCTTGTCCACGATGGCCTTGGGAAGGCGGAACTCTGGGATGCCGTAAACCAACACGCCACCGGGCTTTTGGAAGGCTTCGTAGAGGGTGACGGCGTGCCCTTCGCGACGGACGTCCGCCGCAACGGTGATGCCGGAGGGGCCGGAGCCGATGACCGCCACGCGCTTGCCCGTGTCGGGCTTCACGCTGTTGTCGATGGGGGCTTCGGCCTCATGCGCACGTTGCCAGTCGGCGACGAAACGCTCCAAACGGCCAATGGCAACGCTCTGGTTCACATCCTTGCGGATGGCTCCCATCGTGCAGTGTTTCTGGCACTGGCTCTCCTGCGGGCACACGCGGCCGCAGATGGCGGGCAGGATACTGCTCTGGCGAATCACGCCAAGGGCTTCCGCGTAGCGCCCTTGGGCGACTTCGTGGATGAACGCGGGGATGTTGATGGAGACGGGGCAATCCTTCATGCAGGGGGCATTTTTGCACTGAAGGCAACGGCTGGCTTCCACCCGGGCTTGGGTTTCGGTGTAGCCAATTGCGACTTCCTGCATGTTACGGCGACGCACGTCAGGCTCCTGTACGGGCATCGGCTGTTGGTCGATGGCCATGCGATCCTTGGGCGTGAGGGGTTTGTCTTTGATGCCAGCCCAAAGGTTGGCGGCCTGCGCTTCGAGCGCCTCCTTGGTAACAAACGACATGGCGGTGCTCCTTATTTGGTGGCGTCGGCCATTTTCAGAAGGTTGCAGTTCTCTTCACGCTCACGGGGCACGAAGGAACGATTGCGCTGCATGAGATTGTCGAAGTCCACCTGATGGGCATCGAACTCCGGGCCATCCACGCACACGAACCGGATCTTTCCGCCCACGAGCACGCGGCATCCGCCGCACATCCCCGTGCCATCAATCATGATGGAGTTGAGCGATGCGACGGTGGGCACGTTGAACGGCTTGGTGGTCAGCGCGCAGAACTTCATCATGATGGGCGGCCCGATCGTGAAGCATTCGGCCACGGGTTCCCGTTCGCAGACTTCCTTCAGGGGCTCGGTCACAAGGCACTTGCGCCCGTAGGAGCCGTCGTCGGTGCAGATGATCAATTCGTCGGCGATGGCGCGCATTTCCTTCTCCATGATGAGAAGGTCTTTGTTGCGTGCGCCCATGATGACGATCACCTTGTTCCCGGCGGCCTTGAGCGCCTGTGCGATGGGGTGCATCGGAGCCACGCCGATGCCACCACCCACGCAGACCACGGTGCCCTTTTTCTCAATGGCCGTGGGGCGTCCCAGCGGTCCAAGGAAGACGGGAAGCGCGTCGCCCACATTCATCCGCGCCAACTTCTTGGTGGAGGCGCCGACGGACTGGAAGATGATACGTACGTTGCCCTTGACGGGGTCGGCATCGGCGATCGTCAACGGAATGCGCTCGCCGAACTGGTCGTCGATCTGCAAAATGATGAACTGCCCGGCTTTGCGCTCCTCCGCGATCAGAGGCGCGTGGATCCACATGGAGTAGACCTCGGCGGACAGTTGTTCCTTGGCAACAATCGGAAACATGATTCTCTCCTTGTAAAGTGAGCGCAAAGTATAGCACAATCGCGTGGTGGGATATTTTGGATAAAAAAGTGACGTATAGGACGGGATGCACCCTTTTTGCCTGTGGTTCGCGCTGTTTCGCGTTCGCTTGCGGCATTTGTGTCTCTTTGGGCGCAGACACGGGCGAGGTTTTCGGCGTTTTGCTATACTTTCGCGCGTTTATCCATAAAGGAGCCCCCAATGGAAGAGAAGTATCCTTTTCACGCGATTGAACCCAAATGGCAGAAGTATTGGGATGACCACGGGACATTCCGTTGCGACACGCGCGACGACAGCCGTCCGAAGTTTTACTGTCTGACGATGTTCCCGTATCCCAGCGGCCACATGCACGTGGGCCATGGGCGCAACTACATCATGGGCGACGTGATCACGCGCTACAAGAAGATGTTGGGCTTCAACGTTCTTTCGCCGATGGGCTGGGACAGCTTTGGCTTGCCTGCGGAGAATGCCGCCAAGAAGTTCCACGTGCATCCGCACAAATGGACGATCGAGAATATCGCCGAGATGAAGCGCCAAGTGCGCAGTTGGGGCGTGGGCTACGATTGGGAGCGCGAGATCGCCACGTGCCATCCGGATTATTACAAATGGACGCAGTGGGTCTTCCTCCAAGCTTACAAACTGGGCGTGGCCTATCAGAAAGAGGCTCCCGTCAATTGGTGCCCGCTGTGCACCAATTTGGCGAACGAGGAGGTCACGGCCGACGGTCATTGCGTGCGGTGTGGGCGCCCTGTGGAGAAGAAGAATCTGAAGCAGTGGTTCTTCCGCATCACGCAGTATGCCGACCGTTTGCTGAAGGATCTTGATTTGCTTGAGGGGTGGCCGGAGAAGGTGCGCCAAATGCAGGCAAACTGGATTGGCAAGTCCGAAGGCGCGAAGGTTCACTTCACGGTGACGGAGACGGGCGATGATTGCCCGGTTTACACGACGCGCCCCGACACCATTCACGGCGTCACCTTCATGGCCATCGCCCCGGATCATCCGTTGCTGAAGAAGATTCTCCCCGGCTCGCCCAAGGAGGCTGAGGTGAAGGCGTTTGCCGAGAAGCTCGCCAACATCCCGGCCGCTGAGCGTTTCTCCGATGCGCTTGCCAAGGAGGGCGTCTTCACGGGGTTCCATGTCACCAACCCCTACAACGGGGACCGTGACATTGAGCTGTGGGTGACGAATTACGTGGTGGCCGATTCCGGCACCGGCATCGTCATGGCTGTGCCCACCCACGATCAGCGCGACTGGGATTTCGCCACGAAGTACGGCATCGCCAAGAAGCTTGTCATCCAAAACCCGGAGGGCACGCTCGACCCCGCCACCATGACGGCTGCTTATGTTGAGGACGGAACGCTTGTGAATTCCGGCGCCTTTGACGGGTTGCCGAATCGCGAGGCCATCAAGGCGATCATCGCGCACGGCGCGGAGAGGGGTTTTGCGGAGGCCACGACCAATTTCCGCATTCGCGATTGGAACGTTGCCCGTCAGCGTTATTGGGGCGCCCCGATTCCGATTGTTCATTGCCCGCACTGCGGCGCGGTGCCCGTTCCGGAGGATCAGCTCCCTGTGCGCTTGCCGGATGATGTGGACTTCAAGAGCGATCAGGGAAATCCGCTGGCTCGTCACGAAGGCTTCATCAACACGGTTTGCCCCAAGTGCGGCGCACCCGCCAAGCGAGAGACGGATACGCTCGCGCAGTGGCTCTGCTCGTGCTGGTACTTCCTGCGTTACATCGACGCCCGCAACACGGAGGCTCCCTTCGGCAAGGCCCTCGCCGACAAGTGGATGCCGGTGGATCAGTACATCGGCGGTGTGGAGCACGCGGTGCTTCACCTCCTGTACTCTCGGTTTGTGGTGAAAATCCTCAATGATGCCGGAGCCCTTGATTGCAAGGAGCCCTTCAAGGCATTGTTCACGCAGGGCATGATCTGCAAGCGTGACGAAAAGGGCGTGCTTAAAAAGATGTCGAAGTCCGTTGGCAACGTTGTTTCCCCCGATGAACTCATCGAGGCTTACGGCGCCGACACCGTTCGTCTTTACACGCTCTTCATCGGGCCGCCCGAGCTTGATGCCGAGTGGCAGGATGCCTCCATCCAGGGGCCGTATCGCTTCCTTTGCCGGTTGTGGAAGAAGGCCTACGATGCCAAGGCCATTGTCCCTGCCGAAGCGGTGCCCGTGGATGGCGCCGCGCTCACGCCCGTGGAGCGGGATTTGTGGCGCAAGCTCCATCAAACGCTTCAAGGGGTCACCGATTCCATCGAGCATGGCTTCCGGTTCAATACGGCCATCGCCCAGCTGATGGAGTTGATGAATGCCCTCGACAAGGCGAAGATCGACGGGGGCTCCTCTCCTGCGGCCAAGGCCCTTTTGCGCGAGACGCTCGTCACGGTCGCCCGCATGATGGCACCCATCACGCCGCACATCGCCGAAGAGCTGTGGTCGGAATTCGGCGGCACGGGGAGCGTGATGGATGCCGGTTGGCCGGTCGTCAACCCCGAGGCGCTGAAGGAAGACACGCTTCAGATCATTCTTCAGGTCAATGGTAAGATGCGCGGCAAGCTGATGCTTCCTGCGGGGCTCTCCCGTGAGGAGCTCGAGGCCGCCGCCCGGGCCTCCGAGGAAGTCAAGCGCTTCACCGAGGGACAGACCATCGCCAAGGTCGTGGTCGTTCCCGGGAAGCTCGTCAACATCGTCACGCGTTAAATCCGTGGCGAGGGTAGGGTGCGCCCTGCCCGTGGCGGAAGGGGTGCCATGCGCGGCACTCTCGTCACGGTGTGGGGCGCTCGTTTTATGTAAGCGACAAACTGTATTGCGTCTATGAATGTGGCGGCTTCGATGCCGTCCGAAGTCGTTGAGAGGTCTCATGGTCAAGGGTATTTCACTTCTTTCCGGTGGGTTGGATTCCATGCTTGCCATTTGCGTGTTGCGCGAGCAAGGCATTGAGATGGAGGGAGTGGTCTTCAAGAGCCCTTTCTTCGATATCAAGGCCGCTCGTCGGTCTGCGGCACAGCTGAATGTGAAGCTCCATGTGCTTGACTTCTCGGAGGATATCCTTACGCTGGTGCGCCATCCGCCGCATGGGTTCGGTGGTGCGATGAATCCGTGCATTGATTGTCATGCGGCCATGATTCGGCGCGCGGGAGAGTTTATGCGTGCCGAAGGTTACGATTTTGTTTCCACCGGCGAGGTGCTCAATCAGCGCCCGATGTCTCAGAATCGCCGCAGTCTTGAGATGGTGGCGGAGGCTTCCGGCCTAAAGGGGCTTCTGCTTCGACCGCTCTCCGCGCAACTCCTTGACCCCACCGAGCCCGAGCTTGATGGGCGCGTGGATCGTTCTCGCCTTTGCGCGATCCAAGGTCGCAACCGTCAGCCGCAATTGGAGCTGGTGAGGAAATATGGGATCACGGAATATCCTTCTCCCGCCGGAGGCTGTTTGCTTACAGAGAAGGGCTTTTGCCGAAAGTTGCGCGACCTGTTCGATCATACGGAAGGGATTCCTTCTGTCGAGGATGTGGAGCTGATGAAGTTTTCCCGTCAGTTTCGCCTTCCGGAGGGCGGGCGCATTATCGTTGGGCGGAACCGGGCCGACAACCAGGCGCTCAAAGCGCTTGTGGCCAAAGGGCGCACGATCCTGCACACGGTCAACGTCCCTGGCCCCACGGCCGCCATCCTTGGCCCTATCAGTGAGGGAGACTTGCTTCGGACGGCAGCCATCATTGCGGACTATGGTGACAAAGGAACTCTTGCCAAAATCGTCGTTCGGGTCGTTACGCCCAAGGATTCGCGTGAGTTTTCCGTCAAGCCCTTTCCGCGCGACGAATATGCGCCTTGGATGTTGTGAGCACAGGGCAAACGCATAAAAACGGATAACTCATTGTTACACCGTCTAAGGTTGACTTGATGTGGGCAATTTTAGGGAAAAGTGGCACGAAGAATCAATGAGTTAAGGTTCAAATATTTTTATGCGTTTGCCCTGGTTGTGAGCATTCAAGGCCTTGGGGATGCCAAAGGATTTGTGGTATAATAGACGACCCATGGAGCCATTGGAACATTGCGAGCTTTGTCCGCGTCGGTGTGGCGTTGATCGCCTACACGGACAGGTGGGGTATTGCGGGAGTGGCGTGTTGCCGCGCGTCTTTCGCTGGGGGCCTCACTTTGGAGAAGAGCCGCCGCTTTCAGGAACCAAGGGGAGTGGGGCGATATTTTTCTCGCATTGCACGTTAAAGTGCATTTATTGCCAAAACGCGAAGTGGAGCAATGGCGGACGAGGAGAGGATATCTCCTTGAAGGAGTTGGTGTCACGGTTTCGGCATTTGGCGGAGGTTGGATGCCACAACTGGAACTTGGTTTCGCCGACCCCTTGGCTCCCGCAGATTGCGGAAGCGGTTGGGGAGCTCGCACAGGCTGGCATAAAATTGCCGATTGTGTATAATACGTCGAGTTTTGAACGCACGGAGAGCTTGGAGGCTTACCGTGGGCTCGTGGATATTGCCTTGGCGGATCTGCGTTACGCTTCGGAACGGAGTGCGGAGGAAGGCTCGGGATGCCGCGATTATGTGGCGGCCGCGCGTGCGGCAATCCTGTGGTTTTGGAATCGACTCGGCTCTTTGGAGTGTGACGATGCCAGCATCGCTAGGCGCGGGCTGATCGTTCGTCTGCTGGCGTTGCCTGGCCGGACGAATGAGGTGCTCGAGAACCTAGTGTGGTTGCGCAACACGTTGGGGGCCGAGGTGGCCGTGAGCGTGATGGCGCAGTATAACCCGGTGGGACAGGCCCGGGTGACTCCTGGTTGGGATAGGCGTCTCAGGCAGGAGGAGTTTGCCCCCATTGAGGAGATGGTGGCAGACCTTGGTTTTGAGACCGGCTGGGTGCAACCCTGCGAGGACGAGACCGCCGAGTGTATGCTCGGAGATGACATGACGGCCGGATACGGCGAAGTGCGATAAACGGAACAGACAGCTTCAACACACCCTTCAGAAAGGAAGAAGAGAAGATGAGCGGACACAGTAAGTGGGCAACCATCAAGCACGCCAAGGGCGCGGCTGACGCCAAGCGTGGCAAGATGTTCAGCCGCTTGGCCAAGGAAATCATGATTGTGGCCAAGAGCAATGGCGACCCCAACACCAACCCCGCCCTGCGCAACCTTATTGCCAAGGCCAAATCCATCAACATGCCGAAGGACAACATCGACCGCGCCATCAAGAAGGGTACGGGCGAGTTGCAGGCGGATGTCCTTGAGGAGATCACCTACGAGGGTTACGCCGGCACCGTCGGCCTCGTGGTGCAGGTGCTTACGTCCAACAAGAACCGTGCCGCGGCCGAGATTCGCAATATCTTCAAGAAGAACAATTCCGAACTCGGGCAGTCCGGGTCTGTGACGCGCAACTTTGAGCGCAAGGGCCAGATCCTTCTTCCGAAGGGTGATCTGAACGAAGATGACGTGATGATGCTGGCGTTGGATGCCGGTGCGGACGATGTGACGGCTGATGAAGAGGGCTTTGAGATCCTCACGGCACCTTCCGCTTTCGCCGATGTTTGCGATGCCCTCAACAAGGCGGGCATTGAGACATCCGACGCGGAGGTAAAGCTGATCCCGATGGCGACGACGCCCGTCACGGATCTTTCTCAGGCGAAGGCCATCAACAAGTTCATCGCGGCCCTTGAAGACAACGAAGACGTGCAGAACGTCTACACGACGGCCGACTTCTCTGATGAAGTCGAAGCCGCGCTTGCTGACGAGGAAGCGTAAGGCCCTTGCTGTAGGCAAGGTTTTCTTAGGCGGGTTCCGAAAGGGATCCGCCTTTTGTTGACTACAGGAACGTTACTGTAGAATGTCAATAGATTTGCGCAGAGCGTTTGGGAAGACTTGGAACATACGCATGGGTTAGGAGACCTTTTTTTGGGGAGTGTGGGTAGTGGACGAT
>CASDPK010000051.1 GCA_949282555.1 uncultured Lentisphaeraceae bacterium | reverse complement strand
CATTCCTTAGAGTTTAGAGTGTCCTGCAAATGAGGAAAATCCTCACGCGCTTCACCTAACACATCACTCTTCGGTGTCCATTATTATGACGAACAGCGACGGTTCAAGCGCCTAGGGGCATTCTGAGCCAAGCAAGTGACCTTGTGATATACTTCTTGAGCGTTGTCCATCTCAAAGAGGCTTTGCGGAACCATGATCAAGGTTAAGATTATCGGCGCCACCGGTTATGGCGGCATTGGATTGATTGAATTGCTGACCCAGCACCCGGAAGCGGAAATTTCCGCGTTGGTGGCGCGGGAAGACGTAGGGAAACGCATTTCTGAGATCTACCCGCACCTCGAAGGTTTTTGCGACCTTCCGATTCTCGATGCGGAAGATCCACGAGCGCAGGAAGCTCCGGCCGACGTTGTGGTTTTTTCGACGCCCGACCGTGTAGGCATGTATCAGGCGGGCGACGTGTTGGCAAAGGGAGCGAAGGTGCTCGACTTCTCGGGCGACTTCCGTTTCACCACGCAGGAGGCCTACGCCGACTACGCCACCCGTCACGGGAAAGACCCCGTGCACGCCGCGCCGGAACTGCTTGGAAAGAATGCCTACGGCCTTGCCGAGCTTCACCGGGAGGCCATCAAGGCCGCGCCGGTGGTGGGCAATCCCGGGTGCTTTGCGTGCAGTTGCATTTTGGGATTGGCGCCGGCGGCCCATGCGCGCCTCTTTGACCCCCTCAGTGTGATCTGTGACTGCAAGACCGGTGTTTCCGGGGCTGGCAAAAAGTTGGCGGCCACCTTCCACTATCCCGCGCGCTACGAGAACATGAACGCCTACAAGCTCGCCGGGCACCAGCACGTCTGCGAAGTGGAGCGCGAACTTTCCCTGCAGTATGGCCAAGATGTGCGCCTTACCTTCACGGCTCACGTGCTCCCGCTCTGCCGCGGCATCATGAGCACGCTGTATGCCCAAATGGACAAAGCCCTCTCCGAGGAGGACGCAGTGGCGCTCTATCGGGAGTTTTACAAGGATTCGCCCTTCGTGCGCGTTTACGGTTCCAAGGCCCCCATCGGGACAAACTGCGTGCAGCGGACCAACTTCTGCGACTTGGTGGTGAGCGTGGATGCGCGTGTGAACCGTCTGCGCATCGTCTCTTACATCGACAACCTGATGAAGGGGCAGGCAGGCTCCGCCCTGCAAAACATCAACCTGATGACGGGCCTTCCGGAAACCTTGGGGCTGATGCGCTCCGGAATGTACCCCTAAGCCGGCGGCGGAATGCGTGACGAGGAAAAGCCGATGAAAAACCAACCGAAGAAGACCGTCAAAAAGATTACTCCCGCCAAAGGGGCTCAGGCCCGACCGGCCGCCGAATCCCGCAGAGGCCTCGGCCGCGGCCTTGGTGCATTGATCGATGCCCCCGCCTTGACCCGTCCGACCATCCGCCCCGCGATCGCCCCCATCGCCAAGCCCATGATGCCGGCAACCAATGAGCGCCTGACGGGCAGTGTGCTGACTGTCCCGGTGACGGAAATTGAACGTTCACCCTGGCAGCCGCGCCAAACCTTCAACGAGGCGGCACTGCGGGAACTGGCCGATTCCATCAAGGCCAACGGCATCATCCAGCCGCTCGTCTGCCGCAAGCGTGAGGATGGACGCTTCGAGTTGATCGGCGGTGAGCGCCGTCTGCGGGCCGCCATGTTGGCCGACCTCAAACATGTGCCGGTGATCCTCGTGGAGGCGGAGGATCGCAAGGCCGCGGAGCTGGCAATCGTCGAAAATATTCAGCGCGCGGATCTCAACGCCATCGAAGAGGCTGAGGGATACCGCACGCTCTCGGAACGGTTCGGTCTCACCCAAGGCGAAGTGGCCGAGCGCGTGGGCAAAGCGCGCCCCTCTGTGGCAAATGCCCTACGTCTCTTGGAACTCCCAGACGAAACCAAGGCAATGGTCGCCGATGGTCGCCTCTCCGCCGGACACGCCAAGGTGATCCTTGGGCTCGCGCACACCGAAGACCGTATCCGCCTGGGCCGCAAGGCCGTTGCCGAGAATCTGACCGTACGCACGCTGGAGCGGCTCGTCGCTGCGGCCAACAACCCCGCGCCCGAACGCCGCCCTTCCACCGCAGACCTCCCGCCGGAGTATCTGCGCGACCTCACGGATCGCCTGCATGCCTTCTTTGGCACAGCGGTGCGGGTGACCCCCGGCAAGACGCTTCCAAACGGACGGCACGCCAAGGGAATGCTGGAAATCGATTTTTACGACAACGACGATTTGGACCGCATTCTCGGGCTTCTCGGGATCAAGATGGATTGAAGCCATGGGTCGGTGGCGGGGTCTGATTCTCTGCGTACTATCGGTCGTGCCGTTGCTCGGGTGTGACCGAGGCATAACGGGGCGTGATCGTGCCGTCGGAGAAGCCGCGCTCGCGGAAGCCAAGGCACTCGTCGCCGCCTATCCCTTGCGTGATGCGGGACGGCATTCTCGCGAAGCCGCCGGTTGGATCGCCAAGCGGCTCCCTGCCGAGGGCACCCATATGTTGCCTTTTGATGCGCCGCCCGGGAAACTCGTCAACGTGCTCCACGCCGCCCACCCGGCCCCCGTCGCGATATTGGCCTCGCATTTCGACACAAAGTCCGACATCCCCGGTTTCGTTGGAGCCAACGATGGCGCCAGCACGACCGGGTTGCTCATCGCACTCGCACGCGAGGCTCGGCTCCCGGTCCATTACCTCTTCTTGGACGGAGAGGAATGCCGTGTGTCCTACACAGCCTCCGATGGACTTCATGGTTCATGGTTCGCCGCTCGGGGAGGCCACCGCGCACAGGGCCTCTCAAAAGAAAGCGGGTTGCCGGTCATTGTGTTGGATATGCTCGGCGACAAAGATTTCACCCCAGCGTTGGCCGCCAATGGTTCACACACGCTAAACACGGTCCTCCGCCGCGCGGCAGAAGAGCTTGGCATCGCCTTGGGAGACGCGGGGGACGTGGTGGACGATCATGTGCCCTTTGTCGCGGAAGGATGGCGTGCGACGGATATCATCGATTTCGATTACGGCCCCAACAACGCTTGGTGGCATACGGCCGAAGACACCCCGGACAAGTTGAGTGCCGAGGCGCTCTCTCAAACGGCCGCATTGGTGCGAAAGGCCATAACTCGTTTGGAAAAGGAACATCGTCAATGATTACCGTGTTGCTCAATGTGCTCGTTGCCGTTGCATTCGGCGTAGGGCTGACCGTGGCAGGTGTCTCGCCATGGGGATGGTCGATTGTTTGGGGTGTGCTCGTGCTGATCGCGGGGCAAATGGCCATGGGATGGTTCCTGCGCCGAAAGATGGGAGCCATCAATGACCGCGTTCAGGCCGTGCTCAAGCAAGGGCAAGCACGTATGCAAGCAAAAGTCCAACGCTGGCGGACCCGGCAGATGTCGAATCAAAAGGCCGCCGAGGCCGAGCTCGCCAAAGACCGCGACGCCATGATCGCGGAAGTTCAGGCACTCCTTCGTCCATTGGAGCGCTATCGGCTTTGGGTGCCTCTGCTGGGAAGGCAACTTGCGACGATGGAGTTGCAGTTCGCTTGGCAACGCAAAGATTGGGAGCGCGTGGACACGCTCCTGCCACGTGCGTTGCTCATCGACCCCATGCTGGTGAGTATCCGCCTTGCCCGCCTTTGGCAGCGAGAGGCTCCCACCGAGGAACTCCGGAAGGTTTTCCGCAAAGCCACCCGTCGTGCCCGTTATGGCACCACCGCCCTACTCTATGCCGTCTTTGCATGGATGTTGGTGAAGCGCAACGCGATAGACGAAGCCTACAAAGTGCTCGTGGAGGCGGACGAAAAGAACGAGCACCCCGTCATCAAGGCCAATCGTGATGCGCTTGCCAACAATCGCTTGGCCCATTTTTCCAACGCCGGCTTTGGCGAAGAATGGTATGCCCTGTGGCTGGAGGAACCCAAGTTGCGGGTTCAACGCCAACGGCACCCCGGACGTTATTTCGCATAAATTCGAAGCAATCCCATGCAGACGCCTCCGGAGTCCAGTCCTCCCGTAGTTACGCCCACAGGTGGCTTAAGCGGGTGGTTTCGTGTGCGTTTGCGGAATTGGTCCCAACATCGTGCCACGCCAGCGTCAGAGCTTCCATTGCCCCTCCTGTTGATTACCTTCCCCTTGGCGATCGCTTTGGCGCGAACACCATGGGTGATGGGAATGGTCTTTGCGGCCTATTTGTTGCTTGCACGGCAATTCCGTTGCCTTTGGCCATTCTTGCTGACCTATCTCGCGGCATTTGCGCTGAACCTCCCCGTTCTTTCCGCGTTTTCCGTTTACAGTGACGCAGATGCCTATATTGGCCCGCAAACGCGACAACTTGCCTCATCCCTCCCGCTCATTATGGACGGACTGGTGAGTGAGGTTCATCTTGCCTTGCCCATGGGATATTCCGGATGGTGTGCCGCCCTCTATCGGCTCACGGGATCATTGGATTTCGGCCATGCACAGATTTTCGTCTTGCTTGTCGCCGCGTGGCAAACACTCCGCACATCGCTCACTCAATGGCAAACATTTGCTTTGGTCTGCGCACCATTGACGTTTGTGAGCATTTACAACGCCATGCCGGATGGGTGCGTCTATCTGCTCCTGCTCATCGCGCTTTTCGCATTAAAAGACCGAAGGTTTTGGCTGACGTTGACCACCATCGCCGTGGCCGCCACCTACAAAACGTCCGCTTGGCTTCCGGGTGCCCTGTTGGGAGCCGCCCTATTATGGCGATTTCCCCGTAAATGGCCCCACTTCGTGTGGATGGGCCTAGGAGTGACCGCCATCGTTTTCCCGACGTTACGGATGATGTTTTCCGGAGGTCTTAGTAACATCTCTTCTGATTTCCTTGGTGCGGATGCCGCAGCCAAAGATCTCGGGCGGTTGGCACGCCTTGTCTATTTTTATCTTGGACATTGGTTGGTTCCTGGGACTTATAACTTCAATGTGCCCGTCGGTGGCTTGGATGGATCTGGCATGGATGGGCTTGGACGTCTTGCCCGAGTGATCATTTGGCCCTCGTTGGCAGGACTTATCTTGTGGAAGAAACGCCTCACAGGATGGTGGACGCTCATCATCCTCTCATGGGCCTCCGTGTTGCTGATGCCCACGCTCTACACGGGATACGGACGCTATGTGCCCTTGGCTTATGTGGCCCTAATGCTCCCTCTCGTCGTGCGGTGGCCCAAAACCTCTGCCTTTTTGGCCGCCGCAATGGCAATCGTTCCGGCTTTGTGGTGTGCGTGGAGGATTTTCCTCTCCATGGAGTGCTCACAGGTGGTTGCCGCGGGGGGCCCCGTCCATTCCAAGTGGTACAATGTACGCGCGGGGTTTCGCTCTTGCGGCATAACGTTGGCACAGGAGCCATTGCCGGTGATGAGTTCCTCTTATGCTTACTCTTATGAGAAGGCGGATTTTCCCCCCTTCCCCGGCGACGTTCCACGCGAACGGATGACCCCCGCCGGGCAAAAGGCCATGCGGTTGAGGGAGTATGCCTTCTCAAAGGCATTGCCGTGGATAGGGCCACATCTCCCAACTTATCTCGCCGAAGTGATGTGTATCCGTTGGCACTGGTTGACATCCCCCCGAGGAATGAGCGATGGACTTCCAAAAGCTGAACCCAGCCGATGATCTCCCACGGCTGCTGCCTTATTTTGAGCACCAGCCCTTCCGTCTGAGCGACTATACCGCCGGCTTCCAATTGATGTGGCAGCCCTACGCTTCCACGGCCTATGCGGAAATTGAAGGGTGTCTGCTCTTGCGCACGTGCTACGGAGGGACACAACGATTCCACTATCCGTTGCATCCCACGGCCGACACCGAGGCCGAGCTCCGGGCGCTTTCCGAGGCGGAGGCATGGTGCGTCGCCAACGGAGTCCCACTGATTCTTTCGGCCATTCCCGCGGACCGTCTTGCCCTTATGACGCGCCGGTATGGACGCGATCTTTCCCTCACCAACCCTCGGACCTGGCGCGACTATCTCTATAATCTCTCGGACTTCGTGGATTATGCGGGGAAACGCTTCGCGGGACAGCGGAACCATGTCTCCAAGTTCCGCCGATTGTATCCCAACGCCATCTATCGTCCGATGACCGAAGCGGATATGGATGCCGTGCGAGCGTTCCTCCATGTTTACGCCGAGCGGCAATACGCCAAGCATTCCTTCATCGCCAATGAAGAGCTGAAGGGCACCGAACGCCTGTTGGACGCTTTCGCATCGTTGCATCTGCTCGGAGGGCTTCTTGAGGCAGACGGGAACATCATCGCCGTGACGATCGGAGAGATCGCGGGGGACACCTTGGTTGTGCACGTTGAGAAAGCATTGGTCGGCTACGAAGGCGCCTATCCAACGATCGCCCACCACTTTGCCTCCGCAGAGCAACGCCCGGGCCTTGCCTATATCAACCGCGAGGACGACGCGGGGGACTGCGGGCTGAGAAAGTCGAAGCTTCAATACAATCCCATTCAAATCCTCGACAAATACACCCTTATCCCCCGCCGAATCATTGAAGCATTGGAAGCCCCGCCCGAACTTCACTCCGAACGCCTGAAGCTTCACCCCGTGGCAGAGAAGGATCTGCATGCCTACGGACGCCTTGCGCGAGATTTGGAGCGTAATCGTTTGTGGGGATGGGATTGGCGCGACGCATGGAAGGAAGAGGGTGACCCCCGCGACGCATGGTTCCTCGCCCTTACCCGCAAGGATTTTGAGGCTCGGCGTGAAATCGCCCTCGGCCTCTACGCATCCATCGACGGGGAGGAAACGTTGATCGGCGAAGGGGTCTTCCATAATTTCACCTACGACAACACCGTTGAGCTCGGCATCCGCCTCCTGCCCGAATATGAACACCAAGGGTTTGCCTCCGAAGCCATGCGCGCGATGGCCGATTACGCCCTCTGTTATTGGGGCTTGGAGAAAGCGCTCGCCAAGTGTTATCGCGAAAACCTCCCCTCCAAAGCCATGCTTTCCCGGGCGGGGCTCCGTCCGGACCATGAGGACGACACCTATTTTTGGTTCTCCCGGACCGCGAAGAACTGAAACCAAAGGCGCACACGCACCCTCCCGACGTCCCCCTCTTTTCGGCCAAACGGATGGCGCCCACGGAGTCCGCCGCCCTTGGTTTCCAATGGCCGGAATGAAGACTTCTGCTTGACCGCATGGCAGGAGCGCACTATACTATCTTCAATTCCATCCTATGCAGGGATGGGCGATTAAGGAACCACACTATGGCTAAGATTAAATTCGCCGATGTCACCGAGAACATCACGACCCGCAAAGAATTCCCCTTGGACAAGGCACAGAAGGTGCTGAAGGACGAGGTTGTCGCGGTTCTTGGATACGGCGTCCAAGGCCCCGCACAGTCGCTCAACATGCGTGACAACGGCATCAACGTCATCATCGGCCAGCGCAAGAGCACGAAGAAGAACAGCTCTTGGCAGCGCGCCATCAAGGATGGTTGGGTGCCCGGCAAGACCCTCTTCGAGATCGAAGAAGCCGCCGAAAAGGGCACCATCGTGATGATGCTCACCTCCGATGCCTCCATCAAGCCCGTCTTCAAGCAGATCAAGAAGCATCTCACCCCCGGAAAGGCCCTCTATTTCTCGCACGGTTTCGGCTGGCAGTATCGCGAGCTCACCGGCGTGACCGCCCCTGAAGGCGTGGACGTGATCATGGTGGCCCCGAAGGGCTCGGGTACGTCCGTCCGCCGCAACTTCCTCGCCGGCGTGGGCATCAACAGCTCCTACGCTGTGGAAATCGACGCCACCAAGCGCGCGCTTGACCGTACGCTCGCCCTTGGCATCGCCGTGGGTTCCGGTTATCTCTTCCCCACCACCTTCGAGCGCGAAGTGACCTCCGACCTCGTTGGCGAGCGCGGCACCCTCATGGGCTGCCTGCAGGGCATCCTCAGCGCCCAGTACACGGTGCTCCGCAAGCACGGCCACAGCCCGTCCGAAGCCTTCAACGAAACCGTGGAAGAGCTCACGCAGTCCCTTATCCGCCTCGTGGACGAAAAGGGCATGGACTGGATGTACTCCAACTGCTCCGCGACCGCCCAGCACGGCGCGCTCAAGTGGGCTCCCGAATTCGAGAAGGCCACCAAGCCCGTCTTCGAGAAGCTTTACAAGTCCGTGGCCGATCTGACCGAAGCCAAGGCCGTCATCCGCGACTGCGGCCGCAAGGACTACAAGGAGCGCCTGGAAGCCAAGCTCGACAAGATCCGCAACAGCGAGCTTTGGCGTGCCGGCGCCGCCGTCCGTGCGCTTCGTCCGCACGAAGGCGCCAAGGCGAACGCCGCCACGGCCGCCGGTGTCGGCGGGCGTGCCTCCAACTAAGGTTTCCCTTATTTGTCACCCGACAGGGAGCCTGCGAAAGCAGGTTCCCTGTTTTGCTTTTGGGAGCGATCCGGCCAACCCGGACAGAGCTTTACACGAATGCGGATGCAATAAGGAACTTCCATGGGCCGGGAAGGGCCGAAGGGCAAGCGCAGAAACATGATGGAAATTGTTCCGCAATGGCCGTGTGTGGCTGCAATCAAGAAACGTGGAGCGGAGGGGAACTCCGCCGCATCGAAAAATCCCGCCCGTCCCCCTTTCCCGTCCCCTCCGTATCTCCCCTTGAGATACGGAGCATCCCCCTCGCCGATACAGTGCGCTCCGAAACGGCGCCCCCATCATGAAGTTGCCGTTTGCAACTCAATTGCAACGGTGCCTTAAGCTGTTGGGCATGTGGAAAAGCGTTGAAAAGCTTCATTTGCGGTGCTTCCTTTCAATGAGATGG
>CASDPK010000050.1 GCA_949282555.1 uncultured Lentisphaeraceae bacterium | reverse complement strand
ATCGTCCACTACCCACACTCCCCAAAAAAAGGTCTCCTAACCCATGCGTATGTTCCAAGTCTTCCCAAACGCTCTGCGCAAATCTATTGACATTCTACACCCCGGCATTCCCGTTTCCCATTCAGGCCCGATAGGTCGCGCACGATTCCGGCGTCTCACTCACGCTGACGGCCGTGACGGGGAGCCCCCGTGCGGCGATTTTCCCGAAGAAGTGTTTGGCCAAAAGCTCAGACGTCGAACGGTGCGGCAATTCGTAAACACGCAGGCCATGACGGCGGAGCGTCGCGGCAATGTCGCGCTCCGTCTCCGACTGCGTGTCGCAAAGGAAGGCGTGATCGCAACAGGAGACGATTTCCTCCTGAAGCACCGCCTTGAGCTCCTTGAAATCCATCACCATGTCCTCCGGCTGGCCGGGAAGCGGAGGCACATTGCCAAGCTCCACCGTCACGCGATAGGTATGGCCGTGAAGATTCTTGCACTGGCCGCCGTGGCCGGTCAGCAAATGCGCGGCGTCAAACGAAACCGTCTTGGAAACAATCAACATAGCATCTCCCGAACTTACGACGAGGAACGATGGCGAGGCCCCTGTGGGCGCGGCGCCGGCTTTTGCGGCTTTGCCCCCTGACGATGGAACGGCTGGCGCGGCGGACGAACGGCGTCGGCCCCCATCGCGTTCCGCGCGAACTCGGAGTGCAAAGGCTGATCCAACTGTTGCGGGATGGCCCGCCCAATGAAGCGTTCGATCTCGCGCAGGGCCTGGCGGTCATGGGCGCAAACGAGGCTGATGGCCTCACCCTCCGCCCCCGCACGCGCCGTGCGGCCAATGCGGTGCACATACGTTTCCGGCTCGTCGGGAAGATCGTAGTTCACCACGTGCGTGACGTCGTCCACGTCAATCCCACGGGCGGCGATGTCGGTGGCCACCAACACCTGCACCTTGCCGGAGCGGAACCCTTCCAGTGCCCGCGTGCGGGCGTTCTGGCTCTTGTCGCCATGCAGCGCCGCGGCGGGGAACCCATCCCGAATGAGTTGCTTGCAGAGCCGGTCGGCGCCATGCTTCATCCGCGGGAAGACAATCACGCGGAAACACTTCGGATTGTCCAACAGCCACTTGAGCAGGTTGTACTTGTTCTCCTTGTCCACGAACAAAACCCGTTGCGCGATGCGCTCAACGGCGGGAGTGCCGGGGTCAATCCGAACCGTGACCGGCTTCGTGCGGATAAAGCGCTTGGCCAGATCGGCGATCTCCGGCGAAAGGGTCGCGGAGAAGAAGAGGGATTGCCGCCGGGCCGGCAAGCGGTCAAGCACCTTTCGGATGTCAGGCAAAAAGCCCATGTCCAGCATCCGATCGGCCTCATCGAGCACGACGGCATTCACCGCATCAAGGAAAAGCGCCCGCTGACCGCACAAGTCCAGCAACCGTCCGGGCGTCGCCACCAGCACCGCAACGCCCCGGCGCAACGCCTCAATCTGCGGGTTGATGTTCACGCCGCCAAAGACCACCGCCGAGGGCGTTTTCTGATACTTCGCGTAGGCGGAGAGATTCTCGCCGATTTGTGCGGCGAGTTCGCGCGTGGGGGCAAGGATCAACACCCGCGGGCGCAAAGGACGCACGGTGGCGTGCTCCGCGGCCAGCCGATGCAACAGCGGCAGACAAAAGGCGGCGGTCTTTCCCGTGCCGGTTTGGGCGCATCCCATCAGGTCACGCCCCGCCAAAATGGGGCCGATCGCCTCCCGTTGGATGGGCGAGGGCGCCTTGTAGCCCAAATCGGCGATGGCACGGCGAAGGTTCGGATTCAGTTGGTCAAAAACGGTAGGCATACGTTCGTCCAAGGGGGACACATGGGGGATCACTCGCGCGGCGGCTTCGCGTGCGGCTTGCCGGGCTTTTTGCGCTTGGGCTTAAACCCGCGCTTCCCGAAGGGGCGCTTTCCCTTGCGGGCGTGCAGATCCTCGGAGGGATCGACCAACTTCGGGTTCAGCGGCCGACCATCGAAATCCGCCTCCTGAAGCGCCGAAAGCACCCGCCGCCCCAGCTCGGCCCGAACATCGAAGAACGCGAACTCGCGCTTGATGTCAATGGCCCCAATGTCGGAAGCGGCGATGCCGGCCCGCTCACACGCCAAGCGCACCACCGCGCCCTCTTTCAGGTGATCGAGCCTTCCGACATGGATCATGATCCGCTGCCGCGCCCCGAAGGCCGCCTCGCGTTCGGCCCGGCTGGGCCGCTCCTCGGGATTGAGGTCCTTGGCGTCCTCATACGCCTCCATCAGCGACGACAGCCGCAACTGGAGGATCCGCGCCAACACCTCCTCCGCCGAAAGGCCGGAGATCATCGGCGCCACGGCGGGCAACAGCTCACGGATGGCAGGGTTGATCTCCTTGACCTCGCGCACCTGCTCGGCCAACCAAAAGATGTGCTTCTGGCGCACCTCATCGGCCGTCGGGATGGCGCGCTGCTCAAAACGCATCCCGCAAATCCGCTCAATGAGCCGAAGCTTCGCGCGGTCGCGCGGCGTGATGAGCGCGATGGAGACGCCGCTCTTTCCCGCGCGGGCGGTGCGGCCGCTGCGATGCGTGTACACCGCCGGGTCATCGGGAAGGTGGCAGTGGATCACATGCGTGATATCGTCCACATCCAGCCCACGGGCCGCCACGTCGGTCGCCACCAAAATGCGCACCGCCTTCTCGCGGAACTTTCGCATCACGCTGTCGCGCTGGGCCTGCGAGAGATCCCCGTGAAGGGCCTCCGCATAAACGCCGTCATGCATCAGCATCTCGCTCAGCCGTTGCGTGTCGGCGCGCGTCCGGCAGAACACCAGCCCATACATCTCCGGGACGAAATCAATCACCCTCCGCAACGCCCCGTAACGGTTGCGCTCGGCCACGGCATAGGCGTGGTGGGCAATGTTCGCTTGGGCCTCGTTGCGCGTGCCCACCGTGATCTCCAGCGGCTCCGTGATGTGCTCCCGGGCGATCGCCTCCACCTCCGGCGGCATCGTCGCGGAAAACAGCCACATCGCGGCGGCGTCGGGGACGGCCTTCAGGATAAACTCCAATTCCTCGCGGAAGCCCAAATCGAGCATCTCATCCGCCTCGTCCAGCACGCACGTGCGGACGGCTTCCAGGCTCACGGCCTCCCGCCGAAGCAAATCGCACAGACGCCCCGGCGTCGCCACCACCACCTGCGCCCCGCGCTCCAGTTTCTGGATCTGCTGGCCGATCGGCGCCCCGCCATAACACGCCACCACGCGCACCTCGGGCAGGAACTTCGAAAAACGCGCCAGCTCCTCCCCAATCTGAAGGCACAGCTCCCGCGTGGGCGCAAGCACCAACGCCTGCGGCAGCTTGTTCTGCCCCTCCACATGCGCCAGCAAAGGAAGCCCATAGGCACACGTCTTGCCCGTTCCCGTCGCGGCGAGGGCCACGCAATCCGGCGACGTCTCGGCCAACAACGGCGGGATCGCCTGCTCCTGAATCGGCATCGGCTTGGAGAATCCCAAACCCTCCACCGCCCGCAACAACGCCTCCGGCAATCCCAAATCCTTAAACTCTGCCATGGTGCTTCCTCTCTCTGAAGGGCGGAAGTATACCATAACCTCGCCCATCCCCCGCCGCCGCCGGCACTTCCGTTACGGTGAATCGTCCCCAATGCAATCGCACGAGCGTTGGGAAACGACGAAGGCTGGCACTCGTTTCTGTCACCTTCACCACCAAAAGACCCCCACGGAAAACGTCCGCAGGGGTCGGGAAAGAAGGCGACAAGGAAGATACCAATTAAGGCTCCGCCGAGGCCGCTTGGATGGTGTAATGATGTGTGCCGAAGGTGTCCGCAGGATAGGCCACACGGAGCCACTTCACGCCGGCTTCGTTGGGGACGCCTTCGGTCACGGGCGTTGCCTCCACCTCAGTGCTATCTTGAAACACCTTCACGGCGGTGCCTTCGGCATAATCCGTGCTCACCTTCGCGGCGATGTAGAGATAGGTCGTTTCGCCCTCCTTACGGATGAACATCCGGCTGATGCCGAAGTCGTAGGCCACGGTGGCGGTGGCGCCGTCCACGGTCACCACATCCGTGAAGAGCGCGGCACCGTCGATGTCATCGCCTTCCACCTTCTCCACGTTCGTCACGTTGGCGGTATTGGCCGCGGCGAGGATGGCCTTTCCGGCGGCCGACGAAGCATCCACGCCTTCCGGCAATTGCATCAGCACAAGCGCGGTGTCCGTAGCCGTCAACGCCTGACGTGCCGAGCCGTCAACAAGGGCAAACTTCGCCGCGTCCAAATCATTCGCCGTCAGCACGGTACCATGCCCTTCTGCGGGAGCCTTCACCGACACGGCGCCCTCCTCCGGGAGCGTCACCGAGCCCGTCACCGTCGCCGCACCGGCGGAGGCGTCGAGCGTCGCGCCGTTCGCGAGCGTGAGGTCGCCGCGGAGCGTGCCACGCAATTTGGCAGTGCCGCCCTCGGCCACGGAGACGTTCGAGGCGGCGTTGTCGGCGGAGCCGGTCGTCCCGTTGAGGGTGAAGGTTCCACTTTGGTCTACGACGATGGTCACGGCGGAGGCGCTCGAATAGTTCAGCGCCCTGACGGTGAGCGTGCCCTTAACCTCGAAGCGGTTCTCCCGCGTGTTGCCCCAGCCGCCGAGCAGCATCGTGCCGAGGGTGACGGTTCCCGTGGGCCGGACCACTATCTCGGAATCGGCGGCGTCCAGCATGCTATAGGAGACGCCGAGCCAGACTTCCTTTTGGAAGGTGAGCGAGCCTGCGACCTCCACCCGCACGCCGCACATATCCACGCGCGCCTTGGAGGTCGTGAGGGTGCAGGCGGCGCCCTCGGCGACGACGAGGTTCATGTCGTGCCACGGCGTGGTGACGTTGTTGGAGGGGACGGTGACGGCGCAGTTGCGCGTGAGGGTCACGGTGGGGCGCGCCGCCTTCGCGACCCCGCTGGCGGGACGGATGCGCGTGAGGTCCGCCGTGGCCTCCTCAAGCGTGAGCGTGACGCCGCCATTCAGGGTGACGGCGGCGGAGGCCAACGCCACGGCGCCCTCGCCGAAGGTCGCGTCCACCCCGAGGGTCAGCGCCTGCGGGGCGAGCGTGCCGCCGTCTTGGGTCAGCGTCAGCGACGCGCCGGCGTCGGCGGCCTCCACGGTGAGCGAGGCGGGCGCCGCGGAGGCATCCATGCGGAGCGTCGCGTCGCCCGAGACGCGGAGCGTCGCCACGGCATCGAGCTGGGCGGCCCAGTCCGGCGTCGCCATCGGCGTGTCGCCAAGCATCCACGCAAGGGCGGACCACTCCTGCGTGCCGGTCACGGTCGCGGTCAGGCCGCCCTCCGGCACGGAGACGACGAGGTTGTAGGACTCCGTCTTCTCATCGAAGACCGCCTCCGCGGTGCGCGGCGCGATGGCCTCGGCATCGAAACCGGAAAGCCCCACCGACGCGCCCACCCCCAACTGGGCAAGCCCCGTCAGGGGAATCGTCCGCGTCTCCCAAACGGAGGCGAAGTCGAAGCCCGAGAGGTCGAAGGTCAGCGTCTTCCCGGCGGAGACGGCGCACGTGCCGATGTTGAGGGCCCCCAGCGGGAGGGTGAGGTCGGCGCGCACCGAGAGGTCGCCCACCGTCATCGTGCCGGCATTCCCCTCCGCGGCCGTGAGGCGCAGGGCCGAGCCGACGACCTCCAGCGATTCGTAGGCGACATCCTCGGAGAGATTGAGCGCGAGCGTGGCCTCGCCTTCCGCCGTGAGGGTCACGTTCGTGCCGGCGTTCGGGGCGGCCTGGGCCACCGCCTCCTGCCCGGGCAGCGTCTGCTGCCACGGGGTGCCCTCGGCGTCGGCCCAGTCGCCCCCTTCGGCGGTGACGGTGCGCGTGGCCGTGCCCGTCACGGGGTCATAGGGATAGGCGTCGGCGATGGACTGCATCGCGGCCATGGTGAGGGTGCCGGAGGTCGTGCGCAGGAAGTCCAGCGTGCCCTCGTCGTCCGCGTATTTCGCCAGCCCCGTAACGATGCCGCCATGGACGGAGCCGATCTGGAAGCCGCTGCCCAACGTGATGACGCTGTCGGCCTTGTAGACCGTTCTGCGCTTCCCGTCCACGTAGACGGCGATCTGCGTCTTCCCGTCCACCACCGCCAGCGTGAAGGCGTAGAGGTGGGGCACCGTCGTGGCGTTGGGGACGTTCAGGCCCGTCACCAGGTCTGTCAGCGTGCTGTTCCGCCACAGGCACAGGCGCATGTCGCCCGCGGCGGGATTCGCCCCCGTCGCCAGGATGATGCAGGTGTCGGCGAGCCGCCCGAAGCCCAAGAGCGCCGTGTTGGCGACCGCCGCCGGCTGGCAGCGCATCACCGCCGTGAAGGCCGTCCCGTAGGTGACCGTTCGGTAGGGGGTGCTCTTGAACTTCACGGCCTTGTTGCCGGTGGTCTCGTCGAGCGTGACGTAGACGGGGGCGCCGTCGTCCTGCGAAAGCGCCGTGCCCTCCGCGCCCGAATTGTTGAGATTGCCCGTGAACTCATAGTCCCAGTCCCAGGCGGAACCCGAGTAGGTGCCGTCGGTGTCGAAAGTGGTCGAGACGGTGAGGGAGCCGTCCTCGCCACGCGTCACGGTGGCGTTCTGCTTGGCGCCGGCATACCAGCCTTCCACGGTCCCGGAGAGGGCGCCGCCATTCTGGACGTGGAGTGTCACCGTCGGCGTCGCGCCGGTGAGCCTTCCTTCCAATTCGCTGCAGTCGGTGAGAAGGGGCACGCGCAGGGTAATACCCGCGGCGACGTCGGCAAAGATCGGGAGCGCCGTCAGCGCGGAGAGATCCACCGTGCCGGTGCCCTCAAGGCACAGCGCGCCCGTGCCGGCGAAGTTTTTGGCGAAGGTGACGGTGTGGCCGTTAGGTTTCACCGTCAGCACGGAACCTTCGGCAAGGGTCACGGCGTGTGCCACGGGGAGATCGGCGCTGGCCTCCAGCGTCGGGGTGCCCGACACGTTCACGGCAAGCGTATTGGCGGCGGCGAAGGTGCTCAGGCCGGCGTCCCCGAGGCGGAGCGTGCCGCCGGAGAGGTTGAGGGTGTTCGTGCCGTTGGCGTTCCCTGCAAGCTTGATGCCCTTGGCGGCGAAGGTGCCGCCTTCGATGTTGATGATATGGGTGTTGCTCGTCTTTCCGACGAGCACCTGCGCATTCTCCGCGGTGAAGGTCGCGTTGTCACGCAGGGTGAAAGTGGAGGGGCCGTTCCAGTGGCCGAACATGATGGCGGAGGTGTTTTGGTCTGCGTTTTCGTTTGCGCCTGTTCCGCCGGTCACCGTCAGCGCGGCGCGGTCCTTCAGCGTCAGCGTCGCCGCACGGTCATCGGCATGCTGGGAGAGCACGAGTCTCGGCGTGGAGACGGTGGTGTTCCCGCCAAGCTCATAGGTGGCCGTACCGATGCCGAAGATGTCTGTGTAGGTGATGGTTGCGCCGTCCACCCGAACCGTCGTGGCCGTGGCGGAGACACTCTCGCCCAAATGATAGGTTCCCCCGCCGATGGCCACCGTGCCGCCGGCCTGGGCGATCTGCAGGGGTTTCTCGGATGTGCCGCCGCCGCCGGCATAGCGCCACGGCCGCGCGGTCAGGTTCTGGGAGGCCGGGAGCGCCACGTCCACCGTCCCGGTCACGCCCGAGAGATCGAGGCTTCGAATCCCCGCAAGCAGGGTTTCCGCCGTGGCGCCTTCCGCCGTGCACGCCAAGGTCACGGAGCCTTCGCTGGAAAGGCTCAGCGCCCCCAGTTCCGGAAGCGTGCCGAAGGTCAGCGTGGCCCCGGGCGTGAGCGTCAGCGCCACCGAGTCGATCGGGCGCGGGGCCTCGGCGGCGGCGTCCCAGACGATGGTCTCGAAGGTCGCGTCACCCTTCGGCGAGGCCGTCAGTGTCCGGGGCACAAGCGCTTCTCCGGTGTTCACGATCTGAAAGCCCGCCAACCCCGTCCGGGTGCCCGTCGGCTGTGCGCTCATCGCGCCGCGGATGGTCAGCGTGGGGGAGGTCAGCCCCGTCACCTTCACGTAGTTCGTGTTCTCCGTGAGCGTGGCCTCGGCCTGGCGGGAGGCGGCGCGGTTGCCCCACGCGGTGCTCTGCGCCGGATGCCACGTGCCGTTCACCTCCACGGGGCCGAAGCCGGAGCCGGCCGTCCCGTCGCTGTCCGAACCCAAGTAGATGTAGAGGTCGTACTGCGTGTAGGGGATGGACAAGAAGACGGCCTGCGCACCGTAGCCCGTGTCCGTCGTGCCGTCGTCCAGATAGCCATACAGCATCTCGGCGTTGCCGTTGGTCGCCGTGCTCCCCGCCGTGTAGCAGCATGCCGCGCGAAGCGTCAGCCCCACGTCCACCTCCTTGGGGGCCTCACGGCCCTCGGCCCATTCCCACAGCGTCGTCGCCGTTTCGGTGAACGTGCCGGCCCCGCTTCGCTGCGCCAGCTGGCTCCAAAAGGCCGCCGGCACCGACACAACGCCCGCGGACTTCCCCTCGGAGATCGATTTTCCGGCTCTGTCTATGTTCCCGCCGATGACGTTCACGCTGATGACCTCGCCCGCCGACCACGCCGACGAGGCGAATATGGCGGTGGAAAGACACGCCAACGCCAGTCTGAGTGCTGTTTTCATTATGCTTCCTCCGTTGCAACGGGGATATTCCCGTCCCAGATGAAAAAAGCATAGCAATTTCATACCCCCCCCGTCAAGTGTAAAACTTACCAGGCTTATCCCGGAAAATTTCGGGATAAATTATCCCACATTTTTGTATCCGATTGATTGTATAGATGGATAAATATTATTAAAGAAAAGATCCGAGC
>CASDPK010000049.1 GCA_949282555.1 uncultured Lentisphaeraceae bacterium | reverse complement strand
CATTCCTTAGAGTTTAGAGTGTCCTGCAAATGAGGAAAATCCTCACGCGCTTCACCTAACACATCACTCTTCGGTGTCCATTATTATGACGAACAGCGAATGGGTGGAGACAAACGGCTCAGATTTATGTAAGCCGACATTATTTGGTATCATTTCACACCCTATGAATTCTGAAACAGGCCCTATTTCCTTCGAGTTTTTGAAGCGGCGTGCGGAGGTGTTGCGCACGGTGCGGGCATTTTTTGACGGAAATGGATTTACGGAGGTGGAAACGCCGGTGCGGATTCCTGCTCCGGCCAATGAGGCTTTTCTCGAACCTCCGCCATCTGGAGATCATTGGCTGAGGACTTCGCCAGAACTACACATGAAGCGTTTGTTGGCACATGGAGCCGGGCGAATCTATCAGATGGGGTCCTGTTTCCGAGCGGGGGAACGAGGGCGGAGGCATAATCCGGAGTTTACGCTACTCGAATGGTATCGTCCGAACGAATCCATTGCGGTCTTGTATAAGGATGTCGCCGACGTGGTTTCGGCGGTGCTCGGGCGCGCGTTGGAGCCACAAGTGTTTCAAGTGGCGACGCTCTATCGGAAGGTGGCAGGATGGGACCCTCTGATGGCATGGGACGAGGATCGCTTCGACGAGGATATGGCATTGAAAATCGAGCCTGCCTTACCGCAGACGGGGTTGGTTTACCTTGTGGATTATCCTGCGCCAGCGGCGGCGCTCGCGCGTTTGAATCCTAAAGATACTCGGGTGGCAGAGCGTTTCGAAGCGTATCTCGACGGGATGGAGATCGCCAATGGGTATGGTGAGCTTACGGATGCGGAAGAACAACGGCGGCGGTTTGAGGCAACGGTGACGATGCGCAAGGAGCGCGGATTGCCCACTTATCCGCTGGATGAGGCATTTTTGCGGGATTTGCCCAAAATGCCGCCAACGGCGGGTATCGCGCTTGGCATTGATCGATTGGTTATGGCGGCCTGCGGTGTGCGTGACATTGCGCAGGTGCGGAGTTTCTGTGAGGAGCGTTGAGGGATTTGGCTAAACCATGAGTGACGATATCATCATTACCGGAGCGCGGCAGAACAATCTCAAGAACGTCAATGTGCGCATTCCGCGCGATTCTTTGACGGTGATCACCGGGCTTTCCGGCTCGGGGAAGAGTTCCTTGGCCTTCGATACGCTTTATGCTGAGGGGCAACGGCGCTATGTGGAAAGTCTTTCGGCGTATGCGCGGCAGTTTCTTGATCAATTGCAGAAGCCTGACGTGGAGCATATTGAGGGGCTTTCGCCGGCCATTTCCATTGAGCAGCGTGCCAGTGGTAGCAATCCGCGCTCCATTGTGGCCACGGTGACGGAGATTCACGACTATCTGCGTTTGCTTTGGGGAAACATTGGTCACGCGCATTGCCCAAAGTGCGGGAAGGAAGTCCATCCGCAGAGCGCGGAGCAGATTGTCGATCGCTTGCTGGCGCTTCCGGAGGGAACGAAGCTCATTTTGTTGGCACCGATTGTGCGGGGACGCAAGGGGCGCCATGAAGAGGTGCGCGAACTCATGTTGCGCCAAGGGTACGCTCGCGCCCGGGTGGATGGCGTGATGGTGGAGGTGGAATCGGAGTGGCCTGAGCTGGACAAAAGGTGCCCACATCGTATCGATGCGGTTATTGACCGCGTGGTCGTCAAGCCCGGGCTGCGTGGGCGGTTGACGGACAGTGTTGAACAGGCACTCCATGTGGCGGACGGCTTGGTGGAGGCCCAAGTGGTGGGTGGAGCGTCTACGCTTTACTCCGAGAAAAATGCCTGCGCAGATTGCGGTATCTCTTTTGAGGCGTTGAGGCCTCGCAGCTTTTCCTTTAACTCGCCTTATGGTGCATGCCCCACCTGTTCCGGCCTTGGAGCATTGATGGTCTTTGACGAGAACTTGGTGGTGCCGGACAAGACGAAACCCTTGCGGGAGGCCATTGTGGGATGGCGGCGTGGGGGGCATCATCTGTTGATGTATTACAACTGGTTGTTGTCCGCCTTTGCTGAGTACTGCGGTGTGGATCTCGATGCGCCCTACAATCAGCTTCCGAAGGCTTTCCGTGAGGAATTGCTTAATGGGACAGGGGAGCGTTCTGTGCAGTTGGCCTACGTCATCAAGGGTGTCCTCAACCACACGAATAAGCCTTTTGAGGGTGTGCTTCCTAACCTTCGCCGTCGTTACGCCGAGAGCGACAATGACGACACGCGCGAGACCCTTTCGCAGTTTCTTTCCCCGCAAGTCTGCCCGGATTGCCATGGTGCGCGTCTCCGCCCCGAAAGCCGCGCGGCCACCGTGGGAGGGCGTACATTGCCCGAAGTGATGCATCTGCCTGCGCGTGAGGCTCAGCGCTTTTTCGAGACGATTGATCTTCCCTCACATGAGGCCAAAGTGGCGACAGATATCCTCAAGGAGATTCGCAAGCGCTTGGGCTTCTTGGTTGATGTCGGGTTGGATTATCTTTCGCTTGACCGTGAGAGTTCCACACTATCCGGAGGCGAAATGCAACGGATTCGTTTGGCCTCACAGATTGGCAGTGGGTTGGTTGGCGTGCTTTATGTGCTTGATGAGCCTACCATCGGTCTGCACCCGCGTGACAACGAGCGTCTCATTGATATGCTCCATCGTCTGCAACGCCGCGGCAACACGGTGGTGGTGGTGGAGCACGATGAGGAGATGATCCGTCGCGCGGATTACATTGTGGACATTGGCCCCGGCGCAGGCAGGCTGGGGGGCGAGGTGGTCTATCAAGGGCCAGCCAAGGGTTTGGCCCAGTGCAAAGACTCTCTCACCGCCGATTATCTGACGGGACGAAAAGCCGTTCCGATTCCTGTGCGGCATAAACCCGGGAAGCAGTGGCTTACGCTCGAGCGGTGTACGCAGAACAATCTCAAAGATCTCACGGTGCGCTTGCCGTTGGGATGTTTCATCTGCGTGACGGGCGTTTCCGGTTCCGGCAAATCCACGCTGGTGGATGATATCCTCAAGCGGGCGCTCGCGCATCATTTTCATGGCGCACGGGAAAAGCCAGGCACACATGGTGCCATTCGAGGACTGAAGGCCCTTGATAAGATGATTGAGATTGACCAATCGCCGATTGGCCGTACGCCGCGTTCCAATCCCGTCACCTACACGGGTTGCTTTTCAGCCATCCGCGAGTTGTTTGCGCAGACACCGGCGGCCAAAATGCGGGGATACAAACCTGGGCGTTTCTCCTTCAACGTCAAAGGCGGCCGTTGCGAGGTGTGTCAAGGCGACGGGATGAAACGGTTGGAGATGCATTTCTTGCCCGACGTTTATGTGCCGTGCGAGCAGTGCGGCGGCGCCCGTTACAACCGCGAAACGTTGGAAGTGCGTTATAAAGGCAAGTCCATCGCCGATGTCCTTGATATGACCGTGGAGGATGCGCTGGCTTTCTTCGGGGACATTCCCCCCATTGCCAACAAACTCACCACCATTGCGGATGTTGGGTTGGGATATATCAAGCTCGGGCAATCTGCGACGACCCTTTCCGGAGGGGAAGCCCAGCGCATCAAGTTGGCGGCCGAACTTTCCAAGCGTGCCACGGGAAAGACCCTTTACATCCTTGATGAGCCCACCACTGGCCTGCATTTCGCGGATGTCCACAAACTGTTGGCCCTTCTTCTGCGCCTGAGAGACCAAGGCAATACCGTCGTCGTCATTGAGCACAACCTTGACGTCATCAAATCCGCCGACTGGATTCTTGATCTTGGCCCAGAAGGTGGTGACCGTGGCGGCACATTGGTGGCGGAAGGTACGCCAGAGCAGGTCGCAGAGGTCCCAGCTTCATATACCGGGCGTTTTCTCGCACCACTCCTCAATCGCTGATTCCATTATGCTAGACACTCTCCGCATTTCCGAACTGTCCAACGGCATCAAAGTGGTGACGCTTTCGAAGCCGCAGGCCGAAGGGGTTCAGGTGGCGATCCATGCGCGCGTGGGCAGCCGCAATGAAACCGAGGCGCTCAACGGCGCCAGCCATTTTATTGAGCACATGCTTTTCAAGGGCACTCCGCGCCGAACGGCCAAGGCGATTTCGCAAGCGATTGAAGGGCAGGGTGGGGCCATCAATGCCTACACCGATCGTGACAACACTTGCTATTATGCCAAGGTGCCGTACGACAAGGCAGATATCGCGCTTGATGTGCTTGGGGATCTTTTCTACAACGCTTCGTTCGACCCCAAAGAGCTTGACCGTGAGCGTCGTGTCATCGCTGAAGAGATCCGGATGTACGATGATCAGCCCGACAGTGTGGCGCTTGATCGCTTGGCCTCTCAGTTGTGGGCGGGCCATCCCCTCGGACGCCCCATTCTTGGGCCAATCGATGGCGTGCTCACCATGCCGCGTGCGGACTTGTTGGCGTATCGAAAAGCGAATTATGCGCCCAGCCGAACGCTTTTTTCGTTTGCTGGGCGTGTTGAACACGAGGCGTGTGTTCGGGCGGTCTCTCGACTCGCCGGGCGATTGCGCAATCCCAAGGAGCTCCGGGAGCCGGAACCGTTTTCCCGTGCCATCCCGCTGGAGCCGTTCTCGCTCATTCGTCGTGGCATTCAGCAGACGCAGTTGGCCTTCGGTTGGCGAATGCCGGGCTTCCTCTCCGCCGATGAACTCCCTGCCGCCGCGTTCCTCTCCTGCTTGCTTGGCGAGACAATGATGTCGCGCCTTTTCCAGTCCATCCGTGAGCGTCGAGGGCTCTGCTATAGCGTCAGCAGCGATCTTACGCTCGCCACGGATTGCGGGGCGCTTATCGTGGCGGCGGGTTGTGACCCCTCCAAGGCCTATGGAGGTGCCAAGGCCATCCTTGCCGAAATTCGCCGACTGATTGAAAAGCCTGTCGGAGCGGCAGAACTCCGCCGCACGCGCGATTACCTCTGCGGACGTTTCCGGTTACGCATGGATGGGGCTCCCATTGGGTGGGCCGCAGGGCGCGTTCTGTTTGGGCTTCCCGTGGAGGCGGAGGCTCTTTTGGAAGGTTATCGAGCGGTGACCGCAGCTGATATTCAGGCGTTGGCTCAACGATATCTTCGGCCGGAAGGATTGGCCATGACGGTGGTCGCGCCCGAGAAAGCCCGCCATTCGGCGGAAGAATGGGCTTGCCTGCTGAACTATTGAGTTGTGATACACTCCCCGTCATGACAACACCTTCTCCCGTTATGACCACGCGATGTGGGGACTCTGGGCTACGACTGCCTCGGCTGACGCTTGGATTGTGGCAAGCGTTTGGAGCGGATCGTAGTTTGGAGAGCCTCGGTGCCCGGGTGACGACGGCGTTTGATCTCGGCATTTGCGCCTTTGACCTTGCCGATAACTATGGACCTCCACCCGGGGCCGCGGAATCCGGGTTTGGCACATGGTTCTCCCAACACTTTTCCGCCCACCGCGACGAAGTCATCATTGCCACGAAGGCAGGTCATGCCATGTGGTCTGGCCCATATGGTGATGGCGGTTCGCGCAAACATCTGATGGCCGGGATTGATCAGAGCCTTCGCCGATTGCGACTGGACTATGTAGACATTTTCTATCATCATCGGCCAGACCCTGAGACGCCGGAGGAGGAGAGTTGGCAGGCGTTGGCAGACATCGTTCGTGCCGGCAAGGCGCTTTACGTTGGGCTCTCCAAGTATCCGCCGGAGGCTCTTGCCCGTGCGAAGGCGTTTTTCCGGGAACGAGGCGTGCCGCTGATTGTTCATCAGGTGCGGTATAGTTTGCTTCGTCGTGAACCGGAGGCCGGGACGCTCCAAACGTCGGCCGCGGAGGGAATGGGCGTTGCGGCATTTTCCGTATTGGCGCAGGGATTGCTTTCAGAGCGTTATCTTGAAGGGATTCCCGAAGGGTCGCGCGTGGCTTCTGGCTCTGCCTTTCTGACACCTGGAAATCTCACGCCCGATCTGCTTCACCGCATCGCCGCGTTGCGTGATCTCGTGCGCCCGTCCGGATACAGCGTGGCGGCGTTTGCCCTGCGTTGGGCTTTGCGCCGACCTGAAATTGCCACTGCCGTGATAGGCGCTTCTCAGCCGGATCAGATCCGTGCCAATGTTGCCGCACTCTCGCTTCCTGAACCGTCCCCTGAGCTTTACGCTCAGGCGGAACGGCTTTTCCTTTCCTGAACCCTGACAGTTCCTTCCAATAACATCCATGAATGACCTTCTTCAGATGATTTTGCTTGCCGTGGTGCAAGGCCTCACGGAATTCCTTCCCGTCAGCTCTTCCGGGCACTTGGTTTTGGCCAAGCACTTGTTGGGATTTGAGGCCATGAGTGGGCTTGGTGTGGAGCTGCTTTTGCACGGCGGAACGCTTGTGGCGGTGCTCGCGTACTATCGTAATTTCATTGTGGAGGTCTCCGTCGGACTTTTCCGGGGGACACGGGAGGCTTGGCGGTTCGCTTGGGCTGTGCTTCTTTCGATGATTCCTGCCGTTGTGTTGGGATTGCTCTTCGAGGCGCAATTGGAGGCCTGTGCCGAGAGCCCCTTCTTTGTTTGCTGTGCGTTGATTTTCACGGGTGGGCTTTTGCTTGCCACGCGTCGGTTTGGGCGTGACGCTGGGCGGGATGTCTCTCCTGCACGGGGTTTTCTGATGGGGTTGGCGCAAGCGGTCGCCATGCTCCCTGGGGTCTCGCGCAGCGGTAGCACCATTGCGATGTCACGCTTCCTTGGTGTCGCCTCTGACAAGGCAGCCGCCTTCTCTTTCCTGATGGTGGTTCCCGTTATCATTGGCGGGAATGCCCTCCATTTGTTCAAGGCTGTGCACGATCACGATGCCAGTGCCTTTGCGGGGCTCACGTGGCCGATGGGAATCGTTGGATTCGTTGTCTCTGCGTTCGTGGGCTATCTTAGTGTCGCTTGGATGGTGCGCTTGCTCGGGTGTCACAGCTTTTGGCGATTCGGCTTCTATTGCCTTGCGGTCGGCCTAGGCGGGCTTCTCTGCTTTGCGTTCGGCCGCTGATTGGTCGGTTTGCTATACTCGCCGTGAAAAAAAGGAAGGTCTGCCATGGCACTTCGTGATACGCTTCTGGAAACGATCGGGGAAACGCCCTTAGTGCGGTTGCATCGGTTTAACGATGGCACCGCGGAACTGTTGGCAAAGGTGGAATATTTCAATCCTGGCGGCAGCGTCAAGGATCGCGTCGGGTTGGCGATGATTGAGGCCGCGGAACGTTCCGGCGCCTTGCGGCCGGGCGGGCTCATCATCGAACCCACCAGCGGCAACACGGGTATTGGCCTTGCGCTTGCCGCGGCCGTGAAGGGGTATCGCCTCATTCTCACCATGCCCGAGACGATGAGCGTGGAGCGTCGGAAACTGCTCGCCGCCTACGGCGCCGAGCTTGTGCTCACTCCGGGTGCCGAGGGAATGCGGGGGGCCATCGCCAAGGCCGAGGCCCTTCGGGCGGAAAATCCCGGGAGCCTCATTCCCCAGCAGTTTGAGAACCCTGCCAATCCGGCGATCCATCGTGCGACCACGGCGCGCGAGATTCTTCGTGACCTCGGCGGTGCGCCTGACGTCTTTGTGGCCGGGGTCGGCACGGGCGGGACGCTCACGGGGATTGGCGCGGCACTGAGAGAGGTCAATCCTGCGGTGGAACTTGTGGCGGTGGAGCCCGACACTTCGCCCGTTCTTAGCGGGGGAAAGCCTGGCCCGCATAAACTCCAAGGGATCGGCGCGGGATTCGTCCCCAAAATCCTTGACACCTCGTTGATCTCCCGCGTCATACGTGTTTCGGCGGAGGAGGCGGGGGTCGCCGCCCGCAGCGTCGCACGGTTGGAGGGGCTTCTTGTGGGTATCTCCTCCGGCGCGGCACTCCATGCGGCACGGATGCTTTCGCGCGATTCGGCCTACGCCGGGAAGCGGGTGGTTGTCCTGCTTCCGGATGGCGGAGATCGGTATCTTTCAACGTGGTTGTTTGATTGCTAAATGCGGCCCCTTGCCGATGGATGAGGGGCTAGGGCCGAACCGAAAGCTCGTCCACACTGTGGAACCGCGTCTCACGCTCGCAGCCAACGATTTTGTTGCCTGTGAGCGTGACGTTTTTCGCGTTGCCCACGTAAATGCCACAGGGGTTGCCTTCGCCGAGAATAAGGTTGTCGCGGAGGACGATGTTTTCGTGGAGATAAGTGGCGGAGGTGTCTGAAGCCTCAATGATCACGGAGATGCCGGCGGCTCCTGCCTGATTTCCGGCCCCTTTCCCGCATCCGACCATGACGTTGTTTTCCACGACAACGTTTTTGGCGTGCATGCCTTCATGCCAGTTGACCTCGGCGCCGATATGAATGGCCGTGCCGGTACAACCTCGGAAGAGATTGTTCCGGATCTCGACATTTCGGGTTTTCACCAAAATGCCACGGGCGAGGTGGCTGTTGATCACGGAGTCCTCAAAGATGAGGCGCGGCAGTTTGGTGACGTTCATCAAGTAATAGTTGGAAATTTCATTGGGCAGTGGCTCAGAGAGCGTCACCCCCACTTCCGTTTTTGGGGCTTCGTGGCGGACTTCGGTCACCTTATAGGTGCGAATGGGACGAAGCGTGCGCCGCTCCACCAGCTCCATCTCATCCCCGACACGCGGGACATCGGCCACTTGGGCATGTGTGTAGGTGCCGGCCATGACTTTGAGGGTGGCACGGGAACCCTCTGCGGAGACGATGGTTTGATAATAACCATGCACATTTGTGGCATCATCGCCTTGTCCTTGGAAGTAGCATCCTTGGAAACGAAGCGTTCCCTCGCAACAGGCAAAGTGTGTGGCATCGGTGTTTGTGGCCTGAACGTAACCATTCGCAGGCTTGATGGACAGCCGTTTGAGGCCGATATCCTTGCTGTCGAAGCCGACCACGCCCATGCCCGGTTGTGCGTGAATCGTCACATCTTCAAGCACCGTGGCAACGGAGCGAAGGATGAGAATGGCGGGGCGGAAGTGAAACGAATTGAGGACAGAGACCGTGCTTCCCTTCAAACGTTCCGGGATTGCATGGTGGAAACGCACTTTGTTGTTGCCGAGGAGTTCACGCTTGGGAAAATAAATCGGCTCTGGATAAAGGCGATTGTTGCGGTTCTCCCAAAAGGTCAGTCGGGTGAGCGGCATCTTTTCCGTGACGGCCGTTTCGTCGCCAAACTGGACATCAAATGTTTCCGCCGTAACCGCCGTGACTTCTCCGGAGACAAAGGGTTTCCGAAGATAATCGATCGTGAGGCCCCGAATGGTGACTTGGTCGCAATGGTCAAGCGAAACGGGCTCCATCCAGCCCTCACACATTAGGGTCGCTTGGCGTGCCTCAACCGTCAATTGCTGGGCGCCCGAAAAATCCAATCCCTTCACGTAGGGATAATAGGGCGTGAAAATGGTACGTTCCGGATTCGCCCCCATTTCTCCGTTTAGGACTCGGCACTCAAGGTCAAGCGCCGCAGAATCGCGCAGGATGTAGGTGCCTTTGGGAAAATACAGCGTGTTTCCGGGGGTCGCACAGGCTTCTCGGACGGCCGCTCGGAGGGCTTGAGTGTCATCCGAACCATCATTTGGCCGGGCACCGTAGGCCGTTACATCGATTGTCTTCCCAAAGCCTGCAATGGCCACGAGAATCGTCATGAGAGAACAGCAAAGGCGGGCAGAAGTATTCATATTACTTAGGATAACACGACGTATGAGTGCGGGGAAGTGAAATGTGTATGTACATAATGGCTGTATACGAAAAGTTGCACCCATCAAACAAAGGGGAAATTCAGAAAGGAATGATGTCGTTGAGCTGAAAACCGTGTGGCCATGAACCGCTACGGAAGGCGAGCAAGCGCAAGGCTCCGTATCGTGGGGGGAGATACGGAGCACTTCCGCTCGGGATGCTCCGTGTCGCGATCAAAGGGACGGCGCGAATCGGAGATGCGCCTTTGATTCCCCTCCGGAGCTCACGCGACACTAGTGTCCGGGGAAAGTTTTAGAGGAATTGGAAGGTGAGTTGGGTGGCTGGGGGATGGAGAGGAGGAGGACGGGAAGGAGAATCGTTTCCAAAGAG
>CASDPK010000048.1 GCA_949282555.1 uncultured Lentisphaeraceae bacterium | reverse complement strand
CCATCTCATTGAAAGGAAGCACCGCAAATGAAGCTTTTCAACGCTTTTCCACATGCCCAACAGCTTAAGGCACCGTTGCAATTGAGTTGCAAACGGCATTTCTTTGGTTGTTCCTTCTTGACGGGGAAAGCAAGAAGCATTTAGACTGTAGCGGCAAAAAGGAGGATTGAGAGATGAGAAAGCTTCTTTTGGGATTATGGCTGCTCATGGCCGGAGCGTTGTTTTCGGCGGAGGGGACGGCAACGGTGGTGCGGGCGCATCCGTGGCTGACGCGGGGATTGGAGCGGGAGAGCCTTGTGGGGCTTCGCTTTGAGAATGCCTATGGGGGCGCGTTGGATCGGGTGACGTTCTCGTTCACGTTGGAGCATTGCACGAAGGCGGATCTTTCGGATTTTCGCCTTTGGATTCAGCCGGGGCCGGCGTATGCGTTCTATGAGTCTTTCGCGGTGCGGTTGGATGCGGGGATCATGACGAAGACGGAGACGGGGGAGGCGGGGGCGACCACGTTCACCGTGACCTTTGAGAATCCGGATTATGCTTCGGTGGGGCAGAACCGTGCGCAGGGATGGGTGTATGCGGCGGATCGGGTGTGGTTGACCGCGTCGTTGAATCCTTCGATCGCGCGCGAGGCCAAGATCCGGGTGGATGTGGTTTCGGAAGAGGTGCGGCTGGGCTTCAATCGCTACCGCGTGGCCAATGGCTCGGCCGAGACGCCGCACCGGGTGTATCCGTATCTTTACCGCATCGGTGCGTATCTGCCGGCGCAGAAGGCTTTGGGTGGAAACTTTTATCGTGACGCGACGCAACAGCGGGTGGCCAACCTCACGGAGCTGACGCATTTTGAGGTTTATCCGGTCTATAATGCGGAGGCGAATGCGTTTGGCGTCAGCTGGACGGATACGGATACAAAGGCTTACGGCCAGCTTGCGGCCGCGCGTGACGCTTACCATCCGCGCCGGGAGGATGGCAGTGGGGCTCGCTTGATCCTTGGGCTGACGAAGGGGGCGACGCTGTCATTGGCCTCGCAGGGGCCGTCGGCCTTCAAGGCGTCTGCGCTGGGGCATGCCTCGGGCGATGTTTATCGTGCGGGGTTTGTGGGGGCGGTGGTGGCTTTGATGGAGGCCAAAGGGTTTGATGGTTTGGATATCGATTGGGAATATCCAAACACTTACGATGGCATCACGGTGAACAATGGGGAAGATGCGAAATATGGGCTCCTCCTGCGCGATTTGGCGGAGGCATTCTTCGATCGGGGGTGGACGCTTTCGATCTGCACGAACCAAAGCGGGTGGCAGATGCCGGGCGGGGAGGTGATGGCGGCCGCGGATTATATCGATTCGATGGCTTATGGCCCGTGGCCGACCTTCTTGGGCAACGCAGTGATGACGCAGGGCATCAATGTGTGCACGTCGCGGAATGTGCCGAAACGGCGGATCGTGGTGGGGCAGTCGATCTATTCCAACGCGAACTATCAGTATGGCTGGGGATCGTTGGCGGCGTGGGTTTTGAAGGATTGCGCTTCGTGGCCGGAGCGGTGGGATTGTGACACCGTTTGGCGGGCGTGGACGAACCCCAACAATGGAGAGTCGGGCGCGTATGCCAATTTCACCGGCCCCACGACCTATCGCGCCAAATGCAACCGCGCACGTTTGGAGGGCTACGGTGGGGTGATGAGTTGGGGCTATTATTCCGACACGGCATGGGAGGAAGGCCTCTCGTTGGCGATGCACCAAGCTCAGGCCATTTGGCCGCACGACGCATGGCCGGAGCCGCCGTGCGCCGGCGATGGCTTTTATGAGCTGGACAGCGAGGAGGATTGGTTCTGGTTCCGCGAGCACCCCTCGAACAATGTCCGCCTGACGGGGGATCTCACCTTTACGCATGACCCATTGCCCGTGGAGAGCTTTTCCGGAGTGTTCGATGGGGGCGGCCACACGCTCACGTTGCCCAAGGATGTGTGGCTCTGCACGTTTGGCGCGACGGCGCTGTTCCGGGAGGTCACCGGCTCCCTCCGCAATCTCACCGTGGAGCTCGCGGGGCGTGTCGTCTCCCGCGCCGATCGTGCCAACGACACCACGGTTCCCGGAAATAACGCATTGGCAACGCCCAACGAAACCGCCGTGCTGGCCGCGAGCCTTGGGAATGGCGGAAGCGTGGAGAACGTCACCGTGCGCGTTCTCCCGGAAGCCGAGGTGCAGGGGGTGCTCAAGACGGCGGCCGTTGTGGCCTCGGCGTGGTGCCCTGCCGGTGGAAGCGCCACGATGCGCAACGTCCAGGCCGAGATTGAGGGGACGGTGCGCGCTTATGCCGACAATTCCGGCGGGAGGGCCTTTGACCCCTCCAATGCCTGCGTGGGGGCGTTGATCGGCTGGCTGGGGTGTCCCTCGGGGGGACAGCTGTCGGTGGAGGATTGCTTTGTCCGTTTGGGTGCTTCCGCGCGGGTGCTGGCGGAGACCGGGACGGGAAGTTCCGCCGGCGGGGCCATTGGGGCACTGAACAACACGAACCCCAACGTGCGCAACCTGAATGTGCGCTGGGTGTTGGGGGCAGAAGTTTCCGGGAAGCAAAGCACGGAGACCACGCCGATGCCGTGGATTGCTTCGTATTCGTTGCAATCCTCGTCGCTTCCGGATGTGTCGGGCAAGATTCTCGGGCCGCGTGAGGGGTTCCCCTTCACGGATTGGTGGTTGCGCACCCGCGCCCCTTTTGGCGTTCCGGCCTATACGTTGCGGTTGCGCTGATGGTCGAAGGATTGGAACGGATCAACGGAACTTGTGGAAGAGGATCAACCGCACGAACCGCCGCCATGAAAATCGAATGGGGCCAAGGGGGACCTACCCTCTGCCCCTCGAAGTGAACGCCACCACCGCGACGGTCACTCAGTCTTGCTCCCCGTCCTTGTCTTGCTCATCGTCTTCGTCCCAGTGGGGGAGGGAAAACATAATGAGCTGGATGAGATGGAGGACACGGCAGGCGATCTCTTGGGAGGTAGGTTCGCGCAGGACGTGGGAAGGGGTGAAGCCGAAGGCCATATCGAGCCATTGGATGCACGCCTTCGCCTCTTTGGATTTGGGGCGTTGCGTGAGGAGTTCAACGATGCCGGGGGCGTAACCGAAGGAGGCTGAGTCCTCCACCATGTCAACGCCTTTGCTCTCCCAAAAGGCGTTCATGTCCTTGTCTCCCTCAACGAATCCCTCGCAGCGCACATCCACCGTGTTGCCATCGCTGAAGTCATATTCGTAGACACACGCAGAGCCCTTGCGGGGCAACACTTCGCCAATGGCGAAATCTTTGGCAAAGCGTTTGCCGTAGAAGGGCGAATCGCCGTCTATGGACACATAGCAGGCCTTGCCCTTCGTGAATTGGTACATGTGGTAATTCATCCAGCCGAAGGCGATTTGGATGACTTCGTGCAGGAAAGCAAGCGAGGACGTGGAAGGAACGACCACCCGGCGCAAATAGACGCACCCCTTGGGCAATTCTTCGGGTCCACGGTAACGCAACGTCAGTTTTATCAAGTCTTTCATTGTTTCTCGAACCTCATGTGCATGCGCCCCATTGTACCACACAACGTGTCAAACATCTTTCATTGGGCGGCGAGATTCGGGGGAGGATATTCACATCCCTTGGCCTTTCATGCGCGTAGTGGGCGAAGAGGGCTAAGGGTGCCCAAGGCGCATGTCACGGACGGGGCCTATGGGGCTCTCGTCCGTTTCGCATCGTTGGGGGCAATGTTTCGCGCGGGAAGGCGGAGCGTTTTGAAGAGAATCAACCGCACGAAGCGCCGCCATAGGCGGATGCGGAGTGGGGGCTGTCCCCCGACGGTGGCGGCACAGGTGCCGCCGGCGAAGAGGAGGTTGCGGTATTTCGCGTTGAGATAGGCGTGGGTGGCGAGGAAGCGCGGGCCGGTGGCGTCGCCGCGGGACCAGTGGTGCGCCCGAAGGGGAATCAGGCGGGCGAGGTGTCCGGTGGCGCATTGGAATTGGTAGCAGAGGTCTTCGGCGTAGAGATCCCAAGCGCAGGCGGGGTCGAACCGCAGGCCCCAGGTGCGGAAAAAGTCGGCGTGGACAAAGAAGCCGCAACAGTCGAAGGCTTCCACCATCGTTCCGAGCAAGGCGCCGTAAATCTGCGGGGGACGCCGCAGACCGCTGTCGGTGCCGTCGCGGTTGGAATCCTCGATTTGCCCAAAGGGGAGGATGAAGGTGCCGAGCACTTTGCGTGTGCCGATGAGCCCATAAGGGAAGAGGGGGGAACAGCGCGTGAGCAGGGGGCGGGGATCTTCCAACGGCTCGAAGTCCTCATGGGCGAAGAGAATCCACTCCGTGTCTTCCGGCAGATGCTCGAGAAAGGCGTTGTAACGTTCGGGGATGGGGCGATTCTCGGCGGCGTTGTCGAAGGTGACGAAGCGTGCGCCGGCGAGGTGGGGGTTCTCCCGGAGGCAGCGGGCATGGCAGGCGGCGTCGCGCACGACGCTCACCACGGTGAGGGCGGGGGAGGGCTCGAAGGCCGCGAGGGTGAGGCGACCGTGGAAGCCCATCGGGCGTGCGCCGAGCGGCACGGGGAGCGCGCCTTCCAAGCATTCCACGCTGAACCGCCGCGCCACGCGGGCCGGGGCGAACCGGAAACGCAGGCGGAACCATGGGTCGGCCAGTCGGAGGGTGCGGGTGTAGAAGATGTCTTCGCTGAGCCAGGGGTGCCCGGAGGGGAGCAGATGCCGCCACAGCCATTGCCATCGCCGGGCCACGGCTTGGCAGAGACGGCGCGAACGCAGGGTAAAGCCGCCGTTGAGGACGGTGAGGCCCAGGAGGTCGGCCACCGTCTCGCGCCAGCCGGGGGTGACGCAGGGGGCGCCCACGCAGTCGTAGCGCAGAAAGGCGTCGAGTTCGTCGCGCAGGGGCCAGCCATCGTTTTGCACGATGAGCACATGGCGCGTGCGGAAACGGGTGTGCAGGCGCGCCACGCAATCGAGCGTCATGCTCCAAATGTCCCCGGGCGCGAGCGTGGGTTCCTCTTGGATCTCCACGCCGAAGGTCTGCGCGAATGCGTCCAACGCGGGCCAACGGCGGTCGGTCACCACGACGGTCGGCAAGAAGCCGAGCACATCCCAGCTTTGGCGAAGGGCGAATTCGCAGGGATCGAGCGGGCGAGAGCCGTCGGGGGCCGTCTTGGGATACCAATAGATGAGCAGCGTCACCCCCGAATGACGGCAGGGGGGCACCGCCCGTCGACGCAGTTCCGGAAGACGGCGGGCGACGTGTCGGCGGAGGCATCCCTCCAGCGCGGCTTTCGGCAACGGAATGGGGTGGGGAACGGTGAATCCCGTCCCAGCGGGAGGTGTCGCGGATGCGTGCTCCCTCACGGCAAGGCCCCCTCGGCGTAACGGTCGTGCCCGGCGAAATCCCGCGCGATGGTGACGTCGGTATAGCCCGCACGATCCAACAGCCGGCGGAGGGCGAGGCCCTGCTCGTCGCCGATTTCCAGGAAGAGCCGCCCACCGGGACGCAGGGCCTGCGTCGCATCGAGCACAATTTGGCGCAGGATGTCCAGTCCGTCCGGGCCGCCATCCAGCGCCATTCGGGGTTCATGCGCGCGGATGAGGGGCGGAAGCGCGTCCACCGTTGCGGCCGCGATGTAGGGAGGGTTGGAAACGATGATGTCTTGGGAGCTTGGGGCCAACGCGGCGCAGCCGTTCCCTTCGGTGAAGCGGACACGCTCCGCGAGGCCCAGCGCGGCCGCGTTTTCGCGCGCCAAACTCAGGGCTTCCGGCGAAAGGTCGATGGCCGTGAAGGCGATGGTGCGCCCCTGCCGCCGTGCGGCCGCGGCGAGGGCCAGCACAATGGCGCCGGTGCCCGTGCCGATGTCGGCGACGGTCTGTGCCCGGGCCCATTGGGGGCTGCGCAACACCCGCTCCACCAGTTCTTCGGTTTCGGGGCGGGGGATGAGCGCGCGCGGATCGGTCTTCAGCTCAATGTCGTGAAAGGGCCAGTGGCCGATGACGTACTGCACGGGTTCGCCCGCGGCCACGCGCCGGAACATCTCCCGCAGACGTTCAATCGTCTCGGGGGCGGGCGTTCGGTCACGCGCCAATGTCAGCCCCGGGCCTTTGAGCCCCACCGCCTCGGAGACCAGGATCTCGGCCTGCGTCTGTGCCTCCCGGGCCTCCACGCCGTGACGCGACAGATAGGCGGCTCCCGATTCCAGGAGCCGCCCAAGCGTCGGGGGCGTTGCCTCAGAAGGGCATGTCATCGTCGCTGATGGTATCGACGGGGAAGTCGTCGGCGGGCTGGGGGATCGGCTCGCTTGAGGAACCATCCGGCTCCATCTTCTCAAGTTTGAAGGCCTGGAGATCGGTGAAGTAGCGGCCCTGATAGAGATTGCCGCGCAGGGAGAAAGTCACGCGGACGCGGTCGCCGGGCTTCACGCCGTCGAGCAGGGCGCAGTTGTTCTTCACCATCGCCAGCTTGATGTCCTGCGGGTAACGGTCGTCGTCTTCGGTGACGACAAACTCGCGCTTGCAGAAACCGCTGGGGAAGGTCTTGAGTTCCATGACCTCTTTGAGGGTGCCTTCGAGTTCGTAGGCTTTGCTCATGTTGAAATCCTTTGCGTCGGGCGTGATAGGTTCCGATAGTTGTCGAATTATAGCATAAGTCCGCCCACACTCCCGGGGCGGACGTCGCGGTCACGGCTCCTCGTCGGTTTCGGGGCCCAACAGGCGTCGTAAGGCACGAATGCGCAGGAGGAGCCGTGCGTCGTCATAGTCGGAAATGGTGAGGTAGGCCGCATCGAGCTCCTGTGCGCGTCTGCGGGCGGCGCGCCAAGCGGAAAGGGCTTCCCGATGGAAGCCATTGGCATAGAGCGCGTTGCCGAGGTGCTCAAAGAGGAGCGGGTGGATGAGCGGTTCGTCGCGGCGAGCGGCTTCGATGGCGACAAGAGAGGCTTGGAGCGCATCTGCGGGGTGGCCCAACCGGAGGAGCACGCAGGAGAGGGTGTCGGTGTCCGAGGCCCCACGCTGATGGGGCGGGATGCGCCGGAGCAGGGCAAGGGCGGCTTCCGGTTGGTCTTCCGCGATGAGCAGGGCCCACGCGGCGTTGTTGAGGAGAAGAGGATCATTGGGGAAGGCGCGAAGCCACGGTGCATAAACGGAGGGGATGGGGGAACGGTCCCGTATGAGAAAGGCGAGGGCATCAACGAGCATCGCCTTGGTGTTCTCCTCGTCGTTGGCTTCGTGAAACGCCATGGCCCATTGCGCACAAAGGGTCGCGGCACGGTCGCATGGGAGCGCCTCTATCCAAGACAACGGAAGGCATCCGAGAGCATCCGAAAGGATACGGGCCGTTTCGGCGTGGAGGGGCAACGCGAGCGACAGACAGAGCGCGAGGAAGAGACCGCGAAGGCAACCTCTCACGTTCTGAACGCACCGGGAGGTCAAGAAATGGCGCATGGGAGCCACGCTTTCATTCGTCCGCCGACCACGGCTCAATCTCGGCCAAGCCGGGGTGGTGGGTGTCCTTTTCGGAGAGGATGGGGGGCACGCCCAAGTCGGGCCACGGAATGCCGAGGGCGGGATCGTCGAACCGCAGGCCGCGTTCGGCGGTGGGGCAGTAGAGATTGTCGCACTTGTAGGCAAAGACCGTGTCGTCCTCCAACACGGCGAACCCATGGGCGAACCCGCGGGGGATGTAAAATTGGCGGGCGTTCTCGGCGGTCAGCCGTTCGGCGACGTAACGGCCGAAGGTGGGCGAGCCGCGGCGGATATCCACCGCCACATCCCACACCGCGCCGCGGAGCACGCGCACGAGCTTGGCCTGTGCATGGGGGCCGGCCTGCCAGTGAAGGCCACGCACCACGCCGCGCATGGAGCGGCTCTCGTTGTCCTGCACGAAGTCGGCCATGATCCCGGCGGCTTTGTAGCGAGCGGCGTTGTAGGTCTCCACAAACCAACCGCGGGCATCGCGGAAGACCTTGGGGACGACCACACAGACGCCGGGGATCTCCTTCTCAAGCACCTCCATCACCGCTCCTCGCGCTTGGCCAGTTCGAAGATGTATTCGCCATAGGTGGACTTGGCGACCTTTTGCGCGGCACGGAGCATCTGTTCCTTGTCGATGAAACCCATCCGCCAAGCGATTTCCTCAATGCAGGCGATCTTCAGTCCTTGCCGCTCTTGGATGGTGCGCACGTAGCTTGCGGCGTCTTGGAGGGAATCGTGGGTGCCGGTGTCGAGCCACGCAAACCCGCGCCCCAGCAAAAGCACGTTCAGGCGGCCCTGCTCCAAATAGGCCTTGTTCACGTCGGTGATTTCGTATTCCCCGCGGGCGGAGGGCTGGAGATGCTCGGCGATGCGCACCACGTCGTTGTCGTAGAAGTAGAGGCCGGTCACGGCGTAATTGCTTTTGGGCTCCTTGGGCTTCTCTTCGATGGAGATTGCCTTGCCGGCGGCGTCGAAGGCCACCACGCCGAAACGCTCCGGGTCGCGCACGTAGTACCCAAAGACCGTCGCCCCGGGGGTCGCGGCGGCCTCTTGGAGCATTCTCCCGAAGCTCTGACCGTAGAAGATGTTGTCCCCGAGGATCAGGCACACCGGATCGTTCCCGATGAAGTCCTTGCCCAGCACGAAGGCTTGGGCCAGTCCGTTGGGCTTTTCCTGCACCTTGTAGGAGAGGCGCAACCCGAGGTCGGAGCCATCGCCCAGCAACCGCTCAAAGAGCGGGGTGGCTTCGGGCGTGGAGATGATGAGGATCTCACGAATGCCCGCCAGCATGAGCGTGGAGAGCGGGTAGTAGATCATCGGCTTGTCGTAGACCGGCAAAAGTTGCTTGCAGACAATGGCCGTGGCCGGGAAAAGGCGCGTGCCGGCGCCTCCGGCGAGAATGATGCCTTTACGCATGGGGAGACTCCTGGGGTTGCGGGGTGGCCGGGGGGCGCACCCCCACCACAAAGGCCGGGGCGCACACCAGCATGAGCGCGTAGAGCATCATGCAGGCGGGGCTTCGGAAGACGAGGTCAATGAAACTGTGCAGGGCGATCAGGGCCGTGGACAGGAAGATGAAGAGGCAGGCCACATTGAGCCGGTTCACCCAGCAACGGTCGGCCTGCGCGTCGCTCACCGTCCGCGCGGGGCTGGTGAAGAGGGCCTTCAGGAAGGGCAACACCAGCGCCGCCACGCATCCGAGCATCAGCCCAAAACCGACCCAGCCGTGTTCCGCCAAAAACTGCAACGTGTCATTGTGGACATTGGCTTGGCCAACCCCCATGCGGCTGCGCAACCATGTGCGCTCCTCCGGATCATCCACATCAATGTAGGTGGCATTCAGCCAACGGAAGCTCCACGCACCCGTGCCGTACCACGGATGGGCGGCGTGCTGACGCAGGGCGAGGATGCCCTGATAGCCCGAACGCATCAGCATGGGGTGCGCGATCAACGCCGCCCAATCGGTCGTGTCGATTTCCCGAATCACGGCATCCAACGCCGGGAGCGGCGCGAACTGCGGCATCCGAGCCGCCGCGGCGCGGTCTTCATCGGTCGTCGCCTCCGCGATTGCCGCGCGGCGGGCATCGTTGGCGCGCGTGGCATAGACGCGGAAGCCGGCCGTCCCCACCACCCCCACCGCCGTCGCCAACAGGAGCGTGGGCACCAACACGCGCAGTCGGGCCGGCCATGAACCGAAATAGCGCAGCGGCACATACACCGCCGTCGCCGCCGTGATCGCCAGCGTGAAGAGAAGCCCCGCCCGCGAACCCGAGAGAATGCCCGAAATCCCGCAGAGCACCGCCGAAAGCCCATAGGCCCACGGCGGCATCCGCGTGTGCTCCCGATGTTCCGACGCCCACAGCATCATGCCCACCGAAAGCGCCATCACCGCCGGGAAGAAGCAGGCCGCGTGGTTCGGATAACCGAAGGTCGCGAAGAAAAAGGCGTTGCTCTTCAAGCCCCAATAAAGGAACTCACCGCCCACGATGAATTGGATGATCCCCGCCACGGCCAGCACCGACGTCATGGCGCAGACAAAGGTCATCATCCGCCGCTTTGAACGCCCCAAGAGCGCATGGCGCACGGCCAAGGCGGCCACAAGCGTTGGGGGGAACCAATCCAGCACCGCCCGGGCCTCGTCCGACCGCAGAGACCACGGCAACCACCCAAACGGCGGCTCCGCCCAAAAGCGCACCCCCTCGGGGGAGACCTTCGCGTCCGGCGAGGCGAGCCATGCCATCGCATCCGGGTTGCGCAACCACTCAAAGGCGGGCGACAGAATCTGCCACGTCTGGGCTTTCGCATCCCACTCCAAAAAGGTGCAGGCGTTCAGCCACTGGATCACGAGGTAAAGACACAAGGCCACGCTCAACCACATCAGCGGGTCCCGCACAAGCCCCTGCCATACGCGCCGCCGCGCATCGAAGAGCGATTCCGTCCGCCGTTGCTCCGGCACGAGCAAGGCCATCTCCGCCGTCAGCAACGTCAGCCACGGCGCCCAAGGCCTCAGCCATGGCGCCACGACACCGCCGCCCAGCCAGGCAAACAGGGTCAACATCAATGCCACAAGGGCAAACACAACAGTCCGAGTCGTTCCCATAACTCCCCTAGCATACCATAACCTTCCGCCTCACATTGAAGCGTGCAGAGTCAAGACAAACAAACGAATGTTGTAGAAGATTCATACAGCAAGGTCGAGGGGTTAAGGCCGCACATCATTATGCGGCGGGCAGTGTCGGCGGGCGTGGGGTGTGGCCAAATAACTCCTTCATGGAAGTCTGTTAAGCTCCCGTTCTTCCATACTAAGGGGTTTGAATGGCGAAAGGTTTCGTTTCGGGTCAAATTCAAGATTGGTGTCATTCGGCGTTGGATTGAAGAAAACGGCGCGAAGCGCAAACTCTTCAGACGTGATGTCGAACGTTGGGTAGATTTTGCCATAATGGCAACGCAACAATTCTCCCGTGGGGGATACCTCGCTACGGACGCGAAAAACCAGATGCTTTCGCTTATCCAACCATTTGTAGCGGTCATTTTGGGATGGCATCACCAACTGTTTTTGGAATGGCGTTTGGAGATTCACATGATAATCGGAAACAAACTTTGACCATCCGTCAGAATCGCAGACTTGAACACCGTTATAGTCACCGGGAAAATCAAATGTCACCACTGAGGCATCTGTAAAAGTCTTCCTTCCGAATTTTACCTCCTTCGTTACAACCGTGACGAGCATATCGGTATTTTCCCCTTTCCCATAAGGTTTCACCCAATCCACAATCTTGAGGTCAAAACCTATGGCTTGGTTGATGGCAGGAAGTTTCCCACGACATTTTTTGGAATACATTGGGATAGGGTTACGCGTCTTCTTCAATACTACCGTGCTGACATAATCGGGCACCCATTTCCGTGTAAATAAGGTTTCTTCCACATCATCGTCTGAGGCACGTGAAAATTTATGCCTTCCCGTTGTTTTGTAATATCCCTCTTTTTCCAGTCC
>CASDPK010000047.1 GCA_949282555.1 uncultured Lentisphaeraceae bacterium | reverse complement strand
TCGAGGCGGTCGATGAGGGCCGCCTGCTCGGCGGTCGTCAGCGGCATCTGCGCCGTGATCCCCACCTGCTCCATCCACGCCTCCCGGCCAACGCCTTGGGTGCCCGCGGAATCCAACACCCGGAGCGCCGTCTTGCAAAGGAAAATCTCATGCGGGGTCATCTCGCCTCCAATCCAATCAGCCAATCAACCAAAACGCCCCGCCTTGCCCAAAACCGGCGCGGGGCCAACCGGCGAGGCTCACACCTCGGAGAACGCCCCCATCATCCCACACCCCACTTCCTTATTTAAGGGTAACTCCCGCAACCCGCAATCCCCTTGCAAGCCGCCTGCAATCCATTCTCAAAACGTTTCCTCAACCCCGCAAACATTCTCGAATCTTTGATTGTTGCCCCTATCTACGCCTTTCCATTCTCATTTTCTCCCACCCACCGTTTTTTGCTCCGCCACCCTCCCAAACCCCGCCATCCCGCCCTGTTCCCCCTTATTCCCCCATTCTCACTTCCCCTGCGTCGTCTCACCGATACGGAGCCTCCCGATGCGGCATACGTGCGGGGGCGTTGGTGGGTGTGTGGGGTGTGTCTTTGCAGTGTGCATTTTCTTCACTGCATGCGGGGCCCGTGTTAGACAACGCGCGAGGCATCCGCTATACTGTAGTAATTCACCCTAACCAAAAGGAGTTGCCAATGAGCACAATCGCGATCGGATGCGACCACGCCGGTGTGGCGCTGAAGGCCAAACTTGTCACCACCTTAAAGACGCTCGGCTTCGATGTGTCTGATGTGGGCTCCTTTGACTGTTCCGCCGCGGATGATTACACTGATTTTGCTGTGCCGGTCTGCGAAGCAGTGGTCGAGGGGCGTGCGGAGCGCGGTGTGCTCCTTTGCACCACGGGCATCGGCATGAGCATCGTGGCCAACCGTTTCGTTGGGATTCGCGCCGCAATCGTTACCGATGAGGCGGTGGCGAAGCTTTCCCGCGAGCACAACAATGCCAATGTGATCATTCTTTCGGCGCGGGCCCTGAATGATGTGGCGGCCGCACAGGCGCTTGAGACGTGGTTGAAGACCCCCTTTTCCGAGGCGGAGCGTCATGTGCGCCGTCTGGCGAAGTGTGATCGTGCGGGGCGTTTGGCGGCGGTGTCGCTGCTGGCGAAGGCGGACCCCGAGGTCCATGCGGCCATCGTTGAGCAAACGCGGCAGGAGGATGAGACGATCAACCTGATCGCCTCTGAGAACTATACGTCCGCGGCGGTGCGTGAGGCGCAGGGCTCTGTGCTGACGAACAAGTACGCAGAAGGTTATCCCGGGAAGCGGTGGTACAGCGGGTGCTTGCCGGTGGACGCCGTGGAGACGCTGGCGATTGAGCGGGCCAAGCGGTTGTTTGGCGCCGAGGCGGCCAATGTCCAGCCCCACTGCGGAAGCGCCGCCAACATGGCGGTCTATTTCGCCATGCTTCAGCCGGGAGACACCATCCTTTCCATGAGCCTTGATCAGGGCGGGCACCTGAGCCATGGGTCGCCGGTCAACTTCTCGGGCAAGCTCTACAACATCGTTCCGTACACCGTGGATCGGGAGACGGAGTGCTTGGATTATGACGCCATTGAGCGTCAGGCCGAAGAGGTTCGCCCGAAGCTGATCCTTGCCGGAGCTTCGGCGTATCCGCGGACGATTGATTTTGCTCGGTTCCGTGCGATCGCCGAAAAGGTGGGCGCCTACCTTATGGTGGATATGGCGCACATCGCCGGGCTCGTGGCCGGAGGGGTGCATCCGTCTCCGGTGCCGTATGCGGACTTCGTCACGACCACCACGCACAAGACGCTTCGCGGCCCCCGCGCAGGGTTGATTCTCTGCAAGGAGAAGTATATCGCGGCCATCAACAAGAGCGTCTTCCCCGGCATCCAGGGCGGGCCGCTGGAGAACGTCATCGCGGCCAAGGCCGTTTGCTTCAACGAGTGGTTGCATCGCGATGCCCACGCCCATGCGGCGCAGATCGTTGCCAATACGCAGGCGTTGGCGGCCGTGTTGCGGGAGGCGGGGTTCCGCTTGGTTTCCGGTGGCACCGATAACCATCTGTTCTTGGTGGATGTGAAGGCCGCCGGGCTGACGGGCAAGGTGGCCGCCGCGGCTTTGGATGCCGCCGGCATCATCTGCAACAAGAACACGATCCCTTACGACACGGAGAGCCCGTTCGTCACCTCCGGCATCCGCATCGGCACGGCCGCGGTGACGACGCGCGGCATGAAGGAGCCCGAGATGAAGCGCCTCGGCGGGTGGATCGTGGAGATCCTCCGTGCGCCCGAGGACGAGGCGCTCCAAGCGCGTGTGCGCGAGGAGGTTCGGGCGCTCGCCGCGGGATTCCCGGTCCCGTAAGAAAGGGTCGCGATGCCACGGGTCCCAGACCGTCGCACCTTGCTCACCGTGACGCTCGCCATTGTGGTGGGGGTCACGGTGGGGTTCTTCACCGGGAATCTTGGGCGGGAATCCAAGATGCCCGGTGAGGCGCTCCGAACCGATGATGCCACGGGGCATTGGCGCCGCCACGCCGAGCCGGCCTCGGATGTCAATGCCGAGATGCTGACCAATACGCGCATCCGGCTGATCATGCAGGCGTTGCCGACGTATGCCCTTCTGAACGCCGGGCGGCTTCCGGAATCGTTGGAGGCATTGGTGACCTCCGGATTGCTTGGGAAAGATGTCATTCGGGATGGCTGGGACCGTCCGTTGAACTATACGCATAATGCGGAGACCGGCGTTTACTCCGTTCGGTCGTTTGGCCCGGACGGGTTTCCTTCGGAGGATGACATTCCTCGTTGAGCCCTTTTCGCGTTGGTTCTCCGCCGGGGAGGTAACGCCATGAAGAAATTGTTGGTCATGGATGTTGCCGCGCTTGGCGCGGGGTTGTTGCGTGCGCACGGCGTCTCTCAACTCGCGGGATTGCCCGTTCATGCGATGCGCCCCTGCGGGCCGGCCGTCACGTGTACGGTTCAGGCCACGTTGCGGACGGGGTGTCTGCCGCAGGAACATGGGATCGGGGCCAATGGGAGTTTCTTTCGCGAGACCTTTCAGAGTTCCTTTTGGAACCAATCGGCCAATCTCGTAAAGGGGCCTCGCATTTGGGAAAGCTTCCGCCGGCGCGCGGGGCGTGTGGGGCTTTATTTCTTCCAGCAGTCGCTTGGCGAGCAGGCTGACGAGATTGTCTCTCCCGCACCGATTCACACGCATGGCGGGGGCATGGTGATGGCGACTTATCAGAAGCCTACCTGCGTCCTTGGCGTGGAGAACCCTGTCAAGCTTTGGCGTTATTGGGGGCCGCTGGCATCGCCCAAGGTTGGCCGGGGGATTGTTTCGGCTTTGATTGCGAGGCTCTCGCGCGGAGATGCGCCGGAATTGATGTTTGCGTATTTGCCGACGCTTGATTATGAGCTTCAGCGGTTTGGCACACATCATCCAAACGTCGCGGCCAGTGTGTGCGAGGCGGTTGAACAAATTGAGCGGCTTGCGGGGGCAGCTCGTCGGCAGGGGTATGCGTTGGCCATCTTGGGCGATTATGCCATCACGGACGTTTCCGGTTCGGTTTGTTTCCCTAATCGGGTGCTTCGTCGGGCGGGGCTTTTCGCCACGCGCGCCATTCGTGGGCGGCTTTATCCGGATTTCTATCAGAGTGAGGCTGTCGCTTTGTGCGACCATCAAACCGCTCTTGTTTATTGCCTAAAGCCTTGGGACACGGCCAGTCGGAGACGCACGGCGGACTTGTTGGCCGCTTTGCCGGAGGTGGACAGCCTCCGGGAAACGGATGTGGCCGGGGCTGACTACGAACTTACGGCCAAGCCAGGCCATTGGTTCGCTTATCCGTGGTGGGAGCACGCTCGTGAGGCTCCGGACTACGCCACACATGTGGATATTCACAATAAGCCGGGCTTTGACCCTTGCGAACTCTTCTTTGGGCGCACGCCCTTTCAGTGCTCTACGGACGTTTCGCGCGTGAGAGGGACGCATGGCCGCACCGATGCGCCTGTCGCTTACGCCAGCGATCTTCCCTTGCCCCTGCCGGAGGATACGGAGGCTTTTGCCCGAGCTTTGGGTGCATGGTTGGAAGCTTGAAGGCTTAGGAACGAATTTCGCCCTAATGGGAGATGGGGGCGCGATTCTGCGGTCTCTGTCCGGCGGTTTTCCATTCCACCGAAACAAACCGAGCAAGGGCCTCCTTCCAAGGCGGCATCGGGGGGAGTCCACAGGTGGCAAGTTTGGCCTTGGAGAGCGATGAGTTGTGTGGGCGAGGGGCTGGGCGAGGGAACTCCTCGGTCGTGCAAGGGGAGACCGTCACGCCCGGGAATCCCGCGAGCCGGAGCGTTTCACACGCGAAGGTATACCAGCTGGCTGTGCCCTCGCAGGTGAGGTGGAAGGTACCTCGCAATTCCGGTCGCCCAAGGAACGCCGTGAGACCGTTTGCGACAGCATCCGCAGAGGTTGGGTTTCCTATTTGATCGTCCACGACGCGTAGCGTACGTGAGGGATCTTCCATTGCCAAGCGAATCATCGTGTGGGGAAAACTCGGCCCCCCACTCCCATAAAGCCACGCGATGCGGGCGATCACGTGGTTGGGGCAGAGCGCTCGGACTGCGTTCTCACCGGCAAGCTTACTGGCACCATAAACAGTCCTAGGGTGGGGTGGGTCGTCTTCCGTTCGCACGCCGGGTTCTTCGCCGGAGAACACGTAGTCTGTGGAAATGGCAAAGAGACGTGCCCCATGGGCGGAACAGGCCCGTGCGACGTGGGCGGTGGCGGTCTCGTTGAGCAGAAATGCGCGCGCCGGATCTCCTTCACAGGCGTCGACATTGGTCATCGCAGCACAATGCACAACGACTTCGGGCTGGAAGGAGTCAAAGAGTGCCCCCACTTGTTCCGGACGTGTGAGATCCGTTTCTGGCAGATCCGCGATGGCGAGCGTATGAGAGGTGCCCCAATGACGCATGAGCGTTCGACCGAGCATCCCTTTGCCGCCTGTAATCAAAAGGCGCATGTCCAATCCTCCTTCCGAGGTGTGTTGCGATAAGCCTCGTACGTGGCCTTGCCCATGTAGCGGGCGATGTCACGTGGTGGCGCTTGAAGCAAATCCACTACGATGAGCCCGTCAACCACGGTGCCGAAATCCGGATCCACGTTAAACGCCACAATGCGCCCGCCGAGCTTGAGATATTGGCGGATGAGCACAGGCATTTCGCGGCGGCCCTCTTCAATCTCGGCGAGGGCGTCGTTGACGTCAGTCTCCGTTCTCAAAAAGTCTGCGTAATCCGGATGTCGCCATTCCGCAAAGCGGGGACGACGGGGCGGCAGGCGGGCCGAGACCCATCGTGCCAATGCCCAATCGAAGCATCGCACACGAAGGTGCTCCAGCAACATATCCCTCGCGGCGGGGCGGAAGTCGTGAGAGATGCTTACGGGGCCAAAAAGCACGGTATAACGCGGATGACGCGCGATGAACGTAAGCACGCCACGCCAAAGCAGCAGCAATGGCGCAAAGGTTCGTTGGAATCCGGGTCTAACGAAAGAGCGTCCCAGCTCCACGGCAGGTCCCGGCAGATGCCCCAAGAATCGTTCATCGAAGCGGAACAGTGTGCGGGTGTAGAGCGCACGCAGGCCATCCCGCTCCGCCAAGATGTCGGAGAACGCCAAGCGGTAACACCCGACGATTTCGGAGGTCGCCCGGTTCCAAAGGAGGATCTGATGATAGGCGGCATCGAAGTCATCGGTATCAAGATCGCGTCCGGTACCTTCGCCAACGGCTCGGAACGTGAGCTCGCGCAATCGTCCAATTTCTCGGAGGGTCTCGGGGATGTCGCGTCCTTGTGCGGCGTAAAGTACGTAGTTCCCTTCTTCGAGCAGTAGAGCCTCCGGGGGAAGACGCTCCAGTTCGGCAATCAGTCGGTCGGGATCGACGGGGGGAATGACAGGTTCTGGAATGGCTGCCCCTTCGTCCAAGGTTAAGCGGCGCATTCGTTCATCGAACCGCGATTCTCCTGAGCCACGGCCAGCCAGCAGAAATGTTCGGAAACGGAGATACCGCAAGGCATCGGCATCCGAGACAAAACGTGTTTCGAGGTTGTCCGCAGAAAGCACGCGTCCCAGTCGGAGTGTCACGGTGCGGCGTCGCAGTCGGAGCATTTCACGTGGCAGCAACAGGGTTCGCAGTCGAGGGTGAAGCTTTCCCACTAAGTGAAAGAGAAGAGACGCTCTTCCAGGAATGAAGACCGGCAGGATTCGGACCCCTTTCCCTGCATGGCGGATTAGCGTCATCACAGAGACGTGCCATGCGGCGTCACGAACACGAAGGGAACCTGGGGCAAAACTTGCCACCTCCCCCGCAGGAAAGACGATGAGCGCATGCCCCTCTCGAATCCATTGAAGCGCCTGCCGCAAAGCGTTTACATTGCGTTTCGCGGAACCTTGAACGCCAAAGGGATCCACAAGAATGAGGTCGTCTCGGAATTCTGGGATGCGACCGAGGAGATAGTTCGCCATCACCTTTACGTCTGAGCGTCGCTGTCGTATCAATTCAAGCAACGCCAGCCCCTCAACCGCTCCAAAGGGATGGTTCGCCACGGCAACCAGGGAACCTTCTTCTGGAACGCGTGTCCAATCCTCCTTGGCCCATTGCGTCTTGATCTCAAGCGTCTCCAAAACCCTTTGAGCAAACGGCCTTTCATCCATCTGTTCGACGATTGAAAGGTAGAGTAGGCGAAGTGTGCGCAATCCTAACAGCCATTCCACCGGACGATGCGTCCACTTCACCACCCATCGGATGGCTGGCTTACGGACGCGTTGCCAAGGCAAAGTGAAGATGTCGGAAGTCTCTCCCATGGCTCAAGTCTACCAAAGTGGACACATACAGGGAATGAATGTCATGGGAGTAGATGGCCGAAGGGACAACCTAGGATGAACCAAGGTGACATCAATGGAATGAGGCCCATTGCAGGGCCTCATGCGGTTACACTTTCCATGTCTGCATGGAAATAACACTCACTCATATGTTTCCTCGCGTGCAGGGAACGAACGCTCCGCCACAGCCGCGCGATAGGCGGAAAGAGCCGCCTGTGCTGCCGTGCCGAGAGAACCGAAGGTTCGCACAAATTTGGGCACATGGCCCATGGTCAAGCCGAGGAGATCCTGCCACACGAGAATCTGCCCATCGGTATCGGCTCCGGCTCCGATTCCGATAACCGGGATGCTGACAGCTTCCGTCACGGCTTTTCCGAGCGAAGAGGGAACTCCCTCCATCACAATCGCGAAGCATCCGGCATTCTCCAGAATCCTGGCTTCATGGATAAGCCGCTTGGCAGCCTCGGCGTCGCGTCCTTGGACTTTGAATCCGCCCATTGCAAGGCAACTTTGCGGCGTCAATCCAAGGTGTCCGCAAACGGGAATGCCGGCCTCCACGAGGCGCCGAATGAGGGTGGCGCAACGCTCTCCCCCTTCAAGCTTCACGCCATCGGCGCCACCTTCTTTGATGAGGCGGAGCGCACTGCGGAAACCATCATCATCTCCGGTCTGATAACTCCCAAAGGGCAAATCGGCGATGAGCATGGGCGATTTGAGCACCCGTCCCACACAGCGCGTGTGATAGACCATTTCGTCCAAGATGACGGGCAACGGGGAATCGTGCCCCTGCATGGTCATCCCCACAGAGTCCCCCACCAACACAAGCGGGAACGCATCGGGTCCTAGGGACTCAATGAGCGCGGCGCTGGTGGCATCGTAACAGGTGACGGTGGCAAAGGCTTCTTTTCCTTTAAGCGCACGAATCTTGAGGGGGGTCCAACGACGCATGAGGGTGCTCCTTTTACGAACGGTGGAAAGGGCTCAGAAGAGCCCCTTCACCTTCCCGGTTTCCGTGTCCACGTCGATACGGCGATAGGCCGGATTGGCAGAAGTCCCAGGCATCAACATAATCTTTCCGGACACGGGCACGATGAATCCGGCACCCTGATAAATGAGGATGTCCTGAACTTTGAGCCGCCACCCGGTGGGGCGCCCAATCTTGGTGGCATCATCAGAGAGCGAATATTGCGTCTTTGCCACGCAGACAGGCAAGGAAGCGGTCTCCGGATTGGCTTCGAAGGCACGGAGCTTTTCGAGCGCGGCGGGTTCGTAATCCACACCGTCGCCGCCGTAGACCTCCTTCACCTGGCGCTCAATGCGAGTGGAGAGCGACTCCGAAAGATCGCACAGATAGTGGAAGTCCGAGGGCTCCTCGCAGGCGGCGATAACCTGCCGGGCAAGCTCCTCCGCCCCTTCGCCGCCCTTCTCCCAATGTTTGGAAAGCGCGAATCTGCAACCTGCCTCTTCGACAATGGACTTGACGAGCGCCACCTCGGCATCGGTGTCGGTGTAGAAGTGATTGAGGCAGACCACGGGGCGAATGCCGGCCTTCCGGATGATATCGATGTGCGCCATCAAATTTGAGCGGCATCCGGCTTCCAGCAGGGGGAGGTTCTCCTGCGTGTAGGCGGGGTCGAGCGGCGTTCCGGGTTTGACGTCCGGCGCACCGCCGTGGCGCTTGAGCGCACGGACGGTCGCCACCAGCACCACCGCGTTGGGACGCAGCCCCGAGCAGCGGCACTTGATGTTCCAGAACTTCTCAAAGCCCATGTCTGCCGCGAAACCGCTCTCCGTGACCACATAATCGGCGAGTGCGCAACCCACACGATCCGCAATGACGGAGTTCTGCCCAATGGCGATATTGGCGAAGGGGCCGGCATGAACGAGCACCGGTTGTCCCTCCAACGTCTGCATGAGGGTGGGGTTCATTGCCCGCACAAGCCACGCCGTCATGGCGCCCGCGACTTCCAGTGCGTCCGCCGTGACGGGCTTGCCTTGCCGATCATACGCCACAATGATTTGCCCGATGCGGCGGCGGAGATCCGCCAAGTCGGAGGCCACGGCGAGGATTGCCATCACCTCGGAAGCCACGGTGATGTAAAAGCCCGAATCCATCTCGAACCCATTGAGCGTTCCGGCCCCTAGGCCCATGCGGATCTGCCGAAGCCCCTGCGCACAGAAATCGAGCGCCCACCGCATCTGCACGCGCGCGGGATCAATGTCCAGCCGCGTCAAACCCTTGGTGGCGAGCCAAGCGTCATCATGATTGCGCTCGTGCTGCATACGCGCATTGAGTGCCACCATGCAGAGGTTGTTGGCCTTTTCGACGGCATCGAAGTCTCCCGTGAGTCCGAGCGAGAGAGGCGTAAGCGGAATCACTTGGGCCAAACCACCGCCGGCCGCGCCGCCCTTGATGTTGAAGGTCGGCCCCCCCGAGGGCTGACGGATCGCTCCGCAGCACGATTTCCCCAAACGGCCAAGACCTTCAAGCAGACCAACCGTGGTGGTGGTCTTGCCTTCGCCCAGCGGGGTCGGCGTGATGGCGGTCACGTCGATATAGCGTGCCTTTTGCCGACCGTTTGTGCGGGCCAGGACAGCGCGCGCATCGATCTTCGCATAACTGTTGCCGTAGGGGATCAATTCCTCGGGGAGGACACCAAGGTCACGCGCCACTTCGGAAATGGGGCGCATATCGGCCTCGGCGACTTCGGCAATCTGCCAATCCTTCATTTTGGTGGGATCCAACATCATGGTCTCTCCTTCTATGGGGCCTTCCACTCCTGAACAAAGCTATTGAAGCAACGGCGCCACGGCAGACCAAATGGCCTCAGCCGTCATCGCTTGGGGGCCGTCGCTGGCGATTCGCCGAATCCGTTCCGGAGCCTTTTCGGCCAACGCACGGAACCCTTCGGCAAGTTTGCGATGGAAGGTCGCACGCTCCTGCTCAAAACGATCGGCGGGGCCTTCACGTTGGGCGACGCGGCGAAGGCTCTCCTCCTGCGTGATGTCGAGCAACAGCGTAAGATCCGGCATCAATCCATCCGTGGCGAAGGCATTCAGCATCTGCAATTCCGCCACATCCATTCCCCTGCCATAACCTTGATAGGCGAACGTGGAATCGCAGAAACGATCGCTCAACACCCATTCGCCGCGTGCAAGCGCGGGGCGAATCACCCTTTCGGTGAGTTGGGCTCTGCTGGAAAGGAACAGCAACAATTCCGCACGGGGCACCGGGCTTTCGCCGGCAGCGTCAAACTGCAACAAATTGCGAATCGCCTCACCGAGTCGGGTGCCTCCCGGCTCGCGCGTGGTGAGGACGGTAAGCCCCTGTGCCCGAAGGCGCTCGGCCAAAAGCGACAGGTGCGTGCTTTTGCCGGCGCCCTCAGGCCCTTCCAGCGTGATGAATCGCCCGCGTTTCATCACTTTTTCGCCATCGGTTTGAGGGTCTGCCCCTCCTTGGAGTCACGGACTTGCCACCCCTTGGCGGCGAGTTCATCGCGCAGGCGATCGCTTTCGGCCCAATTCTTCGCGGCGCGGGCTTCTGCACGGGCGGCGGCGAGGGCCTTGATTTCCGCGGGGATTGTCGTCGCCTTCGGGCGCTTGGCGTAGATAACGCCCAAAACGGCATCCATGCGGCCCAAGAGGCCCAAGGCCGCCTGGGCGCCGGCGGGCGAAAGCCCTTCGGCCAATGCGCCATTGGCGGCTCGGATGAAGGCAAAAAGGGCGGCCAAAGCCTCGGGCAGATTGAGGTCGTCGGCAAGGGCTTCCCCGAAAGCGGGCAAGGGCGAGGGGACGCGCTTGCCGTCATCCGGCTTGGATTCCCCGGCCCGGGCGGAAAGGGCATCCACGCATTCATCGATGCGCGAAAGCGCGGTTCGGGCGGCCGCCAAGGCTTCGAAGGTGAAGTTGAGCGGTTGGCGATACTGTGCGCTCAGCAACACGTAACGGATCTCACGCCCGGTGTAGCCTTTGTCAAGGAGATCCCGGAGCGTAAAGAAGTTGCCGAGCGACTTCGACATCTTTTGCCCATTCACGCGCAGGTGGGCGCAGTGCATCCATGTGTGAACAAAGGGCTTGCCGGTGACCGCTTCCGCTTGGGCGATTTCGTTCTCGTGGTGGGGGAAGAGATTGTCGATGCCGCCGGTATGCAGGTCGAAGCTCTCCCCGAGATACTTCATGCTCATGGCCGAGCACTCAAGGTGCCATCCCGGGCGGCCGCGTCCCCATGGCGCATCCCAAACGACATCCCCGTCCTTTTCGTCCCAGGCTTTCCAAAGGGCGAAGTCGCCAAAGCCTTCCTTTTCGTATTCATCGGCATTGATGCGCACGCCGCTGCGCAGGGCGGAACGATCCAAATGGGCCAGCTTGCCATAGCCCGGGAAGCGATCCACGCTGAAATACACCGATCCATCTTCACTCTTGTAAGCGATGCCCTTGTCGAAAAGGGCCTGAATCAGCTGCTGCATCTCCGGGATGTGGTCGGTTGCCGCGGGATAAACCTCGGCGGGCTCAATGTTGAGCGTCTTGAGGTCGGCGAAAAACGCTTCAATGTAAGGGCGGGTGTATTCTTTCAGCGGCTTTCCCGCCGCCAAGGAGCCACGGATCGTCTTGTCGTCCACATCCGTCAAGTTCATCACTTGGCGCACATTATACCCGGCGAATTCCAACGTCCGGCGCAACAAATCCTCAAAAAGATAGGCGCGGAAATTGCCAATATGCGCGAAGTTATAGACCGTTGGCCCGCAGGTGTACATTCCCACCTCGTGCGGTTTCAGCGAACGAAACGGCTCAACCTGGCGCGTCAACGAATTGTAGAACCTCAATTCCATGGATGGATCCTCTCACGTAAGGAGCCATTATAGCATAGGTCGGCCAGTGGGCGTGCTGGCATCTGAAGACTTCATGATGGGGTGCCTTTTGCACAATATAACGCAACAGGCCGTCGGAGCCGTCAGAAAGGAAGGAAGGCGAAGCAGAGGGAGGGGGTTCCCCTCCCGCCCCCCGGGGG
>CASDPK010000046.1 GCA_949282555.1 uncultured Lentisphaeraceae bacterium | reverse complement strand
CGTTTTGAATGCGTGGGCATCGGGGGCACGACTCTCTGTCGGTCAGTTGGCCGTTGAATCAAAGAGTAACGAAATCACTCACGTCCCTCAACTCTTGCACAGGGCAAACGCACAAAAACGGATAACTCATTGTCACACATCGCTCAGGGCCGACTTGACGTGGACAATTGGGGGGAAATGTGGCACGGAGAATCAATGAGTTGAGTCCCAAATATTTTTATGCGTTTGCCCTGACATCCTTCCTTCTCCCTCGGTACAAGACAACGCACGCCCCCACACACGCCGCTTCATCGGCACGCGCCCTCCTGGAAAATTGTGCTATTCTCTGAAAACATTATCGAAAGGAGTTCGTCATCATGCGACACATGGCTTTGTTCTCTCTCATGCTCCTCCTTGGGGCAACAACCACCCTCGCCTCGGAATGGAAACTCATCTTCTCCGACGAATTCAACGGCACCGGTGCCCCCGACGCAGCCAAGTGGACCTACGAAGAAGGCTTCGTCCGCAATCGTGAACCCCAATGGTATGCCTCCGACCTCGCCAACGTCTGCCAACGCGCCGGCGCCTTGGAGCTCACCGCACGCAAACTTTCCGAAGCCTGCCCCAACCCCCGTTTCTCCCCCCAAGCCTCCGCCGACGATTGGTCGCGGAGCCGCCCCACCTACGTCTACACCTCCGGCTCCATTGAGACCAAAGACACCTTCTCCTTTCAATATGGCAAGGTCGATGTCCGCGCCCGTCTCCCCAAGGGCCAAGGCGTTTGGCCCGCCATCTGGACCCTCGGCACCACCCGCAGACACCCCGACTGCGGAGAGATCGACATCATGGAATACGTCTGGTCCTCACCCAAGACCGCATGGAGCACCCTCCACTTCCTCGGCCGCGAAAAGGTCCCCACCTCCAAACGCAGCGGCGGCTACACCGGCCCCGAAGTGCTCGATGGCGAATGGCACATCTACACCATGGAGTGGGACGACAAACGCATGACCTTCTCCTTCGACGGCAAACCCTATTTCACTTACGATCTTGACCTCGCCAATCGCCCCGACGGCACCAATCCCTTCCGAGCCCCCCACTACCTCAAGCTCAATCTTGCCCTGGGCGACCCCTCCAACTGGGGAGGTACCCTCGACGAAAAGATCCTTCCCCAAACCTTCGCCATCGACTACGTCCGCGTCTGGCAACGCGCCAAATAAGGCTGCCCCTTCCGCTTCTTTTCCGAGAGACTCCGTATCCCACCCCCGGATACGGAGCCTCTCGCATGGTTCCACGGAGCCTCCCCAAAACGTCTGGCGGAAGATGGGGGCGGGTATCCTTTAGACTTGTGCTATAATCGCCCTATGAAGACGTTGGATGAAGTGCTTGGGATCTTGCAGGTGCAGGGCCGTTTTATCAAGTGAATCTCTGAGTTTGTAAGGAGCGATTGACATGGATACAGAGGTTGCCTCTCATTTGCAGAGTGAAATTCAGAAGATTTGGGAACGATTGGTTGCGCTGGAGAATCGGAAGCCTGAGCATAAGGAATTGAAGGCTACGGCGGATGATTTGCGCGCTTTGTTGGAAAAAGAGCCAGCAGCTGTGGTGAAGACGTTCGATAGTGCTTCGCGCCAGTGTTCTAAGTATTTCAACCGAATCAAGGAGAAGTATGATACGCTCAACCAGATGTGGTCAGACTGGGAGCAACATCGCATATCGCTCCAACAGGAGGAAGTTTGCTCGAAGGAGTTGTTGAAAAACCTTGAGGCGAAACTCCAAGACGTCGAACAAAAGGAAACTTTTGTTGCGAATGAATATAGTCGGTTCTCGACAGAGGTTGACTCATGGAACGAGAAGATTGAACTCCTTGAACAAGATAGCGAGAGGTGTCAGAATAATTTTAGGAGATCCGAGGAGATTTCGGCCGACCTTCAAAGTAAAGTGAAGGAAAGTGAAGTCTTCTTGAATAGGATAACGATGCTTCACAAAAAAGCTGTTGAAGAGCGAGATAAAGTGGAGGAGGTCTCGGATGAAATCCTAGGTTATGATTATGAGGATGAGACTTCCGGAGAGACTCGACATGAAGAGGGGTTAAAGGAGAAACTTCAGGATGCGTTCAAGGATTTGGAGAAAAAACATGAGGCGATTCGCGGCGAGCTTGATGATTTGAAGAAACGCCAAGAGGAGGCATATGATGCGTTTCTTTCCTCGCGGCAAGCTGAAGTAGAAGCATTGAAGTTGAGAATTGAGAGTTTGCTTCCCAATGCGCTAACAGCGGGCTTGAGTTCTGCTTATGCCGAGAAACGAAAGCATGAGGAGGAGGAGAGAAGGTCTGCAACAACGTGGTTTATATGGGCGGCTGTTGCCATGGCCCTCGCGGCTCTTTGTCCAATTGGTGCCATGGTTGGTAGGTGGTGGGTTAGTGATTTAAGTTTCTTGGATGTCTTAATGCGAAGTCCCCGTATTGTATTGGCATTTTTGCCACTTTATATACCTCTTTTCTGGATTACAGTTGTTTTTAACAAGCGGATGAATCTTGCTAAGCGTTTGATTGAAGAGTACTCACACAAAGAGGCTCTAAGCAAGACCTTTGAGGGATTAGTAACGCAAATTGAGGCAATTAATGGGGGTAAAGGTGCCTCTGAATTACGGGTCCGTCTTCTCTACAACTTGATTGATGCCAGTGCTGAGAATCCCGGTAAGTTGATCTCGGGTTACAATTGCGCGGACAATCCTGTTGTCGAAATCCTTGATAAGGGGGCCGCCCTTGGTAAGTCGTTGGAAAAGCTTGCATCTGTTCCTGAGATTAGTATGGTATTGCAAGCCGTGAACAAAAGGAATGAACGTAAAAAGGAGGAAGTGCAAGCATCTGAACGAGAGGGTGTTGCGGCGGTTGAAGAACATGAGGCGAAAACTTCTAAGGATTAAAGTGAGGGCGTTATTGTAAGAACTTCCAAGTGCAAAGGAGCGTTATGGCAGGAAAGCGGCGTACAGCGGAGAGGGCGGTCCCTCGGAAATCGGCGGCGACGGTGTTCAAGTCGATTGATCAAGTGTTGCGCAAGCCCGGTAGCGGGTGCGGCAATGCGTTGCAATACATGGAGCAGTCGAACTGGATGCTCTTTTTGCGCTATCTTGATGCGGCGGAGGCCAATCGGCGGAGCGAGGCGGAGCTGAACGATGAGCCGTATGAGCCCCTTTTGCCGAAGGGATTGGCGTGGAGCGATTGGGCGTGGCCAACCAAGGCCGATGGCTCGCTGGACACGGAGAGGATGCTGAAGGGCGATGCGTTGCTTCTTTTCATCCAGTCCCAGCTTTTCCCCGGATTGCGTGCCCTGCGGGACTCCGCGGCGATTGATTCGCCCGCCTATCGGGTGGGGGCCATCTTCTCTGAATTGACGTGCTCCTTCACCGATGGTTACCTTATCCGTGAGGTCATCGACCTCATTCAGCCATTGGTCTTCGAGACGGAAGCCGCGCGGCACGAGCTTTCCGTGCTTTATGAGGAGCGCTTGCAGGCCATGGGCAATGCCGGGCGCGATGGCGGCCAGTACTACACGCCCCGCCCGCTCATCAAGGTGATGGTTCGCGTCTTGGCCCCCACGCTGGGCGAAACCATCTACGATGGCGCGTGCGGCTCCGGAGGCTTCCTGTGCGAGGCTTTCGAGTATTTGCAGGAGAAGACCCGCGACGGCGGCGCCGAGGCCTACGATATCCTCCAGCACAAAACGTTCTTTGGGTGCGAGGAAAAGGCCCTCCCTTATGTCACGGCGCAGATGAATTGCATCCTCCACGGATTGCGCTCCCCGAACATCGAAAAGGTGGACACCCTTTCCAAGCGCATCGCCGACTTCACGGATCGCGACCGCGTGGACATCATCCTTGCCAATCCGCCCTTTGGCGCGGCCACCAGTTCCAATGTCGCCGCCAATTTCACCATCAAGACGGGGGAAACCGCGCTCCTCTTCATGGAGCACTTCATCGCCAAGCTCAAAACGGGCGGACGTGCCGCCATCGTCATCAAAAACACCTTCCTCTCCAATGGGGATTCCGCCTCCGTCGCCATTCGCAAACTGCTCCTGGATACCTGCCGCCTGCACTGGGTGCTCGATCTCCCCCCAAAGGTCTTTGCCGCCGGCGTCCGGACGGTCGTCCTCTTCTTTTCCAAAGACGGCCCCACCCAAGCCCCCATCCACTACTATCAGCTCAACCTCCCCGCCGGCGTTTCCCTCGGCAAAACGCGCCCCCTGCGCGAGGAAGACCTCGCGGAGTTCGAAGCCCTCGCCACCGCCGCCGGCGATCCCCCGGCCTCCCCCAACGCATGGACGCTCGACCCCGCGACCCTCGATCCGGAAACGTGTGACCTCTCCGTCCGCAACCCCAATATTCATGAGGAACGCCCCCCTTCTGCTTCCGAGTGCCTCACCCGCCTCCGCGACCTTCATGCCGAGATGGACAAACTGCTGAATGAGGGTTTTTACCTATGAGTTGGCCTATCGTCAAACTCGGAGAGGTGTGCGAGGTAAAAGGAGGAGGAACTCCGCCAATTAGCCATCCTGAGTATTATGGCGGCGGGATTCCTTGGGCAACCGTCCGCGATATGACGTCCCGCTTTCTTGGAGAGACGGAGCGAACCATCACGCCGTTGGGCGTGGCGAACAGTGCGACGAATATAATTCCAAGTGGCAATATCGTCATAGCGACGCGTGTTGGTCTCGGGAAAGTGTGTCAATTGCGACAGGATACGGCAATCAATCAAGACTTGCGTGGCTTTATGCCGAAGTCTTCGGCTAAATTAGAGCCGGATTACCTCTATTATTGGTTTCGATCTATGGCCCCAATGTTGGAGGCAATGGGTACCGGTGCGACTGTGAAGGGAATCCGAATCAATCAGGTGACATCGCTTCTGATACCCCTTCCACCGCTTTGGGAACAGTATCAAATAGTGGAGGAGCTGGAATGGAAGTTGGCCCGACTGGAGAAGATAGAGGGCAACTTTCGGGCGATGGCCGAAACCGCCGCCCAAGCTTCCCGCTCGGTTCTTGCCGGAACGTTCCGCTCCCTTGATGCTCCCATCGTCAAACTCGGTGAGGTGTGTGAGGTAAAGGGAGGAGGAACTCCGCCAATTAGCCATCCTGAATATTATGGCGGCGGGATTCCTTGGGCAACCGTCCGCGATATGACATCCCGCTTTCTTGAAGAGACGGAGCGAACCATCACGCCATTGGGCGTGGCGAACAGTGCGACGAATATAATTCCAAGTGGCAATATCGTCATAGCGACGCGTGTTGGCCTCGGGAAAGTGTGTCAATTGCGACAGGATACGGCAATCAATCAAGACTTGCGTGGCTTTATGCCGAAGTCTTCGGCTAAATTGGAGCCGGATTACCTCTATTACTGGTTTCGATCTATGGCCCCAATATTGGAGGCAATGGGTGCCGGTGCGACTGTGAAGGGGGTCCGAATCAATCAGGTGACGTCGCTTCTGATGCCCCTCCCGCCGCTCTGGGATCAGAAGCAGATCGTGGAAGAGCTGGAATGGGAGTTGTCGCGGTTGGAGAAGGTCGAACGGTTGGCGCGGGAGGGGCTGACGGTGTGCGAGCAGGCGCGTCGGGCGATTTTGGCGGAGGCCTTTCGGCAAGCGGATGGAGCGGACGTGCGGCAAGACTGTAGCGCCACAGGGCAGGCGGAACCGTCTGCGCAGTGAGGGTGAGGCCGTGATGGAGCGGATGCATCGGAGGTGCTTTGATTGGGATTATCGGGGGCGCGGCATCTATATGGTGACGGTGACCGCCTTTGAGCATCGGCCGCTCTTCGGGGAATTGGTGGGAGGGGAGGCGCGTCCGGAGGTTCGCAGGAGCGCGTTGGGGGAGATGGTGGCGCGGTGTTGGGAGGAGCTCCCGACACGCCATCCGGGGGTGCGGCCGTTGGCCTCGGTGGTGATGCCCGAGCACTTTCATGGGGTGCTTTTCGTGCAGAAGGCGCAGGAGAAGCCGTTGGGCGCGATGGTGGGCTTTCTCAAGGCACACACCACCTCGCTCTTTCTCCATGGCGCAAGCGCCATGGCACAGGACACGACCCACGGTGCAAGCGCCCCGGCACAGGGCACGGCAAGCGCCTCGGCGCAGGGAGGCCCCGCGCAGGGGGTTCTGTGGCCTGCCGCTTGCGGCGGGCGTCGGCCCATTTGGGCGCCGGGCTACCATGACCGCATTCTCTTTCGGCGGGGACAGCTGGAGCGAATGGTGGCCTATGTGCGCGACAATCCGCGCCGCTTGGCGGTGAAGCGCGCGCACCCGGAACTCTTCAGGGTGGTGCGCGATCTCTCGCTCGCGGGGCAGCCGTTCGCGGGCATCGGCAATCACTTTCTCTTGCAGTGGCCGGTGCGGGTGCCCATTCAGTGCTCGCGCAAGCTTTCGGCGGAGGCGTTGGCGCGGCGGCAGTCCGCCCTGCTCGCACTGGCGCGCAAAGGCGCGGTGCTCATTTCGCCCTGCATAAGCCCCGGCGAAAAGCAGATTGCGCGGGCGGCGATGGAGGAGGGGCTTCCGCTGGTGGTGCTGCTTGAGAATGGCTTCCCGCCTCTCTACAAGCCGCCAAGAGTCTATTTCGAGGCGTGTGCGCGAGGGCATCTCCTGATGCTCGCGCCATGGCCCCACCATGCCGGGCGTTGGGCCATCACACGGGAGCGGTGCTTGGCGCTGAATGCGTTGGCGAAGCGTCTTTCCACGGAGGAGGTGTGTGCATGAATGAGGCGCAGACACGGTTGGAATTGATCGATCCGGCATTGGAGGTCGCCGGATGGCGGGAGAAGCCGGCCTCCATCGCGGTGGAGCAGATCGCGCCCGGGCGGGTGGGGACGAAGGGCCGGGAACGGCGGGCGGATTATGTGCTGATGTGGAAGAACCGCCGGGTGGCGGTGGTGGAGGCGAAGGCGGAGGGGCTTTCGGCGGAGGTGGGCGTGCCCCAGGCAAAGGCGTATGCGGAGGCGTTGGGGGTGCGCTTTGCCTATGCGACGAATGGAAGAAGGGTCATCCGCGTGGATTTGTGGGATGGGTCTTCCGCCTCGTTCCCGTTGGAGCAGTTCCCCACGCCACACGAGCTCGTGGGCTGGCTGGAGGAGGGTGAGCGTGAGCAGGGGAATCCGCTGGAGCAGGCGTGTTGGGAGGTTCCGTGGAATCAGGAGGGGAGAAAGCGTCCGCGCTATTATCAGGAGCGGGCGGTGGAGGCGGTGGTCAAAGCCTTTGGCAAGGGCGAGAGGCGGGCGTTGCTGACGTTGGCCACCGGCACGGGCAAAACGTATATCGCCTTTCAGCTGATCCATAAGTTGCGACAGGCGGGGTGGACGCGCAAAGGGGTGGGGCAAGGAACGCCGCGGGTGCTCTTCCTTTCCTATCGGAACTTTTTGGCGGATCAGGCCTATAATGCCTTTTCGGCCTTCGGCAACGCGCGGTGGCGGTTGCAGGCGGGGGATGGGAAGGTGCCGCTGGATCGGATGGTCTACTTCACGCTCTATCAGACGCTGGGCGAGCCGGGAGAGGAGGCGGTCTATCGGAACTTCGCGCGGGATTTCTTCGATTTGGTGATCGTGGACGAGTGCCATCAGGGCACGTCGAATGACGAGAGTGCGTGGCGGGAGGTGTTGGATTACTTCGAGGAGGCCTATCAGCTGGGACTTACGGCGACCCCTGTGTGTGACTCCAGCCGGGATACGTATGCGTATTTCGGGAAGCCGCGTTATGTCTATTCGCTCCTGCAAGGGGTGGAGGATGGATTTTTGGCGCCCTATCGGATTCGCGTGTGCAGCTCGACGCTGAAGAACTATGTGGCGGAGGAGACGGACGTCATTTCCGAGCCCGACCGCGTGGAGATTGGGGAGACGTATTCCAACGCCGCCATCCATCGGAACCATTACACCATCGAAGAGCGTGACCGGCACTTTGTGGAAGAGTTGATGAATCGTCTTCCATGGGATGAAAAGGCCATTGTCTTTTGCTCCAACCAAGAGCAGGCGCTTCGCGTGGCGCGATTCATCAATGAACGCGTTGGGAGCGCGGATGGTTATTGCGCGTGCGTGACCTCGAACACGGGTTCGGATGGGGACGCGGCGCTTCGCGCGTTTGAGGTGGTGGGCGCAAAAAAGCCGATGATTCTCACGACCTCAGAAAAGCTGACGACGGGTTTGGATGTAAAAGATTTGCGCGCCATCGTCCTCCTGCGCGAAATTGGTTCGGAGGTGACGTTCAAGCAAATTGTCGGCCGCGGAACGCGAACGTGCGAGGAGGAGGGAAAGACGCATTTCACAATCTATGACTTTTTCGACAACACCGAGAAGCACTTCACGGAGGATTGGGACAAGCTGACGGGGTGCCCGGTGTGTGGGAAGATGCCGTGCGAATGCCCGAAGAACAAAACCGATGGAGGCGGAGGAGGAGCCGCCGGGAGACCGCCGTGCCCGGTGTGCGGTTGCGCCCCGTGCATTTGCGAAGGGGCATCGGGCGAGGTGGTCATTGAGTTGGGTGCTGGGCGGATCGTCACGGCGACGTGGAGCGGTTACTTCATGCTCGGCCCAAGGCGGGTTACCATCGAAGAATTGATCAAGGCGCTTGTTGAGAAGGTTCGGGCCTTGGGCACGGCGGAGGATCTTCGCACCCTGTGGTGTGACGAGGCTCAGCGTTCGGACGTGCTGACCCGGCTGGAGCAGGAGGGATTTGTGCAACCCGTGCTCCGGGAGGCTCAGGAGTGCCTCGGTCTGAAGGCGAACGACCTGCTGGATGTGCTGACGTCTTTGGCGTGGGGAGGAAAACCGCTGACGCGTGCCGAACGTATGGCGCAGGCGCTCAACGCGCTCCCGCAAGGGCCTTCGGCGCGGCGGGAAGTCGCCCAAATCATCTACAACCAATATTGCGAAGGTGATGTGTGGCGGCTCACCAAAAAGGATTTCACGGGGGCGATTAAACAGCGTTACGGCCTCTTTCCCGATGCCTTCCGCGCCCTGGGAGTCGAGGGCACGCAAGGCCTCCTCGGTTTCTACTCCGAGCTTCAGCGAAATCTCTTCCGAGCCGTGCCGTGTGCCAACGAGCCTTGAGGGAAGAAGCTCCCCTTGGATTGTGGCGCATCGAAAGTGGCCAAGCTTTCGAAGGGGGCGAGGGGCAACCACGTGGCATAACATGTGGCGGGCGGCCCCTTCGCTGTCGGAAGGTGGGTTCCGTAGAGAGGTTCGCCAAGGAACGTGTCCGCACACACAGATGGGGAACTTCGTACATCCCTTGGGGATGATGCGACAAACCATGCCTGTGTCCTCATGTATGCAGCGCAGATTCCCTTTCGCTTTGCTCCGCATGTTCGTTTGTCGATGTGATAGATTGGCGGTGACAACATCGAAAGGAACGGATTCATGTCTACCCATACGTCTGAAATGCGTTTCGTCGCGCTTGCGTTTGGCGCGGCGTGTCTGATGGCGGGCTCGCCCTGCTTTGCGGCGGAGACGCCCGTCGTCGCCGCTTGTCCAGCCTCCGAGAAGGCTTCCGAATGGATTCAAACGCTGAAGGCCTACGAGGCTTCGGCAAAGCCCGCGCCCGAAGGTAGGCGTCGCCGTGCGGAGGAACTCCCCGGACCTGTAATGGCGGCCTATGGCAAAGCCCTTGCGGCCTTGACGGCACGGCCTGACCGAAAAGGTCAGTTTTCCGCGGAGACGGAGACGGTGCGCGATGCGCTTGACAAGGAGCTTGCGGCCGTGGGTGGCGAGGTGCTGTGCGGGCCGCAGTCGCCCGTCACGCTCGCCACGCCGCTTCGTCTGCTCCTCGTGCGTCGCCAGGCCCAGTGTGCGCAGACGTTGCCGATGGATCGGCTCGTCGCCGCAAAAAGCGCCGAGCAATGGCCCGGGGCCGTTCCGGCCACCGCGGGGCGCGTCACGGAAACCATCACGTTGCAGCCCTCCGTCTCGGGCTGGGTGAGCACGGGGCTCTATGCCGCCCCCGGCGCAAAAATTGGGGTGGAGACCTCCGATGCTTCGGGTACGGTGCAGGCCACCATTGGTTGTCACCGCGACCATTTGGGGCCGCAACTCAGAGTGTTGGGCGAGGATGGAAAGCCTTCCAAGGACGTGGCGCTCGATTGGGACAAAGTGGCCAAGGGCGAACAGCGCGTCACCGATTCTCGCTCCCTCCGGCGTTGGCCGCTGATGACCCGTACGTTCACGCTTACCGAGCCCAAACAGACCATCGGACACGTGATGGGGGGCGTGTTGTGGCTGAGACTGGACAAATCCGACCGGCCGGTGCGGGTGACGCTCTCGGGCGCCGTGCGGATGCCTTGGTTCCGGCTGGGCGTGGATACCGAGGAAACGTGGCAGAAGCGCCTCGCCGAATCCTCCGCGCCATGGGGCGAACTCCAGACCCGGAACGTCGTCTTCACCGTGGAGACACGTTATCTGCGCGACGTGAAGGACATCGTTCGCTTGGCCCAATGGTGGCAAGACACCGTGGATGAGGAGCTTCGCTTCGCCGGCCGAGGGAAGGAGGTGGGCCAAGCGCTGAAGCAACCCTTCCGCGTGGTGGACGACACGCAGATCTCCGCGGGTTCCGGCCACTCGGGTTATCCCGTGATGTGCCAAAGCTGGGGGCGCGGCCAGATGGATTTGGACCGTCTGTTGAAAGATGGCACCCACTGGGGCACCACCCATGAAATTGGGCACAACCTCGGGCAAGGCCCCGGCCGCATCTTCGCCCTCCCCGGAAACGGCGAGGCCATCTGCAATTTTTACGGTGTGTGTGCCACCCATCGCATGGCCAAGATGCCCTACAATCAAATCCGTGCGAATGCGTGGAAGAACCTTGAGCGGCTGATGAAGGAACCCTCCGACCAAACCCTTTGGGCTCGTACGGGGCACTTTGAGCACCTCACCTTCTACACTGCCCTCGCACACCATTTCGGTGCGGATTCTGCCCTCGCCGTAGTGAACAGCGACACCCCCGCATGGGAGGGCGATCAAACGGGTGATCGTCTCTGCCGCGCATGGTCCAAAGCCGCCCAACGCGATCTCACCCCTTACTTCACCCTTTGGGGCTTTGTCCCATCCCAAAAGACACAAGACTACACCAAGCAGTGGAAACCTTGGCCCTCCGAGGCGGAGAAGGCGACCCTCTTCTCCACGGAGCCCTAAGCCACCACGCCCTCCGGAAATTATCGAAAAAGCCTTGATAGGCGACGAAAAGGCCAATCCGCGTGAGGCACGAAACAAGCCTTAGGCGGATTGGTTCCTTTTTGTTCCCAGTGTCCCTCCTCAAAAGGCACCACGACTGAACCGCCGCCCAGAAACGAGCAAAGCGACTCAGACGTTTTGAGGTGTGGCTTTCGGGCGCATTTTTTGCGCGAGAGGGGAAGGGGCGGGAGGGGGAGGCTTTGGGTGGTTTCCTAACCCGTTGAGTGGGAGTGGGTTGTGGGGTCGTTAAAATTTTCTGAAAAAAGTGCTTGCCAAAAGGGCGGGGATATGAGATTATGCATCCCGTTTTCGCGCCACTGCGGTTCGCCGCAAGCGAGGCTCAACGAAAGCGACGATCTTTGACAACTGAAATTCGCTCAAATGCGTCCCTGAGGGCCTTGGCCCGGAAGGGATGCGACAGTGAAGAAGCTTGTGCCAGGGAATACTATCAATGGCCCGCCTCACCCGGGGCGAGGCCGCAAACGAAGGCTCACGCCTTTATTTGACTGAGAGTTTGATTCTGGCTCAGAACGAACGCTGGCA
>CASDPK010000045.1 GCA_949282555.1 uncultured Lentisphaeraceae bacterium | reverse complement strand
CCTTTCTTTTGGTGCTCATTGAGATGCTTCTCCTGTTTGTTTTTGTATCTTCACAGGATACCTCAATGAGCACGTTTAATTTTCCCCGGACACTAGTGCTCACGCGAAGGAGGGGTGATGATTTTTCCAAAGATGTGTTATACTCTACTAACAACTTATGGAACAGCTCGAGAGAATTGTTTACGCTTTTTGGGACACGTTGCTGAAAATGGCGCCGTGGTTGCTCTTTGGCTTTTTGGTGGCTGGGATTCTGAGTCTCTTTCTCACTCCGGAGGATGTGAGCAAACGGTTGGGGCGCCGTGCGGGGTGGCGGGCGATTGTGCTTGCGGTGCTTTTCGGAGTGCCGCTTCCGTTGTGTTCTTGCGGTGTTTTGCCGGTGGCCGTTGGCTTGCGGAAACGGGGCGCGGGGAAAGGTGCGACGGCGGCTTTTCTCATTTCCACCCCGCAAACGGGCGTGGATTCGTTTTTTGCCACGTATTCCTTGTTGGGGTGGGCGTTTGCGATTGTTCGCCCGGTGGTGGCGGTGATCACGGGGATGGTGGGCGGACTTTTGGTGGATCGGGTGGATCGTGAGCCGCCGCAGACGATGATGGCAGGGGAGACTTCATCCTCAAAGGCGCCCAAGCCTTGGTGGAAACAGGGGATTGCCGCCTTGCGTTATGGATTTGGCACATTGTTTGGAAATGTGGCTTTTGCGCTGTTGGTGGGAATTGGGCTTTCGGCGTTGATTGAGGTCTTTGTCCCGCCGAGTTTCTTTGACGCGCATGGGCTTGGAAATGATTGGGTGGCCTTTCCGGTGGTGTTATTGGTGGGCACGCTGATGTATGTGTGCAGTACGGCCTCCATTCCCGTGGCGTTGGCATTGATGGCAAAGGGTATTTCTCCTGGGGCCGCGCTGATTTTCTTGATTGTTGGGCCGGCATTGAATGGTGCCAGCATCGCGACGTTGTTCCGGCTTCTTGGCAGGCTCTGCACGTTCATTCATCTGGCGGTTATTGCGGTGGCGGCGATCGTGGCGGGGCTTTTGTTGAACCTTGTGCAGTCCTTGTGGGGGGTGCTTCCGGATTATGCCCTCCAAATGACAGGAAGTTGCGCGCAGGGACACTCCTTGAGCGGGGTGGTGCAATCCGTATGTGCGGTGGCGCTTTTGGCGCTTCTCCTTTGGCACCTTGTCGGTCGGCGAGTGTGCTGGGTGACGGGGCGGAAGCCTGAGCGTAGCGTTTCGGCGGTTCGCGTGACCGTGAAAGGCATGGCTTGCGATCATTGCCGAGCCTCGGTGCGGAAATTGTTGGAAAGCTATCCGGGCGTGACCGGAGTTGTTCAGGTTTCTCCGGACACCTTTGCGGTTGAGGGGGGGCCACTTCCTGATTCCCTCGGGAAGGATATCTCCAATTTGGGCTTTGAGCTTTCGGAATGACGCTCCCAGACCGCATTGCGATTATTGCCAATGGGACTCCTCCGGAGACGAAGGAAGAGTTGGGGGCTTTGGCTGCCTGCGGGGGATGTGTTTGTTGCGATCGGCTTCCGCCCGCAGGGGCTCCCCCGCTTTTGCAGGTGGTGGGGGATTTGGATACGTTGCGCACCGCCGAGATTCCGCAGGCCTTGCTTTCGCATGATTCCGATCAGGAAACAAATGATTTGACCAAGGCGGTCCGGTGGTGCGAACGGCATAAGCCGGAAGCGTGTTTGGATTATTTTTCCGTGACGGGGCGTCGCGAAGATCACACGGTGGCCAATCTTGCCCTCATCGCCGGTTATGGGCGACCTGCGCGAATCTTCACGGCGTATGGGAGATTTCAACTGTTCTGTGCGGGCCGGGCGAGGCTATCCGTGCGCCCTGGGACTCCGATCTCCTTCCTCTCTTTTGTGGCACAACGTGTGACCGTTCGGGGCGTCGTTTGGCCCGTGGAGAACCTGTTGCTTGATACGCTTTGGCGTGCCACGCTCAATCGTACGTCCGATTCTTTGCTGGATCTCTGCTGTGAGGCCCCGCTGTTCGTTTATCAACCTTGGAGTGACCAATGATTCGTCTCGTTGCTTTGGTGGGCCTTTTGTTTGGTTTTATGGGGTGTTCTCCGTATTGGTACAAATTGCCGGAGAACTTTGTCGTTCAGCCTTCGGGCCTCAATTATGTGCAAATCTATTTTCAGGCATCGGAGGATGCGCCTCGTATCCGGTGCGATTTGCGCAATGGCCAGGCGATTGTCCGTGTCGGTCACTCTGTTACGGTTGGAGATGACTTCAACATTGAGTACGAGGACCGCAATTTCCGAGATGATCGGAAGATTCACTATTCCATGACGCCTGAATACTTTTCGGACGCGCTTCAGTCGTTGGTGGATGCAGGCTTGTTTAAGGAAGAGAAGCCGTCAAAGGACGCTCCGGTGTATCCAAAGGTGTTGGTGAAGGCCAACGTCAATCATCATGTCATCGACAAGTTCACGTATGACGAGACGTTGATAGCCGAAATCCAATCACAGCTTTTTCAATACAGAATGTCTGACCGATTTTAAGTCGGCCAGACCTTGTGCGCAAGAGATCCGACGAACGCGCGCGCTGTCCGTTTTGTGATGGGGAATCAGCAGGCGAACAGCGCTTTGGCGTTGCGTGTGGTGAGTTCCGCGAATGTCTCTTGGGGGACGTTGCGCAGGGCGGCGAGGGCATTTGCCGTGGCGCGGAGATAGAGCGGTCGATTGCGGCGCCCTCGATAGGGGACGGGGGCGAGATAGGGCGAGTCCGTTTCGACAAGAATCCGATCGTCCGGGACGAAGCGGGCGACTTCGCGCAAGGCATCGGCATTGCGGAAGGTCACAATGCCTGAGAAGGAGATATAATAGCCAAGGTCGAGCAGACGCCGCGCGAAGGGGATATCTCCGGTATAGGAATGGATGACGCCTGCGCGCGGTAGGGCGAGCGTCCGTAGCGTGTCGTAAGTGATTGCATCGGCTTCGCGTGTATGGACAATAATTGGAAGACCGCGTTCACGTGCAAGGTTCGCTTGGAGTTCAAAGCAGGCTCGCTGACGCCTCTCAACATCCGGGCCTTGAACGCGATGGAAATCAAACCCCAATTCACCGATGGCGACGAGAGGCGCATCGGGTGGGGGGAGATGAAGCGGTTCGTCCTTCTCGCAAGACCAATCGAAACCAAGGGCAAAGGGGACGCCGGAGGCTTCTGCCGTGGCATTGAGCGCGGGACTTCCACCGATGGCGATGACGTCAATCCCCTCTGCGCGGGCTTCGGCAATGATGGCGTGCGCGTCGTCTTCGGGGTCAAAGTGACAGTGGGTGTCGACGAGGAGGCTCATGGTTGAAGGAATCGCCCCCGAATGATCTCTTCGGACATGAAGGTTCGATAGGTTCCGGGTTTAAGCTCCAGCGTAATGTTCCCCTCGGGGCTTTGCTTAATGAGGACGCCCCGATAGGTTTCCGTTCGTGTGACCAATTCGAAATTGGGCGCGAAGGCCAAACGGACATTCAATTCGGACGTCTTGTTCGCTACGACGGTAACCTTTCTTGTGGTGTCTTGGTAACCATCCGCCTTGAAGGTAAGTTCATATGTTCCCGGTGGCAAGGGAAGCGACGCCGGACGGGAGGTGTAATCGCCTTCTTTCTCGGGCGCCGTTTCCAACAAACGCTTGGCTCCTTGCCAGACGGTCACCGTCGCAGGCTGCGTACGCACCGTAACGGTTCCTTGAACGACACGCAACCGGAATTCCTCCACTTGCGTCGCACCACTCACGAGTGTAACCATACGTGTTTCTTCCGCGTGTCCAGGGAGTTCCACACGAAGGCGATGGGCTCCTGCGGGAAGATCGGACAGCGTCAAATCCGTTTCGCCACGGAACACATCGTCCACATAAAGTCTTGCCCCCTCCGGGATGGTGGAGACGGTAAGTCCCGCGGGCAATCGCTCAAGTGGGAAGGAGAGGGGCACCGTCTCCCCCGCGGAAAGCGTAAGCGTGTGTGTGAGCGGACGGTAACCCTCAAGCCGGAGGGAAAGCGTGTGCTCGCCTTCTCGAATGCGCTCAAGTGTGCAGGGTGTGACCCCTTTTTCAACGCCATTGATCAGCACATGGGCACCCGCTGGCTCCGAAACGACACGCAGGGTGCCGGAATCGGAGAGGAGGGTGGTGTCAATGACACGCGGCTTGCCATCGGTAAGACGGAGTGCGAGAACTTGTTCTTGGAAACCGGGCGCCCGAAGAACAATCCGATACGTCTTCGGCTCCGTGAAGAAATGAACGAATGGGGCGACGCCAAGTTCCGCTCCGTCACAGAGGACGGTGGCTTCGGCATTTGCTCGGAAAAGCACGGGGATGGGTTCGCGTTCCAACCGAAAGGGCTCATGACGGCGATCACCCGGCCCTAAGACAACGGTCCGCCATTGTGTGCGATAACCAGGGGCCGAGAGGCGGAGCAATGCCGGTGTATCCGGGGGAAGCGTAAGGTTCCAATTCTCGCCCGTGCCTTCAGAGGCATGGTTGAGGGAAAGCTCTGCGGCAGGAACGCACGTGACACGGAGGCGAGCGGGCTGAGGCTCTTGGGCCACGGCGACCATCGCGAACAGAAGCAACCCCGAAAGGAAAGTGGTGCGGTTGTGGGCACGCATGGTTATTTCCTCCTCTTCAAAAAGCGATTTTCAACGGACAGCAATTTTTCCGTTGCGGAGATGTTCCGCTCGTCCTCGCGGTCGGGGATCATCCGGAGGATGCGGCGCAAGTGCTCGGCGGCTTGTTCGTAGCGTTGCACGTTCATGGCCTGATCGACCGCGAAGGCCTCGGCATCATAACGTTCAGAGAGGAGGGTGTCTGCCTGTTTGAGCCCCGAGGTGAGTTCCTCGGCAAAGGAAGGCTTTGGATTCAGTGTCTCAAGCGCTGAAATCCCACGGCGGTAGGCAGAGATGCAAAGCCACAACTTCTCATCTCCCAAATCCCGTTGCTCCCAATAACGGCGCGCAAGTGTCAGTTGCTCTTGCCCCATGTCCCGAAGTTCGCTCACGGAATATTGCGTGGCGTAGGCACCAAGTTCATTCCGCCCAAAGGTCTCCAAGCGCTCACAGAGTGCATCGAACGCTTTGTTTGAGACGTTTTCGGAGGTTCTGGCCCAAATCTCCGCCCCAAAGACGATGGTCAAGCGCTTTTGCCGCAAGGTTACGCCGTCGGCACTTCGCTCGGGGAACATCTCGCCGATATTGGTGTAATTCGAGTCCAACAATTCTCGCCGTAATGCCTCAATTGCTTGCGGGGAGAGTTTCTTTGTCTTTGAGAACGAGCGATCGGCATCGCCAAGATCGTCAATCGTCAACCGCAACATCCCGTCATCCCCATAAACAAGCGTATAACGGAAAAGTTGATGGGCGTCCACCGCGAGTCGCTCATAGTGGACCTCAAAGGGCAAGACGCTTGCATCGGTCAACGGCTTGACGGTTGGCCCCGTTTGTGCGGATTTTTGTCCATAAGAGAAGAAAAGGCCTGCTCCCAGCGCTAGGACCAACAAAGCAACCAACGCCAAAATCAAACCCGTGAGGGAACTTCTGCGTCGGCCCCCGTCTTCCGCCTTCACACCTAGGCCCAAATCGACAGGGCCTTGGCTCGGGGGAGGCGTTGGCGAAGGCTCCGCCGTACTCTCTTGCGATGGCACAACATCGGCAATTGGTGAGGATTCAACAGGCTTCAGCGACTCCCCACCGACCAATGAGACGCGGAGAACGGTTTCCCCCATGGAAACGACATCACCTTCTTTGAGGGCTTTGGGCTCCGATCCGAGAGCGATACCGTTCAAAAGCGTTCCATTCGAGGAGCCCAAATCTTGCACGGAAGGTTCCGGAGCGTAGAATATCCTGCAATGCAAGCGCGAGAGCAGGCCATCATCGAAGTGGAGGTCTGCCACTCGCGAGCGGCCCAGTGTCATGCCAGCTGGGGGGATCTCGATCTGTCGTCCGGCCTCGGGGCCAGCTACGATTGTGAGCCTGATAGTGGTTGTTGCCATGGGGATACCCTTCTTCTTCACCGGTCAACGACGGACAGTCTAGCATATTTTTGGCGGAAGGACCGGAAGTTGTCAAAGACATGAAGTGGCTCAATGTGAAAAAGGGCACATATGGTACAATGCCGCCATGCATTCGGAATTGATCTCATTGTTTGGCTTGCAGATTCAGACGTACGGTCTGTTGATGGCGATAGGCTTTGTGCTTTGCTATGCCATGGCGCGAAGATTGGCCCGACTGACGGGGCGCGACGTGAATGAACCCGATACGCTTGTGATGATTGCCGCCATCTGCGGGGTGATCGGCGCACGGTCGGTCTATGTTTGGCAGAACTGGGCGGCGGAGTTCGCCAGTCAGCCATTGACCATGTTCCATGTATGGCGAGGAGGCCTGGTCTTCTACGGTGGCTTTGTGCTTGCGGCGATTGGGATGGTGGTTTATGCCGCCATCAAGCGAGAGCCCTTGCTCCGATTGACGGACTTTTGTGCCGTCTTTGTCCCGCTGGGGCACGCTTTTGGCAGGTTGGGATGCTTCTTCCATGGGTGTTGCTTTGGGGGAATCTGTCCGGTCGAAGGGTTAGGGGTTCGGTTCCCAAGGCTTTCGCCGGCATGGTTGCATCAGGTACGGGAAGGCCAAATCGGCGAGTGGACGACGCAGACGTTGCCCGTGTGGCCGACGCAATTGATGGAGGCCGCGGGATGCGCGTTGCTTTTCGCGCTGTTGTGGAGGCTTTACCGTGCGCGGAACGAAGTCTCGGGATTGTGCACGGGGGTGTACTGCGTGGTCTATGCGGTTCTGCGGTTCGCGGTGGAGTGTTTGCGTGACGATCCGCGCGGAGCGACGTACTGGGGGCTGAGTTTCAGTCAAACGATTTCCGTTGGCCTGCTGGTGGTGGGCCTTGTCCTGCTGTTCAAAACCTTTTTGGAGAGGAAAAATGGAACAATCGACGGTTGATGAGATGTTGGCGTGGTCTTCTTCGGTTCGTTTGGCATCGGTGGCCGAGAAGTTGCGCGCGCGCGGGTTCGAAGCCGAGGTCTGCGCCACGCGCGAGGAGGCGCGCACCCGGGTGATGGCGTTCGCGGAGTCGGCCAAGAGCGTGGGCTTTGGTGGCTCCCTGTCGGTCGCTTGCCTGAACTTGACGCGCGAACTGCGCGAGGCCGGGAAGGAAATCCTCAACCACGGCTTCCCGAACCTCACGCCCGAAGAGCGCATGGAAATCATGCGCCGCCAGCTTACGTGCGATCTTTTCTTGGCCTCCTCCAATGCCGTGACGGAGGATGGCGTGCTGGTGAACATTGATGGCAATGGCAATCGGGTGGCGGCCATGTTCTTCGGGCCGCGACAAGTGGTTTTGGTGGTTGGCCGCAACAAACTGGTGACGGGAGGCGTCCATGGCGCGCTTGCGCGCATTGCCGCCGTGGCCGGCCCCGTGAACGCCCATCGCTTGGGACGGAAGACGCCGTGCGCCGCGACGGGCCGATGTGCCGAATGCTCGGGCGTTTGCCCCGAAAGCATCTGCCGCGTGACCACCATCATCAAGCAACGCCCGTCGGTGACGCCCATCACCGTGCTCCTCGTCAATGAGGATCTTGGGCTTTGAGACGCGAGGTGCCCATGCGATTGAAGACCGTCGGCGTGGTGTCGCTCGGCTGTTCCAAGAACTTGGCCGACAGCGAGGTGATGGCGGGTGCCCTGTTGAAGGCCGGGTATACGCTCGCGCCGACGCCGGATCGCGCGGATGTCATTCTCGTCAACACCTGCGCCTTCATTGAGCCCGCGCGCGCCGAGGCGGCGGAGAATATCCTTGCCGCGTGTGCGCACAAGGCCAACGGGGCGTGCAAGGCCGTGATCGTCACGGGGTGCATGCCGCAGCGTTATCGTGAGCGGATGGCCGATGCCTTCCCCGAGGTGGATGCCTTCCTCGGCGTGGATGAGCTGGATCGGCTTCCGCAGGTGTTGGAAGCGTTGGCGGCGCGTCGGCCTGTGCCGCTCTCAATCGCGCCGAGATTGCCCACGCGCACCTTCGACAAGCCGATGCCCGCGCTCCGCTTCACAGGCCCGGTCTTCGCCTACATGAAGATTGCCGAGGGGTGCAACCACGCCTGCGCCTTCTGCGCCATCCCGCAATTCCGCGGACACCTTCGGAGCCGTCCGATGGAGGCCTTGCTGGACGAGGCGCGCGCCTTGCTGGACACGGGGGCCAAAGAACTCAATCTCGTGGCGCAGGATGTCACGGCCTACGGCAAGGATTTGCGCCGTGGGGTCTCTCTGGCCACGCTCCTCCAAGCGATCGATGCGCTGGAGGGGGAGTTCTGGGTGCGTTTCCTGTATGGCTTCCACAACCACGTCACGGACGAACTGTTGGAGGTGATGGCCGGGGCGCGGCATGTTTTGCCGTACTTCGACCTTCCCATTCAGCATTGTGCGCCGGAGATTCTGCGGGCCATGCGGCGGGCGGACACGATTCGGGCAATCACGTCGTTCCCCGAACGTTTACGGAAGGCACTTCCCGGGGCGACGCTCCGCACCACGTGCATGGTCGGCTTCCCCGGCGAGACGGAAGAGCACTTCAAGGCGTTGCTTGACTATGTGGAGGCTGTCCGCTTCGATCATCTTGGCGCGTTCATCTTTTCGCCGGAGGAAGGAACCGCCGCGGCCGAGCTCCCCGGCTTGCCAGACCCCGAGACCGCACAGCGGCGCCACGCCGAGCTGATGGCCCTGCAAAAGCGGATCGCCAAGGAGCGCAACCGCTCCCGCGTCGGCTCCGTGGGGCGGGCGTTGATTGTGGATTATGACGGCAAGGAGGGGGCGTTCGCCCGATTGCCGCACCAGGCGCCGGAGGTCGATGGCATCACCCGCATTGCCCGTTTGCCGGAAGCCTTCCGGCCCGGCGACTTTGTGGACGTGCGCGTGACGGGTGTTCGGGGATACGATCTCACCGCCCGCATCCAATGAGCGCGACACGTGCCCCCATCGACCGCCTCGCGCACGAGCGTGCCTTTTGGACGGCACACCCGGGGGCCTTGCTGGCGGGTGTCGATGAGGCCGGGCGAGGCTGTCTTGCCGGGCCGGTGGTTGCGGGGGCCGTGGAGATCACCGAGGCGGAGATTGCCGCGCTTGCGGAAGGCCCCCTCGCCATGGCCAACGATTCCAAGCAGCTCACGCCTGCCCAGCGCGAAAGAGTGTTCGAGACGCTCACCCATCATCCCTCCATCCGATGGGGGGTGGGGAGCGCGTCTGCGGCGGAGATTGACCGCATCAACATCCTCAACGCCACGCACTTGGCCATGCGCAGGGCGGTGGAGGCGCTGCCGAGATTGCCCGCCCATGCTTTGGTGGATGGGTTGCCCGTTCGGCGGTTGTGCGTGCCGCACACGGCGTTGGTCAAGGGCGACGCGCACAGCCTTTTGATCGCGTGCGCCTCCATCATCGCCAAGGTGACGCGCGATCGTCTGTGCCAAGATTTGGAGGCGGCCTATCCCGGCTATGGATTCGCCCAACACAAGGCCTACGGCACGAAGGCGCACCTTGAGGCGCTTCGACGCTTGGGGCCTTGCCCGGAGCATCGCCATTCGTTTGCGCCTGTCGTGGCCTGCGCGCAGTTGGACTTGGACATGTAGACCGTGTGCCCCTGTGCCAAACGCGGGCCGGATGTATACGCCGGAATGCAGGGGTGATTCTCCTTGGAATCCGGATTGACCGATGGCCGCCGGGAACGTATGCTGGAGTGAAGTACAGCGTCAAGGAAAGAAACAGTCCATGTTCAAGCCGATTTTCTCCGCCGTTCTCCTCCTCATGTTGGGGGGAACGTTTGCCGTTGGGGCGGAAGCCCCCGCCGCGCAGGCTGCCGCCGTTCGCCCTGCGGGGACGGAATCCCAGTGGCACGGCTATCGCAGAGTCTCTTTCCCCTTCATGGGACACAATGCGTGGGTCACCTTCCCCAAGACGGCCGCCCCGGGCAAACCTTGGATGTGGAGGGCGCGTTTTCCCGGTTATCACGATGAGATCGACCTTGGCTTGTTGAAGCGCGGCTACCACACGGCACACGTGGACACGGCCAATCTCTACGGCGCCCCCAAGGCCATGGAGATTTGGGACGCTTTCTACAAATATCTCATGGAAACCTACGGCCTCAATCCCAAAACGGTGCTGTACGGATGCAGCCGCGGTGGGCTCTTCATTCACAACTTCGCCAATCGCTGGCCGGAGCGCGTGGCCGTGATTTACGGGGACACCCCCGTGATGGACTTCAAGACGTGGCCGGAAGGAAAGAACGGCACCGGAACCCGTTCGGAGGGAGACTGGGCCAATCTCAAGCGCGTCTACGGCTTCGCCTCCGACGCCGAGGCCGAGGCCTATGAAGGCATCCCCCTCAATGCCGCGGAGCGGCTCGCCAAGGCGCGGATTCCCATGTGGCACACGGTGAGCGCCGAAGACCGCATCGTGCCGCCGAAGAACAACACCGAACCCTTCGCCAAACGTTTCCGCGCCGCGGGCGGTGAGCTGGCGATCCATTGGAACAAGGGGCCCTACAGCCTCCAAGGCCACCATTTCCCCTTGGATGCGGTCAATCCCACGGTGGATTTCATTGAGGCGAACACGCCGCTTCCGGACCTCCCCGCGGAAGTCATGGCGACGTGGTCCACCGATGCGGCGAACCTCCGCCCCGCGCTTGACCGCATCGTCCGCCAAAAGAAAGCCCGAGTCCTCTATCTTGGCGGCTCGATCACCCAGAATCTGGGCTGGCAGAACTTGGTCTCCGAGAGCCTCCGCCGCCGTTACCCGGAGGTGGAGTTTGAGTGCGTGAACGTCGGCATCGCGTCGTTGGGCTCCCTCAGCCACGTGTTCCGCTGGCGCAGCCACTTCAATGGCCCCGCCGACCTCGTTTTCTTCGAGTCGGCCGTGAACGACCTGCACAACAACCAAACGGCCGAAGAGACCGAACGCGCCTACGAGGGGGTGTTGCGGGGCATCCGCACGGCCTATCCCGGCGCGGGCATCGTCTGCCTGCATTTCGCCGAACCCCGCCACACGGCGGACTACGCCAAGGGGAAGACCCCGGCCGTTGTGGCGCGTCAGGCGCGGATCGCCGCGCATTACGGCATCCCGCAAATCAACCTTGCCAAGGAGGTGGCCGACCGCCTCGCCGCGGGGCAGTTCGATTGGGGGCGCGATTTCCGCGACCTTCACCCGTCGCCCTTCGGCCAGCGCCTCTATTACAATGCCGTCCGCCGACTCCTCAACGCCGCCTCGTTGGCGCCCGAGACCGCACAGCGGCCGCTCCCCGAGCCGTTGCGTGCCGATTGCTGGGCCAAGGGCGACTTCCTGCCGGCGGCCACGGCCAAGGAACTGTGCGGCGCGGAGATGGTCGCGGATTGGACGCCGAATCCGCCCCGCGAAACGCGGAAGTTCTTTGTCCATTGCCCGGTGCTGAAGGCGCAGGGTGAGGGCGCCTCTTTTGCCTTTGACTTCACGGGCAAGACCCTCGGCGCCTATGTCCTTTGCGGCCCGACCTCCGCCGTGCTCGAATGGTCCGTGGATGACGGAGAATGGAAATCCCTCGACACGCGCACGCCGTGGAGCGCACACATCTACATGCCGTGGCCCTATGTGCTGACGACCGACCTCCCCGAGGGCCCCCACACCGTCCGCTTCCGCGTGAAGGAGCGTGACGGCCGTGACACCATCCTGCTGCACAGCCTCATGGTCAATCCATAAGGTGCGCTTGGCCCCCCGCGTTTTCCGAGGGACTCCGCATCTCACAGCGACAGGCTCCGTATCGCCACCCCCGATACGGAGCCTGTCGTTTTCCATTGCCCTATGCCTTCATCCGCCGACGGCACGCGGGTTTGACGGATGACGGGGGTGGGGCGCTTGGCTGGCCATTTCCCGATTTGGGCCGCAGGGCAAACGCATCTAATTTTGCCGAAGATTCAATAGGCGTTCGAGATAGGTGGGGTCTAAGGCTGCATGCATGATCATACGGCGGAAACTGTCGGC
>CASDPK010000044.1 GCA_949282555.1 uncultured Lentisphaeraceae bacterium | reverse complement strand
CGCCCCACTCCCTCCATCCTTCAGTGTCCAGTAAATGACGAACACCTTCCCACCCCTCTCACCCCTTCGGTGTCTTTTCTATTTGACGAATAGCGCAGGATTCAGGGTTGCTTTTTGGCATTGCGGGAGCGCTTGGACAGGCGCTCCGCGTACTCCCCCTTGCCGAGTGCCGTGAGCTCCTTGAGGAAAGGGGACGCCTGCCCGATGGCCACGGCGGAGAACGTCACATCCCGCGGCGGCGGTGGATAGGCCTGTTGCGCACGAAACGTTGGGACGCCCCGTGTCGGCCGCCGCCAACGTTCCCACGGTTTCCACCAAGCACGCTTCTGATTCCACAACGGCCGCTGATGGGCCTCGGGCGCCGTCCGAGGAAGGGCATACCATGCCGAAACGGCATCACGCACGGTCTCGGCATGGCGGGCGATGTCATTGTCGCCCAAATACACAATGTGCGTGATGTGCTGGCGGGCGACGAGGGGCCAAAGCGTCTCCCCAAACGTGGTCTCAAAACTGCCTCCGGAAACGAATGTTTTGGCGGAAAGCGCGCTGAGCAACCGTTCGGCGCTTCCCGCCTGCGCGAGGTCGAAGGGCTCGGAGCCGGCGTGGGGCAGGTCACCGCCCTCGTAGAGCACCGACACCGTGAAGCAGACCTTCCGGGCGGCGATGAGGGCCGCCATCTCGTTGGTCATCGTCCGCACCTCGTCCAGCAGCGTGTCCCATCGTCGCCCGCCATCGGTGCGTGTGCTGTCTTTGCGCCCCATGGATTTGGACGTGTCGATGATCAACAGCAGGCGAGCGCCGGTCTCCGGCAGTCGCAGGCCGTAAAACATCGGGCCATACCGCTCCTCCGGCGTCAGCTCGCGGGACTCCGCCGCGGTGGCCACGGGCGATAACGCGGCAAGGCAGAACAAGAACACAAAGACCATCCAGTTACTTCGTCTCATGCGCCGAGTATAGCATATGCCATGGCGTGGCGGAACCGTTGCGTGCGCCTGGGCCGATGGCGCCATGTGCTATACTTTCGGCATGGATTTCGATTTTGTTTTGCGAGGTGCAACGGTGTTCGACGGAACGGGCGCAAAACCCTTCCGAGCCGATGTGGGCATTGTCGGTGAGCGGATTGCCGCCGTGGGCGATCTTTCGGCGGTGCAGGGGCGGGCAGAGCGCAAAGCCGAGGGGCTTTGGCTCACGCCCGGGTTCATCGACGCGCACACCCATTCTGACGCCTTCCTGCTGCTTGAGCCCTACGCCCCGAGCAAGTTGCTCCAAGGGGTCACAACGGAAATTGGCGGGCAGTGCGGGGGGAGCGCCGCCCCGCGCCTGAACGGCGCCCGCTTGCCTTCCGACTGGGAGTCTCAGACCTATCCGGCGCGTCCCGGGCGCGAGGCCCACGGCCCCAATTGGGACACCGTGGCGGATTATCGCGCGTGTTTGGAAGCCATTCGCCCGGCGACCAATGTGGTGCTGTTCGCGGGACACAACACCTTGCGCAAAGGCGTGATGGGGGATGCGCCGCGGGCCGCCACGGCCGACGAGGTGGCTGAGATGGTTCGCCGCCTTGAGCAGGCGCTGGATGAGGGCGTCTGGGGGCTTTCCTCCGGGCTGGTCTACCTCCCCGGCGTCCATAGCCGCCCGGAGGAGGTGCTGGCGTTGGCGCGGGCCTGTGCGCGGAAGGGCGGGATGTACGCCACGCATATGCGCAGTGAGGGCGACCGCCTCCTGGAATCCATCGACGAAGTGCTCGCGCTCACGCGGGCCACCGGCATTCACACGCAGATTTCCCATCTCAAGACCAGCGGGCGGGCGAATTGGCCCAAACTTCCCGCCGCGTTGGAGCGCATCGAGGGCGCACGCGCCGAGGGCTTGTGGGTGCATTCCGATCGCTATCCCTATCTTTCCGCCGGGACGGATCTCGACATCGTGTTGCCCGATTGGGCCTCCGCCGAGGGCAATTCGGCCATCCTTCGCAATTTGGATGATCCCGTGACGCGGCAACGCATCGTGGCGGAACTCGACGCCTCCGGGCGTGACCCTGAGAGCGTCATGATCGGCGGCACATGGGCTCCCGAAACACGCGAATGCCCCGGGCAGACCCTCGCCGCCCTCATGCGGCAATGGGCGTGCGGCTTCGGCGAGGCGGTGGTGCGCATTCTCCGTGCGGATCGGAGCCGGACGGGGGCCTTTTTCTTCGGGATGTGCGAAGAGAATCTGCTGGGCATCCTTGCTCGGCCTTGGATCATGCCGGGGTCGGATGCGTCCCTCCGTGCGCCGTGGGGGCCGCTCGGGCGCGACTGGCCCCATCCGCGCGCCTATGGCACCCATCCGCGGTTCTTCCGTTTGCTGACGGAGCGCCTGGGGGTGCCGCCGGAGGAGGCCATCCGCCGCATGACGGGGCTCCCCGCCCAAGCGTTCGGACTTCCCCATCGCGGCACGGTGTGCGAGGGGAACTATGCGGACCTCGTGCTGATCGACCCCGAGGCGTGGCGGGATTGTGCCGACTATGCCCACCCCCACCGTTTCGCGCAGGGGGTCGACACGGTCTTCGTGAATGGGTCTCCCGTCCTGATGGGCGGCCAAATCAATCCTTCCGCCCCGCGTCGCGGCCGTTTCCTCGAACGCGCCTCCTCCGCCGCGCGGTAGGTCGCGTTTCGGGATGCGGTATATCCCGGCTTGAGATGCTCCGTATCTCCCCTTGGGATGCGGAGCACTTCGTTTTTGGGCAAGGAGGGGTTGGGCGGCGAGGCGGAGGCTTTGGTAAACTGTGCCCCATGGAACAGCAGTTGACACCCCGACGGACGGTTGTGATCGTGGGACGCCCCAACGTGGGGAAGTCCGCCCTTTTCAATCGTATCGCCAATAGACGTATCGCCATTGTGCATGATCAGAGCGGCGTGACGCGCGACCGTATCGTGCGCGAGGTCGCTTGGCATGATGAGTCTTTTCATTTGGTGGATACCGGCGGCATTCGCTTGTTCGATGGCACCAAGGAGCATAACGTCATCGAAATGGCCGTGCGCGAGCAGGTGGATGTGGCCATGGCCGATGCCGCAGCCGTGATCCTCGTGGTGGACGTGCTGGCCGGGCTCCAACCGGCCGATGAGGAGGTGGCGCGCTTGGTTCACAAGAGCGGGCGTCCGTGTTTTGTGGCCATCAACAAGTGCGACCTTCCCCGGCATGAGGAGGGGGCGGGGGATTTTGACCGCTTGGCGTTCCCGGCCTTTGCCGTCTCGGCGCAGCATAACCGCGGGGTGGATGAGCTGATGGAGGCCGTGGTCAAGGCGTTGCCGCCGAAGACGGAGGCTGAGCTGGCCGAGGCCGCCAAGCCGTTGCGCGTGGCGGTGGTGGGTCGCCCGAATGCGGGAAAGAGCAGCTATATCAACCGATTGTTGCGCAGTGACCGCGTGATCGTTTCGGATGTGGCCGGCACCACGCGCGATTGCGTGGATGTGCCGTTCACCATCGGCTCCGGCCCCACGGCCCGCCATTACACGCTGGTGGACACGGCCGGAATGCGCCATGTGCACAAGATCGACACTTCGGTGGAGCGGTTCTCCCTCTTCCGCAGTGAGGAGGCCGTGCGCGAGTGCGATGTGGCGGTGCTGGTGATGGATGCCGAGATCGGCCCGACCACGCAGGATAAGTTCATCGCGTCCATGATTCAGCGTGAGGCCAAAGCGTGCGTCATCCTCGTGAACAAGTGGGATTTGGCGCGTGCGAAGGGATACACCGAGACGGCGGCCATCGCCCATCTGCGCGAGATGATGCCCTATCTTCGCCATGTCCCCGTGGTCTTTATGAGCGCCCGCGAGGGTTATAACGTGCGCAACAGCATTGAGGCCATCGACCGCGTGGCGGGCAATCAGCGCCGCGTCCTGCCCACGGGTGTGCTGAATCGGACGCTTTCGGAGGCGTTGGCCCGCACGCAGATGCCCAGCCGGAACGGTCGCCAGTTGCGCTTCCATTATGCCACGCAGACGGGGGCCAACCCGATGATTCTGCGGTTGTTCGTGAATGATGCGCGGATCGCCACAAAGCCTTTCCAGGATTATGTGGTGCGCAACATCCGCGAGGCCTTTGATTTGGAGGGGGCGGCGGTCATTCTGCAATTCCGCTCGCGCATTCGTCCCGATGAGAAGCCCGACGCTTCCGGCAAAACGTCGGAGGATTCGGAGGCCCGGCAGTCAACGGAAGCCCCCCGTCGCCGTCCGCTTCCCAAGTCGCCTCGTCGCCCAGCCGCCAAGGGGCGCCCGTCGTTGGGGCGTGGGCAGGGCAATCTGACGCCGAAATCCCGCCGCCCCAAGCGGTGAGGCCGGAGGGCCGGCGGTGGAGGATCTGAAGTCGTATTACTTGAGCGCTTCGGCAGGCAGCGGGAAGACCGTGGCGCTGTCGGTGCGCTTTTGCCATTTGGTGGCCGCTGGGGTTCCGCCCGATGCCATTTGCGCGCTGACGTTCACCCGTGCGGCCACGCGCGAAATCTTCTCGGCGGTGGTCAAGCGGCTCGTCAAAAACGACGTGAAGGATCTTGGCCTCACGGCGGCGCAGCGTGTCCAAGTCTTGGCGCGGGTGCTTGAGGCGTTGCCACGGCTTCAGATTTCGACCATTGACGCCTTTTCCGCCAAGGTGGCCCGGCTCTTTGCCTATGAGCTGGGGTTCAATCCGGATTTCACCCTTTACGAAGAGGGCTCCGGAGCCGAAGCCCGTGAAGCCTTGCGTGAGACGGTCCGCCGGGCGTTGCGGGTGACCTCCGAAACCTCGGCGGAGGCACTGTTGCGCCGATTGGACGTCCGTTACGAAGGCACGGCGCCCGCCGGCGCACTCTGTGAGCGTCTGCAAACGCTCATTCGTGACTTTGGACGCTTTGCGGAGGGGCATCCGAAGGGATGGGGCAATCTCGATGCGCTCGGCGTTCCGCTTCCACGCCCTTGTGCGGATCGCTTGGAGACGATGGCGGTTCTGCGGGCGCAACCGTTGGATGGGGTTTCCGAGAAACATGCGGCGGCGTTTAGGGCGCTTTTGGATGGGTATTGGCCGGAGATTGAGTCTCTGCGCGAGTTGAAGGCGCGCTGGGGAGGCGCGTGGGAGAAGGCGGAGAAGTTCCACGCGCTTTCAGAAGAGGGGTGCCACACCTATTATCGCAAGACCTTGACGCTGACCTCGGAGGCTCGGGCCGCGGCGGGGGCGTTGTGGCAGGATCTCTTGGCGCGCGACCTTGGGCAGAGCGCTCGGCATACGGCGGCGCTCCATGAGGCCATCTCGGCGTTGGAAGAGGCTTCTGCCGCGTGGTCTGCGGAGACGGGGCGGATGGGGTTCTCGGAGCTCACGCGTGCCCTAGCCCGTGCGTTGGGGGGGCGGCTCTCGGTGTGCGATCCGGAGCGGATGTATGTGGCGTATCGCTTGGATGCGGCCATCCGCCATCTGATGATTGACGAGTTCCAGGACACAAGCACTGAGCAATGGAGCGTGCTTTCGGGAATCGCCCATGAGCTGGCCGCCGCAGAGGATGGGACGTTCTTCTACGTGGGCGACACCAAGCAGTCCATTTACGGGTGGCGAGGCGGCGATGCCACGCTCTTTGGGGACCCTGGCCGGGTGCCAGATATCCCCGCGGGGACGGAGCTGGTCAAGTCTTACCGTTCCAGCCCGGACATCATTGCCATGGTGAATCGCGTGTTCCGCTTGCCTGCCGGGATTGAGGCGGAGGCGGAGCCTTGGCAACGTGAGCCATTGCGTGCTTGGCGTGCGTGTTGGCGTGACCATGTCGCGCACCGGGAGGATTTTGGCCGAGCGGAAGCCATTGTTCTGGAGGGAAAGAAAGCCGACTGGATGGGATCGCTGGCCGCGGTCATTGCGGCCCGTTGGAAGGCGCTCTCCTTCCATCGTCTTTCCGGGGCGGTGCTGGCGCCAACCAACGGACTGTTCCAAGGCAACGGCGGAGACGAACCGGGGTTGTTGGCTCGGTTGCGGACGCTGGGTGTGGACTGTGCCATTGATGGCCGCCGTAGGGTTTCTGACGCGCCCATGGGGCGATTGGTCAAGGCATTGTTGCATTGGATGGCCGATCCGCGGGCGACCTTGTGGGGGGAGATCGCGCGCCAGCTTGGACTCGCGGAGCGGAGTGACTCCGCGACGCTTGCGGGATGGATGGAGGTGGTGGCGCGGGAGGGGTTCGTCGCTTGGGCGGATGCGCTCTTCGGCCCGGAGACGCCGTGCGGTGGACGGCTCACGGAGTATGACCGAGAGGTTTTGGCGACGGTGCGTCAGGGATTGCAAGGGGTGGATGATGCGGGGTCTGTCGATCCGGCGGATGCATGGGCGGCGGTGGAAGGCTTGGAGGTACCGTGTTCCGCGGATGCCAGGGTGCTGAGTTTGATGACGATTCACCATTCCAAGGGATTGACCTTTGATGTGGTGTTCACTGTGTTGGCCGGGGATTTGCTCAACGAACGGGGAGAGACGTGCGAGGTCGGGGAGGATTGGGTGCTTGAGCGGCCTGTCTTAGGTGAGACGTATGAGGCTGTCCAACCCTTGGAGGCATCCCGAAACACGCGGCGGGAACAGCGTTACCGGGATGACCTGTGTGCGCTCTACGTTGCACTGACCCGTGCCCGTCGCGAGCAGATTGTCTTGGCTCCGGAAAAGGAGGCGGAGAGTCTTCGCAAGCGTGCGGGGTTGGTCTTTCGGTCGCTCACTGGGGAGGCGTGCCCGGTGCCGGAGGTGGAGGGGGCGACGCGAGTCTTTGCCAGTGGGAATCCGGATTGGTGGGAGGGTGACGATGTGCCGCTCCGTACCGATGCCGTGCCGGTTGCTTCGTCTGTCCCTTGGAAACGAGCCAAAGGACGGCCCAAACCCGAGGTGGAGTTGCCCTCCGAACGAGCCCGCGCCATGTCCTTGGCGGAACTGCTGGCGGAGGATGCCGATGCCGCCCGCCAGTTTGGTCTTTCGGAACATTCGAGGTTCGCCGCTGTCGCGTGGTCGGAGACGGACGATCTGGGACTCCCCGAGACGCTCGCGTCCGTCTTTCGGAAGCCGAAAGAGCCTTGCGAACTATGGCGGGAACGGCCATTCTCGGTGCGGGTGTCGGAGCGCGGCGCTTTGCGCTACCTCGCAGGTCAGTTTGATCGGGTGCATCTCTTCCCCGCAGAACGAAAGGCTGTGATTTACGACTTCAAGACCGCTCGCCGTGCGGAGGTGACGCCGGGATATGTCCGCCAGATGTCGGATTATCGCACGGCGCTGGCGGCACTCACAGGCTGGCCGAAGGAAAATCTCCGAGCCGTATTGCTTTTTACCCGAGCGGGGAAGGCGGTGGAGGTGCCCTGTGATTGAGCTTCGCCCGACGGACGCCGAAGAGGGATTGCGGTTGGATGCTTGGTTGGCCGGGCATTTCCCATCCGTGCCGCGTACGGCCGTGCGACGATTGCTGGAGACGGGCGGAGTAACCACGCCGGACGGGCATCCATGCGCGAAAGGGGAGCGTGTTCGGAAGGGCGGGTGTTATCTTCTGAAGCAAGCGCCGAGTGTTGCGAAGGTGGTTCCCAATCCTGCTCTGCCGTTGAGGATCGTTTATGAAGATGGGGCTGTGCTCGCGCTGAACAAGCCCGCGGGGATGGATTGCCAGCCGAATGCACCGGACGAGACGGATACGTTGGCGAATGCCGTGCTGGCACGCTTCCCGGAGGTGGGCGGGGTGGGGGATGGCCCGTTGACGTGCGGCATCCTGCATCGGATTGATCGGGATACGTCTGGGCTCGTTTTGGCGGCGCGGACACAGGCAGTTTATGCGGCACTTCGGGCGCAATTTTCCGCTCATGCGGTGGACAAGCGCTATGTGGCTTTGGTCTCAGGAACGGTGCGTGCACCGGGACGGCTGGAACACTTGCTTGCGCACAATCCCCGTTACCCTGGGCGCATGGTGGATGCCTCCGTCTGGCATGACGCGAAGCGCCCCATGCGGGCCGTCACCTCCTACACTCCGGTGCGGACGCTTCGTGTGGAGGGGTGTCCGTGCACCTTGCTGGATGTCGCGATTCGTACGGGCGTGACGCACCAAATCCGTGCCCAACTCTCCTTCGCGGGAATGCCGATCGTTGGCGACAGACGCTATGGCGGTTTCGTTCCTGAAGGTTTCCCGCGCCATTTCCTGCACGCGCGTTCGGCGGCCTTCCTTCATCCGGAATCGGGGGCTTCAATGCTGTTGGAGGCACCGCTGACGGAAGACCTTGAGGCCCTTCTCCGTCGCGGTTAGATGTCAGCCCCGTAGCAACTCGCGAGCCCGGGCGAGCGCGTCGATGATGTGTCCGTGGACGTTCTCTTGTCCAATACGATCAAGGAAACCGGAGCGCACCATCAACATGAGCGGTTGGGCCGTCACGCCCGAGAGCACCAGCGTCACCCCGCGGGCGTGCGTATGGGCGTAGACCTCTTCAAGGGAATGGAGCGCTGTGGCGTCGAGCATGAGCACATGGCGCATCCGCAGAATGAGCACGCGAGGCAGACGATGGGCGTGCGAGAGCAACGTATCCTTGAACTTGTCCGCCGCACCAAAGAACAGCGCCCCGTAAACTTCGAAGACTTCCACCCCTTCCGGAACCTCAATGCCGGGTTGCCCAAGGTCATCGGGACGGCGCCCCTCATCTTGCCCCGCCAGCAGACGCGTTACGTCACGGGCTTCGGTGGATTCACCCATACGGCGGATGAAGAGAAAGGCCGCCAACAACACGCCGGCCTGAATGGCCACCGTGAGATCCACCAACACCGTGAGCAAAAAACTCGTGAGCATGACCAACACATCCGAACGCGTGCTCCGAAGAAGACCCTTGATGAGATGCCATTCGCTCATGTTATACGCAACGATGGCCACCACGCCGCCCAGCGCGGCCATGGGAATGAGCGCGGCGTAGCGTCCGAGAAAAAGCATCACGAGCAACAGAAAAACGGCGTGAAGGATGCCGGCCACGGGCGTGCGGCCGCCATTCTTGATGTTGGTGGCCGTGCGGGCGATGGCACCTGTGGCGGGAATGCCCCCGAAAAGGGGCGAGAGCAGATTGGCGATGCCTTGGCCGATGAGTTCGGTGTTGGAGTTGTGCCGGCGGCCGATCATGCCATCGGCCACCACCGCCGAGAGCAACGATTCAATGCCCGCCAAGAGCGCAATCGAAATTGCCGGCGAGAAAAGCGCACGGAAGTCCACCGCGCTCCAATCCATCCCCTTCGGGAAGGCAAAGGTCATGCCACCGGCCACCTCAGGGAAACGGCTGCCGATGGTCTCCACCTCAATGCCGAACGATTGAAGCGCCAGCGCCACAAGCGTTGCCGCCACAATGGCCACGATGGAGCCCGGAATGCGCTGTGTCACGTGCTTCCAGTAAACGCACAAAAGCACGGTCATGGCAGAGATTCCAACGGCGGCCCAGTTCACGGTCGTGATGGCATGTGCGTAAACACTCAGCTTCCCGAGGAAGTCTCCGGGCATCTTGGCGCCATTCAGTGTGGCCGCACAATCCAGTCCGAGCAAAGCCTCAATCTGCCCGGCAAAGATGATGAGCGCGATGCCGGAGGTAAAACCCACCGTCACGGGATAAGGAATGTATTTGATGATCGATCCCAGCCCACAAAGTCCCAGCAGAATGAGGATGACGCCCGCCATGGCCGTGGCCGCCATCAATCCCGCCATGCCGAATTGCGCATAGATGCCGTAGATGATCACGATGAAGGCCCCCGTCGGCCCACCGATCTGCACACGGCACCCGCCGAAAGCCGAGATGGCAAAGCCCGCCACCACAGCCGTGATCATGCCTGCCTGCGGCGGCAATCCCGCCGCGATGGAAAAGGCGATGGCCAAGGGAAGCGCGACCGCCGCAACGATCAGCCCTGCCACCACATCCGCGCCAAACGTTTTCCAAGAATACCCCTCGCGGAGGCATTCCCACAAAGCGGGGCGAAACCGCTCAAGACCTGTTTTCCCGATACGCTTCCAGTCGACGTTCAGCATGATATTCCGTGTTCCTTGGTAAAATGAAAGCCGCGTAGCATAGCACACTTGACTCGGCTTAGCACGGATAAAGGCGCGCTTGTTCGCCTTGGAATCGCCGAGCGTGTTAGGGCCTTTACCTTTTCTCGGCGTTGTGATATACTACCCCGCGATTTTCGGCCTCTAGCTCAGTTGGTAGAGCATGGCACTTTTAATGCTAGGGTCGCGGGTTCGAATCCCGCGAGGCCGACCATAATCCAAGGCCCAGAGAACGTTGTTCTCTGGGCTTTTTTTGTGCAAGGCATCAATCGCGCGAAGGTTTCAGATGCTTATGGGTTCGATGTGTTGGGGAAGCCGGCCTCTTTGTGGGCGCCCGGCGCCTGTATCCATTGAGGAAGATCATCAATCAAATGCGCAGGAAGCAGATTCGCCGCGCGGAGCGCGTCTTGGGAAAAAGGCACCCAGCGGAATGCAATCCACTCTTCGCACGCAGGCGGGTCGGACGCAACGGGAAGCCCGGGGATGTCGAGGCGGAAGAAGAGGTTGATCTCGCAGTGGGGCTCGCCGTTTTGGACGAAGGCATTTTCGGCAACGGCAAGGAAGTCCCCCGCTGAGGCATCGCGTCCCATCTCTTCACGAATCTCCCGCACGAGTGCCTGGCGGGCCGTCTCTCCGAATTCGATATGCCCGCCGGGAAGGTAGCATCTGCCTCCTTTTCGCGGCTGGCAAACAAGCAGCTTCCCATTCTGCACCAGCACCCCACGGGCAATCGTCTCAATGTTTGCGTTTTCGTAAGCCATGGCACACTCCTAGAGCATGAAATCATGCGGGGCACCTTTCGGTGCCCCGCATGGAAGGCGGTCATTTACCGCAACACTTCTTGTATTTCTTTCCGGACCCGCAAGGGCAGGGATCGTTACGGCCCACCTTCGCGGATTCACGGACGATGGGTTTCGGCTTCACCAGCTCCCCGTCGATGAACTTCCATTCGCCGTCAAGGCGCTGGAACGTGGAGCGCTCATGATGCTCGAAATCGGTTCCGTTGACGCTGTAACGGGCCACGAATTCAACGGTGCCTTCGCTGTCGCTCTCAGCGCCGCCTTCCGTGGCGATGACTTCCATTCCCTTCCACTCCGAGCCTTCCGCCCAGCGGCGGGAGGATTCCGGGTCAAACTCCCGCTGCACGTCGGGGCCGGAGGTGTTGTAGAGGAAATCGATGTCGGCGACGGCGTAGGCGGAATACCGCGCACGCATCAACTGCTCGGCGGTGGCGGGCTTGCGCGCCCCATCGAGGATGGGGCCGCAACAATCCGCTTTAGGCTTTCCGGAGCCGCAGGGGCAGAGTTCGGACATGATAGCTTGTCTCCTTAGTCTCAAAGAAGGCCGCGCCGGATCAATTCCTCGGCGATCTGCACGGCATTGAGCGCCGCGCCCTTGCGGATATTGTCACCGGAGCACCACAAGGCGATGCCGTTCTCGACGGAAGGATCCACGCGAATGCGGCCAATGCCCACGTTGTCCTTGCCACCGAAATCCTTCGGCATCGGATAGACGGCGGCGCCGAGATCATCCACCAGCTCCACGCCCGGGGCCTGCTTGATGATATCGCGCACCTCCTCCACCTTGAACGGCCGCTCAAACGACGCATGCACGGCGATGCTGTGGGCATAGAACACCGGCACGCGAACGCACGTGCAGGCAATGCGCAAATCCGGCGCCCCGAGGATTTTCCGGCTTTCAAAGGTCAGCTTGGCCTCTTCGGTGGTGAACCCGGGCATTTCCTGCTTGGTTCCGCCGATTTGAGGGATCACGTTGGCGACGATCTGGTGGGCGAACGCCTTGGGAGCCGTCGGCTCTCCGGCCACCACCTGCCGCATCTGCGTTTCCAGCTCATCGATGGCGGCACGCCCGGCCCCCGAAACGCTCTGGAACGTCACGGCCGTCATGTGGCGAAGCGGATTGACGCGATGAAGCGCGGCGATGCCCATGAGCGTGATGATCGTGGAGCAGTTCGGGTTCGCGATGAAGCGGCTCCCCGCGCGAACCATGCGCTCCATGTCGTCGGCATTGATCTCGGGCACCACCAGCGGCACATCGTCCTTCATGCGGAAATCATCGCCATTGTCGATGACGATGGCGCCCCGATCGATGGCCACCTGTCCCCACATCTTGCTGGCGCCCTTGGAGCCCTCCGTGCCCGCGAAGAGCACCACGTCCAGCCCCTCAAAGGCCTCCGGCGTCGTCTCACGCACATGGAACGTCTCGCCCGCAATGACCTCATCGCGCTCACGGGTGGCAAGCACGCGGATCTCCTTCGCGGGGAACTTACGCTGGCGGAGCACCTTGATCATTTCCGTGCCCACGGCACCGATGCCGACCAAGCCCACGTTGTACTGTTTCATACTGTCAGTCTCCATAAAACTGTCGGATGGAAAACGCCCCATATCATAACACATCCTCCGCGCCATCAGCGCAAAGGAAAACATCCTTCCAGGGCAAACGCATCTAAATTTGGTAAATATAAAGGGATGAATGAGAATCATGTTTTGTTTCGTTTGATGTTGGCAGTCAAAGAACCCCGAGTGGCGCG
>CASDPK010000043.1 GCA_949282555.1 uncultured Lentisphaeraceae bacterium | reverse complement strand
TTCATACACCCGTGTCCGCGCCACTCGGGGCTCTTTGACCGCCAACATCAAACGAAACAAAACATGATTCTCATTCATCCCTTTATATTTACCAAAATTAGATGCGTTTGCCCTAGATGTGAACCGCTCCAGTGAATGGCGGGGATATATAAATGGTACAATCAAACCCAACAAGCGGAAAGGAGTGTGCCCTATGATTGCCTATTACTTGCTGGGAGGTTATTTTCTCGTTCACATTGTGTGTGCCGTTTTGGGGTTGGGAATGTGCTGTTTTAAGCGAATCAATCCGTGGAAGAGTCCTTCGTTTTGGGCGTTCGCCGTGTTTCCCTTCCTTGGGCTGTTTCTTTCCTGCTTGGACGTGCTTCTGGTGACGCCGTATCGGACGCTTCCTTATTTGGTGTGCTTGCGTCTTCCTTTGTGTGTGGTTTTTGTCCTTTCGTCCACGTTGCTTTTTGTGCTGAGGGGACATCGCACGCTTCAAGGTGTCCTTTGCCTTTTGCATCTGTTGTGGGGGTGGGGATTGCCGTGGCTTTGTTTTGTGTCGGAACGGTTTGAATTGTTTTTGTTTTCCCCGATTGTGATGGGTTATTGGCCTTCGTATGAAATCCCGGGATTCGTGTTGGCTCAAGTGGGATATTCGACGTTGCAAGGTGTTGTTGCTTGGTGGGCGATGTCGAGAGTGCCTAATAGGTAATCAGAGGTGTGCTTGGTTTCCTCTGCGACACGATGGCAAGCGGCTGACGACGCAAAACGGAAAAGCACGCGTTACGCAATGGTTCCCTGTATACGATACCTCCCGGTTGGCAAAATAAGACTTGCACAAGAGGGGAGAAGTCTGCTATTCTAAAAAGACACATATGCGGAATTGGTGAGACACGCCCTGACTCCCTGTTGTCTTGCCCCGGCAGAATCCGCATATGCTCGGGTTCCCCGGCCGCCGGACCGTTGAAGGTGCGCCGAGCGGGAGCCCATGCGTCAAGGAAAGACAGGGTAAAGACATGACTAAGACGACTCTTCCTGAGTTGCCCAACAACGAAAGCCGCAAGTGGTACATCGTCGATGCGGCGGATAAGCCCCTTGGCCGTTTGGCCGTGAAGGTGGCGAATGTGCTTCGTGGCAAGGACAAGCCGGATTTCTCCCCTTCCGTGGATACCGGAGCCTTCGTGATCGTGATCAATGCGCAGAAGGTGGCCCTTACCGGCAAGAAGGATGTGCAGAAGCAGTATGTGGACTTCACCGGCTGGCGTGGCGGTCTCTCCAAGACCCCCGCGAACGTCATCCGCGAGAAGAATCCCACCCGCCTCATCACGGACGCCGTGTGGGGGATGCTTCCCAAGAACAACACCGCCACGGTCCGCATGACCCGTCTGAAAGTCTTCGCCGGCGCCGAGCACCCGCACGCGGCCCAGAAGCCCGAGCCCCTCAGCATCTGAAGCTTTCTGAAAGGATTTTGAACCATGGCTAACGAACTGACCAAAGCCACCGGACGCCGTAAAACTGCTGTCGCGCACGTGCGCTTGATCCCCGGCTCCGGAAAGTGGACCGTGAATGGCGTTGAGCTCGAGCGTTACATTCCCAGCGAGTCTCTGCGCGCTTACATCAATCAGCCCTTCGCGATGACGGATCTCCTCGGGAAGTATGACGTGCTCGTCTCCGCCAACGGCGGCGGCATTGCCGGACAGGCGGGCGCCATGCGCCATGCCCTTTCCCGCGCCCTCTGCGCGATGGATGCTTCCCTCCGTGAAGTGCTCAAGAAGGCCGGTTGCCTGACCCGCGACGCCCGCATGAAAGAGCGCAAAAAGCCCGGTCAGCGTGGCGCCCGCGCCCGCTTCCAGTTCTCGAAGCGCTAACAAACCTCCGCGCGGGGGTGTCCCTCGCGTGGATTCCGAAGGGGGCGGACGTCTTCAGACGGAGACGTCGCCCCTCTTTCGCTTTCTCCGGGAGTGTCGGGTGGTTTCTGCCGCCTAAGCCTGGGTGTATTATCTTTACAAGAGGAGGCACCGCAAGATGGGTCTTCTTTCCAAAATCAAATCTGTCCTTGGCTTTGGCGAGGCTCGGGCACAGGCGCCCGCCGCCAAAGGCAACGCCCCCCGGAAGCAACGTTCCCCCCAAGGTGGCCGCAAGCCCCGCAATGGGAAACCCAAAGCCGCGTTTCCCGCAAAGGATGGGGCGCCTGCCGATGGGCGTGGCCCGACGCGGTCGCGTTCCGCCAAACCGCGTGGGCCGAAGCCGGAGCGGGAGGTGAAGGCCGAGGAGACGACCGTTTCCTCCGGGCGTGAGCGTGCGCCTCGGGGCGAATCCGGGACGGAGTCGCTCCCGCGCGAGGGCCGTGCGCGCCGTGCCGAGGGGGGGCGGGATGCCCGCCGTCGTGGGCGTGGCCGCGGAGGGGTGCGGGGTGAGCGCCGTGATCGCCCGAGCAAGGGATTCCGCGACACGCCGGCTGGGGCGGAACGTCCCGGCGGCGCCTTCACGGAGGAGCAGCTGAAGGCTTATGCCGCGGCCCACGCCGCGTGGGACCCCGCGTCTTACAACGTGCCCGAGGCGGAAGGGAAAAAGCGTTTCATTGATTTCGGTCTGCCGAGTGAGATTCTGCATGCGGTGGCGGATCTTGGCTTCGAATATTGCACGCCCATTCAGGCGCAGTCGTTGGAGTTTTCGTTGGCAGGGAAGAACGTCGCCGGGCGCGCCCAGACGGGCACCGGAAAGACGGCGGCATTCCTTATTGCCGTGCTTACGCGTTATCTCAGGACGCCGGAGAAGCGGAATCTCAAGCCCGGGTGTCCGCGTGCGCTCATCTTGGCGCCGACCCGTGAATTGGTGATTCAGATCTGCAAGGATGCCGAGGCGCTTGGGAAGTATTGCGGCGATGTGCGGTCGTTGGCCGTTTACGGCGGGATGGATTATGATCGCCAGCGTCGGGAACTGGAGGAGGCTCCGGTGGATCTCCTCGTGGCAACGCCCGGCCGATTGAAGGACTACATGCGCAGCCGCATTGTGGACCTGCGCCAGGTGGACACGTTGGTGATCGATGAGGCTGACAGGATGCTGGACATGGGCTTCATTCCGGATGTCCGTGCCATCGTCAGTCATCTCCCGGATCGCGACCATCGTTGCACCATGCTGTATTCCGCCACCCTCAACGACACGGTGATGAACCTTGCCGCGATGTGGATGCGCGATCCGGTGCGCGTGGAAATCGAGGCCGAGAGTTTGGCCACCGACACCGTGAAGCAGATTGTTTATATTGCACGCTCTGACGAGAAATTCCGCCTGCTCTACAACCACTTGGCGAAATACCCCGAGGCGCGGACGATTATCTTCTGCAATCGTAAGTTCACGACGGAACGCATCAGCGAGAACCTGCGCCGCCGTGGCATCGCTTGTGAGGTGCTCTCCGGCGACGTGAACCAGGTGCGCCGTTTGAAGATCCTTGAGGCGTTCCGTGCCGGGACGGTGCGCACGGTGGTGGCCACGGATGTGGCAGGCCGCGGCATTCACGTGGATGATATCGCCTTTGTGGTGAATTACGATTTCCCCTATGAACCCGAGGATTACGTCCACCGCATTGGGCGCACGGGGCGTGCGGGGCACACGGGAACGGCCATCTCGTTTGCCGATGAGGATGAGAGCTTCATCATTCCCGACATCGAAAAATACATCAATGAACCGCTCAAGTGCGTGATGCCCGAGGAGTGGATGTATGCGGAACTCCCCGCGCCCGCGCCTCGCGGACGGCGGCGGGATCGTCGGCCGGAAGGGGCAACCACGCCGGTTCCCCCAGAGGCATCGGCGCAAGCGCCGGAAACGTCCTCTGAGCCGGTGACGTCGACGGTTGCTTCGGAAGCCCCTGTTTCGCAAGAGCCCGCCGCCGAGGAACCTCCGAAGGCGCACCAGGAGGAGCCTACTGCCCCGGTTGCGGAAGCTCCGCGAGAGCAGGACACCGAAAAGCCGGAAGAAAAGCCGCAGCCTAAGGCTCAAAAGGCGGTTCGTCCCGAACGGGAACCTCGGTTCCGTCCGCGTGGCACCCGTGAGCAAAAGGGTGGTGAGCCGGAAACCGGCCGAGGCCCGCGCCGTGAAAAGCCCGTGGCCAAGCGGTGGGCCCGGACGCAGGCCGATGGCCCGCGTGATGGTTCCGAGAGCCACCATGCAGCCCCGATTACGGCGCGCCCCATCTATGCGCCGGGGCGGCGGGGGCCGATTTCTGCTGAATGGTCCCCGGGACAGGGTGACGCATAACTTCTGTCCTTATGCAGAAGGTGTCGCGCTTTGACTTGGTGCGGCACCTTTTGTTTTTCGCCTTTGGATGGCGTTCATCAATCCTGCGTCTTTGTGTACGCGAGCAAGGCGGTTGGGGCGTTATTCCATTTGTTGCCGATTCTAACATGCTATACTAGAAGCCATGAGAACACCTGTTGGAGCGCTTTTTCTTTTGTTGGCCGCGGCTGCGTTGTTGGGCGCGGGGTTTATGGCTGGACGTTTTTTCGCTGAACCGATTGTGGAAGTCCTTCCGGTCTCAGGTTCCACGGCGACCGTGACGGTGAAGGATGGATCGGACGCGGCGGCTTTGGCGAAAGCCCTTTCGGAGGTCGCGGCGCTTAAAGCGGAGAATGCCGCATTGCGGAAGGCTCAGGAGGAGGTCGTCGAACAAGTGCAACCTTCAGCCGAGCAACCGGAAAAGCCGAAGCCGCGCACGTGGCGCGAGCACATGGAAGAGTTGAAGAAGACCGATCCGGAGCGCTATAAAGAGATTATGGAACGCCACGAACAGGCTCGCCAGGCCATTCGTGAGGCTCGGGCCGTGCGTGCGGAGTTTTTGGATTCGGTCGATACCGCATTGCTGACGCCGGAAGGGCGTGAAACGCATGCCCAATTTATGGATGTGCTTGCTCAGCAGGCGGCGTTGGAAGAACAGATGAATGCGGCTTTTGAGTCCGGAGAAACGCCCTCAGAGGAGTTGCGGGAGGCATTTCGCGACACGTGGCAGACGCTTCGTGAGGTTCGTGAGAAGGAACGCGGGGTGTTGCTCGGGGCGATTGCAACGTCGATGGGGCTTTCCGGGACAGACGCCCAAGATTTCGCACAACTCGTGGACGATGTGTACAACTTTACCACGTATGATGGCCCGCGGCGACTCATGCGGGCCGCGCCCCCGCCACAGGGAGGCAATCGGTGAGTCGTGCCATGGCAGGGACAACCATCCATCCCACACGAGAGGACTTGCTGGCTTGGGCGGCAGGGCCGGAGGAGCGGCTTTTCGCGGAGGCGGAGCGCCTGACGCGAGAGGTGGCCTCGCGAACGTTTGACATGTGTTCCATCGTCAACGGGAAGTGTGGGCGTTGTCCGGAAGACTGCAAGTGGTGCGCTCAGTCAGCGCATCATCGCGTCGCTTCGTGCGATGCTCACGGGCTGATTTCGCCGGACGAGTGTTTGCGTCACGCCAAAGCCTGTGAGGCTCAGGGCATTCGGCGCTTTTCCATCGTGAACAGTGGCCGCCGCCCGACGGCAGAGGAGCTGGATGGTGTCTGTGCTTGTTTCCGGCGCCTGCGACAGGAAACGTCGCTTGAATTGTGCGCATCGCTGGGATTGTTGGATGAGGCTGCGTTGCGTCGGCTGGCAGAGGTTGGCGTTTCGCGGTATCACTGCAATCTGGAGTCTTCTCCCGCCTACTTTCCGCGCCTCTGTTCAACCCACACGCAGGCGGACAAGGTGTCCACGCTTCTCGCGGCTCGACGTGTTGGGATGGAGATTTGTTCCGGCGGTATCATCGGAATGGGCGAAAGCGAAACGGATCGCATTGAGTTGGCGCTGACGTTGCGGGAGCTTGAGGTTCGTTCCATCCCTCTCAACATTCTTTCGCCCATTCCCGGAACACCGCTGGGGACGATGCCATTGATTTCCGAACGCGAGGTGTTGCGCACCGTGGCGCTTTTCCGTGTGGCGCTCCCTACGGCGACGTTGCGTTTTGCGGGAGGGCGGGCTCGGCTTTCACCGGAGACGCTCGATGCGGCGCTTCGGCTCGGAATCAACGCGGCCATCGAAGGTGATCTGCTGACGACCGTTGGCAATACAGTCGCTCAGGATCGCGAGCATATCCTCCGGGCCGGCTATCGGCTGTGATCACTGAACCGTTCTCTGGGCGTTCTCCCTTTGGGGAGGGGCGCTTAGGCTTGGTGCAGATGTGACATATCAATGCCAAGGTCTGCCAGCGGTTCGAGCACAAATGTTCGCTGGGCGGCCCGAGGGTGCGGGAGGGTGAGCTCCGGAGTGTCGCAGGTAACGCCCTCGTAAAGAATGATATCGAGGTCGAGCGGGCGCGGACCGTTACGGACGGTGCGCACGCGTCCGGCTTGGGCCTCGATCGCATGAAGCTCAGAAAGGAGCCGAAGGGGAGGAAGCTCGGTTTCGATGAGAACGGCGGAGTTCAGAAACGAGAGGTCGGCGAACTCAGGGGGAACGTCCACTGGAGCCGTCTCGCGCCGTTGGGCCGCACGAAGAAGCTGTGTCTCAGGAAGCGCTGAAATCTGAGAGACCGCGAAGTCCAAAAAGGCTTCACGGTCTCCGAGGTTGCTTCCGAGCGCAATGACGGCGCGTGGCAACAGGCCGCCCCTTTTATGCTTCAAACCCCAAAACGTTGCGCATATCGTAACGTCCGGGCGCGCGTCCTTGGAGCCACTGGGCGGCCTTCAAGGCACCTTTGGCGAATGCGGCACGCGAGGAGGCCTTATGGGTGATTTCCACGCGCTCCTCATCGGCGGCGAAGAGGACGGTATGATCTCCGACCACAGAGCCTCCGCGCAGGGCATGGATGCCGATTTCTCCGGTGGGGCGCTCTCCCACGATACCGTGGCGGCCATAGCAGGCGACATCCTCCAAGGAAACGCCGCGCCCCTCGGCAAGGGCCTGTGCCAAGCCAAGGGCGGTGCCACTCGGGGCGTCTTTCTTGTGCCGATGGTGCATCTCGACGATCTCCGCGTCGTAGCTTTCGTCCAAGACGGACGCGGCGCGGCGCACGAGTTCCAAGAGCAGATTCACGCCCAACGAAAAATTGGGGGCAAAGCAGAGCGGAATCTTCTGCGCGGCGGCATCAACGGCGGCGCGTTCGGCCTCGGTGAGCCCCGTCGTCCCCAGCACGTAGGCTTGCCGGCAACGAACGGCGTTTTCCAAATTGGCCGTCACGCACGTGTGAAACGTGAAATCAATGACAGTGTCGGCGGCTTCGGGCCAATCCGCTTGATAGGACAATCCGTTCCCGGCCGCTTGACCGATAAACGGGCTGTCCGGACGCTCCGTTGTCGCCACCACTTCCAAGCCAAGCTCCTGTGCGCACCCCAAGAGCATTTGCCCCATTCGGCCTGCGCCGCCGAGAATTGCAAGCTTCATCGTCAGCTCCTTTCGCCCGATGGATCAGATCAGCCCCAGCGACTTCAAGCACGCATCGATGCGGGCCTGATTGGCGGCATCGGGGCCGCAGAGCGGCAGACGGTAGACCGGATGAATCTTCCCCATCCGTGCGAGCGCGGCCTTTACGGGGATTGGGTTGGTGTCGCAGAACATATCGCAGAAGAGCGGGTAATAGCGTTCGTGCAGTTTCCGGGCCCCGACGAAGTCACCGTCAAGCGCCAACTTCACCATTTCGTTCATCTCCCGGGGAATGACGTTGGAGCAGACGGAAATCACGCCTTCCGCGCCCACCGCCATCATGGGGAGCGTCAGCCCATCATCGCCGGAAAGCACGGTGAGCCCCGGGCACCGCTGGCGGATGGCGGACACGCGATCCACGCTGCCGGCGGCCTCCTTGATGGCGCAGACGTTGGGGTGTGCGGCAAGACGCTCCACGACAGACAGCGGGATCTCTTTGGCGCTCCGGCCTGGCACATTGTAAAGCACCACCGGCACACCGAGATCCGCCACCGCGGCGAAGTGGCAATAGAGCCCCTCCGCGTTCGGCTTGTTGTAGTAAGGGGTGACCTGCAACGTGGCATCCACACCGATCCCAAGAATCTCACGGGTCAGGTGAATGGCCTCTTCCGTGGAGTTGGCGCCGGTGCCGGCGATCACTTTGGCCTTCCCCCCGACGGCCTCGACCGTCGCTTCAATCACTTTGAGGTGATCGGCAGGGCTGAGCGTGGGCGATTCGCCCGTGGTCCCGACGGGGCTTACGCCCGCGACACCTTCGGCGATCTGCCACTGGATGAGGGAACGTAAAGCGCCGTAATCGACGGAGCCGTCCTCGTTGAACGGCGTGACCAGCGCACTGAAGACTCCTTTGAGCTTAAGCATGGCTCTCCTTGGGGGTTGAACTGGGTGGAATTATACCATAACGCAGGGCGCAACGGCGGCCACAGAACGCCACACGGCATTTTCCCGTAGGGTGGTGGATGATCTTGGGAGCTCGCACCTCCGCGCGCGGCTTAGCATCTCCGTGACGTACCGCACCCGGAGGCGGGATGCACTGGGCGACGGGGTGAGATACGGTATATCTCCCCTGACGCCACGGAGCCTCACGATTTCCCAATCAGCCGTTCCTGTGCGAGCGAAGGGGAAAGATCCGCGATGGCAAAACGCTTCAGACGGTTTGTTTGCCCGGAGACCAGCGTGACGGCCACTCGGGATACGTCCAAACGGTCGGCGAGGAATCGGCGCGCGGCCTCGTTTGCCTTGCCATCCACGGGAGGCGCCGTGAGCGCCACTCGGAGCCACTCCTCCTCCACCCCGAGAATGGCGTTTTGTGAGGCCCTTGGGGTGAGTTTGACGGTGAGGAGGCTTCCGGTTTTGTAAGGCTCACACCACATAGGAAGCCATCCGGGCAACGAATAGAAGCCCGCCTGTGAGCAGGAAGGAAAGCATCCCCAAGGCGAAATAGGCCGCGAGCGGGGAAAGATCAAACGCTCCCAAACGGAAGGGTGGAATGGGGCCGGTGAACAGGCGAACCGCATCCGTCAGGAAAAAGATGGTCGGGGCCGCTCTCAGCAAATGGGAGATCAGCAGCACAATGAGCAACAGCAAAAGGAAGCCTTGTGCCTGAATGGCCACCCCGGCAAACAGGGCGCCCGCCAGGAAGAGATTGCGGATTCCGGCGGGGAGGGCTGAAAGGTCAAAGACGTTCGGGAGCCCCATGCCACCCAAGAGCCCCTGCACCTCTGCCGCCTCCGCCATCGGCCACACGGTTCCGGAGGCACGTCCGGCGGCGAGCGACACAAAGGCGAACAGCACCAGTGCGGTGCCGAGGAGCTGACCCCAAAGTGGGAGCGACGTCAGCGGACGCCCCGCCAAGCGGAGCAAGTCTCCCGTGAATCCCGGCAACGGTCGCCCCAAGTGCCAAAGTCTCAGAAAGAGAGCCGCCGCCTGCAAGGTGACGTAGAACCCAAAAAAGCGCAACGTCGCCACCTCCAGCCACCCAAAAAATCCTTTGGCCGGATAGGAGAACAAGGCAAAGACACTGACGTTCACGACGGCCAGCCCCTGCCGTGCCGCCAACGCGGCTTGCGAAGCCAGCACCAGCGCCAGCACCACCAAACAAAGTCCCTTGGGCGGCAAAGGCAGGGCCGAGCGCAGAAATCCGAAGAGTCGGCTGAGCAGGCCATCCACCGCCGCGGCGTAGGGATTGAGCAGGGCGTACCGCGCGGGCAACGTCAATCGCACGACCAAGACGAGGCCAAACAGGTTCAACAGAGAGACAAGGAATCCGTCCATCAGTCCGCACCGCCATTCTCAAAGATGACGCCGAGCCCAAAGAGCGTCAACGTTGGGTCCAGCGTGACCTCCAGCGTGCTCCCCTCGAGCACCCATCCGGCATAGCCTCCGGTGGCAACGACCTTCGCTTTCCCCTCAAAGGGCCGTTGCAGATGGGCCACGAGCTCGCGGACGATGCCGCGATAGCCGACCTGCGCCCCGAGGGCAATGGCTTGCTCCGTGCTTTTGCCGATGTCGGGCACCTCTCCCCCCAGCTCCACTTCCGGGAGGAGCGCCGTCTTTTCATGCAGATAGCGCGTCATCAATGGGAGGCCTGGCGTCAAGACACCGCCCACATAGGCCGGCCGGGCATCCAGCACCTCAAAGTTGAGCGCCGTGCCGAAGTCCACCACAATCAACGGCGCCCCATAGCGCGCCAGCCCCCCGGCGGCATCGGCAAGACGATCCGCGCCGATGCGTCCCGGATGGGGATAATCCAAGGCGAACCCGAGAGGGCTTTCATGCGTCACGAAGCGGGGATGGCACCCCAAAGTCTCCCGGACGGTCGCCCGCCAGCGCGCATTGTCCTGCGGCACCACGGAGGCGATGCTTACGCCTTCCACGGCTTCGGAGGCGATCAGGCGCAACAGATCGGCGCAGGCTTCCGGGTTCGCGCGGATGCCACCGTCGATGCGGGCGATCCGCGAGACCTCGCCATTCTCGTAGAGACCGAGAGTGGTGGAGGTGTTGCCGACGTCCACGCAGACTAAGCGCATCAGAGCACGCTCCACTCAAGGGCGAGGTCAACGCTCGGCGCAGAGTGGGTCAGGGCGCCCACGCTCAGGGCATCCACGCCGGTGGAGGCGATGGCATTCGCGGTCTCCAAGGTGATGCCGCCGGAGGCCTCAAGGCGCGTCTTCTTCCCCGAGGCGCGGACGATCCTGACGCATTCGCGCATGAGGTCGCAGGTCATGTTGTCGAGCATGATCCATTCGGGCTCGGCGCGCAGGGCGGATTCCAACTCCGCGATGCTCTCCACCTCGATTTCCACGGCCAAGAGCGGGTAAGCCTTGCGGGCGGCTTCCACGGCGAGATCCAGCCGGTTCGGGTCGCCTCCGGCCCACAGGCGGCGGTGGTTGTCCTTCATCAGAATACGGTCATACAGGCCAAAGCGATGGTTGGTGCCACCGCCGCAAAGCACGGCGAACTTCTCGAAAACGCGCAGGCACGGAGTGGTCTTGCGCGTGTCGAGCACCTGGCAGTCATAGGGCTTCACAGCCTCCACGAAGCGGTGCGTGAGCGTGGCGGTGCCGCACATTCGCTGGATGAAGTTGAGGGCCGTGCGCTCTGCCGTGAGGATGGCCCGTGCACGCCCGGTGAAACGGGCGAGCACGCTTCCTTTCGGGGCCACCGCACCGTTGGGGATGAGCACTTCGTGGATGAGCGTGGGGTCGAGCATCTGCAACACGAAAAGGGCCACGTTGAGCCCGGCGACGCAGCATTCCTCACGGGCTTGGATTTCGCCGGTGGCGAGCACGTCGGGGCCGACGAGCGCCAAGGTCGTGGCATCGCCGGAGCCAATGTCTTCCTTCAACGCGGCTTTGATGGCAAGCACCGCGCGAGGGTCTTTGGTGATGTCGGGGAGGGAAGCAGGATTTGCGTGCATAGAAGGAAACGGGGGTTGATAGGGGGATTCTTGGGGCGACGCCGTTACAGCGTCGGGGTCAAATCGGGGTTGGCGGGAAGGCTGCCGATGAACGCGCAGAGCAGACGGATGATGCGTTCCACATCCTCCAAGTCAAGCACTTCCACGGGGCTGTGCATATACCGCAAGGGAATGGACACCAGCGCCACCGCCGCACCGCCACGCTGCATCCGCATGGAGTAGGCGTTGTTTCCGGAGGCGCGCGCCCTCACCTGCAACTGCACGGGGATCTCCTCCAGTTTGGCGCTGTCGAGCAACATTTGGCGGAGCTTCGGATTGTAAAGCGGGCCGGTGCCGATGATGGGGCCGCCACCCAAGCGGGCGTCGCCCATCTTACGGCGGTCGGCTGGCACGGTGTCTGTGGCGAAGCCCACGTCCAAGCAGATGCCGATGTCGGGATTCACCAAGTAAGATGAGGTTTGCCCGCCGATGAGCCCCAGTTCCTCTTGGACGCTTCCAACGAGATGCAGGGCCACGTTCAATGGCGCCAACGGCTCCTCGGCCAACCGACGCATCACCTCCGTGACGATGAAGGCGCCGATACGGTTGTCAAACCCACGGCAGGAGACGCGGCTTCCGGCCAAAGGCCGCCAACCGGCATCCACCACCACCGGCGCGCCCAACGCCACCAGGGCTTCGGCCTCGGCCTTGGAAGTGGCGCCAATGTCCACCGGCGCATCCGCGAGATCCTTGGGGGCCACGTTGTCGCGCTCCGAGGCGCTCATGAGGTGCGGCGGGCGAACGCCAAAGACGCCGTTGACCGGGCCCTCGCGTCCCATAATGACCACTCGCTCACCGGCAACGGTCGGAACCGTCACGCCTCCGTTCGGGATAAGGTAAAGGAAGCCACGCTCATCGATGTAGGAGACCAAGAAGCCGATTTCGTCGCAATGGGCCTCCAGCATGACCTTTGTGGAGGCGCCCTCGTTGAGCACCGCGTGCAAATTGCCATGCACGTCAAACGCGCTCTCCACGCCAGCTTCGCGCAGGTGGCGCGCCATCAGCCGCTGTCCGTCCTGCTCGAACCCGCTGGGAGCACGACAGGCCACCAACGCTTTCAGAAATGCCAAAGACTTCTTGTCCAACATGGGAACTCCTTGTGTCAGTCCGTTTCTCAGTGTATCAAAAACTCCACGGGGTCTGCCGTTGTCGGACGACAGCGCTATTCGTCAAATAGAAAAGACACCGAAGGGGTGAGAGGGGTGGGAAGGTGTTCGTCATTTACTGGACACTGAAGGATGGAGGGAGTGGGGCGAGG
>CASDPK010000042.1 GCA_949282555.1 uncultured Lentisphaeraceae bacterium | reverse complement strand
CTCCATCTTTCTCATCCCGGAGGTCGTCCACGAAAGCATCCCGACCCCCGCCAACTCGACTTCTTGGTTCAACTAGAATAAAAACCGGGATAAGCCTGTCTCCTGGCTTATGGAGAGGGGGCTTGTCGGGGGCACTTTCGTTCGTGGAAGAGGGATGGTTTTTGCTAGAATGGAGAGACTTATGAGCAAAGACATCGCCCACGATCTCGCCCATACGCGCAATTTCTGCATCATCGCGCATATCGACCATGGCAAAACAACGCTTTCGGACCGCATTCTGGAGCTGACGAAGGCCATTGATCCGCGTCAGTTGAAGGAGCAGACGCTGGACGCGATGGACTTGGAGCGTGAGCGCGGGATCACGATCAAGAGCCATCCGGTGACGATGCAGTATACGGCGAAAGATGGGCAGACGTATCGCCTGAACCTGATCGATACGCCCGGGCATGTGGACTTTGCCTATGAGGTGAGCCGCGCGATGGGCGCGTGCGAGGGGGCGTTGCTGGTGGTGGATGCCGCGCAGGGCGTGGAGGCCCAGACGGTGGCGAACGCCTATCTCGCCATTGACGCGAACTTGGAGATCCTGCCGGTGCTGAACAAGGTGGATTTGCCGAGCGCGGACGTGCCGGGGGTGATCCGTCAGATCGAGGAGGTGCTGGGCATCCCGGTGGACCCGGTGCTGAAGATTTCGGCGAAGACGGGCGAGGGCGTCCCGGAGGTTTTGGAAGAGCTTGTGCGGCGGTTCCCCGCGCCGACCACGGAGCGGGCGGAAGGGCCTTTGCGTGCGTTGGTGTTCGACTCGGTCTTCGACGTGTATCGCGGGGTGATCACCTATGTGCGCGTGGTCGATGGGCGCATCCGTGCGGGCGATACGTTGCGCTTCATGAGCACGGGGCAGACCACCCCGGTGAAGGAGGTGGGCATCTTTTCGCCTTCGCAGAAGCCGGTGGAGGTGCTCGAACCCGGGCAGGTGGGTTACATCGTGGGGGCCATCAAGGATCCGGCGGAGATCAAGGTGGGCGATACGCTCACGTCGGACCGCGACGGCGCCTCGGAGCCGCTTCATGGCTTCAAGGAAATCCATCCCACGGTCTTTTGCGGCATCTATCCGGTGAGCACCGACGAATACGGCAAGGTGCGCGCGGGATTGGAGAAGCTGCACCTGAACGATTCGGCCTTCACCTTCCATGCCGAGAGCTCGGCCGCCTTGGGTTTCGGTTTCCGTTGCGGCTTTTTGGGCTTGCTTCACATGGAGGTGGTGCAGGAGCGTTTGCGCCGCGAGTTCCAGCTCGATATCATCAACACGCACCCCGCGGTGGTTTATCGCGTGACACTGAAGGATGGCGAGGTGAAGGAGATCGACAATCCGGTGCTTTTGCCTGACCCCACGCGCATTGAGACCATTGAGGAGCCCGTCATCAAGGCGCGCATCATCACGATGAGCAATTGCATGGGCGACATCATGCGGTTGGTCATGGAGCGCCGCGGCGTGGTGGAAGGCACCGAGACGCTCGACGCGCAGCGCGTCATCCTCACGTGTGTGCTTCCGCTCAATGAGATCCTCATCGATTTCCACGACACCCTCAAATCCATCTCCCGCGGCTATGCCTCGATGGACTATGAGCCGCACGGTTATCAGGTCAGCGACATTGTGCGCATGGACATCCTGCTCAATGGCGAGCCGGTGGACGCCTTTTCCTGCATGGTTCACCGCGACCGCGCCGTCGCCCGCGGCAAGCAGATGTGCAAGGCGCTGAGCGAAACGATCCCGCCGCATATGTTCAAGATTCCGGTGCAGGCGTGCATCGGGCGCACCATCATCGCCCGCGAGGACATTCGGCCCTTCCGCAAGGATGTGACGGCCAAGCTCTATGGCGGCGACGTCACCCGCAAGCAGAAGTTGCTGAAGAAGCAGGCCGAGGGCAAGAAGCGCATGAAGGAATTCGGCACCGTCAACGTGCCGCAGTCCGCCTTCATCGCCGTGCTCAAGGGGTCTTCGGAGGAGAAGTGAGATGGAGGGGACGTTGGTGCTCCACTGGAACTTCTGGGATTACTTCATCAATCCCTATTTTTGGAGCGGCTTCATGGGCTGGTGTGTGGCACAGGTCATCAAGATGACCCGGGGCGCCATCCGCACCAAGAGCCTCGACTTTACCTACCTCATGAGCACGGGCGGAATGCCCAGCGCGCACAGCTCTCTCGTCGTTGGCGTTTTCGTGAGCCTTGGCCTTGGGCAGGGTTGGGCCGCGCCTGTCACGGTCGTGGCGAGCGTGGTGGCCACGATCACGATGTTTGATGCCGCCACCGTCCGCCGCGCCGCCGGACAACAGGCCCGGCTGTTGAACAAGCTGACCCGTCAGCTCTTCCACGAGCGCAAGTTTTCCGCAAAGCCGCTCAAGGAAATGTTGGGGCACACGCGCACGGAGGTGCTTGGCGGCATGGTCACGGGCACGACCGTTGCCGTGGGTGTGATGCGCCTTTGGACCGCTTTGGGTTGGCCCAACCTTGGCTAAACGCGGTCGCGTGCGTTTTGCGGCGTGCCCTTGGATGGGGCACGCCGTTTGCTTTAGTGGAAGCGGACTTCGACGTCCTTGAAGTAGTGGGTGCGGAGCAAGTCGGCGAGTTCGCGCACGATGTTGCGGCGGATGTCGAGCGCCACGGGGAGATTGGGGTCCTGGTGGGCCGGATTGATGGCGGTGCCCACGTCGATGCGGATGCGATCGGAGGCGAGCAGGAGGTCGCGCATTTTGGTGGCGGGATTGACGCGGAGATCGGGGCCGGGCTCCCGCAGGAGGGCGATGACTTTGGAAAGCGTCACGCACCCTTCGGTCACGAGATCAATGCCGGGGATCTCTGAACCGGCGGGCACTTCGGGGTCGAGCGCGACAAGGGGGGTCTCGATGGGGCGGCCCAGTTCGCGTGCGATGAGGTCGGCCGTGGAGCCCCCGGAGACAATGACGCTGACGCCGGGTTGTGCGGCGAGGGCGGCGTAGGCGGCATCTTGCGTGCGGTCGAAGGGGCACCCCGTGAGCATTTGCGTGAGGCGCGGACGGCGGTAGTGAAGCATCGCGGCGGTGGTGTCATCCCCCGCGCGGCCGCCATCCAAGCGGGTGGCGCGATCCGCGGCACCTTTGCACAGTGGGTACGCTCCGATTTCCGGGGCGATGGCGATGGCCTCTTGGAGCCAAGGGATGACGCTTTCGAGCCCTTGCCCGAAGGGATACCCATCCGTTCCGAGTCCGGCTTGGGTGATGCCGTCGGAGCAGAAGAAGAGACGGTCGCCCAAGGCCATGCGGAAGGTGGAGTAGGAGAGCTTGCGGCCCTCCCAGCGGGGCAGCGTGAAGATGGTTCGCTCGATGGATTCCGGCACGGTGCCCCGCAACAGCACGGCGGGGGGATTCTCGTATTCGATCATGCGCACTTCGCCGCCGGGCGAGGCATGGATCATCGTGAAGGTGGAATAGGTGATGTGGCGCTCGGGGCAGATGGGGAGCGCGTCCATGATCAGGGTGGCGGCACGGCGCAACCCAATGGCCGCGCGCATGTATTCCATCGCCATGGTGGCCGTGAGGGAGGCACAGACGTTGGCCTGCTGGCCGCTGCCGAGACCGTCGGTGAGCACGGCGACCACGGAGCCATCCTTCTGGCGTTCGCTGAGGAAGATGTCGCCACTGCACACCTTGCGGAACTTGTGCCGGTTGAACCAGTCCACCTCAATGAAGGGCGGCTGCGGGGCAACCTCTTCCGGCGAGGGGGAAGGTGCGGGGGGCGTCGGTGTCGTTTCCTGCTCCATGGCGCGGACACTCCGAGACTCAGGGGGCGGCATCCGAGGAGGCGCCATCATCGAGCGGGGCGAACATCTCCACGGCGGAATCGAGGATGAGCTCGCTCTCGGCGGCGTTGCGGCCAAGCATGAAAGCGATCTCCTGCACGGTCTTGGCGGTGTTGGTGACGACGGTTCGGGCCTTTTCGATGAGGGCGCGACGCTTTTGTTCGCTTTCCGTGACGTCGAGAATCAACGCGCCGATGACCTCGTGCTCATCCACGTTGAAGACGGTGAGGGAGAAGAGTCGCCCTTCGATCTCGATGGTCTGGCGGAGGGTCTCTTCGCCCGTTTCGAGCGTCTTTCGGAAGAGCTGGGGATAGGGGATCAGTCGACCAAGGTCGGCGTCGCGCAATCCCGGCTTGGCGTCGTAGGCCAAGCGGGTGGTCTCCCCAAGCAAAGTGGCGAAGCGTTCGTTGCATTCGATCACGCGCAGACGTCGGTCGGCCACCACGAGGCCATAGGGGAGCGCACGGTCGATGGCCGAACTCTGCCGAAGCGCGATTTGGCGCATCCGGCTCACGCACATCTGCGGCTCGGCGTGTCCGGCGAGAATGGCGCAGGCGAGGGCCCGGCAGGAATCGTAGCCGCAACCCGCACAGTTGAGCTCGTCCTCCGGGCGCAACTTTCCCAACGCATGGAGTGTGGCCTGTATCTCTTCCTCGGAGAAGGTGCGGCGCGTGGTGGCCACCGGGCGGTAATGGCGGCCGATGTCGGGCTTCTCTTCCGGATCGTCAGGCAACGTTTTGCGGGCATGGCGGAGCACGTCGAGCATCCCGCCGGCGGCGCAGCGAACGCGCGTTTTGGGGCCGCAGACGCAGCCCCCCGGGCAGGCCAGCGCCTCAACGAAGACCGGCTGCTCCAACGTCTTGGGATCAAGCGTCTCCAACATCGTCTGGAGGGTGCGGACGCCTGTGAGCGCCATCGGCTGGAGTTCCCCTTGCGGGGCGAGGGCGCGGAAATTGCGCTCCACGCTGCGGATCATCCCACCCTCAATCGGGTAATAGGCGCCATCGCCGGGCAGATGATAATCGGGATCAGGCTCCAACGCGTTGGGATCTTCCACCCCGGCCATCATCATCCATCGGCGGAGCTCCTCGAAGGTGAGCGCCGCATGGAGCAAGCCCGGCTGAAGGTCGCTCTCGTGCTTCTTGCCCACGCAGGGGCCCACAAAGACGATGGGTGCATCCGGGAACTCCTGCCGCAGGGCCTTGGCATGGGCAATGACGGGGGAATCCACCGGCGTGAGGTAGGGGGCGAAGCGCGGGTAGTAGCGCTGGATGAGCTCCACCACCACCGGACACGCCGAAGAGATCTGCAAGCGGTGCGCCCGATTTTGAGCCATCAGCTCGGCGACGCGTCGGGAGACGATGTTGGCCCCCACGGCCGTTTCGCGCATCCTCGCGAAGCCCAAGCGCCGCATCGCCGTCGAAAACCGCGCAGGGTCCACCCCCGGGAACTCCGAGGCGAAACTGGGCGCCACCGAAAGGATCACATCCCGACGCGCCGAGACAAGGTTTCGCACCACCTTGAGGTCGTCGCGCACCATCTTGGCATGGTTGGGGCACGTTTCCACACAGGTGCCGCAATAAATGCAGTCCTCCGGCGAGACCACCGCATGGTCATTCTCCACGCGGATGGCCTTCACCGGGCATCGCCGCACGCATTTGTAGCAATCGCGGCACTGCGCATTGACGGAGTAAACGGGCGCGAGGACGTCCATGCTCAACCCTCCCCGAAAGCTTCCGCCAACAACGCGGGGACGCCCTCCGGCGTCACGCCGCTGTGGCACGTCTCATTGATCCACACATTCGGCCCGTCCCCGCACTTCCCGCCGCAACGGCACCCCTTCAGCGTCACCTCGGCCTCATGGCCATGCGCGGCAAGCCACGCACGCACAGCCTCCAAGTTTCGGCTGTTCCCGCGTGCGAAACACGAGCTACCCATGCAAATCGTCACATTCACCATGCGTTCTCTCCTCTTCTCGTTAGTCTAGCGAAACCCTCCTCCGAAGGCAAGCGTCTTCGCTTGACGAAGGCTATTGGGGAGCGCAGGGCAAGTGTTCGGTGGGGTCAGGATTCGGTCGAGCCTTCCCGAATGGACTCGAAGAGTGCACGGAAGGCGTTGCCGCGGGCGGCCATGCCGGGGAACTGGTCGAAGCTGGCGCATCCGGGGGAAAGGAGAACCGTGTCCCCCGCCTCGGCGTCGGCGAACGCGGCGCGGACGGCTTCGGGAAGCGTGCCGCACCGAACGCAGGGAAGGATGTCCTTCCACGCGGCAAACAGGGCTTCCTGCGCTTCGCCGATAAGATAGGCTTTCTTCACGGCGGCGGAGAGCTCGCTGTCCAAGAAGTCGAGGTCGTCCTCTTTCGGGCGGCCGCCGGCGATCAGCCGAACGCCTCGCCCGACCATTCGCAGGGCGGCCTGCGTGGCGGTCAGTGAGGTGGCCTTGGAGTCATCGATGAAGGTGACCCCGCGCACTTCGCCAAGGCGTTGCATCCGATGGGGCAAGGGCTCAAAGGCGGAAAATCCGGCGGCAATCTCCTCGGGGGAAAGGCCGAGCTCCGTGAGCATGGCGCAAATCAAGGCGGCGGCGCTTCCCAGCACCGGATTGTCGAAAACGCCGTTCACGGGGATGGAAAGCGCCCCGTGGGTCACGACGCCGGGCGCATATCGCCAGTCCACCCATGGTTCGGGCCCGAACCGCTCCAGCGCCACGCCTTGGGGAACGCCAAGCGGGGAGAAGCCCCAGGGGAGGTAGGCGCGATCGTCCGGACGCTGCGCCTGAAAGATCCGCCGTTTGAGCGCGGCGTATTCTTCCATGCTGGCGTGACGGTCGAGATGATCCGCCTGAAGATTGAGAATCGCCGCAAGGTGCGGGGCAAAGGTGCGCGTGTGCTCCATCTGAAAACTGGAGACCTCCACCACCGCCACCGTGCCTTTGCCGGCGTTCGCGCATTCCAGCACGCGGGCCGAAAGGGGGATGCCATAATTGCCGGCGGTCACGGCGTGCCGCCCGGCCAACGTGAGCGTGTCGGCGAGGCACTTCACCACCGAGCTTTTGCCTTTGCTTCCCGTGACGGCGACACTTTCCCCGCGCCAATAGACGGCCCCCAACTCCAGCTCCGAGATCAGGGCAAGGCCACGGTCACGCGCGGTGGTGATCCACGGGTGCGTCATCGGGATGGAAGGCGACGTCACCACAAGGTCGTAAGCGCCATCCGGAAGATGATCCCGATCCGCCGTCAGGCAACTGAAGCCCTCATGGGAAAGCTCCGCCAACACCTCCGTCTGCCAATGGGCGTCCACCACGGAGGCCCGCCCGCCGCGGGCTTGGATCAGACGCGCGACGGCCTGTCCGCTCCGCCCGGCCCCAAGGATCAGGGCATTTCGGTTGTCATAGCGTGGCATCGTTGGAGACCTTTCACATTACCGGCGGAACCCAACCTCTTCGGCGGTGGCGTCGAACTCAGCCTTCGCCCCCTTGTCGAGGGTGGCATAGCCCGCTTCGGCCTTCGACAGGGCGGCGCGCGCGAGATCCGGGTGCCCTTCCTTGGCGTGGAGACGGGCGCGGGTGATGAGGATGCGCGGATCGGTGGGCTGCCCGGGGCGGGCCTTGGCGTCAAGGGCTTCGGCCTTGTCGAGCTCGGCGTGGGCCTCGGCAAAGCGCCCAAGGCCCAAGAGCGCGGCGGCGGCGGTTTCGTGGGCCACCGGCAACTTCGGGGCCAATTCGCTGGCACGCTGTGCGGCGGAGAGCGCGGCGGCCCAGCGGCCAAGGCGGCGTTGGGTCTCGGCGAGGTCGTTGAAGGCTTCCGGAATCGGCGGGTCGGCCTCGGGCGCGGTGGCGAGGGTCAGGTACTCGTTGGCGCGGCGGAGGTCGCCTTCGCCCAGCGCCAAGGCGCCCATCACATAGTTCGCCAGCGGCAGGGTGCGATCCTGATAGAGGAACTGGCGCGCATGACGCGCGGCGGCGGGTTTGTCGTCCATCCGGATGTCGAGCGCGAGTACCGTGGAGCGCAGGGCGTGGACTTCGGGCCGAAGGGCCAACGCGCGGAGATAGGAGGCGCGCGCCTTCTCCAAGTCGCCGTCACGCTCCGCCAGCTGGGCGGTGATGATGCGGTAAAAGTAGTCGTCCTCGGTGCCGGCGGCGGCGAGCAGTTTGGGCAGGGTGACGGCCTTCAGCTCCTCCAGTTCGCCGGCCTGCAATTGGAGGGTGGCCAGCATGGCGTTGGCCTCGGGACTCTTCGGGTGGGCGTCGAGATAGGTTTGGAGGGCGATGCGCGCCTTGGCGGGTTCCCCGGCGGAGGCGTGGTAGAGGGCGCGTTCGTAGCCCAACTCCGCCGCGCCCCGTCCCCCGAGGCCCTCCGCCTGCTCGAGCAACGCCTTGGCCTCGGCAAGATTCCCTTCCAGAATGGTCATTCGGACGAGTTCACGCAGATAGGCCAGCGACCGTTTGGGATCGGTGGAGCGGCTGAGAAGCTCCTTGGTGCGGCGGATGGCTTCGCCGCGGCGCCCGGGGGTGGCTCCGTAGAGCGCGGCCACGGCGCCTTGCAACGCCGTGCGCTGTCCATCGTCAAGCATCTCCCACGCCAAATCCAATCCGCTGAGCGCGGCGCCCGTCTGCCCGCTCATCGCCCAAGCGCCGGCCAGCGCGCTGATGAGTTGGGGCGAACGGATGTAGCCGTATGTGCGGGCCAAGGCCCACAGGCGATAACGACGCCCGGCAAGGCGCTTGGTGAGGGCATTGATCTCCCGTTCGCACCAATCGCGGCGTTCGGGGTGGAGCCCGGCATTCATCAACTCAAACAGGTTGAAGAGGGCCGAGACGTTTTCGGGGTCATATTCATAGGTTTTGAGGAAGAGCGCGTAGGCCTCTTCCTTCCGGCCGGCATCCGCGAGGTAAAACGCGGTGTTGTTCGCCACGAATCCGCACTGGCGGCGCACATACGTTGCGAAATCGCGCACGCTCTTCCCGGCGGCCTCGGAAGGCATGGGCGGGAAGGCATTGTCGAGCGTCTCGGGCCCGGCCTTGGCCAAGGCGGCGTGTTGTGCGGCACGGTCTTTCGCTCCGCGGTACCACACGCCCTCGGGAAGCGGCAGACGGTCGCCGACGTACCACAAATCGGGCAGCGACAGCGTCACGAACATTCCCATGGCCGCATCGTCCGCGCGGAGCCAATCTTGCAGGAAGGCGAAGACCTTGATGTCCAGGGAACGATCCAAGGTGTCGCGCAGGGTCGGTTGGGCGGCAAAGTGCGGCGAGGCGGCCAACGCGGCCCGCAGACGTTCCACCGCGGCGGGGCTGTCTTCCTGCGTCAGGGAAAGGAGCGTCACGGGGAGCCCGCGCTGGGCGATGCGAAGCGCCAAATACGGATCCGCGACGCCATCCCCCAGCAACCACGTTTCGCGGCCCTGGGAAGCCTCCAGCACACGGTCGGCATAGGCGCGCGGCAGATCGGCGGCGGCACGATCGGCGGCCATGGCCCGGATAGAGGCCCAGCCGCCGCACGCCAACGTCAGCAACGTCACAAGCCCCGTCGCAAGGCAGGCCAACAGGCCCCCCGCGCGGCGGATGCCCGCCCAGTCACGGGAGCCTTCCGCCGGCTGGCGCACCCTGAGGAGCAGCGTCCCGGCGCCGCCCACAAAGGCCGCGGCGAAGGCGGTCATCGCCGTGATGGCCACGGGCCAAGCCTCCTGCCACCGCTGTGCGAGCAGACGGGGCGCCACAGGCAATGGCGAAAGCGCCACGCAGACCAACACGGCGACGGAGAGATAGGTTCCCAACGTCGCGGGCGTGCGGCGGTTCGCGCAGATTTCCCTCCCGGCAAACAGGGCGAGGACAAAGGGCACCACCCCGAAAAAGCCCATCAGAATCCACGGCCCGTGGAAGGCTTCGAGGATTCCCAAGACCTGCCGGCGGATGAAGAGGGAGGTGGCGGCGCGCACCGTGCCTTCCCCATTCCCGCCGAGACTCAGCGCCACCGCGGCGGCGGTCGTCAGCAGGGCGCCCACCAGCGCCGGCACCGCCAAGTGCGTGAGCAGCGGTTTCCAGCGGAAGCGATCGCGCGCACAAATCCATCCCCAGCCCAGCGCGGCCAAGGCAAAGGGGGCCAACGCCACGGTGAAGGGCGCCTCGGGCGCCACAAGCCCCCACGCGAAGGCCGCACAGGTCAGGCGGCGGGTGCTTCCCGTCTCGGCGGTCCGCAGGAGGAGCAACGTGGCACAGAGCACCAAGAGCAGGTCAATCGTCTGCCATTGGAAGTGGGTCGCCGCCCGCAGGAACTCCGGCGAGAGCAACAGCACAAGCCCTGCCAGCGCGGCGGCCCAACCGGCGGCCCGCTCCGCATAGGGGCGGGAGCGCGGTTCATCCGTCATGAGGCGGAAATAGCCCGCGGAGAGCCGGGCCAGCAGCCACACGCAGAGCGCCCCCGCAATCGCCGTGGCGACGTTGAACCCCGCCACCGCCCAACCCGCGGGCAACATCCGCCCCAGCGCCCCGAACAGGAGCGCCACCAGCGGATGGGCCGAAGGATCGGCGGCGGTGTCCCACGCGCCGAGGAGTTGGGCCATCAGGGCGGCCGCCTCGCCGGGATAGACCCATGGCGCAAGCAGGGCCAACAGGACGGCCAACGCGAGAATGCCCCAAAAGAGGGGCTGGGAGAAGAGGGCTGTCAATCGCTTCATGACGCGGGTCCTTCGGAAACGTCGGGACGTTCTTCGGTTTCGGCTTCGGTTTCAGGCTCAGGGGTGCGCCGCCACGTGCCCTCGGGGCAGGTGAAGTCTTCCGGGCGCATCCGGATGTCGTCGGGCGTGTCGGGCTGGCCATCGGGGCCGCACGAAAAGAGCTCCGGCGCCTCAAAGGGTGAAATCGGCATCCGATAAACGTAGGGGTGGCCCCAAGGGTCTTTGTAGGCCCAGTTGATGTAAGGCCCCTTCCACCCGGGGGTGCCGTAATTCTTGGCCAGCGCGAAGAGGCCCAGCCGTTGCGGGGGCCAGCCTTTGGTGTGGACGCGGTAGTAAGTCATCGCCTTGGCGGCGGTTTCAAGGCTCCGCCGCGCACGCATCATCTCCAGCGGCGCGCGCACGGTCTCCCGAACGGGCTTGCGGAGGGCAGAGGCGATCAGCCCGCCCAGCACCAAGAGCGTCAGCAACGCACCCATCACCACTTTGGGCGAGCGCAACACCGACACGTCAATCCGCGTGCCGCCTTCCAAGCGCTCCCGCTCGGCCTTGCGGCGGATGGCCTCGATCTTCCGGCGGGCTTCACGGCGTTCTTCCGCGCTCCGCCAGCGGATGCCCTTGGGAACGGAGGGCTTCCGGGGGATCTTCAACGGTTGGGGCGGACGCTTGGGGTGGAGTTCGGGCATCGGTTCGGCTCCCGCTCAAAAGAGGCTGTCCTGCCGCCCCAACGGCTTCATGCCAAGGCGTTCATAGGCTTTCGGAAGGGCCACGCGCCCCTTGGGCGTGCGGTCGATGTAGCCCTCTTGGATCAAATAGGGCTCGTAGACCTCTTCCACCGTGTCGGGCTCTTCGCCCACGGCCACGGCAATGGTGGCCACGCCCACGGGGCCGCCGTTGAACTTCGCCACGATGGCCTCAAGGATGCGGATGTCCATCTCGTCCAATCCCTGCGGGTCGATCTCCAGCAAGGTCAAGGCCCGGTCGGCGACCTCCCCATCGATGCGATTGTCGGCGCGCACCTGGGCATAGTCGCGCACACGCCGCAACAGGTTGTTGGCGATGCGGGGAGTGCCGCGGCTGCGCGAGGCGATCTCCAGCGCGCCCCGCGCGTCGATTTCCACGCCCAGCTTCCCGGCGCTGCGCGTGACGATGCGGGCGAGCTCGTCGTGCGAATAGTAATCAAGCCGATTCTGGAGGCCAAAGCGCGACCGCAGGGGCGAGGAGATCAACCCGCTGCGCGTGGTGGCCCCCACCAAGGTGAAGCGCGGCAACTCCAAGCGGACGCTCCGCGCGTTGGGGCCTTGGTCAATCATGATGTCGATGACGAAATCTTCCATCGCCGAATAGAGATATTCCTCGACGGTGCGCTGCATCCGGTGGATTTCGTCGATGAAGACGATGTCCCCCGGCTCCAACGAGGTCAAGAGCCCGGCGAGGTCGGCCGGTTTGTCGATCACCGGCCCGCTCGTTGCCTTCACATGCACGCCCATCGCCTCCCCGAGAATGTAGGCAAGGGTGGTTTTGCCCAAGCCGGGCGGGCCCGAAAGCAACACGTGATCCAGCTGCTCCCCACGTCCGCGCGCGGCCTCCACCGCCAGCATCAGCCGGTCTCTCACCTTCTGCTGCCCCAAAAACTCCTCAAAGCGCACCGGCCGCAGACGGTTGTCAAACGACGCATTGCGCTGGTTCATCTCTTCCGATGGCCGTGGCGTATCCATGATTTTCTTAGTATAGCACAGGCCGAAAGGGAGGTTGAATCCGCACCGCGCCGAACCAAGGGCTCCTCCCCTCCTCTCGACAGGTGGCGGGGATTTCAAAGGCCCTGCCTTCCCTGTCGAAAAACATCCTTTTATTCGTATTACAATCAGTTATCTTCCTTGGTTTTCTTTAGGAAACGTGAGAGGATAGGAAAGATGTCGCTCCAGCGTCTATCGCATTTGTGGACTAAACGGTTTTACCCACAGTAACTGCAGAAGAACCAGGTTGAAAACGTAAGTAAAATGTAATAGAAGGCCATGTTTTTAATGTCACTATGCAACCATTGGTCCTTATATGCACCGCCAGTTTTCGTACATTCGCCTTCGTATCGTAAAGGAAGAAACTTTATATGATATGCAGTCTGACTTCCTAATTTAAACGTATTTCCCATTGCAGGTGAAAGCGCTGGGATACGATAGGCGAGGATTTCATGGAGTTCATTTTCCCGTTGGGTGAGATTTGTGGAAGGAGGCAACATTGGGGCAGTGGTGCTAAAGACGGGGGATTGCTTC
>CASDPK010000041.1 GCA_949282555.1 uncultured Lentisphaeraceae bacterium | reverse complement strand
CCCCCGGGGGGCGGGAGGGGAACCCCCTCCCTCTGCTTCGCCTTCCTTCCTTTCTGACGGCTCCGACGGCCTGTTGCGTTATATTGTGCAAAAGGCAAACAACCAAAGAAACAAAATAACTCTTGCCCCCCCCCCGTCGGTTGTGCTATCGTCTGGGGCGTTGGGATGAGTTGTCCCAAATCAAGAGAGGAACGAATGATGAAAACCCTTCTTTGCACATTGGCCCTTGCGGCTTTCGCCGTCACGACGCACGCCGTCACCGTGAATTGGGCCAAGGTTTCCGGAGTTGAGACAATCGCCCAAAACCAAACAGAGCACGGCGTGTTCGGCCCGACGGCGGTCTTCGCGAACGCATGGACTGCGGCATGTGTCTTGACCGTTTCGGAAATCCGGTCGTTCTCGGACAGCAATTACTATCCCTCCATTTTCGGCGTTGCCAGAGGATATGGCGATGCATCAAGTGCAACTCGATTCAACGCAGATTTTCATACGAACACGTCCGAAAAGAACAAGGGAAACATTGGTGTTGCAGGAGGCACCAGAGTGGTCGAAACTCCCACTAAATTAACCGCTGGAGAACACGAGTTTGTCTTATCCTTCGACGGAGCGAACACGCTCACGTTCTATTTGGACGGTGAAGTTTATGGCACCGCGGCTTGGAGCACCGGCACAACCAATATCCGCCTCGTCCTCGGCCAAGCGGGGGCACAAGGCACGGGGGCGGATAAACAAGAATTGAATAATGGTTGCGACTTTAGTGCTGATATTTACCTTGTCAAAGGGAAAACCTACGAACAACTTCCCGAGCCGACGGCTTTGGCGTTGTTGGCGCTGGGTGTGGCAGGGTTGGCGCTTCGCCGCAAGGTGGCCTAACCCATCCCCTAACGCACTTGCCGATGAGACGCTCCGTATCCCCGGTCGGGATACGGAGCGTTTCGCTTTGGGATGCACTAGGCCACGCAAAGCGACGCGGAAGGCACTCCCATCGCAACTGCCACCCAATGTACGCACCCACGAACCAAGGCAAGCAAGGGAGTTGCGTTTTTGGTGGAATGCGTTACACTTTTAAGGATGCTTGGCGTTGGGCCGAGAGGAATGATGCATTGAAAGGATAGTCAAGACATGGCCTTTTTGAATGTGAAGCCGGCAGATGCCTGCCGTTGGGATGTCGTTTCGTTGGGCGAGGTGATGTTGCGGCTCGACCCCGGCGAGGGGCGCATCCACACCACGCGCACCTTCTCCGTGTGGGAGGGCGGCGGCGAATACAACGTTTGCCGCGGCGCGCGCCGTTGCTTCGGCCTGAGGGCCTCGGTGGTCACGGCGCTGGCGGACAACCCGGTGGGGCGGCTGGTGGAGGATTTCATCCTGCAGGGCGGGGTGGACACCTCGCACATCCGCTGGGCGGCGTATGACGGCATTGGGCGCAACGTGCGCAACGGCCTGAACTTCACGGAGCGCGGGTTTGGCGTGCGTGGGGCGCGGGGTTGCTCCGACCGCGGCCACACGGCGGTGGCGCAGTTGAAGCCCGGCGACATCGATTGGGACGCGCTCTTCGGCCAAGAGGGCGTGCGGTGGTTCCACACGGGCGGCATCTTCGCGGCGCTCTCCGAGACGACCCCGGAGGTCGCCATTGAGGCCCTGAAGGCCGCCAAGAAGCATGGCACCATGACCTCCTACGACCTCAACTATCGCCCCTCCCTTTGGAAGGGCATCGGCGGTCAGGCGCGGGCCCGCGAGGTGAACAAGGAAATCGCCAAATACGTGGACGTGATGATCGGCAACGAGGAGGATTTCACCGCCTCGTTGGGGCTGGAGGTGCCGGGCGTGGACGCCAACCTCACCGCCCTGCCCATCGACGGTTTCAAGCGCATGATCGGCGAAGCCGTGAAGGCCTATCCCAATTTCAAGGTGGTGGCCACCACGTTGCGTTCGGTGAAGACCGCGACGGTGAATGACTGGGGCGCCATCTGCTGGGCCGAAGGGCAATTCCACGAGGCCACCCACCGCCCCGGGCTGGAGATTCTCGACCGCGTGGGCGGCGGCGACAGCTTTGCCTCGGGCCTCATCTACGGACTGATGGTGAAGGGCGACGCGGCCCAAGCCGTCAATTATGGCGCGGCCCACGGCGCGTTGGCCATGACCACCCCCGGCGACACCTCCATGGCCACGCTGGCCGAAGTCGAAAAGCTCGTGGGCGGCGGCGGCGCCCGCGTGGATCGCTAACGAGGAAAGGAGGGCTGCGATGAAGCAAGGCTGGCGTTGGTTCGGCACACAGGATGCCATTTCGCTCAGGGAAATCCGGCAGGCGGGCGTCACGGACGTGGTGGCCGCGCTCTATGAGCGCAAGTGCGGCGAAGTCTGGCCCGTGGAGGAGATCCGCGCGCGCCAGGAGGCCGTGCGCGCCGAGGGCATGGAGTGGAGCGTGGTGGAAAGCGTGCCGGTGCATGAGAGCATCAAAACGCGCACGGGCGATTTCCGCACCTACATCGAAAACTACAAGCAGACCCTGCGCAACCTCGCGGCCTGCGGCATCCGGGTGGTGTGCTACAACTTCATGCCCATCCTCGACTGGACGCGCAGCCAGCTGGATTATCCGCTGGCCGATGGCTCCAGCGTGCTCAACTTCGATGAGGTGGCCGTGGCCGCCTTCGACCTCTTTGTGCTCAAGCGCCCCGGCGCGGAGGCCGCGTATTCCCCCGAGCTGACCGCGAAGGCGAAGGCGTGGTTCGACGCCGCCACCCCCGAGCAGGTGAAGAAGACCTCCGACGGCATTCTGCTGGGCCTCCCCGGCACGGTGGACGATCTCACCGTGGAAGGTTTCCGCGAATTGCTCCGGACCTATGAGGGCATCGACGACGCAACGCTCCGCGCCAATCTCTACGCCTTCCTGAATGAGATCGCCCCGCTCTGCGAGGAGCTGGGCGTGCGCATGGCCATCCATCCCGACGACCCGCCGCGCCCCATCTTCGGCCTGCCCCGCATCCTTTCCGATGCGGCCGACATCCGCGAAATGTGCGCGAAGGTGCCTTGCGAGAACATCGGCCTCACGCTCTGCACGGGTTCCCTCGGCGGCGATCCGGCCAACGATGAGGTGGCCATCTTCCGCGAATTCGCCCCGCGCGTCCACTTCGTCCACTTCCGCAACGTGGTCTACACCGAGGGCGGCAGCTTCCATGAATCCGGCTGCCATCTGTGCGGCAAAGTGGATATGCCGCGGCTCATGCGGGCGTTGCTCGAGGAGGAGGCCCGCCGCGGTGAGCAGATCGTTGTGCGGCCCGACCATGGGCGCCTGCTCGACATCGACCGTTTCCGCACCTGTTACAGCGGCTATTCCTATGGCGGGCGCCTCGTGGGCCTCGCGGAATTGCGCGGGCTTGAATATGGCCTCATCCATGGTTCCGACGTGGATGGCAAGGTGTGCGTGGTCACCGGCGGCGCGGGCGTGCTCTGCTCGGTGATGACCGAAGACCTGCTCCGCCACGGCGCCAAGGTGGCCATCCTCGACCTTCACGGCGAGAACGCCGAAGCCTTCGCCGCGCGTCTCGCCGCCAAGGGGCTCACCCAGACCCTGCCCCTCGCGGCCAATGTGCTCGACCGCCCCTCCTTGGAGGCCGCGCGCGACGCCGTGCTCGCCAAGTGGGGCCGCATCGACATCCTCATCAACGGCGCCGGCGGCAATCACCCCAAGGGCACCTGCCCCGCCGAGCAGATGACCGCCGACACTCCGCTGGCCGATTCCTTCTTTGGTCTCGGCATTGAGGGCTTCGAGTTCGTGAACCGGCTCAACTTCATCGGGACGCTCCTCCCCTCGCAGGTCTTCGCCAAGGAGATGCTGGCCCGGGGCGGTAGCATCGTGAACATCTCCTCCATGGCCGCGACCCAGCCCCTCACCAAGGTGGCGGCCTATGCCGCGGCCAAGGCGTCCATCGAAAACTTCACCCGTTGGCTGGCCACCCACCTCGCGCCCATGGGCATCCGCGTGAACGCCATCGCCCCCGGATTCTTCATCACGAACCAAAACCGCTTCCTCATGTTGGAGCAGGATGGGAAGACCCTCACGCCGCGCGGCAACAAGGTCATCGCCAAAACGCCCATGCGGAAGTTCGGCCAGCCCTCCGACCTGTGCGGCGCGGTGCGGTTCCTCGTCTCCGAGGAGGCCTCCTTCGTCACGGGCATCGTCATTCCCGTTGACGGCGGCTTCCTGGCCTACTCCGGGGTCTGAGCATGAAACCGTTCATCCATCCCGACTTCTTGCTCGACACCCCGCAGGCCCGCGAGCTCTACCACGGCTTTGCCGAGCCATGCCCGATCATCGACTACCACTGCCATCTCTCCCCCGCGGAAATCGCGGGGAACCGGCCCTTCGCCAACATCACGCAGGCGTGGCTGGGCGGCGATCATTACAAGTGGCGCGCCATGCGCACCGTCGGCGTGCCGGAATCGCACATCACCGGGAAGGCCAGCGACCACGACAAGTTCCTTGCGTGGGCCGCCACCGTGCCCAAACTGCTCCGGAACCCGCTCTATCACTGGACGCATCTGGAGCTGGCGCGCGTCTTCGGCATTGACGACGTCCTTCTTTCGCCCGAGACCGCCGAGGCGGTTTGGCAACGGGCCAACGCCGTGCTCGCAGGGCCCGGCATGGGCGCCCGCGACATCTTGGCGAAGCTTGGCGTCCAGTGCGTCTGCACCACGGACGATCCGGACGACACCCTCGACGAACACCGCACCCAAAACGCCCGCGGCGACGGTCTGCGGATGCTCCCCACATGGCGCCCCGGCCGTCACCTCGCGCTCCGCGACGTCTCCCTGCCCTTCGAGGCCATGTTGGAGCATCTGCGCACGCGCCACGACGTTTTCCACGCCGCCGGGTGCCGTCTTTCGGACTACTCCGTGGAATCCTTCGCCGAGCCGGCCTCCGAAGCCGAAGCCCGCGCCATCTACGACGACGTCCGCGCCGGGAAGGAGCCGGGGTCTGCCGCACGCGAGGCCTTCGCCGCGTGGCTCCTGCTCTTCCTTGGCCGACTGGATGCCGCGTCGGGCTGGGTGCGTCAGCTCCATATCGGGGCGCTGCGCAATCCCAACGCCGCCATGTTCGCCCGCTTGGGGCCCGACACCGGATTCGACGCCATCGCCGATTTCCCCTATGCCGAGCCGCTGGCCCGCCACCTGAGCGCGTTGGCCGCCGAAGGTGCCCTTCCGCGCACCATCCTCTACAATCTCAACCCCAAAGACACCACCATGCTCACGGTCCTCTGCGGGAGTTTTCAAGACGGCACGCCGGGCGGCCGCGTGAACCTCGGCCCCGCTTGGTGGTTCCTTGACCAGATGGACGGCATGGAGGAGAACCTGAAGGCCGTCAGCGCCCTCGGGTGCCTGAGCCAATTCCCCGGAATGCTCACCGACAGCCGCAGTGTGCTCTCCGTGCCGCGCCACGAATACTTCCGCCGCATCCTCTGCCGGATGCTCGGGCGTGATCTGCGCGACGGTCTGTTGCCCGACGACCTCCCCGCCGTCGGCGCCATGGTGCGGGCCATCTCCTACGGCAACGCCCGCGCCCTTTTCCCCTGATTTCTGTACCCCTGCAACGAAAAGAACCCCCATGCAAACCACCATCGAACGTTTCCGCGCCGCCAAGGTCGTCCCCGTCATCGTCCTCAACACGCCCAACGAGGCCGTCCCCCTCGCCAAAGCCCTCCTGGCCCAAGGCATCACCTCCGCCGAAGTCACCTTCCGCACGCCTGCCGCCGAAGAGGGCATCCGCCGCATCAAGGCCGAAGTCCCGGGCATTTTCGTGGGCGCCGGCACCGTCCTCACCGAAGATGAGCTCCTCCGCGCCAAAGCCGCCGGGGCCGAATTCGCCGTCGCGCCCGGGCTCGACCCCGACATTCTCCGCAAGGCCAACGCCATCGGCCTTCCGTTCGTCCCGGGCGTCGCCACCGCAAGCGAATTCATGGCCGCCATCAAGGCCGGATGCCGCATGGTGAAGTTCTTCCCCGCCCGCGACGCCGGCGGCATTCCGATGCTCAAGAGCATCCTCGCCGCCATCGGCCACACCGGCGTGGTGGTCATGCCCACCGGCGGCATTACCGAGGCCACGATGCCCGACTGGCTCGCCGTCAAAGGCGTGGTGTGCGTCGGTGGCTCCTGGATGGTCAAGCCCATCCTCGACGCCCTCAAGAAGTGAGCGCCAATTCAAACAAAAGGGCCGGGAGCGAACGCCCCCGGCCCTTTGCATTGCCCGCTTAGGCTTTCGGGGCGGGCAGGAAGCGGGTGCAGGGGAAATCGACGCCCGAAACGACATCCGTCAGGACATCGTGGCGGAAGCCATTGGCAATCACCACCGAAATGCCCTCACCGGCGACCTCTGTGGCCACGCGGAGCTTGGTGTCCATGCCGCCGCGCCCCTGGCTGCTCTTCGCGGCCGTGACGAAGCGGGAAAGATCCTCCCCGGGGGCGACTTGGCGGATGAGCTTGGCCTCGGGGGCCGCCGGATCGCCATCATACAAGCCGTCAATGGAAGAGAGGATCACAAGGAGATCGGCACCGATCAAGCCAGCGAGAAGGCCTGCCAGCTCATCGTTGTCGGTGAACATGAGGGATTCCACGCTCACGGTGTCGTTCTCATTGACCACGGGCACAATGCCGTAGGCAAAGAACGCCTGAATGCACTGGCGGATGTTGGCCGCATGCTCGGGCGTCGAGAAGTCGCTCTTGGTGAGCAGGATCTGCCCTACGTCAAGCCCATCGGCCGAGAAGAGCGAACGATAGGTATCGATGAGGATGGCCTGCCCCACGGAGCTGAGCACCTGACGCCGGGCCACGCGATCCACCGTCTTGGGGAGCGCCACCTGCGCGCGGCCCGCGGCAACCGCCCCGGACGTGACGATCAAGACCTGGTGCCCTTGGTCGCAAAGCGCCGAAATCTCGTCGGCCAACTCGGCCATGCGGGCAATGCTCAGGCGGCCATTGGCGCGCGCGAGGACGTTGGAACCGATTTTGACGACAATACGCATCTCATTTCTCCGGAAGCGAAGCCAGCAACCCTTCGACCACGGCGCCGGTGAAGCCGGCACGCTCCATGGCGTTGATGCCCTTGATCGTGAGACCGCCGGGCGTGCACACACGGTCCACCTCTGCCTCGGGATGATTGCCGGAGTGGAGCACCAGCTCCGCCGCCCCCTTCATCACTTGGGCGAAAATCTCCCCGGCCAACGTCGCGGGCACCCCCATTTGGAGCCCCGCCTCCTGCCCTGCGCGCAGGAACCGCAAAGCATGGGCGATGCCGCAGCCCGAAAGGGCCGTGATGGCCCCAAAGCGCTCCTCGGGAAACTCCACGGCCAGCCCCAAGCGGCCCATCAATTCCTTGGCCACGGAAAGCCCCTCCGCGGATTCGGAGGCCAACGCCGTGACGCCACAGCAAAGCCCCACGGCCGTGTTGGGCATGGCGCGGACGATGCGCACGCCCTTGGCCCGGCTGAGATCCTCCCGAAGATCCGACAGCGAGACCCCCGCGGCCACGGAGATGAGCGTGGCGCCCGACGTGAAGGCCGAGGCCAACGGCTGGAGCACCGCACTGACCGCCCAAGGCTTGATGGCCACAAAGACCACGTCCGCCTGACGGACCGCGGCCGCATTGTCCTGCACCACCGCAAGCCCCAGCGCGGCCAAATCCTCAGGCGTCCCTGGGCGCGCCCGCGTGAGCACGATGTCGGCGGGCGAGAGACCGGAACGGACAAGCCCTTTGGCGATGGCGCCGCCCATATTCCCGGCGCCGAGAATGGCAATCTTCATCGGAGGATTCCTTTCAAGCGTGTTTTTTCATCATAGCACAACCCCTCTTCCGATGCTTTCGGGCAACGGAAGGCCAATGGGCTGTGCTATAATTCACTCCACGTTTTCAAGCAATTCCAAGGAGCGACATCCATGCGCAGCGACACCGTGAAGGCTGGTTATCAGCGGGCCCCCCACCGTTCCCTGATTCGGGCGACCGGAGTGAAGACCGAAGATTTTGGCAAACCGTTCATCGCCGTCTGCTCCTCCTACACCGACATCGTCCCCGGCCACTGCCACCTGCGCGACGTGAACGAGCTCGTGAAGGCCGAAATCCGCGCGGCCGGCGGCGTGCCCTTTGAGTTCGACACCATCGCCGTCTGCGACGGCATCGCCATGGGCCACGCCGGCATGAAGATGAGCCTGCCGAGCCGCGAACTCATTGCCGACACCGTGGAAACCATGCTCCGCGCCCACTGCTTCGACGGCGTGATCTGCATCCCGAACTGCGACAAAATCGTCCCCGGGATGATCCTCGCGGCCCTGCGCGTGAACATCCCCACCGTCTTCGCCTCCGGCGGCCCGATGCTCCCCGGCAAGAACCCCGTGACGGGGAAGGATTCCGACCTCAACACCGTCTTCGAGGCCGTGGCCGAATACAAAAACGGCAAACTCACCGCCGAGCAGCTGGAAGCCATCGAGGCGACCTCCTGCCCCGGATGCGGCTCCTGTTCCGGAATGTTCACCGCCAACTCGATGAACTGCCTCTGCGAAGTGCTCGGCTTGGCGCTCCCCGGCAACGGCACCATCCCCGCCGTTGACCCGCGGCGCAAAGACCTTTGGAAGACCGCCGCCCGCCGCATCGTGGAGATGGCCAAGGCCAACGGCCCCCTCCCCCGCGAGCTGGTGGACCGTGCGGCCATCGACAACGCCTTCGCCCTCGACATGGCGATGGGCGGCAGCTCCAACACCGTGCTGCACACGCTTGCCTTCGCCCACGAGGCGGGCATCGATTACGACCTGCGCCGCATCGACGCCATCTCCAAGCGCACCCCCCACGTCTGCAAAGTCGCCCCCAGCTGCGCCTACCACATGGTGGACGTGGACCGCGCGGGCGGCATCTCCGGCATTCTGAAACGCCTCTCCGAACGCGAAGGGCTCATCGACTTCACCAAGCGCACCGTCAGCGGAAAGGCCCTCGGCGAGATCGCCGCCGAAGCCACCATCACCGATGACGACGTGATCCGCCCCTTCTCCAACGCCTACTCCCAGGATGGCGGCCTCTCCGTGTTGCACGGCAACCTCGCCGAACAGGGCGCCATCGTCAAACGCGCCGGCGTCTACGCCTCCATGCTCGTCTTCTCCGGCGAAGCCATCTGCTTCAACTCCCAGGAAGAGGCCTGCGAAGGCATCTTGGCCGGGAAAGTGCGCGCCGGGCACGTGGTCGTCATCCGCGGCGAAGGCCCCAAGGGCGGCCCCGGCATGCAGGAAATGCTCGCCCCCACCGCCTACATCATCGGCGCGGGCCTCGGCGAGAAGGTGGCCCTGATCACGGACGGACGCTTCTCCGGCGCCACCCACGGCGCCTGCATCGGCCACGTCTCCCCCGAAGCCGCCGAAGGCGGGCTCATCGGGCTCGTGCGCGATGGCGACACCATCCACATCGACATCCCCCACAACCTGCTCGAAGTGGCCCTCTCCGACGACGAGATCGCCGCCCGCCGCGCCGCCGCCCAGCCTTGGCCGGAACGCCCCGTCACCGGCTGGCTCCGCCGCTACGCCAAACTGGTGGGCAACGCCTCCACCGGCGCCACCCTCTCCTGAGTTGCGCCCCACGCGAAAGCCACGCCATGAAACCCTTTCTGCCTTTGGCTTTCGCGTTCCTCGTTGCGTTCTCCGCCCATGCGGCCGAGGGCGCAACGGAGGCGAAGGTGTCCGCGATGACGTTCGTCAAGGAAACCTTCGACGCGCTTCCGGCGAGCACCGGGGCGGATCTTCAAGCGCGGCTTGACCGCGTGGTTCAACGCTTCCCCGAGCTCCGGCAAACCCCTGCCGGCGAGAATCTCATTTCCGGTGCCACCGCCATCCCCCTCACGGCGGTGACACTGACGGCGGTTGATTTCGCCGAGTTTGCCGACCGCCCGGAGTTGTTGGCGCCCGCCCTTGCCTTCGCCGAGCGCATGGGCGATTGGAATGACATCGCCTACCTCACGTTCTACCGGCTGAACCAAGCAGAGGCCCTCACGGCCGAGGCTTGGGAGGCGCTGTTGGCCCGTTGCGAAGCGGCCACGCCGCGTCCCGAAGCCGCCATCGAGTGGATCAATCTCCGCATCGGGCTGTCGCCGCAGGTGCCAATCGCGCGCCGTCTGGAGGCGTTGCGGAACGTCATCGGATACGACCTCCCCTACGCGATGGTGCTCCAGGCGGCGCAAGAGCGCTTCGCGCTCCAGGCAACGACCTTTGTGCTGCCCTTGCCGCGGCTCCTGCCACCCGTTGAGACCTCCCACCGTTACCTCGCCGAACATCCCCGCCCCGTCACCTTTACGCTCACGGCGGAGGATGGGGCCCTTGTGCGCGCATGGACGTTGGAGCCGAAGCCCCCCGAGGGGCGGATGACGCTCCCGGCGCTTCCCGAAGGCGCCTACACCCTCACCGCCGAAAGCGTGGGCGCTTACACGCAAGCCCCGCTGCAGGCGACCCATCGTTTCATCGTGGGCCGTGCCGCGCCCTTCCGTCTGACGACCTCCCCCGAGACCTTCTTGGTGCTCGACACGCTCACCGGCCAGCCCCTGCCCGGCGTCTCCCTCGCCTATCACGGGGGAAACCGCCAGCTCGGCGCCGGCGTCAGCGACGCACGCGGCCTCCTGCGGTTCCCGACGCCCAACGTGGACACCCCCGCCCGACTCCGCGCGGAAGTGACCTTCCAAGGCCACACATCCACGGTGGAAGGTGACGCATGGCAAGCGTTCGATCTTTCCCCCGTCCCGCCGCCCGTGACGCCGCGGCTGGATCTGAGGCTCGACCGCCGCTTCTGCCGCGCCGGCGACACCCTCCGCTATTGGGGCTATCTCTCCGACGACCGCGGGCGCGCCCTCGCCACCCAAACGACCCTCACCGTCACCGCCTACCCGCCCGATGCGTCCTCAGGGATTCCGGGGCGCCCCATCGCCTCGATTCCCATCACCACGGGGGCGGGCGGGCTCTTCTCGGGCTCGGTTCAGACGCCCAACGATCTCCCCGCCGGCGTGATAACCTTCGCGATCTCCCCAACGCTCGGGACGCGGGCGCTCATCCTCCCCGATCGCGGGGCGGAGGCCTCGCAGGCTGAGCCATCCCGAGAGACGGAGCATGACGAGGCGGGATGCGGAGCGTCTCAGGCCGAGATGCTCCGTATCCCGGAAACGCCTCCCAAGGGCTCCTCGCCGGACGCCGCCCTCACCCTTCGCGTGACCCTTCCCTCCGCCGGGAAACTTCGGCTCTTCGCGTGGAATGACTTTCTTTCAATGGCGGTGCCGCTGGAGCGCTTTGTGGCGGAGCGTCCGGTGCCCGCAGGCACCTCCACCCACGCCTTTGATCTGCCGCAGGGCATTTACCTCGCGCGCCTCTACGCCGATTCCCAAGTGGCCCCCGTCCGTGCGGATCTCTTCAACGTTGGCCCCCTTGCGACCGAGGACGACGCGCACGACACCTTCCTTCGCCAAACCGCGCAAGGCACCCCCATCCCCACGCATGAGACCGCCAAGGGCGACCGCCCCGCGTGGCTCGCCCTGCTTTGCGATCAGGGACTCTTGGGGCTCCACCCCCTGAAAGCCGGGGAAGGCCATCTGCCCTTCGTCCCCGCGTTGCGCGAAGGGTTCGCCCCTGTGCGCCTGACGCTCTTGGAAAACGGTTTGCCGCACATCTGCGCATTGCCGGAACACACCTACCCGGCGGGCAACGATTTCAGCCTTACGGCCGAAGTCACGGGAAACACCCTCACGATACACTGTGCGGAGCCAACGGCTCGCCTCGCCGTGCTGGTGCGTGACGCCGCGACCGAAGCCGTGTTGACCCAAGCGAGAGTGACCCATTATTTTCCGGATGCGTGGGGCGCCACGTCACGTGAGCGGTTGTGGCTTTCCCGCACCGAGGTGCCCGTGCAATCCTTCCCGCTTTTCGGGGCGTCCGAACTCCGACTGCAAGAATCCTTCGTGGACACCCTCTCGCCCGATTGGCCGCCAAAGGAGGAGGAACCCTGCCAAATGGCCTCCGCCCCCCATGCGCCCTTGCTCCTGTTGAACGGGGGCCACGCCGAAAAGCGAACGCGCCGTTTGAAGCGCCCTCCTGTGGCATGCCTGGAAACCTCCGGGGAGGTGGCCTCCGATCCCTCGGTCTGGGGGCCGTCCTTCCCCCAAATCGACGCCGCCAAACTCCGCGACACACTGCTGTGGCGCACGGGGCTCATCCCCAACCAAGGCCGCGCAACGCTCCCCCTGCCCACCCTCACCGCGCATGCGGTCATCCACCTCCTGGCCATCACCCCGGATGGACGAAGCGCCGTTTGGACGGGGCCGCTCGCCCCTTAAAAGGGTACCCCCCCCCAAAAAAGCGAACCCTCCGCACACATCATCCCCCTTCTCCCTCCATCGCTCCGTTTCCGCACGCGCGCAACCCCATTGTGGACGATTCGCCCCATAAAGTTTTTGCTGGACACTCCCACGGAAGGAACATATACTAAGAGTGAAGAGTGGATGTTTGTTCTGGGTATTGCGCACGTTATGGGTAAACAGTCGTTGGCTTGAAGGGTGTTTGCCTTGGGAAGCGCAGAGCGAAAGGTTGGTCGATGATGAGCGCGACGTCAAGGATTTGTGAGGAACACTTATGAAAATGGTAGTCTGTCTCATGATGGTTAGCATGATAGCAATGAATAGTTATGCAAAAGTGCCTCCTGTAAAAGAACCGCTTCCCATAATTCGCGACGGTTTTATATATGAGGCAAAAAAGGGAGAAAGTGGTTATATCGTAAAGAGAAATATCGCCACTGGAAAAATTGAGTGGACGTGTCAGATATATGTGGTTGCATATGAGACCCAAAAAGGCTTGAGCAAGTGTGTTCAAGCTTGTCCTATAACACAGTTTACTCTGTCGGGAGACACACTCACTGTGATCAACCAAAGAGGCTGGATTTACGAACTCAATTTAAACGATTTAAGCATTGTTGTGAAAAAGGGTTCGCGAGTCGTGGACTATGCCCAAAAACCCTTCCGTGCTTCGCGTCCGTCTCCTGAATCTGCTTCGCCACCACAAAACGCCCGCCGACCGTTTCCGCCGTATGATCATGTATGCAGCCTTAGGCCCCACCTATCTCGAACGCCTATTGAATCTTCGGCAAAATTTGATACGTTTGCCCCGAAATTACCCAGAGGATCTGCATCGAACGTGCTATATTGTTTATCGTGAAGTTTACGGTAAAGCGCACAATTAGGGTTAAGTATGGGCGCATTTGTACTTTGTTTTATGTTTGTTCTCGGTATTGTTTCATGTATAGAAGGAATTGTTGGCCTTTTTGTATGTCTAGAGTGGTGGAAGCATAGATCCTCTTGCGCAATATTCGTTTTTGCTGACACATTTAAACCGGTGGAATGAAAAATGAAATATATATATGTCATATCTTGTTTAACATTTCTTGTATTTTTATCCATCCCATTTCATAAATGGGCAAGATCGAAAGATTGCGCTATATCATCCGCAAAGGATCCGATTCAGTGGAGTTATCCAGAATCTCATCGGTTCTTCGGATGGGGAAAAGCTCCGATATGGACCGTTCGCACACAGTCTTTGGAAGAACGAGAGATTTATGCATTAATTCCTGAAATAAACTATGCTGAGGACGATTCTACGATTCCCTTTGATAGAGTTCCTATCTTTTCTACCTTACATGAAGTTCTAGTTTTTATGTGGGTTAAGGTCCCCCAATGTGTTGTTATTTTTTCTGACCACTCCTTTCCTTTTAATTCTTCAGAAATGCCGATTCTTGTATTGGATGAACGGCTAAAGAAAAAAGTCCCAAGGAGAAATTTTTTCACTTCTCCTACGTCGCTTTCAGACCTTATTTTTATCGGTGGACTGTAACATAATTCCTATTTTTACTCTGAGGAATCTGAAATTGGACAGAATTTATCATTTCAACCGCGGAAACCTTCATATTTGTTAACCTTTAGCCTAAAGCGAGACAATGATGGGTGTGGGCATACAGAAGATTAATGCCATACTGGAAGAAATCGCAAGTGTCTTGCCAGTTTGTACGTGTGGGATGTCAATAGATTTGGGCAGTACGCTTGGAAAGTCTTGGAAGATACGCATGGATTCGGAGACTCTTTTTGATGCGGAGAGACAACAGATCTGCTTAAGCGCGCGAGGGCTTGGCTTGGAGAAGTCGGAGGATTTTGGACAAGAGAGGCGCAGAAGGTGATATCGGTGGTGTTCGATGGAGCCATTCCTCCAAGCACGGCAGGGATGGCAATCCTAGATGGGGCATATCGGAGCCTTCCTTTCCTTGCCAGCCCTTGACCACTCTATTGTGCAACTTGCCAAGGGGAAGAGTGTTAAGGCTCTTCGTCAATCTGTGTGGGTAGCCATATATAGAATGTCAATAGATTTACGCCGTGCGTTTGGGAAGACTTGGAACATACGCATGGATTCGGAGACTCTTTTTGATGCGAAGAGGCGATGGGTCTGTTTAAGCGCACGAGGGCTTGGCTTGGAGAAGTCGGAGGATTTTGGACAAGAGAGGCGCAGAAGGCGGTATCGGTGGCGTTCGATGGAGCCATTCTTTCAAGCACGGCAGGGAGGGCAATCGTAGATGGGGCATACCGGAGGCCTTCCTTATCAGCCCTTGACCACTCCATTGAGTAACTTACCTAAACTTCAGGGCAAACGCATCTAAATTTGGTAAATATAAAGGGATGAATGAGAATCATGTTTTGTTTCGTTTGATGTTGGCAGTCAAAGAACCCCGAGTGGCGC
>CASDPK010000040.1 GCA_949282555.1 uncultured Lentisphaeraceae bacterium | reverse complement strand
CCTCGCCCCACTCCCTCCATCCTTCAGTGTCCAGTAAATGACGAACACCTTCCCACCCCTCTCACCCCTTCGGTGTCTTTTCTATTTGACGAATAGCGCCCCAAACCCAGAGGTTAGCAAAAATCCTTGACCAAGCGAAATGCATGATGTACACTTTCCACGTTTTTTCGAGGAGTGACCTAATGAACGAAAAGCTACAGGCTTTTTTGGAATATGTGGATCACCACGTGATGCACCACTGGAGCTCCTTGGATGCTGTCACGCATCGGGACTGGTTGTCTGCGTTGGGGCATGATGCGTTGGCCATCTTCCACTTTGACGCGACGATGATCGTATTGGTCACTGTTGTCTTGTGTGTGACCGCGTGGATGGGGCATAAATACATTGGGCGAATTCCTTCGGGGATCGGACTGGTGTTGGAACGTTATTTGCTCTTCATTCGCGACGACGTGGTTTACCCCAACTTCGGAGGGGCCGACGCGGGGCGGAGATTCGTTCCGTTTTTTTGCACGATCTTTCTGTTCATTTTGCTCGCGAATCTATTGGGCCTTATTCCCCTTTTCACCTGTGCGACGGGAAATGTGAGCGTAACGGCCGGATTGGCCACGGTTTTCCTTGGAATGGCCGTGTGGGCGACATTGCGACAGGGTGGGGGAAGGGCGCTGGTGCATGCTCTGTTGCCCGGAGGGTTGCCCGGCCCCATGAAGCCGATCATGTTTGCGATGGAGGTCGTTTCACTTTTCGCGCGTACGTTTGCGCTTACGATGCGTCTTTTTGCCAATATGCTTGGAGGACACGTGGTGCTCTACGCCATGGTATCGCTCACGGCGATTTTTGGCGCGGTGGCGGTGCCGTCGCTGGCGGTGGCGGTGTGCCTCTATCTGTTTGAGGTTTTTGTGGCCGTTTTGCAGGCGTATGTGTTTACGGTGCTTTCGGCCATCTTCATTGGGATGATGGTTCATCCCCAACATTGACAATCAAGGAGTTCATCATGGGACCTATCGGAGCGGGTTTGGCCGTCATTGGCGCGGGCTTGGGCATCGGGATCTTGGCCTTTGCGGCCCTCACGGGGATGGCGCGCCAACCGGAAATCGCCGGCAAGTTGCAAACGGCCATGATCATTGCCGGCGCGCTTATCGAAGGCGTGGCACTTTTCGCCGTCGTCGTCTGCTTGTTGAAGTGACGCCATGACCGAGACCGCAACCGTCCAGCCAGAGCCGGCTCCGGAATCCGGGGCGGTGTTGGATTTCAGCGGCACGATGGTGTTGCTCACGTGGGTGGCTTTCCTCGTCGCGGCGATTGTCCTTGGCAAGTTGCTTTGGAAGCCGATACTGCGCTTTGTCGAAGCCCGAGAGGACGAGATCAAGGCATCGCTTGAGGATGCCATGAAAGCGAGGAAAGCGGCAGAGGAGGCCGACGCCAAGGCCGCCGAAACGCTGGCACAAGCCGAGCGTGAGGCGCGAGCCAAGGCGGATGCTCAGGCTCAGGCCGCCCAACGGCACATCGCCGCTTTGGAGGCTGAGGCGCGTTCGGCCATCGCGGCCAAGCGTAAGGCTGCGGAAGAGCGATTGGCAGAGGAGCGGACGGAGGCCCTTAAACGCCTCGGAGAGCATGCCGGGAGCGAGATCGCGGAGGCCTTGGAGCGAATGCTTCCGGGATTGCTGTCGGATGAGCAACGCCAAGCCTATCAGGATCGCATCGCCGCAGAGGTGAAGTTGGAGGGATAAGGGCGCGCTTATTCGCCCGCTTTCCCGAAGGGAGCCTATGTACAACGAAGAGGAAGCTGCACGACCATACGCGCGCGCCTTGGTGCAGGCCGCGGCGGATCTTGGATTGATGGCGCGTGTACGCGGCGACATGGAAACCTTGGACGTGCAGTGGCAGGGTTCGCCCGAGTTGCGCGATTGGTGCCATGCGTTCCATAGCGTCCCTCGTGCGGCGCATCGGGCGTTCGTGCGTGAGGTCTGGGGCGAGTCGCTTTGTCCACCGGTTCGGACGTTGCTGGAGGCCCTTTCGGAGGGCGGATTGCTGGCGGCGCTTCCGCAGGTCATCCGTGTCTTTCGTCGCTTGGCCGACAGAGCGGAAGGGCGTGTGGCGGTGACTTTCGTCTTTGCCGTCGCGCCCTCCCAAAGCACGCTTGAGACGCTCACCGACAAGGCCCGAGCCTCCTATGGCCCCACGACGGAGATTCGCACAGAGGTCGATCCCCGCTTGGGCGCGGGACTCGTTGTCCGCGCCGGGCATCTCCAAATCGATGGTTCGCTGGCAGGGCGCCTGCGCCGTCTTCGCCAGGCGTTTGCCCGCGTATAACCGAAGGATTTTCAATGAAGACCCAATTGAAACCAGATGAGCTTTCCGCATTGCTCCGCAAGCGTATGGAGCAGGCGGATAAGGCGATCGAAACGACAGAGTTCGGCACCGTGCTGAGCGTGGGTGACGGCATCGCCCGCGTGGATGGGCTTGACGGTGTGATGTATAACGAGCTGGTGGAAACGGAAGGCGGCACAGCCGGTCTGGCCTTGAATCTTGAGGAAGACGTGGTGGGAGTGGCCGTTCTTGACAGCGATGTGAACGTGCGCGAGGGTGATCGCTTCCACCGCACGGGCCGCGTGGTCTCTGTCCCGGCCGGACCGGCGCTTACGGGCCGCGTGGTGGATGCCCTTGGCCGTCCGCTTGATGGGAAAGGCCCGATCGTGGCCGATGCGCAAATGCCGGTGGAGGCCCCCGCCGCCTCCATCATTGAGCGCAAAAACGTCACCACGCCTTTGCAGACAGGATTGGTCGCCATCGACGCGCTCACGCCCATCGGTCGCGGTCAGCGCGAATTGATCATCGGAGACCGTAAGACGGGCAAAACGACCATCGCGGTGGATACCATCCTCAATCAGAAGGGTGGCGACGTTCACTGCTTCTATGTGGCCGTGGGACAGAAGCTGTCCACTGTCGCGGCATTGCACAAGCAACTGGAGGATGCCGGTGCGATGGCCTACACCACCATCGTGCTGGCCAATGCTTCGGAGCCTGCGCCGTTGCAGTATCTTGCCCCATACGCAGGTTGTGCGATGGCTGAATATTGGATGGAGCGTGGTGGCCATGCGTTGGTGGTTTATGACGACCTCACCAAGCATGCGCAGGCCTATCGGCAGATGTCGTTGCTTCTCCGTCGGCCGCCGGGTCGTGAGGCTTTCCCTGGCGATGTGTTTTACCTCCACAGCCGTTTGTTGGAGCGTGCCGCTCAGCTCTCCGACGCTAAGGGTGGGGGGAGCCTCACGGCGTTGCCCATCGTCGAAACGCAGGCCAATGACATCTCGGCCTACATCCCAACAAACGTGATCTCCATTACCGACGGTCAGATATTCTTGGAGGCTGGTCTCTTCCACGAAGGACAGCGTCCGGCGATCAACCCTGGCATTTCCGTGAGCCGCGTGGGTGGCGATGCCCAGCTGAAGGCGATGAAGAAGGTGGCCGGCCCCTTGCGCGTGTTGCTTGCGCAATATCGCGAGTTGGAGGCTTTCACGTCCTTCTCCTCGGATCTCGACGCCGGAACGCTGGAGCAGCTGGCCACAGGCCGTGCCCTCATGCATTCCATACGGCAGATGCCGGGCAGCCCCATGTCGGTGGCCGCCCAGGTGGCACTGTTGTATGCCGGCACCAACAAGTGGCTTGTGCGGATTCCGGAACGCCGTTTGCCTGAGGCGCTCAAGGCCCTTCGGGAGGCGTTGGACAGCACGCAGACCGGTCAGGCCTATGTGCGGCGATTCCGTGAGAGCCCGACCTTGGACGATGGCCTTCGGGACTTGCTTGACGCGCTGATGCGGGAGGCCCTTGGCCCCTTCCAGCCTGCGGGGAAATAAGCCATGCCGAGTTTGCGCGAATTCAACGAACGCTTGGCCTCAATGGCGAGTATGCGCCGTGTCACAAGCACGATGAAGCTTGTGGCGGGTTCGCATCTGCATCGTGTGCAGAGCGAGCTTTCCAAGCCTGAGCCGTTTACGCGCTCGCTGGCCGCGCTTACCGCGATTATCGCTCAACCTCGGTTTGCGAACAGCCGCATCCTCCTTCCTCCTCCGGAGAAAGGCAGCCGTATCCTTTTGGTGGTGATGAGCGCTGATCGTGGGCTCTGCGGTGGATTCAATTCGGCGGTGGTGCATGCCGTGCGTGAATTTCGCGCCCAACACGCCGCACGGGCCGCAAAGATCAGCTGCCTATACGTAGGGCAGAAGGCGGCCGCCGCACTGAAGGGTGAATTCCCCAGCGTCTGCCGCGTGCAACCGGCGCCGGGGTTGCCCACGGTCGCCGATTCCGCACGTGTGGCCAAGTTTGTCATGCGTGCGTTTCACTGGGGCATTTGCGACGAGGTATGGCTGATCTCCAACCATTTCGTCAATTCCATGACGAACGATTGCCGCACGGAGCGCCTATTGCCCGATGCGCACCCGCCGGTGCCCAAGGTCAAAGCGGAGCCCATGCCCTTGCCGCGCCTTGTGGAGCCCAATGACGAGCGGATGTTGGAGACGGTGGTTTCCCTGTGGATTCAACTCTCTCTCTATTATGCGATGCTTCACTCCGCCACGGGGGAGCTTGCCGCGCGCGTGATGGCCATGGACAATTCCACCATGAACCTCAACACCATGGAAAAAGAGCTCAGGACGAAACGCAACCGAGCCCGACAGGCGGCCATCACCAATGAGCTCACCGAAATTGTCTCCGGCGCCGAGGCGCTGAACTGAAGGGAATTTTCTTATGGCAGACACCCAACAACAGGCTTCGAAAGAAAACATCGGTCATGTGATCCAAGTGCTCGGTGCGGTGGTCGATATCGAGTTCGACTCCGGCATCCGTCCTCGCCTTCAGACGGCGTTGCGGACCACGAACCCGCTTCTCAACGATGAGCCCTTCAACCTTGTGCTTGAAGTGGCGCAACATCTTGGTGACTGCCGCGTGCGTGCTATTGCCATGGGGTCCACCATTGGCCTTGTGCGCGGTGCGGAGGTGAAGGATCTGGGGCGCCCGATGTCCATGCCCGTGGGCACTGGCACCCTTGGTCGTGTGATGAATCTGCTTGGCGAGGGCATTGATGGCAAAGGCCCTGTGGCCTGTGACCACCGGGACCCCATTCATCGCGATCCCCCGGCCTTTACCGATCAAAATCCCGAAGCCGAGATCTTGGTCACGGGCATTAAGGTCATTGACCTGCTGACGCCCTATCGCCGAGGCGGAAAGATTGGCCTTTTTGGTGGCGCCGGCGTCGGCAAGACGGTGCTCATTCAGGAGCTCATCCACAATATCGCGATGGGCCATGGTGGCTATTCGGTGTTCGCCGGTGTCGGTGAGCGCACCCGTGAAGGCACTTCCCTTTACCAAGAAATGGCCGATGCCGGCGTGCTCGACAAAACGGCCATGGTCTTTGGTCAGATGAATGAACCGCCGGGGGCCCGTTCGCGCGTCGCGCTCTCAGCGCTTACGGTCGCTGAGCATTTCCGCGATCAAATGAATCAGGACGTGCTCCTCTTCATTGACAACATCTTCCGTTTCACCCAGGCAGGTGCCGAGGTCTCTGCGTTGCTCGGGCGCATCCCTTCCGCCGCGGGTTATCAGCCTTCCTTGGCCACAGAGATGGGTGAGCTTCAGGAACGCATCACCTCCACCAAAGCGGGATCCATCACATCGGTGCAAGCCGTCTACGTTCCTGCCGACGACTACACCGATCCGGCCCCTGCCACGACCTTTGCCCACCTTGACGCCACAACGGAGCTTTCCCGCGCAATCGTTGAGAAGGGCATCTATCCCGCCGTCGATCCGCTCACGTCCACGTCTTCCATGCTCGCGCCCGAAATCGTCGGCGAGGAGCATATGCGCGTGGCCAACGGTGTTCAGCAGATCCTCCAGCGCGCCAAAGAGTTGAAGGATATCATCGCCATCCTCGGTATGGACGAGCTGAGTGAGAGCGACAAAATGACGGTGGCCCGCGCCCGTAAGATTGAGCGTTTGCTGTCTCAGCCTTTCCATGTGGCCGAGAAGTTCAGCGGCATTCCCGGGCAGTTCGTCAAGCTCGAGGACACCATCCGGTCATTCGCCGAGGTGCTCGACGGGAAGTGCGACGATCTCCCCGAGGCCGCGTTCTACATGGCGGGCTCCATTGACGATGTCCGTGAAAAGGCCGCCAAAATGAAGCAATAATGCGCGAGTGACGGAACGCCATGCATACTTTCCGATTTACCATCGAGACGCCGTCGGGAACCTTCATTGAGGGTGACATTTCCTCTTTGGAAGTCACCACCTATGAGGGCCGTCTCGGCGTCATGGCGCGTCACGAACCGCTCGTTGCCGCCTGCCCTCCAGGAATCCTCCGCATTTGCCAAGAGGGTGAGTGGGTCTCTTTCCGTGCCTCCAGGGCGCTCCTTGTCGCAGATGGCAAGGCGGTGCGCCTGCTCACGGCTCAGGCGAAACTCGCCGTTTGAGCGTTTGGCCGTTGCGCGTCTCTTATTTGTGTTTTTGACCTCCATTTTCACCTTTCGAAGGATGAGAATGGAGGTTCTGTTTTTGACGTGTTGGACTGAGGCATAGTGCATCCCGACACGAGACACGGAGTGTCTCGGTGTGAGATACGGAGCCTCTCGCCAAAGGGTAGGGCGAGGCTTGCCGCGCACGTATGGCTCAGGGCTTACAAGTCGATGTAATCCATCAGATGGCGGGCGAGCGCGTGGGCATTCACGGCATCCAATCGGCGAAGGACGCAACTCCAACGATAGGCGATGGAGCCGTTCACATCCATTGGTCGGTCACGAAAGAGGGTGTCGAATCCCACACGCTGTTCCCGATAGAGGCGCTGGATGCGTGTAAGCTCATCCTCAAAGGCATTGACGAAGGTTTGCGCCGCCGCTTCGAAATTGGGGAAGAGGGCTTTGCGCCGATTCATCGCTGCGGCATAATCACAGAGCGTGTCAGCGTAAGGTCGGTCGTAGTTGACGAAGGCCCCGGTCGGCTCGGAGAGAATCAGGCGCTCCGGGAGATCAAATGCGTTGAACGTGATCACCTCGTCGCCATCGTCAAAAATGGTTCGCCCACCTTCGACGGTTGCCCGGCCGACGATGATGTTGGGTGCCGCAGCTTGCCCGAGCAGGCGGCAGAAGGCGATGCAAAACGCCTCTGAGGTGTACAGGGCTTCCGGAATTTTGTCCGTCGCCCGGCCCGAAATGTAATCGCGCTCGAAGTATCCCGTCCAGACGTTGTGGACACGACCGTCACGGTCTTTGACGGACTCACGGAACGTTCGCGGCGTCATGCGCGCAGGAAGGTGCATGCCGAGCTGTCGGGCTCCGAGACGGCGATCCATCACGTAGTCGGTGTAATCCTCCGCTTCGACCATGGCCTCCAGCAAGGGCCGCCCCGCGGCGAGATGTGAGGCGGCGGTCCAACGTTGGATGCGGATGATTTTGACCTGCGGCTCGTTGCGGTGGCGTTCCTTCATTTCCACAATGTAAACGAAGGCTCTCGGCCCTTGCCCCTGGCGCCCGGAAAGGGAACGCCGCGTTCGCCCGATATTCACATACTCAATCCGTGAATATTCGCGGAGATAGTTGAAGAGGATCGCGCGCGCTCGATGATCGCACAGACGCGCCAGACGTTCGTCTTCCGGATGTGCGTCGGCTTCGCTGAAAATGGGGTCAAAGAAGAGTTCTCCCTCCTCCACGCGGCCTCCGGGGAGCCATTCAATCTGCATGAAGAATTCGGGGGAAAGCCCTTCCACCACGGCAGAGACGCCGGTTTCGTTGTTCGCGTGGATGAGAACGGATGAAAGCGCTTTGCGCCAATCCGGGTTGTCCACATCATCCCGCCGCAGGCAGGGATCTCTGACCGCGGCCTCAAACGCCGCCAACAATTTGGCGTAGGTTGAGCGAAGCTCAGCGTCGCTCATTTCCCCGAAGTTCGGCCCAACGAAAACGTTGGGAGAGAGTGCCCCGCGCGGCAGAAAATCCACTTCCGGATTGGCGAATCGGTTGTGGCCTTGGAGGTTCTTTTGGATTTCCGACAGTAGCGTGCGCAGCTCATCATCGGGAAGGGCCCCCAAGGAGCGAAACGTTCCCAAGGTGAGGAAGCGTGTGCCGGTGAGATGGTTGTAATAGTAAATCGCTCGCCCACCGATGCCAACGCGGGATTCTTCGATGAGGGTGCGGATCTCTTCCTCATAGAGGGGCACGGGGGCCATTCGCCAAGCCTCACCACGGCGACGCAACGCATCGCGCACCAACTTGTTCTGAATGTTGAGGTAACGAATCCGCCGCTTGGAGACGGCCGTCTGCAAGAGTTCATCGCCTCGAATCGCAAGCGGCATATTCTTGGGATCCGGACGAATGAGCGCGTAGTGCTCATCAAACAGGAGGTCGACGCTTTCGGCGATTTCTGCCTCTTCCTCTTGTTGCGTGAGCGGCGGAAGGCCTTTGCTTTGGCGGCGGCGGTTGAGCTCGCCGATCCACGCAAGCCGTTGCGTGGCATGGATGCCGCGCAACGTGACGAGTCCGGGTGTCCGCAGAAACACCGTGCCGATTCGCGTCTCCAAACGCCCCTCGGCATCTCGTGAAAACGGCTCCGGGCCAAGCCGGAAGAGGGCCTCCGGCGCGTTCATGCGCCACGCTCCGCGGCACGTTGGGCGGCCAAATAGGTGTTTTCCAGCAACATCGCAATCGTCATGGGCCCAACGCCTCCAGGGACGGGTGTGATGTGCCCGGCTACCTGGGACACAGAGTCAAAATCGCAGTCCCCGCACAGTCGATATCCGGTCTTGGTCCCGGCACAGGGCACACGATTGACGCCAACGTCAATCACGGTGGCGCCGGGTTTCACTATGTCACCGGTTACGGTGTTTGGCCGTCCGGAGGCAACGACAAGGATGTCCGCTTGCCGTGTGAAATCGGCGAGATTGCGCGTTCCGGTGTGGCAGAGGGTGACCGTGGCGTTTCCTCCCGGGGCCTTGCGTGCGAGCAACAACGCCACCGGTTTGCCGACAATGTTGCTTCGGCCGATGACTACCGCATGGCGCCCCTCGGTTTCGGTCCCTGTGTGCCGCAACAGTTCAATGACGCCATGGGGCGTGCACGGCAAAAAACATTCCTCTCCGATGACCATACGGCCGACGTTTTCCGGCGTGAATCCATCCACATCCTTTTCCGGCGCGATTGCTCTGATGACCGCGTCCGCGTCCAATCCGCGCGGAAGTGGTAACTGCACCAAAATACCATGGGCTTTGGGATCTTTGTTGAGCTGGGCGATGGTCTCCAATAATGCCTCCTGCGAGGTCTCTGCTGGCAATCGAATGTCGATTGAGTTCATGCCAGCTTCGGTCAAGGCGCGCTCTTTGGCGGTGACATACGAGCAGGACGCCGGATCGTTCCCCACCAACACCACGGCCAACCCGGGTGTTACGCCTGTTCGTTCCTTCAACGTCTCAACTTTCGTCTTGATCTCAGCGCGTATTTTCGAAGCCAACGCCTTGCCATCAATTATCTGAGCGGCCATACGAATCTCCAATCTTTCTGCCCAAACAATAGCATACACTGCCGCTTTCGGCAATCGTGACAGAAGGACGAACACCCAACGGGGCGTGATTCATTGCTGGAACACGCACACGGCTTGCCGGGGCGGCTTATGGTTACTTTACCGAAATCGTAAGTGGGGCACGAAGTCGGCGGAGAGTGGTTTCGGCGCAGGTTTTCCAGTCCGCCCAAGTGGGAATATCCCCTCGGCTCCATCCGGCACCCCAGTAGTACGTAAAGGGTTGGCTCGCTTGAGCGGAGGTTACGCCGAGCAAATGCCCCTCAGCGGCAGTGGCTTTACGGGCTTTTTCATCGAGCGGGAGCGTACGGGTTTCTTTTACGGGTGTCGGGAAAAGCGCTCCGACGAAAAGGATGCCTGTCTCAGCCTTATCTTTGGGCCGTTCGGTGGGGTCATCACAGAGAAGCATATCGGAAGACGTGAAACTTTCGGAGGACCCGATGTGGCGGACAATGCCTACGGCCATGGGAGTGGAGTTCGGCAATCCTTTGTAGGTGACCGTGCTCCGATTGAAATGCGAGTTGAGGTCAAGTGAGACAAGGCGCTCTTCGATGACGTTGGCCATTCCTGCGACGGTCTTGGCGGGGTAGGTTAGACGGATAGTGAAACGGAGAGGCCCGTTGTCGAGAATCGTGCATGTGTCGTAGGCCCACGGATAGAGAATCTTCCCTTCGGGGAGGAGCGCAGGAGTGCCGGCACCCAGCGTAGGGCCCACTTTATAACAATCGAGGCCATTTCCGTGATCCCGATGGTAGGTGATGCCACGGCGGAGTTCGTCAAAATAACGCTTCTCTACGACAGGGTGTTTTGTGGCACGCTTGCACCAAATATCATAACCGAAAGCTCGTTCGCCGCTCTTTTGTAGGGCCGGGCCATAGGCGCGAAAGGCCACACGGTCATTCTCCCACGCCACATCATCCACGCGCTCGGGGTAAACACGCCCACAGACGAAAGTGTCGTAGGTGTAGGGGACTTGAACGGGCGTGAGCATATAGGTGGCAGTCCCTTTGGCAGGAACGGTGGCAGGAAAGATGAGCTTGCCATCATACGTCCGTTGAGAGGGCAGAAGGTTCCCCTGTGCATCATGAACGATCACGTTCTCTTTTGGTGCAGGCAACTCAACAATTTCCTCAGCACGCGGCTCATCAAGGGGATTGGCCACGGTCACCGTCAGGGCTTTCGGTTTTGAGGCCGCCATACCAATGGATACAGCAAAAAGAGCAACAAGCGTAAGTTGAACTTTCATGGATGTACCTTTCAAATGGGCAGAGAGGATGCGGATTTGGTCAGTCGACGACTTCCAAAAGGTCGAGCATATAGAGCAACGTCATTAGGCGAACATCTAATGTGTGGCCGGCGCGATAGGAACGCACGGTACCGATGAAACGCCCACGATCAATAAGTGCGATGGCCGCGACGAGGTCAAGCATGGTGCGGTGCCAAACGGGCTCACTGCTCTTACCGTCGCCAAGGTCAAACTCTGGGCGAGGAGTGGTGACAAATCCTTGCTTCCCATGGATCAGGATGTTGTCTTTGGTGTAGCCCATATTCCGCACATCGGCGAAGAGTTTTCCAATCGTTTTGGAGAAGATGTACTGCGTCTGCGTGGCGTTGGTTCGAGCTCCGGCACCGTAAGTGAAGGTTTCCGGCGTGAGGTCCACGCGGAGGCGTTGCTGGCCGATGATGGTGTCCCATGCGATGGCGACATCGAGGTGCAGGCGTTTGTCCCCGGGTTCGGCGGGAAGCAGGGTGAGAAAGTCTCCCCGCTGCCCCCCGATGGTGACGGGTTCACGGACGGTGACATAGCGGGCGGGGCGTCCGGTGGGGATAATTTGAGCCTTCTGTACGGCCTCCACGAGATCAAGGCTGGAACGATCGAAGAGAGGCGGGTCTCCGCCTGCGATGCTCAGGCGTACGTTATCCACGCCAAGCCCAAGGCGTAGGGCCACGATGTGCTCCACCATACGCAGATAATTATGCGGCGAACCGGCACGCAAAACGATGTTTCGAGCACTTGTCCAAACGTTACGAACGGAGACTTTGACATCCAATTGCTCGCGCAGATCAGTTCGGTGAATCCACCATCCCGGCACATCCGAGGGGCCAAGCGTGAGCACGGCGTTTTTCCGCCGTTCAAAGGTCCCTACGCCTTCGGCGCTGGCGGACCCCGCAAGCGTTGTCTCCTCGGGGCCGAAGGGCTCCACGTTGTCCGTCAGGCGGGTGTCGGTGACCGGTTGGGCTTCAAAACGTTCGTAGGCTTTTCTGACCTGGGTTTCTTCTCCTGCCACCAATCTTCCAATTGTGATATCCATAGTTGTCCTTGTCGTGTTGTTTGCCTTAGTAGCGTAGCCGGGAGGCTCCGAGGTATTCCCGAAGAATGGAGTTCGTGGGAACGTCGGCCATGGGCATGGAGGCGAAGTTTTGTAGGAAACAAGAAAGGCGTCGGGCGATGACGTATTCCGGGTGCGCCGGCTTGATCTGGTTGAGTAGAGGCGAGGCAAGTGTCTTCAGCACGGGGATCTCGTAGTCCAGTGCTGTGTTGAAGACAGCGTCGGCATAGTGCTGGAAGGGGAAAACCCACCGTTCTTCCCCCGCTCGGACACTTGGCCAAAGGCGGAGCGTATCAAGCGGACTCCGACCACGGAACTGACCATCACGCACCATGCGGCGAAGGAGACGATTGTCGATGGTGGAGATGCGGTTGTGGCTGTCAATGGCAAGTTGCGTGAGGGCGTTCACGTAGATGAGGAACTTTTCCTCCCGCGGGATATCCGGCGTCAATTCGGGGTTTAGGGCGTGAATGCCTTCAATGACGAGAACCCCTAACTTTGCGTCGAGCGAGAGCGTTTCCGCGGAGTCATATCCCTCGTGTTTGCGGAAGTCAAACTTCCGCAGAGGAATGGTTTCGCCGCGCAAGAGACGCAAAAGGTCGGCGTTGAGGCGTGGGCGATCCACGGCATCGAGATGCTCGTAATCCAGATTCCCTTTCTCATCTCGTGGGTTTCGGGTGTCACCCACAAAATAGTTGTCCGTGGAAATGAGCGTTGGTTTCAGGCCAATGACTCGCAAATAGGTGCAGAGCCGCATGGCAAAGGTGGTTTTGCCTGCGGAGCTTGGGCCTGCCACAAGCACCACGTGGGGCCGCGGCACCTTCGCGGCGATACGATCGGCAAAGGACCCCAAGCGTTTTTCATGTAACGCTTCGACGGTGTTGATGACATCAAGCACGGACCCATCCGCAATGGCGGCATTCAACTCGCCAGCGTTGCGAATGCCGATGATTTCCCCCCATCGCAGATGCTCTGCGTAGACCTCAAAGAGGAAATTGTAGGGCGGCATGGGGTCCAGTTCCGTTGGGGTGGACACGCCGGGAAATTCCAGCACGAATCCATCACGCAACGGCACAAGATCAAAGAGTCCGATTGCCCCCGCGTGTGTGGCCAGCACGCCTTGGGGGAGATCATAAAATTCCCCACACGTGGCGAGCCCGAGATAAGGGGGATTGCGATGAGCCAAGAGGTTGGCCTTGTCCTGCTGGCCGCTCTCACGGAAAAGCCGGAGGATCTGCTCGTAGCCAACAATACGGTGGACAATTGGAATGTCCTGTTCGATCAGTCGGGCAAGGCTTGCCCGCAATGCGGCGGTTTTGGTTTCACGATCGGCGGACGGCACGTCCCACGACCAAAAGAGCGCATTGTGGCCGAAACTTTGGCGTACACGGCATTTTACGCCGGGGAAATCGTCATGAAGGGCCTTGGCCAACAAAAAGCAGAGCGTACGGCGATAAACTTGCCAGCCCTCCTCGTCGGCCAACGTGAGGGGACGCACGGTGGCGTCAAGCACCACGGGGCCGTCAAGCGGAACAACATCGTTGTTCGCAAGCGCCGCAAGCACAGGGAGCCCCCCGACTTCACGGGGGAGCACCTCTCCCAACGGCGTTCCATAAGCGACTTCACGTGCTTGGGCGCCGTTGGGGCCCTCAAGGGATAGGACGACATTCATGACGCGCCCTTGCATCAGTCGGTGATGTCGTCCTCAGTGTTCATCTGTCCATCAGGGCCAGCGGAGCGGATGCTGTATTTCTTGCCCTCGAGCTTGTATTCGAAGGGCTGGCCCCAAGCGTCATTGAGGGAGCCGGCCTTGAGGAGGGGCTCTTCGTCGTTGATTCCCTTGGTCAAATCCTCGAGGTTCTTGGGCAAACCGCGGCCAACACGCATACGGTACACTTCGATGGCCTGCTGAATCTGCCCAATGGACTGCTTGGTGGTAGCGATGCGGGCCTCACCACTGGGATCGCCGAGATTGACCATCACCATGGTTCCCAAAATGCCGAGAATGGTGATCACCAGCAGAAGTTCAACCAGCGTGAAACCTGCGCGGCGGTGTTTACGTGTTGTGTTCATGGAATCTCCTTTGTGTTGAGATCAGTGGCTCATCGCCGAGGTGGCGGAAAAGACGGCCGAAAGAATGGCAATCGCCACGAAACCCACCACCACCGCCACAAACAAGATGAGGAGGGGTTCGAGGGCCGTGGTGAACACTTTGATGTTGCGGTTGAGCTCGGCTTCGTAACGCTTGCCGATATGTCCAAGGGCCGACGGCAGGTTGCCGGTCTGTTCACCCAAGGCCATCATGTCCGTCATCATCCGCGGGAAGATGCCGCTTTGAGCGAGCGGCCCAGAAATGGTGGTGCCATCCGTCACACGTTCGCGGGCTTTGTGCAACTCCGCCCCAATGACCGCGTTGCCGCACGTTTCTTCCGAAATCCGAAGGGCGTTGAGCACATTCACGCCGTTGGAAAGAAGGGTCTGCATGGTGTAAGCCAGCGAGGCATAGGCACCGGAGGCGATGAGGCCCTTCACAAGCGGCATCTTCAGCTTGAAAGCATCCCACTTCATGCGCCCGGGGCCCTTTATCCACTTGCGGAAAAGGATCAGCGTGAGCACAATGCCGATGGCATAGAAAAGACCATACTTGATGAGGCCCTCACTCATGCCCATGAGGATCTTTGTGGGCGTTGGCAACTCCTGCCCCATGCTCTTGAACAGCTCCGTGAACTGCGGCACGATCTTCACCATCGCGAAAATCACGGCCAAAACGCCGATAGCCAGCACGATGCAAGGATAGGTGAGCGCCGAGATGATTTTGCTCTTCATGGACTGGGTGCGCTCATAATGCTCCGTCAGTCGATGGAGCACCTCAACCATCGCACCCGAAGCTTCGCCGGCACGGATCATGTTGCCGTAGATGGGCGGGAATGTTTTGGGGTGCGCATCCACCGCATCCGAAAAGGCCTCGCCGCGCATGATACGATCGCGCAGATCCGACGATATCACGCACATCCCGCTGTTGGGGTCTCCTTGATTCGCCAGCGAATTGAGGGCGGCCCCCAAGGTCATTCCCGCTTCAATGAGGTCGGCCAGTTCCGAGGAGAAGAGCAACACCTCTCCGGGCTTCATCCGCTTGGCCGGCCCAGAGGAAAGTTTCCAAAACGAACCTCCGCTTGAACCCGCCACCGGCTGCCCCTCGGCTTTGACCACCGCACCCTTCTGTTCCGACACGGAGAGCGGGGTCAGTCCCTGTGCTTTCAGGGCGACAAGCGCCCCACGCCGGTCCGGGGCCTCAAGCGTGCCACTGACCCTCGCTTTCTGCCCGTTCAGTGCGGTGTAAACAAAGTTCGCCATAACACCGAAAGTCTACCAAATAAAGCCTCGCCCGGGCAAATCGCAATGACGCCGCCAGAGCGTTTGAATTGGGCAAAGCGAAACAGGAGGAGGGGCGTAGCCCGTCCTCCTGTCCCCCGGAGGGGGCGCCCCCTAGGGGGCGGCGCGGCCCAAAAGCAAAAACGTCGTTGGGCTTTCTTGGCACACTGTGTGCCGAACCAACAACGAAAGAACCCAACGACATGGAACAGTGTACCACTTCTCCCCGCAGGCAACGAACGCAAGAATCGTGCATTCGCAAAAACGGAAAAGTTGACGTGGAGGCGTGCATCAGGTATTGGAACATGTATCGGAAATCTGTTGCCAGACCCTCTGTCCGAGCGTTCGCACGAATGATCGGGGAGAAACCCTCAACCGTGAGATACATCCTCAAAAAAGGAACCACCGCCGATCGGTTG
>CASDPK010000039.1 GCA_949282555.1 uncultured Lentisphaeraceae bacterium | reverse complement strand
ATCGTCCACTACCCACACTCCCCAAAAAAAGGTCTCCTAACCCATGCGTATGTTCCAAGTCTTCCCAAACGCTCTGCGCAAATCTATTGACATTCTACATGACACATCACCCCTCCACTTCTTTCCCTTCCGGTGCACTTTCTATTTGACGCATTACGTCGGTTACTTGTCAAAGGCGTTTCCTTCCAAAAACGGTTCGGTACACGCGGCAAACATGCTACAATCCACCGCATGACTCCGCTTTTCCATCTTCTTTTCCTAGCAGTGCTGGCGCTCTGTGGCATAGGTCTGCTCCTTTGGCCCGGCCATGGACGGAGAGCTTGGGGGTTGGGTCTGATTTTCGGCGTCGCCTTCCTAGGGCTTCTCGTGCATCAGGCATGGTGGCAACTCCACGGTGCGGGCTCTTTGGAGTTCCAAAAGTTTCAGCGGCGCTACGATGTGCGACCGGGTACGTTGGCACGGGCCGCAGATGCGCGTGGAAGATTGCTCGACCGCAATGGGCGTGTTCTTGCGCAAGGACTCCCCGGCCGTCGGTGGGGACATGATGCGCCCCTTGGGCCAGCAGGACTTCACGTTGTGGGATACTCTTCGCGGGAGTTCGGCCTCAGCGGCTTGGAGCGTGTGTTCGATGCACGCCTCTGTGGTTTCGCGCTCCCGGAAACGCCTCAAGCATTGCTCCGACGCTCCTCACCCGAGGACGTGCACACGACGCTGGACACTCGCCTGCAAACCGTGGCTTTCAACGCGTTGAACGGACGCAAAGGCGCCGTGGTGGCCCTCGATCCCCGCACAGGAGAGATTCTTGCGCTCGTCTCATCCCCTTCCTGCACGGAAGAAGCCCTGTCGGAGGCCATGCGAAACACCTCCGAAGCCCCCCTCTTCAACCGTGCCACGCAGGGGCTCTATCCTCCTGGTTCTGTCTTCAAACCCTTTGTCGCCGCCCTTGCGTTGGAATGTCGCAAAGCCGGCCGTTATGCCTGCCCGGCAAAGGGGTGGTCTCCCGCGCTCTACACGAAGCCAATCCGCGACACGCATCCTCCGGAAGGCGACCCTCTCCTTCCTCTCCGAACGGCTTTTGCCCAAAGCTCCAATATTTGGTTCGCCAAGGCCGCCACGGCCTGTGGGTGGACGGCCTTTCGTGACGCCGCGGAGCGTTGCGGCCTCGACAAAGGCTTCTCTCTCGCCCACTGTGGCGAACGCGCCTACACCGCCGTAGCGGGAAGCCTTCCCGACCTTTCGGAATCCCCCAATCGTGTGGCCTATCTTGGCTTCGGACAAGGGGATCTGCTTCTGACGCCCCTACACGTGGCCGCGCTTACAGCCTCGTTCGCGAATGGCGGGCGTTTGATCGCGCCACATCTCGAAAAGGGTGTCACGGGAAAAGAGAAGCGCTTGTGGCATCGTGAGACGGCTGCCCGCGTCCGTGCGCTGATGCGCGCCTCCGTCACAGAAGGCACCTCGCGTACCGCCACCCTGCCGGGATTGGCCGTCTGCGGCAAGACCGGGACTGCGGAGACCTCGGGGCATGACCATGCGTGGTTCACCTGTTTCGCTCCAGAGGAAAATCCAAGCATCGTGATAACGGTGCTTGTGGAACATGGAGGCTTCGGCGCCGCCACCGCCCTTCCTGTGGCCAAGGACGTCCTAAAGGCGTGGCGCGCACTGTATCCCTAAAGGTTCCGACCTCAGAATCTTCAAAGCCCCAGCACGTTGCCTGTCACGCCATTCCCCACTGAGCCTCGAACGTTTCCAACTCTCGAAGGAGATGAGGTGGCAACGCCGCAAGGATGGGAGCCTCGTCGGCTGGCGTTGGAATATTTGGCCCCGGCTGAAGTCCCCCTGCGAGCAAACAAACCACAGCGGCATTGTGCAATGCCATTGTGGGATCGATGTAGCGCATCCGTGTGGGGTCCGAGAGGGCAAAGTTCAACGGAGCTTTCCGATTGAGGACGCGCGACTCGGGAATGTCGGGCCCAAACTCATCCTCCACGCCCATGTTCGCCAAAACCGCACGTGAGGAAGTCAAAGCCTTCGCATCTATATGCCCCACAAGCGCATGACGCACCCCTGTGGCCGTCACCACAAGATCCGCACGCGCCAACAGGCGCATGAGTTCGACGGAATCCTCCAAGGCAATCCACGTTGTTCCCTTCGGCGGACGGAGCTCCCGCGGATCGACCACAAAGGTTTCCGCCCCTTCCCCTGCCAAACGAAACAAAATGCCTCGCCCAACCTTACCGCCCCCGAACACCACCGCCACTTTCCCATGCAGTGACCCAACCCCTATTTGCCTCAATCCCCGAACGAGGCCATCTCCCGTGCCAAGTGCGGTCTCGAACGTCTTTACGCGCCCGGCATCCGCCAAATAGACCGGCTCCTGACAGATGGCCGCACGCGCCACCCCGGAGCGCGTGAGTTCGGCACGTCCGAACCGGGCAGGGACCTCCGAAAACGCCCCCGCACAGTCCAACACCACGTCAAATCCCTCGGCCAAACGCTCCGCCGTCGGCGTCCGCAAGCCAAAATCATTCAGCCGTGTCGCCACGGCTGAATCATAGGGCATGGCTCGACCGTACCCCACCCAAACCACCGCTCCCGCCGCCAAAAGGCAGGCGTGCTTGAAGAGCGTGTTGCGAAACAACGGCGTGGCGTCAAGGATCGTAAGGCCTTCAAAGGGGCGCTCAACGGCCCACGCATCGTGCTGACGCGTCAGCGCGGGTCGCTCTTCCGGCGGATAGACGTCGGCAAAGCACGCAAAAGGGGAGAGCGGAGGCATGAATGGAATAGGGACTTACTCCACCTGCGCCAAGATCTCAATCTCGCAGAGGCACCCCTTCGGGATGTCGCGCACGGCGACACAAGAACGTGCCGGCTTGGAGACGAAATACCGCGCGTAAACCTCGTTGAAGGCCGCGAAGTCCTTGATGTCCGCAAGGAAACACGTGGTCTTGACCACCTTAGAGAAATCAAGGCCCGCAGCGGCCAACAACGCACCGCAGTTCTTGCAAGCCTGCTCCGCCTGTGCGGCAATCCCCTCGGGGATCACGCCAGTAGCGGGATCGACGGGAATTTGCCCAGAGGCAAACAGCATTCCATTGGCAATGATGCCTTGGGAATAAGGGCCGATGGCGGCGGGAGCATTGGGAGTGGAAATCGTATTCATGAGCGATTGTTCCTTATGAATGTTAACGTAAACGTGATTGTCGAAGAACATGCAATCCCATTCAAGGGGGCTCAACGCCGCCCCGTCTGGGCCTTCTCCACAAGTCGGGCCGCCGTCTCCACGCAAACTGCGCACGGCGTCCCCGCCTTGGTCTTGACCTCTCGGCACGTGAGAGCCCCCACCTCCTGCAAGAAGCCAGCCTTGATGGCCTCCGCCTCATCCGGGCAAAGAAGCAACGCGGCGTGAAGCGCGCCACAAAAACCGCCGGGGGCACGGCCACCGCCACAAGAGGCCATCTCAGCCACCTGCTCCGGCATCCCCCCGCAACCATCCATGACCGCTTGGGCACAATTGTGCCGCTTGGGCACGGCAGTGAAAAGCGCATGCGCCTGCGTCATGTCAGTTCCTCGCTCGCAAAAGGGCTTCGACGATGGCGACGTCGGCGGGCGTATCCACACCCACACCCTCATCTTCGCACCGAATGACCCCAATGCGCCCGCCAAGCCACAACGCACGCAACTGCTCCAAAGACTCCGCCTTCTCCAGCGCACAGGGCGGCGTGGCGATCAACTGCGCAAGGAAATCCCCTCGATACGCATAAATCCCCAAGTGGCGCCAATAGAGACCCGAAGACAAATCCGGCTCTCCATCTCGACGGCAGGGGATCGGCAAACGGGAGAACGTGAGGGCGCTATCATCGGCGCGCAGCACACACTTGACGACGGTGCGCGCCTGCAACTGCTCAAGGGAACGGATCGGGCAAACAGCCGTTGCCATCTCCTCCCCCGTCCGCAACATCCGCTCCGCGAGGGCATCGATCAGCGCAGGATCCATCAGCGGCTCATCCCCCTGGATATTGATGACGATATCGTCCGGGCCCGCCTTCGCCGCAACCGCCACACGGTCCGTCCCGGAAGGCAGGTCACTGGGGGTCATCACGACCTCACAGGCACCGGCGACAGCCTCGCGGATACGCTCGTCGTCCGTCGCCACGAGGACACGATCCAAACGCTGCGACCGCTTGGCGGCCTCGACGACCCATCGCACAAGCGGCTTCCCCAAAATGGGGGTCAAAGGTTTTCCGGGGAAGCGCGTGCTTCCCCAACGGGAAGGGATAACACCGATGATCATAACTGCTCCCAAAGATGAATGGGTTGACGAAAAACGACTCACTCCGGCTTGGCCTGACGCTCCATCAACAACATGACGGCATCCTCGGCGGAAAGGCCCTCATGGCACATGCGATAAACCACGTCGGCGATCGGCATCTCCACGCCGTACTGTTGGGCGAGATCGTGCAAGAGCTTGGCATTGTCCACGCCCTCAGCGACCATTTTCATGGAAGCCAAGATGTCGCCAATCGCCTCGCCCCGCCCCAACCGTTCACCGACGGAATGATTTCGGCTGTGAGAAGACGTGCAGGTGACAATCAAATCCCCCACACCGGAAAGGCCGCTGAGCGTCTGAGCGCGTGCGCCCATCCTCAGCCCCAACCGCATCATCTCTGCGAGGCCACGGGTGATGAGTGCGGCGCGGGTATTGTCGCCGAATCCAAATCCGTCACTTGCGCCAACCGCGATGGCAAGGACATTCTTCACGAGTCCGCCAATCTCCACCCCGAGGACATCGTCGGTGGTATAGACCCGGAAACGGGGACCATTGAAGAGCTCCTGCGCCTTGACGGCCAACGCATGGTCGGCGCATGCGCACGTCACCGCCGTGGGAATCCGGCGGGCCACCTCCTCCGCGTGGGAAGGGCCGGAAAGCACGACCACACGATCCGTCCCAAGCACGGATTGGGCGACTTCACTCATGCGCTGATGGGTCTCGGGGCAGACCCCTTTCGTAAGGCTTACGATGAACGTATGGCGCAGATCGAGCAATGGCGCAACACGCTTGCAGACGTCGCGGTAAAACTTCGACGGCACCGCCAGCACCACCACGTCCGCATCCGGCACGGCCTCACGCAGTTCGGCCGTCCAGCGAATGCTCTCGGAAAGGCGAACCCCGGGAAGATAGCGAGGATTCGACCGCAATTTGCGGATCTCCTCGATGTAATCCGGGAAAGGCCCCCAAACCGTGACAGTATGCCCATAGGCATCCAGCAAAGCGGCGGCGGCGGTCCCCCAGCCACCATCCCCGACAACGGCGACATTCATGCCTCAGGCTCCTTTCGGGCGGCTTTGGCCGCATCTCGGGCCGCGCGTTGGGCGGCAGTGAAAGCAAAACGATTCTCCGTGCCGCGGCACAGGCGCACCAAATTCTGGCGATGCTTAAACACCGCCAGCGCCGCCAGCACCGTGATCAACACGCAGAACCACAGCGGACGGCCCTCATACAACGGCGTCCAAACCGTCACGCCCACAATGACGGCGGCAAGGCAACTCGCCAGAGAGACATAGCGGCCCAGCAAAAAGATGACCACCCAGCCCGCAAAGCCAATGACACCCGCGAGGGGCGCGACGCCGAGCAAAAGCCCCAACGCCGTGGAGACGCCCTTGCCGCCCTTGAAGCGCAGGTAAACGGGGAAAATGTGCCCAAGCATCGCCGCCGTGCCGCAAAGGACCCGAAGCAACAGCAGATTCCCCTCGCCCAACGGCGCACCCCACAGCAATGGCAATGTGGCACACCACACGCCAATCAACCCTTTGAGCAAGTCCAGCACAAAGGCAAGGATTCCCCAGCGGGCCCCCACACAACGAAACACGTTCGTTGCACCAATGTTTCGGCTGCCACTGTTGCGCAGATCCACCCCCCGCGCATGGGCGATCAACAATCCAAACGGCACGGCCCCGAGAAGGTAAGCCGGGATCAGTGCGGCAAGCGCATTGAAGACATCCACCATCACGCCTCCCCCCGCGCCGCACGCAGATAAGCCACCAAACCCTCCACGGCGAGCGCATATCCCGTCAGCCCGAACCCCATCAGTTGGGCCACGCAGACCGGTGCCGTGTACGAAACGTGCCGAAACGCCTCGCGCCGGTGGGTGTTGGAAATGTGAAGCTCCACAGCAGGCAACTCGCTGGCGGCAATCGCATCGCGCAATGCCACGGAGGTGTGCGTGTAAGCCGCCGGGTTGATGACAATCCCATCATAGACGCCGCGAGCCGCGCCAATGCGCGAGACCAGCTCGCCCTCAATGTCGCTCTGAAAGCAATCCAACGTCGCCCCCAACCGAGAGGCCGTGTCCCGAGCCAAGGCCTCCGCGTCGGCCAACGTGAAGCGGCCGTAGATATCGGGCTCGCGCGTGCCGAGCAGGCGCAAATTGGGGCCGTTGAGCAAAAGCAGTCGCATGGCGATTCTCCTCAAAGATAAAAGCGATCCATCCAATAGGGCAGGATCTGCGCGGGGGAAAGGTTACGGTCCAACTGGAGCGTCAGCGTCTCCAGCATCGAAAGATTCTCAAGCAGGCGGGCCAGTGTGTATTTTCCCGCACGCGCCCGAAGCACATCGCGATGTTCGGGGAACGCAAGCGGCGCCTCCGCGTCTCCGGATTTCAGCCGCACGAGATCCCGCATCCATCGCTCCAACACCGAGAGCAAATCATTGCGCCACGCCTTCGCCTTCGCGCCGATCAGGGCTTTGAGCGTGTCGGCCCCCAGCTCAACGGATCGGTTGGCGCGGCTCTCCTCGCGCACATCCTGTTCCGCGCGCTCGGCCATATCGTCAAGCAACGCACAAAGACGATCCGCACGGGCGGCATCAAGCAACGCCGACTTCTGGTCAATCTCGGCAAGCAGTCCCACCACTTCCGAGCGCCATGGCTCATCAAGCTCCCGCTCACCCCCCGCATGAACGATCTGACAACGGGAGAGGATTGTGGGCAACAACTCCGCCAAAGAATCGGCCAACAACAGAAAGAGCGTACGCGGCGGCGGCTCCTCCAACGTCTTGAGAAAGGCATTCGCGGCCTCGGCCTTCATGCGGTCTGCCGACACGATCACGATCACCTTCCAACCGCCCGCGAGCGCACTCTGCTGGGCCATCGGGAGGATGCGCTCACGCATCATGCCCACGTCGATGATGCGGCTGACCTTCTCCGGCTCAAACCACGGCATGTCCGGGTTCGAATGGGCTGCGATCGTTGGCGATTCCCCCAACAGCCGGGTGCCGATCCACTCCGCCAGCGCCCGGCCCTCACGGCGCACAGGCCCGACAATGACATACCCCTGCGCGGGGCGGCCCGTGTCAAACGCATGGCTCAGGCTTTGGCGCACGGCATCCATCGCTCACCGCTCCGTGGCGCACAGGCGCAAGGCATCAAACATCAGCCCCGCCGCGTAGACCAACACCGCCGTGGAGGTGAGACACGCCGCCAACGCCCGCACATTCACCAAACCGCCCGCGCAATCATAAGCCACCGTCTGCAAAGGGAACCACGGCCATTGCGCGCCACCGCCCGCCGTCACCGCCGAAACGGCCAAGCACACCAAGGGCGGCGCAAAAAGACACGCCAGCAACGACAGCAGAAACGTGGAAGCCGAGCTGCGCGAAAAGAGCGAGACCAAGGTCCCGAGCGAGCACCACAGCAGTGCCTGAATCGCCAAGGCCCCCGTCGCCAAACCGAAGCCAAGCCATCCCATCGGCACCTGTGCGCCTTCCGGCAAGAGCCACCGCACAAGCACCCAACAGCCCAACCCCATGCCCCCGACATACGTCAGGCAGAGCAGCCATGCGGCAAACACCTTGCCCAGCACCCACCAACGGGCCCGGACAGGCGTCGCGAACATCAGCCGGAGCATCCCCACCTCGCGATCCTGCGTGAATCCACGAGACGCGGCGGATGCCGCCAAGAACGGCAAGCCGAACGCCGTTGCCAACCCCCAAAGCGCCGGCAACGCCTCGGCCGTCCCTTCCGCACGGCGGACGAAAAACACGAAGAGCCCCCCCGCCCCGGCCAAGGCGAGAAACAACGGCCCGAGCCCATGCGTCGAGCGAATCAATTGGCCAAACTCACGGCGAAGAATCGTGGGAAGCACATTCATGCCCGAAGCCCTCCCTCCGGCGCCGCGACGGCAGGCCGCAACCGCGCAATCGCCTCCGCACGGGAAAGCCGATCCGCGGAAAGCCGCCCACGCTCCACCAAAACGAACCGCGAACAGCACGCCGACAACAGCTCCGGATCGTGCCCGCTGATCAACACATGCGCCCGGGAAGAGACTTCGCGGATGACCTCGGAAAGGCTGGCCCGCAAGGACGCATCAAGCCCCGCGAAGGGATCGTCGAGCACCAACACCTCCGGCAACGTCATCAACGCCTCCGCCAAGGCCACCCGACGGCGGAGCCCCAACGAAAGCCTCCCGATGCGTTCCCGGCGAAGCGCCTGCAACCCGCACCGCTCCATCGCCTCTCCCACGCGGCGCCGAATGCGCAAGAATCGTTCGCCGCGCAACTTCGCGCGAAAGCGGAGATAGCCCGCCACACCCATCTCGCCGTAAACCGGGGCCAATTCCGTGAGATAGCCCACATGCCGACGATACCCGATGCCCAAATCCGACCGATAGCGCCGCGTGCGCCCGCCAAGATCCGTGAGCGCCAGCGTCACCACGCCCTCCTGCGGCACCAAGGCGGCGGCCGCCAGTCCCAGCAACGTGCTCTTCCCGGCGCCGTTTCCGCCCACGACCCCAATCACTTCCCCCGGCATCACACGCAACGTCGCGCCGCGAATCCCGCGGCCCGGGGCGTATTGAAAGGTCACATCGTCCAAATCCAACATGGGGGTGTGCGACTCACGTCCGCAAAAGGTGGTAACCGGCGGCCTCCAACGCCGCATGGATCTGGCCGATCTGCTCAAAGTCCCTGGTCTCCAGTTGCAGACTGAGCACACAGGAGGCCAGCGCGGAATCCATCGCGGAGGGGCCATAATTCACGCCGATGACGTTGCCCCCGCACTTCGAGACAATGGCCGAAACGGCGGCCAATTGTCCCGGCTTGTCCGGAAGCGTCAGCTTGATTTCCGCCCGGCGGCCGCTGGCCTGAAGGCCACGGTAAATCACACGGCTGAGGATATTCACGTCAATATTGCCGCCGGAAAGCAGGCAACACACCTTCTTGCCGTGCAGATCGGGAATCTTGTCGTAAATCATCGCCGCCACGGACACCGCGCCGGCGCCTTCGCACACCAGCTTGCGCTGCTCAATGAGGAACAACACCGCCGCGGCGATCTCATCCTCCGACACCGTCACGATGCCATCCACGTAGCGATTCACCAGCTCAAAGGTCAAATCACCGGGGTGCTTCACCGCGATGCCGTCGGCAAACGTGTTGGCCGTCAGCAGCGTCAGCTTGTCCTGCGCCTCAATGGAGCGCTTCATGCTCGGGGCTTCCGCCGCCTGCACACCGTAAACCTTGCACTCCGGGCGAAGGTGCTTGATGGCATAGGCCACACCGGAAATCAATCCGCCGCCGCCGATGGGCACCAACACGGCATCCACATCCGGCAACTGATCGAGGATCTCCAGGCCAACCGTCCCTTGCCCGGCGATCACGTCCGGATCGTCAAAGGGATGGACAAACGTCATCTTGCGCTTTTTGCAAAGCTCCGCGGCATACGCGCTGGCGTCATCATACGAGCCCGGCACCAAGCGGACCTCGGCGCCATAACTCTTGGTCGCCTCCACCTTCGCGATCGGGGCGATGTCCGGCATGCAGATGACGGCCTTCGCCCCTCTGTGTTGCGCGCCGAGGGCAACGCCCTGCGCGTGGTTCCCCGCACTGCAGGCGATCACGCCGCGCGCGAGTTCATCCTCGGTGAGTTTGGAAATCTTGTAATAGGCCCCGCGCACCTTAAAGGAGCCGGTCACCTGCAGGTTCTCAGTCTTCAGATACACCTGCGCCTGCCCCGAAAGCTTCGGGGCGTAAATCATGTCCGTCTTCCGCGCGACCTCTTTTAGGACTTCGGCGGCATGGCGGATGTTCGTCATGGAGAGTTCAGACATAGCGTGCCTTTTTCCTTGCCTTATAGTGTAGCACAGGAAGAACGCCCCCTCAAACCTCCCCTACCCGAAGGTCGGCAAACATTCCACCGCAACGCCCCTTGGAGACGCGCCGGGGTGGCCTTGCGGACGTGCTATAATGGCGGCATATGGATTTGCCGTTTGAGAGAGAGATTCAAGTATTGCGCGAGATCAGCTCCGCGATTGTCCACGAGCGCGACCCGCAACGGCTCTTGGGAGAGGCGCTGGCCGTTCTGAACCGACAGATGGGGATGCTGCGCGGAACGATCACCCTGCTCCACGACGACACCCTCACCATTGAGGCTTCCCACGGGCTGGGCGAAGAGGCCCGCCGCTTGGGGCGTTATCGTTTGGGCGAAGGCATCACCGGGCGCGTGGCCGAAACCGGAAAGCCCGAAATCGTGGAAGATGTCCGCACAGACCCCCGCTTTCTCAATCGCACCGGGGCACGCGCGGCCGATGAGCCGGTGGCGTTCATCTGCGTGCCGGTTTTCAGCCGTGACCGAGTGATCGGGACGCTGAGCATTGACCGCCGAGTGGAGCCCGGCATGGATCTGCGGCGCGATGCGGCGCTGCTCGAAACCGTCGGCAACATTGCCGCCGGCGCCGCCGGCGCCCTGTTGCGCAGTCAGGAAGAACGTTCCGCGCTGGAGGCGGAAAACCGCCGTTTGCGCGACCTTTCCGAGAATCCCGGCGAGTTGGTCGGCAACTGTTCCGCCATGCGGCGCGTCTACGCCCAAATCCGGCAAGTGGCCACCTCCGATGCCACCGTGCTGATCCGAGGCGCCACCGGCACAGGCAAGGAACTGGTGGCCCGCGCCATCGTCCGGCTTTCGTCCCGTGCCGGGAAGCCTTTTGTCGCGCTCAACTGTGCGGCCCTGCCGGAGGCGCTCGTGGAAAGTGAGCTCTTCGGCCATGAGCGGGGGGCCTTCACGGGCGCCACAGGGCGACGGATCGGCCGCGCCGAGGAGGCCGACGGCGGCACCCTGTTTCTTGATGAGGTCGGCGACCTCTCGGCCCAAACGCAAGTGAAGCTGTTGCGCTTCCTCCAAGAACGGACATTCTCGCGCGTGGGCAGCAATGCCGAACTCCGGGCCGACGTCCGCTTCATCGCCGCGACCAGCCGTGACCTTGAGGCCCTCATGCGCGAGGGGAAGTTCCGCGAAGACCTCTACTACCGGCTCAACGTCTTTCCGATTCTGATGCCCGACCTCGCCCGTCGCCGCAGCGACATTGTGCTGTTGGCCGAACACTTCATGGCCAAGTTCGGCGTCAAATACCGCAAGCAAATCACACGCCTCTCCACCACCGCGATCAACATGCTGATGGCCTATCACTGGCCCGGCAACGTCCGCGAGCTTGAGAACTGCATCGAGCGCGCCGTCATCACCTCCACGGATGGCGCCATCCACGGATACAACCTCCCACCTTCGCTCCAAACCGGCGAAAGTTCCGGCAACGGCCTCCTTCCGCCCGGCAATGCCCCCCTCTCCGTCTTGTTGGACAGCTACGAGCGCGAATTGTTGGTCGATGCCCTGAAACGCAACAACGGCAATCTCTCCGCCGCCGGGCGTGCCCTCGGCGTTTCCCCCCGCATGATGCACTACAAGGTCCACCGCCTCGGCATCACGCCCGCGTGGTACGTCAAATGAACGGCCGCCAAGGACAGATGACCCATCGTGTGCCCTCCCCGCTCGGCGAAGTGTTGCTGGCCTCCGATGGCGTCGCGCTCACCGGCCTTTGGTTGCCCGGACAGCGCCACTTCGCCGTCACGCTGGGCCCCAACGCCACCCCCGCCCCCAACCTTCCGCTCTTCGCCCGCGTTGAGGCATGGCTCCGCCGTTATTTCGCCGGAGAGCGACCGTCCCCCTCCGAACTTCCGCTTGCGCCTCAAGGGACAACGTTCCGCCAAGCGGTCTGGCGGCGATTGCTGAAGGTGCCTTATGGGGCCACCGTGAGCTATGGGAGCCTGGCCCATGCGCTTGGCTGTGCCTCCGCCCGTGCCATCGGCGGCGCGGTGGGCCGCAACCCCATTGCCATCATCATCCCCTGCCACCGCGTCGTCGGGGTCTCCGGCCAGCTCACCGGCTATGCCGGCGGATTGCCGGCCAAACGTTTCCTGCTCGCGTTGGAGGGAGCCGCCGATTCTGACGCAAGCGCCGCGCGGATGTTATAATCCCCCGCACGAGGCCCAACGGCGCACACCTTCTGCGCACCGGAGCCTCACCGTCGAACGGAGCCCGTTTCATGTCCTCACTCCTCCTAGCTTCAGGTTCCCCGCGCCGTCAAGCGATCCTTCGCGCGATGGGGGTGCCGTTTGAAGTCTCGCTCCCCTCCTGCGAAGAATGCGTGCGCCCCAACGACCCCGTGGCGACCGTCGGCACCAATGCCTGCCGAAAAGCCACGTCCGTCCGGTTCCGCCATCCCGGCTCCATCATTCTTGCGGCGGACACGGTGGTCTCCTTTCAAGGGCAAGTCTTGGGCAAGCCACGTTCCCCGGAAGAGGCGCAAGCGTGGCTCCTCTCCTACGCCGGCAAAAGCCAGCAAGTCTTCACGGCCGTGGCCTTCCTGCGTCCCGGCCACCACGATCCGGATCTCTTCATCGAAGCCACCAGCCTCGTTTTCCGAGACTATGGGCTGGGCGTTGTGCAAGACTACCTCGACCGCGTCCACCCCTTCGACCGCGCGGGAGCCTACGACATCGACGTTTGCGGTTCCATGCTCATCGCCGAGCGCATCGGCTCCTACACCAACGTCATGGGGCTGCCGCGAAGCGTGGTGGTCGGCTGGCTGGCCGCCCATGCGTGCGGGCAAGGAGGGCGGCCATGACCGCCCCCAAGGGAGAGGGCCGGAAAGCCCCGGCGCTCATGCTCTATCTCGGCGCCTGCCTGCTGGTGGCTTTGGCGCCCGGCCCCGACAATTGTTTTGTGCTGGCGCAATCCGCAGGGCTCGGCGTGGCCGCGGGGCTTTGGGTTACGGCAGGGCTCGTGACCGGCCTGTGCGTCCACATCTCACTCGCCGTGCTGGGCGTGGCCGCACTGCTCAACCGCTGCCCACGCCTGGCCGATGGCGTCGCCATGCTCGGCGCGCTCTACCTCTTCTACGTCGCCTGGGGGATGTGGGGCGCCACCTTCGGCACAGCCCCAACGGAACACCGCTCCATGTTGGGCTTCTACCTCCGCGGCATTGTGCTCAACCTCTCCAACCCCAAGGTGATCCTCTTCTTCGTGGCGTTCCTGCCGCGCTTCCTGCCCAAAGACTGCACCCACCGTGCGGCGCGCCTCTTCGGCCTCGGCGCGCTCTTCGCGCTCTGTGCCTTCTGCGTGATGGCAGGGTTCGCCCTGCTGGGCGGCACGCTGTCGGCCTTTCTTCACGCCTATCCGGAGGCCGCCCGTTGGGTCGGGCGCGGCTCCGCGCTGGCCGTTGCGGCCATCGGCCTGTGGATTCTCCTGCCGCTGGCGTCCGGCTTCATCGGCCGCCAGCGCCCCGCCAAGAACGAAAACCGCCTCCCCAACAAGTAGGAAGGCGATGAAAGAGGTGGTCGGAGCGGAGGGATTTGAACCCCCGACACTCTGCTCCCAAAGCAGATGCGCTACCAGGCTGCGCTACGCTCCGTATTGTCCCGCGATTATAGCAAACTTCGCCCTCATGTAAAACCCGAAACCGTCGGCGGCGTTCGCGGGGGCCTCACCGCCGGGGCTGACGCATCCTTCGCCTCCCTCACAAGCCAAAGTTGGAAAACGGAAGCCACCAACCCGATCGCGTGCGGTTCAAGAGCCCCACCTGCACCGTCGCCGTGTTCCCACAAGGGTGTCCACTCGAAAGCGTGTTGATCAAGCCAAGTTGAACCGTGTGATGCGACAGCCAACCTGCCTCTTTTTCAAAACTGTTCCATAGCCCAATCTGAACGCCTCCCCCCTCTTCATCGCACATGTTCCGAATTCCAATTTGCACACACGCCTCATCTTCAACATAATTCCATATCCCACATTGCCCCCATGATTCACTCGCCAAATTGATTCCGCCGATCTGCACGCCCTCCAGGTCGGTAAGATAGACGAACGGCCGGCAGACGGCCAAAGCCGCTCCCGTGACACCTCCAATCTGCACGCCCTTCATGTCAATGAATCCCGTTGACAGCAATCCGAAGGAAACGCCTGTTCCCTCCCTTCCCCAGTAACACAATCCGCCTTGAACCCCTGTCCCTCGGTCGACAGCGCCCAACCCGGACAAGGCAACGCCATGGTAATGCTTATCAATATTCAACCGTCCCGAGAAAAGTGAGACGAAAACACCATAAAGATCTTCCACGTCATCGTCCGTGTTCTCCTCCATGAACACATTTGGATAAACCAAGTTCAGATTGAACATGGCCCCGAAAAAATCGGTCTTCGGGGATTCTGCATTGGCAAAGAGATTCCCAACGTTCATCAAAACCAACAGAACCCCCAATAGCGCAACTTTCACACCGTGTTTCATAAGTTCCCTTTCCTATCTGCGCTCACGCGCCATTTGATACAACTCAACAACCATCACTCAACGTAAGCCTCCGAGCGTCGGCACCTTCGGACAGAACCTGAGCACATCATCTCCCAAGGCGCATTCGTTCAAATGCACGCACATGGATTGCCTTGGCGATGTTGTACCACTGCTGAACCATGCACATACACTGGGCCCAGTCTAACACAATCCCGAAGAAATCTTTTCACACTATACTGACCTAAAAAGCAAGAGGCTCCGTATCTCAGCGTCCGATACGGAGCCTCCCGTGGGGAGATGCGGAGGGGGAGGCTTCGGGCCATAGGACGTGTGATTGAGGCATGAAGTCTTGGGGACAAAAAAACGCTCCCTCGGAGGCCGGGGGAGCGTTGGATGGAGGCGCGAATCGGAGTCGAACCGATCTAAAAGGATTTGCAGTCCTCTGCCTAGCCGCTTGGCTATCACGCCGAAAGGGGGCCGGGGAACCCGGCTTCCGCCTTACTTGGCGGCCTTCTTGGCGTCGCGGAGGCGAGCCTTCACGCGCTTGTTGTAGGCTTCGCGGCGGGCACGCTTGACGCGCTTACGGAGTTGCTGACCCATGGTCGTTTCCTCGTTTAAGGGTTGAAGGGGATGTGGGGACCGGCTTAGGCCATGCCGAGCTGGTAGCGGACGAAACGCTTGACGGTGATGGTGTCGCCGGTTTCCTTTTCGGCGGCCTTGATGACATCCGTCACCGACATCTTGGGTTCCTTGACGAAGGGCTGATCGAGGAGGCAGACCTCCGCAAAGTGCTTCTTGAGCTTGCCCTTGAGGATGCCCTCGATGATGTTCGCGGGCTTACCTTCGACCTGGGCGCGGTAGACTTCCTTCTCGCTCTCGATCTCCTCGGCGGGCACTTCGGACTCGTTGAGGTAACGGGCGCCGGCGGCGGCGGCCTGCAGGCAGATGTCGTGGATGAGCTGCTGGAAGGCGGGATGGGAGACGGTCTCGGGCTTGCCGCAACCGACCTCGACGAGGACGCCGATCTTGCCGCCCATGTGGATGTAGGCTTCCACCTTGCCCACGCCCGTGAGGGCGAAGTGCTTGCAGCGGCGGATCTTCACGTTTGCAGCGGCGGATCTTCACGTTTTCGCCGGTGGCGGCGACCACTTCGGTGAGCTCGGTGGCGTGGGTCTCGGCGAGGTTCTCATCGCCGGCGGCGACGGCGGCGGCGAGCTTCTTGGCGAAGTCGAGGAACTTGTCCGTCTTGGCCACGAAGTCGGTCTCGCAGTTGAGCTCCACGATGCCGTAGGCGCCATCGGCGCCGGCGGCGGCGGTGACGATGCCCTGCTTGGATTCGCGGTCGGCGCGCTTGACCTGGAGGGCCAGCCCCTTCTCACGAAGGATCTTGATGGCCTCTTCCATGTTGCCATCGGTGTCCTGAAGGGCGCGCTTGCAATCCATCATGCCGACGTTGGTGGCGGCACGAAGGTCGTTGATCATCTGAATGGTGATGTTAGCCATGGTAAGAACTTTCCTTGTTCCGGGCGCCTTACTCGGCGGCGGGGGTGGCGGCCTCGATGGCCTTGTCGGCGGCGGCTTCGGCCTCAGCCTCGGCCTTGGCGGCGGCGACGGCCTCCTGGGCGGCGGCAGCGGCGGATCTTCACGTTTTCGCCGGTGGCGGCGACCACTTCGGTGAGCTCGGTGGCGTGGGTCTCGGCGAGGTTCTCATCGCCGGCGGCGACGGC
>CASDPK010000038.1 GCA_949282555.1 uncultured Lentisphaeraceae bacterium | reverse complement strand
CTTGTGCTCGGCCTCCTCTCGGGTGCTCTCCTTGCCGGGTGCGCCGAGCCTCAACCCCGCCTCATCATCGTCAATCAGCCCATGGCCCCCGTGCGCCTCATCCACGAAGGCGCCCCCGGCTGGTGGCTCTCCGACGCCCTCTACGAGGCCACCCTCCTGAAGCTCGACACCCTCAAGGAACGTGCCGACTAGTCCCGTCCTGTTGCGGTTCGCTTGCGAGTCGCTCCGTCCACCCCAAAGAAAGGAACAACGAATGAACTGGATCAAGGAAACCCTCAGCAGCCTTTGGCAGTGGCTCAAACCCAAGCTGGCGAAGCTCTTTGTGCTCACCGCCACCAACGTGGCGCAGGAGGTGCTCGACCTCATCAATGACGCCGAGCTCCAGCAAAAGGCCCTCGCCGCCGTCAAGGCCGCCGCCGAAAACGGCCTCAAAGGCAACGCCGCCTTCGACGCCGCCTTCGATGCCCTCACCGCCGAACTCAAGGCCGAAGGCAAGGAACTCGCCACCAACGTCACCGACACCCTCATCCAAAACGCCTACTGCGTCTTCAAGAACACGAAGACGGCGTGACCCCGCGGGGCTGCTCGCCCCGCACCCCCGGCAGGGGGCGCCGCCCCCTGCACCCGCACCTTTTGGGGAGCGTGACCCACGGGAAAAGAGGCACCCGCCGTGCCACCCTTGCCCTCCTCGCCGTGCGGGCACAGGCATCCCCGAGGGGATGCCCGCGCGGGCACAGGCATCCCCGAGGGGATGCCCGCGTGCAGGACTCAGTCCTGCCGGGGGGCGTGGGGGCGAGCAGCCCCCACACCCTCCCAATTCATCATTCCCAATTCATCATTCCCAATTCGCCTCCACCCATGCCCACGCCTGCCGAAATCATCCTTGCCAAGATTCCGCTTCCCACGCACTTGGACAGTGCGGGTTTACGGGAACGGTGGGCGGCGGAGATTCGCCGCCGGGCCTTTTTCTCGGCGCGGATGGCCTCGATGGGCTACGTGCGGACCCTCCAGCGGGTCTGCGCGGCCTACGCCGAGGGGCGCATCAATGCGGCCGACGCCCGGATGCGCCTGAGGGGGGTGCTGGACGCCCTTGGCCTCTCCAACGGCTCGGGCGGGCTCACCGACCACGGCAGCGATCGGCGACTGGGGCTGATCCTTGACACCCAGCGGCAGATGGCCGCCACCGCCGCGCGCCTCGAGCTCCAGACCCCCGAGGTGCTGGCCCAGTGGCCCGCCTGGCGGCTGACGCGCTTCGTGGGCCGCCGCGTTCCCCGCGACGACTGGCCCCGCCGCTGGCGCGCCGCAGGCGAGGCCGTGGGCTGGCAAGGCGCAAGCCGCACACGGATGGTGGCCCTCAAGGCTTCCCCCATTTGGAAGGCCCTGGGCGATGGCGCCGGCGGCTTCAAGGACACCCTCGGCAATCCCTATCCGCCCTTCGCCTACGGCTCCGGCATGGACTGGGAAGACGTGGGGGCCGAGGAGGCCCAACGCCTCGGCCTCCCCACCGCGTCCGCCGCGCCCCAAAAGGCCTCCCTCGACCCCGCCGACCGCGAAATCCTCGAGGCCATGCGCAAAACCGGCCTCCGCGCGGAGGACTTCCTGCCGCCCGAAACCCGCACCGTGCGCAACGCCGCTCCCGAGGGCGGGGCTCCGCGCCCCGCGCCCCCGGCAGGGAGTGCCTCCCTGCACCCGCACCTTGAAGGGACACAAGGGGAAACGGGGAGACCCACGCCGCCCGTGCGCAACGCCTCCTTTCACAAATGCCCCAAATGCGGCAAGTTCGCCTCCTACGACGGCACCTGCAAGCACTGCAGCACGACGCTCCGGAAAGACCGCATGATCCAGCGCGGCCGCGAGGCCCTCTCCAAGGCCACCACGGGAAACCCAAAGGACGTGCCCCGCGCCATGCACAAGCCCGGCCTCGGCACCATCCACTTCCTCCACGGCTGGGAAGGCAAGGGAGAGGCGCAGGAACACGGCAAAGGCCTTGCCAAACTTCTGCAGAAGCACCGCAAGGAACTCGACCGCCTCCCCGAAACCATCGCCAAAGGAAAGGTCTATCCCCTAAAGAGCCGTGACACCGGTAAAGATGACCCAAATCGAAAGGTGATTGTGCATGGGTCGTATCTTGCGTTTCTCAGCCGCCACCAAGATGGATGGGCGGTCACAAGCCACTATCAAGCCGAGGAGACGGCACGTGCAATCCGCGAGAACCGATAAAAATTGGACACCCCCACTCGGAGGTGTCCTAAAAGGCAGGGTGCTTTGCGCGACAAAACGCAGGCTACTGGCCGCGAGGGTTATGGCTTCGCAACGCGGAGTGTCCTGCCAGTGCCCACAGTAAACCACATCCCGCGAAGGAGCGCAAGCGATGATCCGTTTTTCCATTGAGGACGACACCCTCCGTCGGCTGGTGCTGGCCATGGGGCCACAGGGGCGCACGCGCCTGAACCGCGTGGCGGCCTATGGGCTGCTGGCACTGTGCCGGAGGCACCTGAAGCGCGAGGCGCAGGGGCGCCACGCCACGGCCCACCGCCTCGGCGGCACACCCACGGGGCACCTCGAAAAGGCCGCGCGCGACATGACCGCCACGGCCAACGCCGTGGAGGGCGCGGTGAACATCGCCTCCCCCGGCTTCGGGAGGGTCTTCTCGCCCATCACCATCCGCCCCCGACGCGCCCGGGCGCTCACGATCCCGATCGCCGGGGTGGCCTACGGCAAGCGCGCCGACGACCTGCGCCGGAAGGGATGGACGCTCTTCCGCTCCCCCGCCAAGGGCGTGCGCGACATCTTGCTGGGCAAGGGCCCCACCGGCGAGGTGAAGGCGCTCTATGCGCTGCGGGCCTCCGTCACCCTCCCGCAAGACCGCACCTTGCTCCCGACCGACCAAGCCATGGCCGACGCCGTCAGGGCCGCCGTCGCCCAACATCTCGCCAACATCCAAAGGAACGCCCAATGAACGACCGCTTGGAAACCTATCCGAACAATCCGCTCTATCAGCTCCAGCAATGCGTCAAGGAACGGCTGGAGGCCGACCCATGGTTCGCGGAGCATGGGGTGCGCCTGATGCTGATGGACGATGGCGAGATCGCCAACCTCATCCGCCGGGAGGTGGGGGTGCTCGAAGGCCCCGTGCTGGTGGTCGCCATCGCCGAGGTGGAGGGCAACGCGCCCGACGTGACCGCCCACTTCCAGATCATCGTCACCGAAGAGGTGCTGACCAACCGCGACCGCGCGAACTTCGACACCGCCCTGGGCGTGGCGTGGCGCGCGCGGGACATCCTCGCCCAAACGCCCGACTTCACCTTTGTGCGCCTGACGCACGACATCACCGCCGACGGCGTCTTTCAGGCCGTCGCCGATTTCACCTACTAACGAAAGGACACTCCCATGGCCACGCCATTGCCCTCCGGAATCAAGCACGCCCATTGGGGCGTGGGAATCGAACTGCCCGCCCCCTACGCCGGCTGCGTCGTCACCGATTGCTCGGAGACCGACGAGGCTCAGCACCAGTATGAATACGACCAGCAGGGGAGCGTGGTCGGCGATGTGGTCTATGACCGCCACTACACCTTCACCTGCACCGTGCAGGTGCCAAAGGAGGTGGCGCACCCGCAAAGCGGCACCGTGCTCACGATCGGGGAAAAGACCTACACCGTCCTCAACGTGACGACCATCCAGAACAATCAGAGCTACCGAAAGGTGCAGCTCACCCTCGAACGCTGGACCAACGACGTCACCCCCACCGACGTCACCGCCTCCGACGCCTGACCGCGCGGGGCTGCTCGCCCCGCACCCCCGGCAGGGGGCACCGCCCCCTGCACCCGCACCGCTTTTGGGAAAGGGGGACACACGGGAAAATGGTTCACACACACCGTGCCCCTCGCCGTGTCGTCCTTTCCCCCTCTGTGTGGGGACAGGCATCCCCTAGGGGATGCCCAGGTGCAGGAGGCGGTGCCTCCTGCCGGGGTGTGGGGCAGCGCACCACACGCAATTCCTCATTCCCAATTCCTCATTCCCTTTGAAAGGAACCGCCGATGAATGCCACCTCGTTGCCGCTCGATCCGCCCTCCGCCGTGGAGGGGCTGGCCACGCCCAACCCCCTCACGCTGGGGCAGCTCGCGCTCCTTGAGAAAATCAAGAGCCCGCTCTTGGGCGAGCGTTGCAAGCCGGATCTGCTGGATCTGCTGCCCTCGCTCTACCTGCTCACCCTGCCCGCCGCCGAAGGCGTGCAGCACCTCGACACCCTGAAACCCGACGCCATGGCATGGGCCGACGGCCAAACGCTCGACGCCATCCACCGCGCCGCCGCCGAGGCGCAAAAAGCCTTGGCCGCCTTCTTCGACGCCCTGCCCAGACCCACGGAGGAGGGCAAACGAAAAAACGCCTCTCCGGCAACGGCCTCCTGCTGACCGTTGCCGAGTGGTGCGCCCGCACCTACGGCTGGGGATTGCCCCACATCCTCTGGGAGCTCCCCGCCGTGCAGGTGGCCCTGCTGATGCGCCAGTATGCCGCCGCCCAATGCGGCTACAAAGGCAACTCCCTCTTTGAAGACCTCCTCTTTGGATGACCGCCATGGCAGACGTCTCCATCAAAGTCACCGCCGACACCTCCCAAGCCGCCCAACGGCTGGGGCAGGTGCGCAAATCGCTCAGCCAAATCTACACCGAGCAACAGCGCGGGCGCACGGGGCTCCCCGTGGGCTTCCGCCCCAACGGCGCCCTGGGCGGCGCCGCGCCCCTTGCGCCCGTCCTCCCCGTGGGCGGCATGAAGGGCGTCGCCGCCCAGCTCGGCGTCGCCGCGGGGGGCTTCCTTGCGCATGAGGGGGTGCAAAGCCTCGCCACATGGGTGGGCAGCCAAGAGGGCGGTGCGCGGCAAGGCCGCCGCATCGCCCGCTATGGCAGCGACATCGGCGGGGGCGCCCTTGCGGGCGCCGCGTTCGGCGCCACCGTGGGATCGGCCATCCCCGGCCTCGGCACCGCCGTGGGCGCGGGCGTGGGGGCGCTCTTTGGCGCGGCCGCGGGCGCCATCAAAGCCTTCACCGAAGACGCGGCGGAATCCGCCAAAACCCTCCGGGAGAGCCGGCAAGCCCTCGCGGCGGAACTGCGCGCGGTGGGCAGGGGGCAGGCCGTCGGGGAGCAAGACCGCGCCTTCATGCGCCTCCTGGGCACGCGCAACCGCGACGAGCAGCTCGCCATGGTGGACCGCCGCATCGAGACCCTCCGAAACGGCGACGGGGAGTACAGCATCGAGCGTCTGAGGCGGCGGCGCTCGGCGTTGGAAAACGCGGAACAGACCGACACCGAGGAGTATCGCATCGTGAAGGAGACGATGGGCCTCCAGCTCGGGCGGCTCTCCGCCCTGCTGCGCACGCGCGAGGAGCTGAGCCTCTCGCCCACCGGCGGAATGCTCCGCGCAAAGGAGGTGACCGACCGCCTCGGCGCCATCGGCGGGACGGTGGGGCCGCAGGTGGATGTGGCGGACGTCAACCGCAAGCAGCTGGATGTGCTCGAACGCATCCTTGAGGCCGTCAGCCGGAAGGGCCTGGAAGACGTCTCGGACGCAAACACCCTCAATGCCGCCGCCGACGCGGCAACCTTTGGATGAGGAGAAGACACCCATGGCAGAAACCGATTGGAAAACCTCGCACCAAACCCCGCAGGAGGGCTTGACGAAACAGCCGGGCCTCGTGGTTCGCCGCAAAACCTGGGTGGGCGATTACGACAAACTCAAGACCTACGCCGAAAGCCTCCACGTGGGACGGGAACTCAAAGGCAGCTCCTCGGCCAACATCTCGGACGTGCCGGAGGGCTTCGTGGCCTCGGTGGAGCTCACGCGCCTCAACGGCGACCGCGGCGCCCTCACCCTCTCCGCCGCCCTCTACGAGAGCATCGACGTGTGGGGGCTGGAGATGACCGAGCTCCAAAAGCCCATCAAAACATGGAAGCGCAACGCGTCCGACGGCGAAAAGCCCGACCTCACCCTGCTCTCGAACTGGGAGGGCCAGGCGGGCAACCCGGCCTTTGAGCAAGACTACAACGCCTACAAATACCGCGGCCAAGCCCTCACAGGAAACACGCTGGAACTCGCCAAGATGATCCGCGAGGAGGGCATCGAGGCCTACGTGGTCTACACCCCCATCATCACCTGCACCTCGCGCCTGAACGGACTGCCCGGCGACATCGGCGAAAGCATCGGGAAGATCGGCGTGCCCACCCCCGCCTCGACCGCGAACTGCGCCCCCCCTTGCTGACCCCCTGCAACCCCCTTGCATCCGCTCAGCAAAAACGAAGCCCCCGGATCACCTCCGGGGGCCTTTGTCTCAAAAACACTTCAACTCGTCTCAAACGCGATTGCAAAATACACAAGGTCTTCAGCGGATTCACCTCGGTGGAAGAGCTCATGCGCGTTACCGAAGACGCCCGTTGATGCCCAGAACGGGCCTTTCCATGATACGGAGGGCTTGGAGATGAGATACGGAGCCTGACGAGGTGAGATACGGAGGACTTCGGCCTGAGATGCAGAGCATCTCGAAGAGCATCTCGAAAAAGGGCGCATCGGATCTCCTAGAGGGAGATGTCCTCGACGACCTCCGTCGGTAATGTTGGATTCTGTGCTCCGGCGGAGAGCCCACCAGCCTCATCCACCCAACGCTCAGGCAATGAAACCTTCTCGGTCGCTCCCATGCGCAACCATCCGTATTCCACGTCCAGATGTCCGCAATCGATGGCCTGATGTCCCGCACGGGAGAGGTCGTAGGCCAAAACGGTGGCCGTTGGGCCAAGGGCAATCAGCGTGAGCCGTCCGGGGGCGTGGCGCAACGCCGCGGCAAGGATAGCGTCGTAGGCGCTCCAAGCGTCACGTGCAGGGCAAAGAATCCGCCGAATGCTTTGCGCGTTGGAGAGAAGATCATTGCCTACGCCAAATCGGGAATGGCATCCTTCGACAATCAAGAGATCGCGACCATCCCATACCTTCCGCCAAAAGGCAAGGATACGTTCCGCCTTGGCAGGGTCGAGCGTGTCCAAATAAAAGCGACTGATGTACGCATCTCCGTAAAGGCGAGTGTGCCCGAAGGTCCTGGCGATCCATGGGCGTTGAAGTAGGAGGATGCGTCGCAACGTTGCCGCTGCTTTCGGCGTGAATCGGTGAAGTCCGCGGAAGAAATCAGGCAGGCAAACCAAGCACTCCGAGGTGGGTACACGGGCGATGGAGATGAGGCGACGGCGAAGTGTCGGGTCTGGTCGTTGATATCCTTCTCCTCCTCCACGCATGATACGGAAATCTCCATCTCCGAATCGGGCAACGGAACATTTCTCCGTAAGAACCTTTTGGAGCGTTTCTTCCGAATCCATCACGCGCGGTGACCGCGCCAAGGGGTGCAACATCCATGCCCAAAGCGAAGGGAGGTTGAAGAAAACACGGTCCCGAAGCGTAAAGGCGTGCGGTTTCAGTGGCCACTCTTTGGCCAACGCCGTGGCACACGCCTCCCAAGAGAAGCGTCTGCGGGCTTCCTCAAACAATGGGGCGAAATGGGCCTCGCGGGCTTCCTCCGTGAGCGCTGCCATACGTTGGATGGCGTTGGCCAGCGCATCAGAAGAAACATCCACCCAAAACGTCCCGAGCTCCGGCCACGGGGCCCCCTTGGTGCAGATCACGGGCGTTCGGCACCACAAGGCCTCCGCCACAATGAGTCCGAAGTTTTCGCTGCGTGTGGGCAATATAAGGCAACCCGCCGAACGCAAGGCCATCGCTTTTTCTTTGCCGTAAAGCGGCGGCAACACACGGACGCCGGGAGTGGGCGGGAGGGTCACACCATCGGCAATGCCGACAATGTGTAGTTCCCACGCGGGCCCCAAGGAGGCCTTCTTCCATGCCTCTATCAGCAAATCAAGCCCTTTGAGCGGATGGAGTCGGCCAAGGTAAAGGAAGGTTTGGGTGCGCCGTTGGGGAGGGACGGCATCCAACGCATCCCCATCCACCCCAAGGGGAACAATCCGAATCGGCGGACACGTCACTCCGAGGGCATCACGCAACCATTGGGCTTCCAGTTCCGAGGTGGCATGAAGCAAGGCCGCCCCGGCCATGACCCGGCGGTCGAAGAGATGCCATGCCACCGCTTTGCGACAACGCCCGTAAGCACGCTGTATGGGATTGAGCGATCCGTGCGGCGCGTGCAGATAGGGAATCCGAACCCGACGTGCGCAATCAGCCGCCCACCAAACGGGGAACGTCCAGCATCCATGGATATACACACGATCCGCCCCTCGGATCAGTTTCGGCAATGCAAGCAACAGCCCGGGGGAGAAGAAAAGCGGATTGCGCAAGGGCCACCGAAAGGTCTTTACTTGGACACCCATCTCCCGACATTGGGCCACCATGGGATGCTCCATGGAAGCCTCAAGAAACACCAAGACCACGTGGGCGCCTTGCTTTGCTTGCGTAGAGACCAAACGCACCACAGCCTCCGACAACCCACCGCCATCGGCCCAGCATCCCGCCACCACATGAAGCACAGAGGCTCGCTCAAGAGACATGTGTCCTCTCCTGTCTCAACTTGCCATAGCAACGGGCCAGCCGTGATGTGACGTGAAACGGCCAGAACCAACCAAAATAGAGGTAGCTTAAGACCGCAAGCCTCCAGTGTGGCCGGATTTCGCGAATACCGGAGAATCCGCGGAAATCCAGGAGCCGCGAATAGGAGGCGCGGACTTCATTAAATCGTTGATGTTCCTCTCGGCGGACTCTCTCCATCCAAAGCCAAATGATTGTGGTGGCGAAATGCAACAGGATGTTTCGTGGAATGGCGGCCGCCTCCTGCTGCAATGCCCGTATTTCATTGAGCACAGCGAGGGGAACATCCACGGACCATCGTGTGTTCATTGCCGAACCCGAGCGAATCCGATAACCGTAAGGAGCATCGTCGCTTTCGCATAGGCACTTGATGCGTGATGCAAGCCGGAGCCGGTAGATGGAGTCCTCTGCGGTGTGCAATGTTTCACAAAAGGGCGCGGACTGTGCGACTTCTCGTCGGAAGACACATTGCCAGCACGAACCTTGCCGAATGACCATGATGGCCTCACGAAGAGCCGCGCTGTCAGGGCCCACAGCACCGTGCCAGCATTGGGGAGCGTGTCTATTGGGCTTATTCGGGCTGAACTTATCGGATGGGTAGAGCCTTTGGAAGGCGAAGCGAATAAGGTTAGCATTGGTCTCTGCAAAGAGGCGCTTGGCTTCCTCCAGCCACCACGCCTGCACGATATCGTCTCCATCAAGGAAGGCGACAGCGTCACCACGCGCACGCTGAAGCGCTCGGTTGCGAGCCCGACTGACGCCGGAGGGTGGTTGAACGATCACGCGCAGGCGGGCGTCCTCTCGCGCATTTTGAATGAGGATGTCTCCGGTGGCATCGGTGCTCCCGTCATCCACACAAAGCCCTTCCCAGTGGGTAAGGGTTTGCCCACGGAGAGAGGCGAGGCACTCGGGAAGCCACGGGGCCACGTTGTGAAGGGGAATGATGACGGAAAACGTGGGCGTCACGGCGTGTCCCCCAAGTGGAGGTGTTGGCGTAGTTTGAACATGACGCAAGCACAAACGCCTCCTATGCGCATGGGCCAAAGCCAGCCGATGCGGAGGAATAACCATGTGCTCGGGCGCCACCACAACGGCACGAGTTGGCGGAACGTGAAGATCCCATCATCAATGAAGGCCGTAAGCGCGACCCGCACTTCGGAGAAGCGATTACTCTCACTACCTTTGGGGCGCAATGCCCAGTCGGTTACGGCGTGAAAGACAAAGAAGGCGAGAGCACGCTCCCGCTCACAGGCGGCATCGCAGGGGAATGGATGCGTCAATACACGGCGCGCCTGTTGCAGGAGCATGAGCGGTACCTTCACAGGACAAGCGCTATGAAGTACGGAACCACGACGGCGGCGATAGAAGTGGGGTGTTGCGCGCAGGTCGCAGACGCCACGCAGGTGCGGTAACAGGTCAAAGCCGTAGACACTATCTTCTTGAAGCGGGAGCCCTAGGATAAAACGAACGCGTCGTGCAATCTCTCGGCGAACGAAACAGCGCCAACTGAAACCTTCGACGGCGAAGGCGAGCCATCCCCAACGGTGGATTTGTGTTTGCCCGGTGAAAAGCGAATGCCCGGTTGTTTGTTGCACGTGTGGCAAAGCGCCTCCGCGCCAAACACGGAATCCGTGGCGGACAAGAGAGAGCCCGGGAATTTGGATGGCCGCTGCCACAGAAGCAAGCCACCACGGAGCCACGGCATCGTCGCCGTCCAAAAAACCCACCCACACGCCTCTTGCCGAAGTTACGCCGCGGTTACGGGCACTGGACACCCCATTGTTGGTTTGGTGCGTTACACGGAACCGCGCGTCCCGGCGCACAGCTTCATCTAATAGTCGCCCTGTCTCATCCAAGCTTCCATCGTCAATCGCCACGCACTCCCAATCCCCAAAGGTTTGTGTACGGACGGAATCCAATGTTGCCCCCACCCACGGCGCGACATGGTAAGCCGCAAGCGTGACAGAGAGCAAGGGCGGGGGATGTGTATGGGCGATACTCATCTCCGAACGGTCACCATGTGGTGTTGCGGCGCCAAATGAGGACGTGGAGGCGATTTTGGGAGCATAGGAGAGCACGTGCCCCCATGCGGCGTGGGCACCACGCGTAAGTTTGGAAGACGGTGGCATGGCCCCGCCACCTCAAGCGCCCGCCGAAGCGGTGCCCATGCCTCTAACGCCTCGAGAGTGTCACACGTCCAAATCATACGTTTATTAGTATAGCAGATGAAGGGAGGGTGTGCGATATGCTAACATCTGCCCATGCAAAGGAAGAGTGAGTCGTTGAGGCATTGCGTGCGCCGATGCGTGGGGTGGTGTGTTGCTGCGCCCTTTGTTGTGGCAGGGCTACGCCGTCGGGCGGCCGCGCGCTATGACACGCCGGGCACGGTGCTGTCGCTGTTCGCGCACGACCCCACGCCGCAAGTCTTGGCGTCCGCCCTAGAGGGATTGTTGCGGCGGGGATTCCGCTTCTGTTCCGAGGCGGAGCTGTTGTGCGGGAAAGCACTCGCCCCGCGCGCGGCGTGGTTGTCGTTCGACGATGGGTGGCTGGGTTTTGAGCGATGTTTGCCGGTGCTAGAACGCCTAGGTGTCCCCGCGACACTTTTTGTCGCGCCGGGTGCCGCGCAACTTGGTTTCCTTTGGACGAATGCCCTGATGCCTTATTTGCCGATGCGGCGGATTCGTGCGTTGTATGGTTTGCCTCTGTCCGAGCGCATGGCCGTGGTGGGGTGTGTCTTGGATGGGCGCTTCCCGAAGACCTTGCTCTCCCCGGAACAGGTCGCCACGCTGGCCCGCCACCCCTTGCTTTCGATCGGGAATCACTCCGTGAGCCACCTTTCCTGTAGCCATCGCCCGGTGGACGAGGTGGCGCGAGAGGTCGTCCAGGCGCAACAAACGCTGCGCATGTGGACGGGTGTGGCACCACGGCTCTTCTGCTATCCCTTTGGTCATCGCACGGAGGCGACGGATGTTGTGGTGCGGGCGGCGGGGCTTCACCCCATCGGTTTGGCACCCGGTATCGACCGTGTGGCGGACTTCGGGCGCTTCAGAAATATGCTTTATGACAATGTCACGACGGCTGAGAACCTCTGCCGTGTGCTTGGTAGTTGGGTGCCCATCCGAAAAACTTAGTCGACGGCAGACGACTTCGGCGCCACATTGTGCGCGGCTAAGGTGACGGAAAGGTACGGAGAAGGGGAAATGCCGTACATGGGCTCTTGCGGCTTTAGGTTTCCAAGAGGAAGGTGCAAGGTCCATCGTTGAGGAGGCGCACCTTCATGTCTGCGCCGAAGCGTCCCGTCCCAAGGCGTTCACCGAGAACTGACCGTAAACTTGCACAGCAATGGTCGTAAAGCGGTTCGGCGATTTCGGGCTTGGCGGCGGTCGAGAAGCCCGGACGATTTCCAGAGGAAGTGTCGGCATAAAGGGTGAACTGGGAAACGATGATGACACTTCCGCCGACGTCTTGGACGGAACGATTCATCGCACCCTTCTCATCCTCGAATATTCGCAGACGAAGCAATTTGGCGCAGAGTTTGTCGGCCTGCGCTGGCGTGTCGGTCGGCGCAACGCCGCAGAGCACAAGCAATCCCGGCCCATGGAAGGCCGAGATGATTTCGCCCTCCACGGAGACAGAAGCCTCCGTGACGCGCTGTACCAGAAATCTCATGGGATGCACAACCTTTTCCAACGGTGGATGGTGGGGGAATCCACCTCGCTGATGAGCCAACGTCCCTCCCGTTGGACAAGATGAAACTCAACCCACGCCGCAAGGGCCGCCTCGCCTTCGGCAATGGGCTTAACAACGACAAAGGCCCGTGCCGTGGCGTGTTCTCCTTCCAACGTCTCCACGCGCAATTGCGAGAGCGTGACGGAAGCGGGCCCCATGCCAATTTCCTTCGAATACCGCTTCATTGCCCGGCGGGCCACGGAGTCTTGGTCAAAGGTCTCGGCAAAGGCCTCCCAGTCATGCACAGAAGCAGCCTTCGCGGAAGCGGAAAGCGTATCTTGAATGGCGCTAATCTCATGCAGACGGAACGGCTCGGAGAGTGTCGCACATCCTCCCATGGCTCCAATGGTGGCCAACAAGGCAACGCCTTTGGAAGAAAAAGCCATCAGCGCGACTCCTTCACCTGTTCAGAAAGGGTGTTGAGTTCGTAGGAGAAGTTCCCGGGGGAGACGCGCATGGAGTTGTAATGGATGATCAGCCGATCCCCCTGTCGCTCAACTTGTGGAGGCGTTAGCCTGTCCAATTTTGTGAGCACTTCGACAGCCTGCGCGTGCGTGACACCCTTCGGGAGGGCGACCTCGACCGTCTTCCAGTCTTCCCGGCTACATCCGGCAAGACCGACAAAAAGAATAAGGCAAAATGCGGCGCGTTTCATCGGGTCAATCGGATTCCACGGCGTTGATAGGTGGGTTCATCGAGGTCTTGACCGTTAAAGACGGTGTGCTCCACGTCCGCAAAACGATCCTTCACAGACCCCAACTTGGAGCGTTGTCCTTTGCCTTTGGGCTTGCCGCCACGAATGGGGCGCAAGGCATCATCGTCACGTCGGCCGACATCGGCGGCGGGCAATCCGAAAGCCATTGCCACAACGGAAAGTTTGCCTTCTCGCTGTTCTTCATACGCGGTGCCGAGATAGGTCTCACGGAGCGCTTGGCAATGTCCGCGCAAACCATCCATGAGCGTGCCCAATTCGCAAAGTCGAAGATCGGGGCCCGCCAAGACGCCCACCACCAACCACGCCGCATTGGCGAGGCGGTCGATCCCATCGCCATGGAAACGTGACGATGCCGTGAGCGCGTGAAGGACGGTCGCGGCGCGATCGGGGCCTTCAGCCGTCGCATCCGCAAAACAGAAAGGCAATCCCGTGGTGTTGGCGTTGGTCAGCAGACGATGGAACCGCTCGGCATCGAACGGGAGGAACCCGGGGTGCGTCAGCAACGACCACAGCAGCGCGATCCCTGCGCCGAGCCGATCCGCAACGAACGCGAAGGCTTCGGTCGCTGGAATTCCCTCTGGGGCTCCCTCAAGCAACGACTCCAAGGGAATGCGCGCCAGTGCATCGGAACAGGACTCCAAGGTGGGCAAGAGCACGGCCGCCGCCCGGCGGCGATCGTCTCCCTCAAAGGGGAATGGCGCGGTGGCGAAGGTCAACGTCGCGACCCCTTGCTCGCGAAGCATTCCGAGAAGCAGAGGCGCGGCCCCCGAGGTCCCGCCGCCGCAACAGGTCAAAACGATTGCGAGCCGCGGCGAACCGATCTGGGCCTGGAGCGTGGCCGCATCGTCGCGCAACGCACCGGCACCGAGGCTGTGATCGCCCCCAGTGCCGCGCCCAGCCAGGCGCTTTGTCCCAAAAATGGTCGTTGAGATGCCGGTCGTCGGTGTGAGCGTCTGCAAGACGGCATCGTCGGTATCCAAAATCAAGGCACGCATGGGCGCGGGCGCACGTTCTACGATCCGACGTGCGATGCCTGCGGCCGCGCCACCCAAAGAAATCAGAAGGAGGTCATCAGCGTTCACGGCTCACCCCTTGAGGAAGTTGCGGAGACGGGAGAGCAGGGTGGGGCTACGCTCCTCCTGCGACAATGTGCGCACACGCCAGCTGAGCAGACCCAAGGCGGTGGCATAGCGGAAAGGCTCCGCGGTGAGGCTTTCCGGCAATCCTTCCACGTGCATCGGAACCCCGAGCGTACAGGGCAGGCCAAAGATGGCCGAAGCCTGCTCGGTGATCAACGGCAGGGCTGCCGTCCCACCCGTCAGCCACAGCCCGCCATGAATGTGCGGGAGCACCCCGCGATCGGCCAACAGGTCACGGAGAAGACGGAAGGTCTCGTCCACGCGCTCGGTGACGACCGTCTGAATGGCATGCACCGAGATGGAACGATCGCTCGTGGAGAATGCCGTCCGCAGGAGATAACGTTCCCCCGCGAGATCGGGTTGGATCATTGCCGCGCCCCGGGCAAGCTTCATCTCTTCCGCTTGCACCTGCGTTGCCTGGAAGGCGAGGGCGAGGTCGTTGGTAAGATGTGAGCCTCCGACGGCAAGCGTTCCGGCCGCCGCCACAACGCCATTGCAAAGGGCGATGTAGTCGCAGGTGCCGGCGCCAAAATCAATGACCACCGCGCCTTCGTCCCGCGCCTTGCGATCGAGCACCGCCTCTGCCACGGCCACCCCGGAGAAGGCCACGTCGGAAAGGCGAAGACCCGCACGATGGACGGCAGTCCGCACGGATTCCAAGGCCGAGCGCGGCGCCGTGAGTTCCAGAACGTTGGAGACGAGTTCGGAGCCCGTCATGCCCAACGGCGTGTTGACGGGCTGACCATTGACCTCATATTTCTGACGGAACCGCTGGAGCGGCGTATCGGGGGCATCCGGTGCCTCGGCCGTCCATGCGTTGTCCTCCGCCTCGGCCACGTCGGTCTCATCGATGATGTGCCCGGGCAGAAGCGACTTCTTGCCTGTGCGCACAAAGGACTTGATGTCCCCCGCGGAGAACGAGGCCACCACATCGTAAAGCTCCACTTTGTGGAGTTTGTTCATCTCGTCACGCGCACGCTTGACGCAGGCGGTCACTTCGTCGATGTTGCGGATGACCCCTTTCTTGACGCCGGAGGTCTGGAGGGACACATGTCCCACCACGCTCAACCGTTCATTTTCGTATTCCGCAGCCAGAAGTGTCGTGGTCTGCGTTCCGATGTCCAATGCGCCCAACAGAATGCCCATGCCTTCACTCCGAGACTGCGATGAAATCCCTTGCCATTGCGTTGAAATGCCGCTTGCCTTCGTTCACGGGCGAACGCAACGCCACGCCGAGGTTGCGAAGCCGCCGCAACATCCCTTCCGAGGCTTCCCGCTCACGCCCCATGCCTTCCCACGCGACCTCCAAGCGCCTTCCATCCGCCAATGCCACGGCAAGGCCATCTTCCGGATCGCTTCCCAAAAGCGTCACCCGCCGGATGCTGCTGGGCAGACGGTAGGCCGGAGCGTTGGCGGCCGCGATGAGATGCAACATACAGCGAAGCCCATCGGGAAGGCGTGCCCCCGGCTCCAACAAATCCGGAAGGTCAAACCCGCTGATGACGGGATATCCATCCGTCGAGCGGGGATAAACGAAGACCACGCCCTCCTCATCCACCACCAACGGCGCGAAATCCCCCGGAAGTCGTGCCAGCGGCTGCCGTTCCTCCACCCACAGCTCCAGCGAACGCCCGGGCGAATAGGTCATTTGGACGTGGCGGAGAATGGGACTTTGCCGCTGAAGTCTCCGGACGATGTCGGATTTCAACAACTCGAACCCATTCACGGGTTTGGAGAGCCCAAAGGTCTGCAACAGCAATTCGCGTGTGAGCGTCGAGTTCCCACGGATGGCGATCTCCTGCGGACGCACCTCAAAGGCGGGATTCTTCTGGTAATAATACGTCACGAACGTGAGGGACACGATCCAAATCACCACGAAGGGCAGTGCCAGCAACAGCCCGCGCAACAGCCACGGCCCAACGTGTTGCCACGCCTTGGCCGCGGGCCCGGGAGGCGTCGTCTTCCGGGGCTTTCGCTTTTTGGGGATTCCTCTCAGCGCGTCATCCATACCGCGGCTCCGTCAGTCATGACGTGCGTGTTCGATCAGTTCGGCGCACAGCTGGGGGAAAGGAATGCCCGCTCGCGCCGCCGCCTCCGGCAGAAGACTGGTGGCCGTGCATCCCGGCACCGTGTTCAGCTCCAGCACATATGGCCGCCCCTCCGCCGTCACGCGGAAATCCACGCGCACCGCGCCACGGCATCCGGTCGCGGTGTAGGCATCCTCGGCCAACCGCTGCACTTGATCCGTGAGCTCGTTCGGTTCGGGGAACACATGCCGAGAGACGCCCGCGGCATACTTTGCGCGAAAATCATACCATCCGCCCGGCGCTTGGATCTCCAGCACAGGGAGCGCCTCCCCGTGCACCACGCCCACGGCCCACTCACGGCCCGGGATGTACACCTCCGCCAGCGCCTCGCCCTGCGCATCCTGCGCACAGGCCAAACGCACCGCTTCCGCCCACTGGTGCGCGGCGACGACCTTGGAGAGCCCCACGCTGGAACCGTCGCGCGGTGGCTTCACCACCGCCGGAAGCGGCAATGGGCACGGTTGCGCCGCCGCTTCGGCCGTCAGCACGAGCCCCTGCGGCGTGGGAATCCCCGCTTCTTTCAAGACGGCCTTCGTGGCGATTTTGTCCATGCACAGCGCACTGGTTCGCGCCCCCGGCCCGGTGTAGGGAATGCCCAGCGCGTCCAAATCCCGCTGGATGCCGCCGCCTTCCCCGTAGCCACCGTGCAACGCGATGAACACCGCGTCCACTTCCCGGGGCACCTCATCCACCGAATCCTTCGTCAGGCGGGCTTCCGTCACGGCATAACCAGCCTCCCGCAGGGCGTTCGCCACCGCGGCACCGGAAAGCAAGGAAATCTCGGCTTCATGGGACGTGCCGCCCATAACGACCGCAACGCGTTTCATCATACGACATCCTCTATGCGAAAAGAACGCCACATTTTAGCAAAAACCACTCCGCCCTTCGGCGATTCTTTGGCCGAAGAACACAGGACGCTGTTCGTCATAATAATGGACACCGAAGAGTGATGTGTTAGGTGAAGCGCGTGAGGATTTTCCTCATTTGCAGGACACTCTAAACTCTAAGGAATG
>CASDPK010000037.1 GCA_949282555.1 uncultured Lentisphaeraceae bacterium | reverse complement strand
CCGGCAAAGGGTGAGACGCTCACACTTTCCCCAGGGAGTGCGCAGTCCGTTTCGATTGCCGCGGGTGCGACCGTCATTGTTGGCGAAGGGACGCTTTGCTTGGCGAACGGGTACGCGAAGCAAGGCGAGGGAAGCATCCGTGTGGCACTCCCCGAGGGCGCCGCGTTGGCAAGAGGGGAATGCCGTACCGTCTTCACCGTCGAGGGTGGGCAAGCTATCACATTGTCTGACTTCGTCGCACCCGAAGGGTTGACGCTCGCGGTGGACGGCTCCACCCTCCTGATCGCCAATTGGGTGACTCTGCCAACCGTAGGGGGGAGCGAGCCCTACTCGCCTGCCGCAGCATCGGCCCTTTCGGCCGCTACGCCTGAAGGCGTGGCCGCCATCACCTCGGTGACGGTAAAGAAGAAGGGAGGTACAGAAACCTCCACAGCCGTGGAAGATGTTAATGCGGCCCTTGCCTGCTTTACGGGAATCGTCTCAGTGACAGAGCAAGGCGAGGCTACGGTGACCTATGACTTCGGTGTCTCAGAGTTGAGCATCACTCCAACGGGAGACGGAGCGATGACAGGCCGCATCACCTTCAAGGTTCAAGGTGCCATGGATTCAAGCGGTGCCAATTTCGCCGAGGGCGTCATTTTCGCCATGATGAATGCCGCGGATCAAATCGGCGAGACGGTGTTGGCCTCTACGGCCAATGGCACCCTCGAAACGACAACCGAAACGTCTAACGAGGCAGGTGAGCGAACCTTTACCTTTACCTTTACGCTCCCAGAGAGTGAAGTGCTGCTCCTCCGGGCGCGTGTAATGACCCCTTAACCATATTAGTCTACACGCACATCAGCGCGCTTGCCACGTGCCGATGTGCGTGTTGCTCCAACGTAGCGCGACAGGAAGGTTATCATGAAAAGAAAGTTGGGGGTGGCGATTTGCGCGGCTTTGGGAATCGTTTGCGTTGGGGGTGCCTTCGGTGCAGAGGTGTTGGTCTGGCGAGATGAATTCGACGGAGAGAGACTTGATCCATTGAAATGGACGGCGGAGACCGGACTTGTCCGCAATGACCGTGCGGCGCAGCTCTATCGCGCCGACCCGGCCAACCTCACGGTCGCGGACGGCGCGCTGAGGCTGACGGCGACCTTTGACGCGGCCGGGTACTCGAACCCTTTTTACGGCAAGAACGGGTGGGAGGATTGGCGGAGCTACACCAAGTCCAAGCACTACGCCTCGGGCTCGGTGAACTCCTTCGGGAAGCTCTCGATGCGTTATGGGCGGGTGGAGGTTCGAGCCCGCTTTAGTGTGGCTTCAGGGGCTTGGCCGGCCATTTGGATGCTCGGCACGACGCAGACCCCGCCGGCGGATCTGGCCGACCCGGAGGCCTTTTGGCGGTGCGTCTCCACCGTCCCGTGGCCGCAGTGCGGCGAGATTGACCTGATGGAGTACGCGACGCGCGACGGCGACGGCGCGGAGGCCGCCGCGCAGGCGCGCCAAACCATCCATTCCACCCTGCATTGGGGCGATTCGTGGACGGGCCCGACCTACAAGATGGACGGCAAGACGCTCCTGTGCAAGGATTTGGACCAAGCGGATCTCGCGGCGGCGGCCTGGCATGAGTATGGGTTGGAATGGGCGCCCGATCGCCTCGCCGTCACCGTCGACGGCAAGACGGTCCTCGAACGGGATCCCAGGGCGCTCGTGGCCCCGACGAGCGGCGAGACGCCCTTCGCGGACAATCTTTTCCACTTCGTGCTGAATCTGGCGCTGGGGAGCATGGCCAACGACCCGCCCGCCGACGGCACGGGCTACCCTATCACCCACGCCATCGACTACGTTCGCATCTGGCAGAATCCCGAAACCGTCGGAAACCAATTAATCATTGGCGGAAAGGATCGTACCTTCGCGGGGTTCGCTTCCAACGATGAAAATGCCCGCCCCCTCCTGCCGGAAAGCGCCACCTTGCAAGCAGATGGTGCAGTGAACATTGTGGATGCGCCCATGGTTATCGGTGGGTTTGAGCCGACGAAGCAGGTGACCCTGACGCTGGATGTCTCCATCCCCGAAGACGCTACGGGAACCATTGCCGGCATCAAATCCGGCGACGGGCACCATCTGCGCTTCGTCCGAGAAGCCGACGGTACGGCCACCTGCCGGTACGACGGCGATGCTCAGACCGTTGATTCCTCTTGCACAATGCCCCCCGGCCGCCATACTATCCGCATCGCATATGACACGAATCGGCCCGTCCGCGATGGCACAGCCCTCGATTCTGCCACCTCCGGCACCCGCGTCTGGGTGGACGATGCCCTCGTCTACGTCTCCCCCGCCCTCGTTTGGGCGCAGACGAACGTCCCCTACGTCACCATCGGCGGCGATGCCTCTGACACATTGGGGACGCCGATGAAGGATCTGCGCGTCCACGCCGTTACCTTGACGTGCGGGGAAGTGCCAAACCGCTTCGTCTGCTCCGACACCGCTGGTGCCGTCATCGTGCCCAACAGCATCACTCGTTCCGAGGATGGGAGCCTTGTGGTATCAACGTCCCCGCTAGAGGCCAATGGCTTCACCGAGACGGCGGCCCTCACGGTGACGATGGATGCCGAAGTCCCTGAAAACGCGACCGGAACGCTCATCGGCCTGCGCCTCCATCGAGACTCGGACGAGGCCTCCTTCACCGTCTCCGCTGACTGTGCGGGGGAGGCGGAGGATCCCCTTCGATATGACGGTACCACAGAGCATAAGGACACCGTGGTGTATGGGCGCCCCTCCGCGGGGCGGCACCTCTATCGTCTGACCCACTCCACTGCCTCCGGCACCCAATTTTGGGAGGATGACACGCTCCTCGCCTCTGCCCCAGGCATCAAGTGGACCGGCACAGCAGCCGTCGCCGCGACATTCGGGGGCTCTGCGGAAAGTCCTGCCCAACGCCCCCTCACCGGCCTAAAAGTCTATGCCGTCAAGGTCGACACCGCCACCGCCACGCCAGAAGCTGACCCCCTTGAGGACCTCTTCATTTGGCCGGAAAACTTAGAAGTCGCAGACTTCGAGGTGCGCCACCATCTTGCTACCATTGCGGCCGATGCAGACGGCGTAATCCACGTGCCAGAAATGAGGCTGAACGGCAAACCGCTCGACACGATCTCGGCGGCGCGGGCGCTCTGGTTCTACGGCTTGACGAACGCGACGGATGTTCAGCTTGGAGTGGGGGGAGTGACCCTCCGGGAAGATGGCGGCATTGACTTCACACTCAATAATAGCGCCATGCAAACCCAAGGAACACTCGCGATCCTCGGCACCGACCGCCTTGATGGAGGGTGGATGCGCCTTGCAACGATTCCTTCCCCCATCGCCCTAGGGGCGATCCTCACGCTGAGCAGTGAGAATATCAAAAGTTGCTCTTTCTTCAAGATCCGCGCCGAGGAGACCGCCAATCCGGTGGGCCCCGCGGCGTCCATCCAAGAAGTGTCCACCCCTGTTGCAGAAGGAATGCCGATAGCACAACGTCCGAAGGGCACAACGCCTCTATTCACCTTTACGTTCGGTGGTATCAGTGCCGACCTCGGGAGTGAAGCCCGCGACACACTCACTCTTTTCCTCTCCGGCAGTGGCCTTCTTTTGGACTCCGATTACACCCTTACCATTGGCAATACTTCCTATTCCGCTCCCCTGCAAGAGGATGGGAACGGCGCGACATTGACCTTCTTCGGCCTCCCCAACCTCGCGGACGGCACCACCCTTACCCTTGCCGGCCCGATCGTGCCGGGCGAAGTTTCCCTGTGCGACACTTCATGGGGCGAAGCGACTGGCCGCACACGCATTGCGGCCGTCCTCGCCAGCGGTCTCATTGAGGATGGGTTTGTGCCCGCAACTACCACGCTTAGCGACCACTTCTACCGCATCCCCGCAGTGGCGACCGATGGGGAAGGAGAGGTCGTAGCCATCTACGACGTTCGTTACGGCGGAGGCGACCTCGGCGACAGCAAAAACAGCGGCATCGATCTTGGCGAGTCCTACGGCATGGACTATGGCATCCGATGGGGCGCTCCAACACTCGCGGTTGACGTCCCCAATCTCCGCTCCCCAGACGGAACGGTGAACATGCCCATCACCCCGGAAAAGGACATTGGCGATGCGGCCATTCTCTACGACCCGAAAGCGAAGCGCTACTGGCTGATGGCCATCACCGGTGGCGGCCTCGCCTCCGCCGGAAGCGGCGCATCGCAAAACGACTGCGTGCTCTATACGCGAGAGCGAGGCATAGATGCCAACTGGAAGGCGTGGACCGGTGGGCCGGAAGGTTCCCCCAGATCCGTCAAGACGATGTTGCTTGAGGGCATCGGGAAAGCCGCCTCTCCTGGACATGGCATCCTCGAAGGGCCGGGCCATGGGATCGTGACGACCATCGGGCGAGATGGCATGCCTGCCGGCACCTTGGTCTTCCCCATGCAAGCCTTTGTCAACTCAGGCTTGGGCGATGCCCAATGCTTTGCCGCCTACTCCACCGACCACGGCGCCACTTGGAAGACCACCGGCCTCACCCCAAAAACCTTGCGCGAAGCCCCGCACAACGCGCAGGAAAACTGTATCCTGGAGTTGGACGATGGCTCGTGGCTGATGATGGCCAAAGGCGGTAGCTGGGGGGCAGGAAACGGACGGCGCCTCTTTTTCCGAACGACCGATTTCCGAACGTGGGAGCAATTGGCCTCTGTCCCAAATGTCATCCACGTGCAAGGCTCCTGCCTGCGTCTGGGAAAAGGCAAAGACGGCGTTGGCCGCTATGTGCTCGCCCACCAAATAGATCCGAGCACGCGGGCGAAACTTGCCCTCATCTTCGGCCATGACATCACTTCCTCCAACAGCACCGCCGACACGGAAGGCGTCGCATGGGATATGGACAATCCCTACATGCTCCATTCCGAAGCCACCGGTGGCATGGGCTACGTCTCCCTCTGCCTCCTCGATCGCACCACTCTCGGTGTCCTCTACGAAGCGTATGGCAAGATCCTTTTTGAACGTATCGACATCACGCCATGGCTTGAGGCCAACCAGTAAAGCTTGGAGCGTGATGCGTATTTTGACGCGACCGCACCCCGCATTGTTGGCTTAGCCAGCAGTCGACCGACACAGTCTCCATTCGTAGGCAAGCTCCTCATGCTTGCATACAGAAGCCGCGCCCCGATCCCCGTTCGTGCCCCGATTCCAATCAAAGGGACATGTGATGAGACGACGCACGGGAAATGAGAATGGGGGAATAAGGGGGAACAGGGGAAGAAAAGGGCGGAATGGCGGGGATTTGGAGAGGACGGAGCAAAAAACGGTGGGAGAGAGAAGGTGGGAATGGTGAAGCGCGGAAATCACGAGAAATCAACGCGTGTGAGAAAATATCGGGCAAGGTAGGTGACTTTCTCACGGTTCTTGATTTCCGCTTGCGGTCGGCTTGCAAGAGGGTTGTGACGCTGTAAAAAAGGCTTCTCAGATTACGGCCTCTCCCCTTTAGATAAGACTGAAACACGATAACCTCCCGCCCGTCGCCAAAAGAGAGCGTATTAAGTTCATTTGGCCCGCTATCCTTCTTGTGTCGCCGCGCTCATACGGTGTGTACGGGAGGTGATGCGTTACGGCTTTTGTGACAGATTGCTCTCCGGCGCGAACCACACCGAACACACCCATCTCGTTCCACCCTATCACGTGGGGAGAAGGTAAAAGGCTGAGATCGTCGTCCCCAAGCGTGTGCAACGCACCATGCGCGGATTCAGCCCCTTTTATAAGGTCAAAACCGCGACCGTCAAGGGTAACGCGTTGCGCCTCAAGGGAGACGGCAAGATCCAGCGCTGATTCATCCCACGCCATCCGTGAAGAGCAATGGCCGCCCCACGGGGCGGCCATTCTTTATCCTTTGGATGGGACGCACAGACCACGCCTCCCTCACTCCTGCGTATGTCGGCGGGTCTCTTCCTCACGGAGAGCTTCCAACAAGAGGGCCTTGAGCTGTTCACGGTCGGAAGCGTCGAACGTCGCCCGACGCTGATTGTTGAGATGCTCCATGAAGCCGGAGCTCAGAATGCCGGTGGGGATGGCCACCATCCCGACGCCCAGCAACGCAATCACCGCGCCCAACAGCCGCCCGGCCACGGTGATGGGATAAATGTCGCCGTAGCCCACGGTGGTGAGCGTGGCGACGGCCCACCAAAATCCGGAAAAGGCATTGCAGAAGCGGTCGGGCTGGGCCTCATGCTCCACGGCATACATCAGCAAGGAGGCGATGACCATCAGCACCAGCACAAAGAACATGGAGGCCATCAGCTGGTGGAAGCGTTGCCGGAACACATCGCTCACGGCCTGGAGCGCGTCGATGTAGCGATTGAGCTTGAAGAGACGGAGCAGACGCAGGAGGCGGAGCGTCCGCAGGCTCATCAAGTTCACCGGGCGAAACCACGGGAGCACCGCCATCCAAAACGGAAGAATGGCCAGCAAATCAATCACGGCCATCCCCGTGCACAGATAGCGCAACCGCGCCCGCCACGGTGGGAGTTCGGGGCGGAGCAGATCGGCCGTCCACACGCGAAGCACGTATTCCACGGTAAACAACAACGCCGCAATCAGCTCAACCATCATCAGCGCACGGGTCACCCGCGGCGGCAACTCGAAGGTCAGGGCAAAAACGGAGCTGACGCTCACGAGGATCAGCGCCATGATGAAGCAGTCCACCGCGCGACTCAGTCCACGACAGGGCCCCTCCACCGCCGGTTGAAGCAGGAGAAACACGAACGACTTGATCCGGCTCATAAGGCTCCTTACGAATTGCGGAACGCCGCGATGGCCGCCCGCACATCGGCGACCGTCCGGAGCTCCATGAGGCGGGCCCGAAGCGCGTTGGCCCCGGGGAGTCCCTTGAAGTAGCGGAACAGATGACGGCGGAAGGTCAGCACGGCAGAGGCTTCGGCGCGAAGCCGCGAAAAACGTTCCGCCAAAGTGCGGTAACGCAACTCAAGTTCCAAATGGCGTTCGGCGAGCGCACACGGATCGCCCTTGTCGAACGTGAAGACGCACGGATTCTCAAGGGCCGCACGGGCGATCAGCAACGCCTCCACCCCTGTGGCGGCCATGGCCTCCGCACTCGGGCGGTCGATGATCGACCCATTGCCATAAACGGGGATCCGCGCCTCCGCGACAATCTCCCGCAAGACATCGAGATGCACGGTCCCGGCGTGGCCTTGGGAGGTGAAGCGGGCATGGAAGGCGATGGCCGCCACCCCGGCATCCTCCGCGCGCCGCAACGCCTCGCGCCAAACGGGCACCTGCGGATTCGGCCCCAGCCGCGTCTTGACCGTGACGGGAAGGCGCACCGCCTTCACCACTTCGGACAACACGCGCCCAAAGCGCGGCAAATCCCGAAGCAACGCCGAGCCGGCCCCCTGCGCCATGATGCGCGGCACGGGGCACCCCGCATTGAGATCGATGCCCTCAAAGCGCCCAAGCCCCTCAACGATCCGCGCGGCCTCCGCCAACCGTTCGGGATCGGGCCCATAAAGATGCGCCCAAACGTGGCGCTCCTCGGGAAACGTCGTCAGCAGGAAAAGGGTCTTCTCCCCGCCGCGGCAGATGCCTTCGGCGTTGACCATCTCGGTGAACGTTCGGGCCGCGCCGTGAGCCTCGCAAAGCACGCGCATGGCCGGCGTGGTGAATTCGGCCATCGGCGCAAGAAAGCGCGGGGGGAGCGACAGGGGCATGGGGCCGGCCCTCAGCGTTTCCGAAGCCAGCCGAACGTGGGCCGTTCCGGCGCCGCGGGGGCAGGCGCGGGGGAGAACGCATGCCCCGCCCGCAAGGTGGGCGGCTCCGACTGGGCGACCAGGCGCTCCAACTCCTCGATGCGACGCAAGAGCTGCTCCTGAATGTGGGCGTTCTCGCGGTGCTCCTCCTCACGGGCGGCACGTTCGCGCTCAAGGGCCTGTGCGGTCTCGCGGAGTTTCTCGTCCAGCTTCAACGCATCGAGGGTGCGGCGCTCCGCTTGGCCGATTTGGGCGCGAAGCTGGGCCTCACGGCCCTCCTGCGCCACCAATCGGCGCTGGAGTTCGCTTTCGCGCGCACGGGCTTCGTCAAGGGCCTTTTCGAGTTCGGCGTCCGCGGGTTCGGCCGAACGGCGGGACATGACCGCCGGACGCGACGCGGGCAGGGCACCGCCCCGCAACGCCTGGGCCCGCATCTGCTCCGGACTGTCCCCAATCACCCGCCGGATCTCCACCAACCGATCGGAAAGGCACGTCTCCCGCTGCCGGGCAAGCTCCCGAAGCTGTCCAAGGAAACGCTCCTCCTCCTCCTGACTCTTCCGAATCCATTCCGCCTCACGGGAGAGCACGGCATAAAGGGCGGCATCCTGCGGTTCGGGCGATTCCTGTGCGGCGGTTTGCGCGGCCTCCAGCGCCGTTTCGAGGGAGCCGATGCGCTGGCGAAGCTCACGCTCCCGTCCGGCGGCGGCCTCGGCGGCCTCCTGCGCGGCGGCTTTGAGATGGGCGTGCTCCAGACGGAGCCGCTCGAGCTCTCCCGAGAGGCTGGCGGGGTCCGGGGCGCCCTCCATGTTGAGCTCACACTGCCGCGCCTCCGCCTCTTGGCGCAGCTCGTCGATCCGGCGGTCCTTCAAGCGCAACTCACGCTCCAGCAACACCAAACGCTTGCGCGTCTCCTCCAATTCCTGAAGGTGGGCGTCCTGCGCAGGCTCCATGGGCAAGGGGAGCTCGGCGGACACCGGCTGACTGCCGGGGTCTTCGGAGATCAGCGCATCCGTCGGGAAATGCCCCTCGCTGACAAAACGCTCGGCCGCCTCTCGGGAGACCGGGCCATAGGGGGGATGGCCAGAGGCCAAGATGTACCACGTCATGCCCAGCTCGGGGAGCGTCTCGGCCGGCACCCACGTTTCGCCGTCGCTGGAAAGGGTGTAGCCGGGCTTGACGATGCCCTGCCGCGCCCACTGCACCAACATGGCGGTGGGGATGTTGTGATTGCAGATCTCGGCCCCGGGGCTCCGAAGCGACCAGCGGCGCGTGTCCCCCTCGCCCATCTCAGCGCCCGTCCTTGAAACTGCGAACGGCGTTGGCGGCGTCCTCCCGAACGGAGAACACCTCGTCTTCCGCCTCGATGGTACGCAAGAGCGCCGCCCGAAGGCGCGTTTTGGTCGCCTCCAGCTCTTCCTGCGCGGTGAGAAGCGAGGCCTTGGCCACGATGAGCTCACGCTCCCAGCGGTGGCGAACCTCCGCGAGTTCGGCTTTCAGACGCGCATTCTCCGCGCGCAACAGGGTCAGTTCGTCGTCGGTTCCCATAAGAGAGTCCTCAAGGTTCAGAAAGCGCTTTTGGTGCCCGCGGGGGCGGTTCGGATAAGGGCGGCCTCTTGGCGGGTGGTGTCGTCGTCCGAAAGGGAGAGCGCCAAGCTCAACGCCTCCGTCTTTCCGGCCTCATCGCCGAGCTCGTTCCGAAGTTTGGCGGCGATGAGCGCGGCCTCGGCATTGCCCGTCTGCCGCGCGCAACGTTCGGCCTCACGCGCCGCGGCGGTCACGTCGCCGGCATCGTACAATCCGCGCACCCCAAGGCGCCACCGGGTCACCGTCTCATCAAGGAACGCGGTCTTCCCCGCCTGGAACCGCGTGAAGAGCAGGTTGTGGCGGGCCCGCAGGGCGGGGGGCCACGGCGCGGGATCAAGATCGTACAGCCAATCAAGGGCATATTCCGGACGCAACGTCTCGGCCAGCGTCAGTTCGGCGTCCGCGCGATCCTCCGCCGTCCAATCGTCGCGTTGCTCCGCCCACGCCAAGAGCAACCGGCGGAGTTCGCCCTGCTGGGTGCCCTCGGCCAAAGCGATGCGCAAATCCAGCGTGCGCCGCCACAATTCCGCGCGGGGCACCGCGTGGCGATCGGCCTGCGCGATCAACGCCTTGGCACGCGCGTAATTGCCGGCGTCAAAGGCGGTCTGCGCCTGCGTTCTCAGCCGTGCGTCGGCCTGGACGTCGGGGACGCGCACACACCCGCACAGCACCGCGACAGCGGCGACGGCCAACAGCATCGCTCTGCGTTTTGTCAGCATAAGCCTACTCCTTTTTCTCCGGCCAGCATAGCACAAGCGACCTTCCGGCGCAAAACCGGCCCCTTCAAACCGCTTTGCGCACAGGGACAAACGACAAAAAGCCCCGCGTCCGATCACGCGGGGCCAAGAAAAAGCGTCTCCCCTCATTTGAAGAGCCGGGGGATGGGCCGTCCACGCCACACAGGATGCGGCTCCACGCCAAGGGCGTAGGCAATCATGGCGGCGCAGTCATACTGCATCATGCTTTCGGTGATCTCGCCGGTGCGCTTGACGGGGCCCCCCGCGATGACGAAGGGGATCTCCATCTCCTCCAGCGATTTGCCGCCGTGGCCCTTCTTCACGCCGCCATGGTCGGCCGTGACGATGACCACCGTGTCCTCCGCGATGCCGGCCTTGTCGATGGCCTTGAGAATCCGCCCCACGTAACCATCCACCTTCGCCAAGTGCGCGTAGTAGGCCGGCGTGTCGTGCCCCTGCCCATGGCCCACGTGATCCAGCTGATCGACGCAAACGGCCAACAACGTGGGCTTGCGCTGTTCGATGGCCTCCACGGCCTTGTCGATGATCATCTCGGGATGCTCCTCGTACTTCCCGGGAATCAGGAAGAAGCTGTCCACCGCCTTGCGGTCAATCAAATGGCCGATGCCGTCCCACTCGGCGATGACCTCGATGCGGGCCTCCGGACGTTGCCGGCGCAGTTCCGAAAAGACCGTCGGCGCCATGCCATGCTCGTTCACCACATTGGGCTTGATCTCCGGCGTCTTGGAGCCCCACGTGGTGTAACCGTGGATTTCGGTGGGCGTGCCCATGAACATGGAGGCCCAATTGATCGCACTGGACGAAGGCAACACCGAACGATCCTTCAGCGTCCACGCGCCCCGCTCCATCAGCCCGCGAAGATTCGGGAGTGTCGCCGGATCGGCCTTGCGCAGACTGTAGGCCCCCCATCCGTCCAGCCCGATGAGCACCACGTGCTTGGCCTTGGGCGTCCCGGCCAGCGCCGCAGAAACGAAAACAAGGGCCGTCAAGGCCAGCAAAAGACATTTCCTCATGGAAGGCTTCCTTTCCGAACGCCGCCCGGCACCCTGCCCGCGGCACCCTCATACGATAACGCCGGGCGCACCGCCACGCAAGGGGGACACGGGGGCCACTGCCGCCCTGCCCACGCTCGTATGCAGGTCTCAGTGCCCGTAGTGCGCGCCGCCGCCATCGGAGCTTCCGCCGGGCCGCGGACGGCGGCAGGTGTGCCCAAAGGCCGCGAGCCATTCCAGACCCGTCGCCCGAAAGGCCGGATTCTCCCACAGACGCAGGGCCGTGCAATAGCGGCACCCATCCGCCAACGCGCCGGTGGCCGAATACGACTGCACATGAAACCGCAAATGCCGCAACCAGTCCAAATCGAACCCACGGATCCCCGAATCGGCCGCATCCACCGGGATCAGCCGCACGGCATCAAAGCCCCCCAGCACCACTCCCGCGTCCATCGGGTTCTCCCCGCCCACCTCGCCAAACGCCTTGGCCGCCGCAAGCCACGAGGAGCCATCGCGCTCAACGCTCACCGCGGCGCTGGCGCCCTTGTAGTCGTATTCGTCCCGCAAGACGCCCTCGATCGGCAACTCGCCCCGGCGCATGACCTCCCACGGCCCCCACGCCTCCCCATCGAACACCGTCCAACGCGCCTCCAACGTGCGCTCATACAGCGCCGGCGAACCGCTCTCCGGCGAGGGGGGCGGCGGCAAGGTGGGATGGCCGAGCTCCGAGAGCTGGCCGTTCATCGTCGTCTCCAGCGTGCCCTCCCCCTCGGCCAACGTGGCCTCCAAGGAGAGCGTGCGCGCACCCAAACGCAGTCCGAAAAAAGGCTCCGTGTTCGGCTTCGGCATCGGCCCGAAATCCCCCCGCCCGCGATACTGCTGCATGAACGCGTAGGCGTTGAACCAAAACCAACACCAGTCGCGCCCCAGCACCGCCTCGTAGAAATCCTGGTTCGTCAGGAGCGACCCGCTCCCCGTGTCATACAGCGGCGTCAGAGGGAAGGCCCGGATCGGCACATCCAGCACGATCTCCATCATGTCGCGGAAATCCGCCGCCGCCTGCTCCGGATCGTCATAGCCCTCAAAGAGCGCATAGCGCACCGAATCGCGCAGAAAATCCCGCACCTCCTCCGCGGGCTGAAGCTCCGGCAACTGGTTCGCCTCCGCCGCGCTCTGGGCGGAGAGGAAGGCAAGCATCGGCGCCGTCAGGCACACCCGCTGACGAAGACCATGCAAGACCAAGGCCGCCTCCGCATTCCCCACGTCATCCGCCAGCATATAGGCTTGGATCAGGTTCAATTCGCCGCAGAGGTTCACCCCTGCCGCCTGCCAGCGCGCCGCCGCCAACGCCGCCGCGTCGCCGCCATCCTGCACGCGGAGCTTCGCCATCACATACCGGTCGATGTCCGTCACCCACAGCGCCAAGGCCGCCATCGCCACCAGCAACGCCAGCAGCAACACCACCGCCTGCCCCCGTTTCCCTGAACCGCGCGGCCGCATCCTCACCGCCTCAGATAAAAGGACGCATGATCCTCCACGGACCATGTCGCCTTGAGCGGCCGCCACCCCGGCTCCGACGGCGTCTCGCCCGCATACGTCGCATCCACGCCAAAGAGCCGCCCCAACTTCCACGGCAACAGCTCCGGCACCTCAAACCGCACCGTCGCCTCACTCATCCCATCGCGGTGCCGCACATCGTGCGACAGCCGCTCCCACCGTTCGTAATCGAGCGTCCCGTAGGCATCCCCCCACGATTCGCACTGAAGATACGTGCGGATCAGCGCCAGCTCCCCCGCCGCGCCCGACACCGTCCGCCCGCCGTCCGGCACCAACCGCCGCCCCGACACCGGGATCAGCCCCACGCGCAACGACTTCCCCCGATGGAATTCATTGAACCCCACCGCATCCGCACGCGCCGCGCGCCCGGCCGCATGGTTCAGCAACAGCCGCGTCACCGCCCCATACGTGAAGTCGTAAAAGAAGAAAAAGCCCGCCAGCAAGACCAACACCACCAGCAGACTCTCCACCAACGCCTGCCCCGACCGTCCCCCGCGCGAAGCCCACGGCCCCCGGGAACGACGACACCCCGGCACGGCGGCGACAAAACCGCCGTACCGACGCGTCCGCATGTGCCCACGTTGCCGCGTCACCGCGCCACCAGGCTCCCAAGCGGCATCGTTGCCGCTTACATGTTGCCCTCTTCGTCCAGCGACTTCAGCTTCTCCGCGCCGTCGCCGACATCCTGATAGGCGCTCTGAGCCTCGGATCCGACATCCTCATCCAGCGCCGACGTCGCCCCCGAAAACTTCTTCGCGATCGCCTTGCCAAAGAAGCCCACCAGCGTGAGCAGCGTGATCGCGATCAACACCACGATGATGATGTATTCCACCATCGTCTGACCTTTCCGGGATGCAAGTTTCATACCGACTCCTTTCAGGGATAATCCGACCCGAGCAACGTCTCCGTGCGCGCCGCCTGCGCCCTCACGGCCCGAACCATAAACCCCGCCGCCGACGCCGCACCCAAAAGCAGCACCAGCACCAGGACATACTCGACCAACGTCTGCCCGCGTCGCATACGGTTATCATACCAACCCTTCCCCACTCCGCGCAACCACCCTCACGGCCGCGGCTGGCAAGGGAAGTTGCACAATATAACGCGGCTGGCAATCCCATCGGTCACATCGCATCGAATGCCACTATCCTAAACAGCGAAATTACGTTACAATCCGGAAAGGTTAATCCATAAGCGCAAGAAAGGTGCACAATGAACGACTTAGAAACCCTCATTCGCCCAGGCGACGTTCTTCTTTTCTCGTACGAAAAGAACGACTTCACCTCCGGCATGATCGCCTTCCTCACGGATTCATCCGTCAGTCACGCGGCCATGGGATATGCGACCTCGCCCTGCAGGATCGTGGAAGAAACGCCGCCACAGGTCTGCGTGAACGATGCGGCCGAACGCTTTCAGGGAAGAACCATCACTGTCCGCCGATTGAAGGACCCAACCCTTTCCACCCAACCGCTCATTGTCGCCGCAGACGCCCATCTCAACCGCCTGGATCCCTACAGCGATGCGGGGCTTTACCTCCTGGGTGTCGTCCTCATCTCCAAGAAATTCGTTCCGAAAGTCGGGCAGGAACGCACGCTTGAAAAGTTGCTCGATCTCTGCTGTGTCGCCATCACCGCCTTCTTGGACGACCGTAAAGATCCGGAAAAACTGCCTATGACCTGTTCCCACTTCGTCTCGCAGTGCTACGCCGACGCCGCCAAAACCACCGGAGACAACCGTTATGAACTGACAGAGACACCGCCGAACGTCATCGCCAACGCCGCCCCGGACACGTTGCTGACCCTCGCCGTACGGGAACTGTCCACAGGAAACGGCACGGAAGAGAACGACGGGGAGCCCACCTTCTTCGACGCGAAGGCGATGTCCCCCGAGGACCTCCGCGCGGAAGCCAACCGCCTCGCTCGGCTCTATTTGGAGGCAGAGACGTGCCCGGCTGACGCACTCACGGGGCGGCATGGCAAAGGCCTCTGGAAGCGCGTCGTCCGCCTTGCCAAAGCCCTGCTTCACCTATGGCTCGGCGATGATCCGAAAGAGACCGCCCTCGACCGATTGCTCGCCCTATTCGATCAGCACCGCCACATGCTGGTGACACCCGCCGACCTCTTGGCCTGCGAAAAACTCGAAACCGTCACCATCCTCCCCGAAGCAAGCGCACACTAACCCCACTTCTTCACCCCGACCGCCGCCAAGCGATCCCCCTCCGGTTCCTTGGCGGCTTCCTCATCTCTCACGACGACCGCATTCCCGCCCGTTCCCGCTCCACCTTCTCCAACGCCGCCTTCAGCCACGCCCAAGAGGCTTCCCGGCGCGCCTGAATGACATCGTGCCGGAAGGCCATCGTTTCGCCCCGCTCAAAACGGGCCAGTGCCGTCTCCACCGAATCTTCAATCACCGGGCCTTCCGTTGCGGCCTCCACGAACTCCTCAATCCGCGCAAACATCGCTTTGCGATCGTCATTTTTCGGCCTCAGAATCGCCACCTGCTTATCGAAAATGGCCGAAAACATCAACGCATGAAAGGAATCCGAAAGTATCCAATCCGCTTGAGCAAAAGCATCCAAAAACTCCTGCGGCCCAGCGGAAAGGCAAAGTTTCACCGATGAACACATCCTTCCCCACATCCAGCAAAGTTGCCTCAGCACTTGTCCCACAGACTTTGGGAACGAACGAAGCCAATTGCCAACTAAGACTCTCACCTCTACGTGATAATATTTAACAAACGCCTCCAATTTCGGCACAACCTTTTCAATATCCTCCGAAAGCAGATAGCAGACCAGTAACGGTCGCTGTTTCACCTTGATCGCCACCTGTTCCCGCCAAACCGTAGGTTCCAAGAGGAGCGTCGGATCGATGACATGAGTCGCCTTTGCCGCCATCGACTCCACCAACTGTACCCCTTCCGCCTCACGAACGCTGATGGTCGAAAAGCGCCGAAAACCTTCGCGATACAACTGTTCCAGTTCCTTCGGGATCTGTCGCATCCCGAAACTCGCCGCATAGGCAATCGCCGGGATTTTTGGTGCCCCCTCCAAAAGGTAAGGGCTAGGATTACTCCAATTCCCCCCATGCCAAACCTGATCACTACCGACCACGAGGCGATCCACCGTCATCTGTTGCGCCGAAAGTTCAGACCAATCAACGAAGTGTTCCGGTGTCAGCCTGAGCCGTTCCCGGACAAATCGTACTGTCCGCCGATGACGTAACAGGCGCCCACCGTTCCCAAGCCCCAACAGAACTCGGAGAAGCAAGTCCACCACTTCTTTTAGAGACAACGCCCGCCATGGTCCAACCAGCGCATCGTTCGTTGTCGAAAGCCAACGGTCCACCACAGAAACATCATATCCTGCACGCATCAAGGCCGTCTGTAACGCGAAGGCTTGCAGAACTCCCCCATAATTCAGTTGCGAATGAAAGGTCAGGATACCGAGTTTCATCATACTCCCTTCACCCAACGTTTAATCCGCCCCAAAATGCGGCACACCATCCACAGCGCCCACGGGCCATGAACCGAACGCCACACCAGACGCTCCCAATTCCGCGCCTTCTGATAGTGTTGCATAAAATAGCGCCGCCCTTTCGGTAACGGAACGGAAGATCGATAGGGAGGATTCCCCGCAAGAGCCGCCTCAAAAGGGACCTCGCGGACATTTAACCCAGGACTCACCTGTTGCCACGCCTCACGCCCACGCGCCGAGTGCACCATCACCAACGATGTCCCACGGTTGTCGTCCAGCTCCGGACAAACACGTTCAATTCCCCAAAAATCGCCAATCGTCAGATCCGCCCCGCTCTTTCCGGAGCGGGCGGAACAAGCATAACAACTCGACCTCAGGCAGAGATTATTGAGAAACGCCTGAATGTAGCGATTGAGATAAAGATCCTCCCGATTCTCACTGGTGTCGGCGAAGACCGACACCAGTGAGAATCGCCTCCAGGAATAAATTTTATTCCTAAAGGCGATGCTCACTGGTGAATTCCCATGTTCTCGGGCAAGTTCTTGCTTATACCGTTCAAAAACCAAAGGCGAAGGTGTACCATGACAGATAACCTCGACGGTCAACAACTTGGCATACATTTTCCCAAGGAACGCCTTCAAGCCGGCGATTTGACAGGGCGTTCCGCTAAAGAGCACCTGCCGCCCCTCCATCAGCGCCGCCTTGACCTCACGGAAAGTATCACGTGAGTCACTTTGGACATACTTCGAGCCCCGCATCTCAGCGAGCTCGTCCATGGTCTCCGCCTTGGCATGAATGGCCACCAACTGCGGGCGTTCCCAGACACACCCAAAAACCACCCCGTCCGCCGCGATGATAGGCTTGGCCAACTCCGTAAAGAGTCCGCCCGAGGAACTCTGGAACCGAAGCTCCTCATCCTTCGAATAGGCCGCATAAGCGGTGGGCGACATATCCGGCTCTCCGGGATGTAACACCGGACAGACCTGTTCGCACCGATGGCAGCCGACACATTTTGCGGCATCGACCTGCGGACGAAGAAACCCCTCCTCATCGGGCCTCATCGCAATGGCATCTTTGGGACAAATCGCCTTGCAAGCCGTACACCCAGAGCAACTCTCGTACGGGGCCAACGTCGGGAAAGATATCTTCTTCGTCGTATCCATGCCCGTATTATAGCAAACGATGTAATTGTGAGGTGTTACTCCACTAGTGTCCGGGGAAAGTTAAAAGGTGCTCATTGAGGTATCCTGTAAAAACAAAAAACAAACAGGAGAAGCATCTCAATGAGCACTAGGAGAAAGGATACACCTCTTACTGCGATTGTCAATCTTGTCAATGCGGAGCGTTTTGAGGAGTTGATACAGGCGTTTGAGGGGAACCGATACTGCAAGTCT
>CASDPK010000036.1 GCA_949282555.1 uncultured Lentisphaeraceae bacterium | reverse complement strand
GCTCGGATCTTTTCTTTAATAATATTTATCCATCTATACAATCAATCGGATACAAAAATGTGGGATAATTTATCCCGAAATTTTCCGGGATAAGCCTGTGGCACAGTTGCTATTTCCAGAGGGCCACCGTTTTGGATATAATTAGGAAAGACATTTCGCAAGAGGAGTCTTGATTATGGCCGAATCCGACGATATCGTTGCTCGTTGTTCCCAATTGCTTGCCGCACTTCGCGGGGAGGTAAATAAGACGCTTGTGGGGCAGGAGCGTCTGGTCGATAGCCTTTTGATTGCCTTGCTGACCAAGGGACACATTTTGCTGGAAGGCGTTCCGGGATTGGCCAAAACCACGGCTGTTCGGGCATTGGCGGCGGCGCTTGGGCTTGAGACCCGCCGTATTTCGTTCACACCCGATCTGCTCCCGGCCGATGTCATCGGAAGTCTTGTTTACAATCAGAAGGATGGCACTTTCACGCCACATAAAGGGCCTGTCTTCGCCAATCTGTTGATCGCCGATGAAATCAACCGCGCCCCGGCCAAAGTGCAGTCCGCCCTTCTGGAGGCGATGCAGGAACGGCAGGTGACCCTTGGTGACGTCACTTACCCCCTTCCTTCTCCCTTTTTGGTCATGGCGACCCAAAACCCCATTGAGCAAGAAGGCACCTATCCTCTGCCTGAAGCGCAGACGGATCGTTTCATGCTCAAATGTGTGGTGCGCCATCCCAGTCGCGAAGATGAACGCCGCATTATGGAACGCTTCACACGTCCGCAGACGGCACTCCCTCAGCGCTGTGTAACGGCAGAGGATATCGCCCTGTTGCTTCGTGCCGTCGACCAGGTTTATTGTGATGCGAAGGTAGGGGATTACATTCTTGACCTTGTCTTCGCCACGCGAGAGCCTGCGTCCGTGAAAGGACTTGCTTCGCTTCAAGACGCAATCCAACTGGGAGCCTCCCCGCGCGCGACGCTGAGCCTCAATCTCGCCGCCCGAGCCAATGCACTCCTCCGTGGCCGGGCCTACGCAACACCACAGGATGTCAAAGAAGTCGCGCACGAAGTGCTCCGTCATCGCCTTCTCCTCACCTATGAGGCTGAGGCGGAGGAATTGACGCCCGATGCTGTCATCGATCGCCTTTTGGCCGAGGTCCCCGTTCCTTAAGCAATGGGGAATGGGAACATCGTGGCACATGGCCCTGCTGAAAGAAAGCGAACATGGACATTGATACCACGGAGTTGACGAAAGAGGTCGGACGTATCCGGATTCTCACCCGGCGGTTGCTGGATGAGCGCTTGAGCGGAGACTATCAATCCGTCTTCAAAGGTCAAGGTATCGTCTTCGACGAGGCTCGGCCATATCAACCGGGAGATGACGTTCGAACCATTGATTGGAACGTCACGGCACGCACGGGAACGCCCTACGTCAAGCGTTTCAGCGAGGAACGCGAGCTGACGGTGCTTTTCATGGTGGACGTCTCGGGCAGTCAAAGTTTTGGGACGCATGGGCGTTCCAAGGCTTCCCGTGCCGCCGAACTCACAGCGCTTCTCGCCATGGCAGCGTTACGCAACCAAGACAAAGTGGGGTTGGTGCTCTTCTCCGACCGTATCGTCAAGACGCTGCCACCTCGCAAAGGGCGCACCGCCGCCTTGCGCATTGTGCGCGAGGTGCTGGCCGCAGAAGAGACGCGAGAGGGGACAGATCTTCGGGCAGCCCTGCGTTTTGTTTCGGCCACACAACGCCGTAAAGCGGTGGTCTTCTTGATTTCCGACTTCCAGGACGAAGGTTACATGCGCGACCTCACGGTCTTTGCCCGCCGGCACGACCTCATTGCTTGCCGTATCACCGATCCCGCCGAGACAGAGCTCCCGAACGTCGGGCTTGTGGAATTGTTGGACCCCGAAACGCACGCCACCGTGTTGGTGGATACCGCTTCTCCTGCCGTTCGCGCGCGCTATGCGGCGGCGGCCCACACACGCCGCGAGGCGGAGACGAAAATGTTCGCACGCATAGGAGCGGATGTGTTGGATCTTTCGACCGCGGAACCTTATATCGACGCCGTGCGAGCCCTTTTCCGCCGACGTGCCCTCAAAAGGCGCCACTGATGGCGGACCGATGTATCTTTTCAAAAGCTCTTTCAACGAGAATTAGTCATGGATTCCGTCAGAGACATCTTTAAGATTGGGATTGGCCCTTCCAGTTCGCATACGATGGGGCCGCGCCGTGCGGCAGAGCGTTTTCTTGAGCGCTACCCGGAGGCGATTCGTTTCCGAGTGACGCTTTATGGGTCTCTTGCTGCCACAGGCAAAGGTCACCTTACGGACAAGGCAGTCCTTGACATTTTGGGTTCGGAGCGAACGGAACTCGTCTGGGAACCCACGATTTTCCTTCCCGTTCATCCGAATGGAATGCGTTTCGCGGCGTTGGATGCCTCAGGTGACACGTTGGGGACATGGGAGGTCTATAGCATCGGTGGGGGATTCCTCAGTGAGGGCCCTGGGCAGACGCAGACCACGCAGGTGGCCTATCCCTACACCACCATGGACGGCATTTTGAAGTGGTATGGCGAAACGGGCCGTATCTTTTGGGAATATGTGCTGGAATACGAGGGGCAACCCGTCTTTGACCATATGCGTGAGGTGTGGCGCGTCATGCGCGAGGCGGTGGAGCGAGGCCTTGAGGCTGAGGGTGTTTTGCCCGGAGGACTAGGGCTTCAACGCAAGGCAAGTGCCTATTATCGCCGCGCATCCGGTATGCGCGAGGGCTTGCGTGGGCGAGGATTGCTCTTTGCCTATGCACTCGCGGTGGCCGAAGAGAATGCCGCTGGCACAGGCCTCATTGTCACCGCCCCAACGTGCGGAAGTGCCGGGGTGCTTCCCGCGGTGCTCTACTATTTGTATCGCCACCACGATGTGCCGGAGAAACGCATTATCCGCGCCTTGGCCACTGCGGGGCTTATTGGGGCGATTGTCAAAGAAAATGCCTCCATCAGTGGGGCAGAGGTGGGATGCCAAGGTGAGATCGGCGTGGCCTGCGCCATGGCAGCGGCCGCCGTGAATCAGATCTTCGGAGGCTCACCCAATCAAATCGAATATGCCGCGGAAATGGGGCTTGAGCATCATCTTGGCTTGACGTGCGACCCGGTCTGCGGACTTGTGCAGATTCCCTGCATTGAGCGTAATGCTTTTGCGGCTGCCCGTGCGCTGGATGCGAATATGTATGCCGCGCTTTCTGATGGACGCCACAGCATTTCGTTCGATAAGGTGGTGCGCACCATGTTGGAAACAGGGCATGACCTTCCCAGCCTGTACAAGGAGACCTCCACCGGGGGACTCGCGAAGCGTTAAGCGCCAGAACGGCAAACAAAAAGGCCCCACGCCATACGGTGCGGGGCCTTCTCTTTCAAGGCTTGGCTTATTCTGCGGGGGAGAACTGATCCTTACCGACACCGCAATCGGGGCACACCCAATCTTCGGGCAGATTCTCAAACGCGATGTTGTCATGCTCGGCGGGATCGTAGACGTAGCCGCAGACTTGGCAGACGTACTTCATGGTGTTTACTCCTGTGATGAGGTTACGAACACGAATGCGGCTATGGTAGCAAAAATTTGCGGATGTGGCAGTGGGAACACGCACATTAGGAGTATCAAAATCAATCAAGGCGCTTAAGAATGGATGGGTAGGGCGACTTCAAGGAAAGACGCATCCCATCGGTTGGAGGTGTAGTGCATCCTCCTCCTGGATATACCGTATCTCGACCTTGGATACAGGGCCTGACGTTTAAGCATGGCAAGGTGTTCCAAAAGCCACAGAGACCTTTATCTCAGGGTTTCACAGTATCCTCTTACGAAGCAGGCCTAGGAACAACTGTCCCTAGGCCTGCTTTCATCAACGGATGCAAACGCACTTAAAGCGTGGCGCATTCCTTGAGCAACTCGCCCAGCATCTTGCTGGCGAGCTCGCGCTCCATGAATTCATCCATACGGCCATTGTCAACAAGGCGACGCATCAATTCAGGACGCTTGAGCCCCGTGGCCTGGGAAAGCCGATCAAGAGCGGCCTCCATCTCTTCCGACGTAAGCTTGATTTCGCGCTCTTCAGCGAGACGGAGCAACACGTAGGTGCGCCGAAGCGTCTTCGCGGCACGATCCGCGGCGGCCTTGTAAACGTCGCTCTTCTTCAGCGCTTCGACGTCGCCCTTAAACGTTTCCAACGGCTTGGAGGGGTCCATCGAAAGTTCGTCATAGATACGCTCGTCGAGCACACGCTCCGGGAGGTCAAACTTCACGGAAGCCTCAATCGCCTCGCAAAGCTCCTTGGAGGCGCGTTGTTCTTCGGCATATTTCTTCGAGGCCTTCAGATTCTCGGTGACGGACCCCTTGAGCTCATCCATATCCTTGACGCCGAAACGCGCGACAACGGCGGCATCGTCCGCAGGCGTGAGCTTACGCATGGATTTAAGGGTGACGGTGTACTTCACATCCTTGCCCGCGAGATCCGTCAAGCGGAAATCCTTGGCATACTGCGCCGAGAACTCCACGGTCTCACCCAACTTCTTGCCGGTGAGCGCATCCTTGAGGCCCGGAATGAAGGCATCTTCGCGCAGCTGCACCCAGTACTCATCGTCTGCCGCGTAGTGCTTGGCGGCGTCAGGCAGGGTCTCCTTGTCGAGATCGGAGGAAAACGCGATGGCGACAAGATCATCCGCCGTGGCGACGTCGTCCGCCGTGGCTTCGCGAAAGGAAGCAGCCATCCGGCGCACCTCGTTGAGGCGGGTCTGCACCTCCTCGTCCGTCACGGTGTCATCAATCTTCTTGACCTGCCACTTCTTGGTGTCGGGCGTCTTGAATTCAGGCTCCACGTCAATGACGAAAGTGGCGGAGGCTCCTTCACCTTTTGCGGACTTCAACTGCTCCACGTCCACCAGCGCGGCGATTCGCACCTTCGCCTCTTCCCGGGCTTCCATGAGCTTGCGCACCACGCGCTTGTTGACCTCGTCCTGGATGCCTTTGCCGTAAAGCTTTTCGATACGCTCCCACGGCGCCTTTCCAGGGCGGAACCCGGGCAACTTCACTTGTGCGGTGAAGGCACTGCGAACGCCCTTGTAAATGGGGTCGATTTCCTCGGCGGTGGCCTCAACGGAAAGCTTCACACGGCAGGCTCCGACCTTCTGGACTTCAGTCTTCATTCTGGGAATCCTCTAAGTAGCTGAAACAAAACGAAATCAAAGCATATCATATCTATCTCTTAGGCGCAAACATGGCAGATTGGCACTGTGTGCCCCTGCCGACAAGGCTTGATGGCTGTGCTATACTAGCGTGCGTTTGCCCGTGTTCGGGCAGAAAGGAGTCTCCATGGAGCGTGAACATCTTGTGCGCATCGAAAAATTGCAGGCGGCGATGGCCGCGGCAAATATTGACGCGGTGTTTCTCTATTCTCCCATCAACCGGTTGTATTTTACGGGCTTGACCACCAGCAACGGATTGCTGTTGGTGGAACGTCAGGGAACCCCTGTTTTTTACACGGATTTTCGTTATCTTGAAGTCGCGCATCGCGTGCTCAAAGGCATTGAGATCCGGAAGTTCAAGCCCGCCAAAGAGCAGCTTGCCGATTATGCTGGGTTTGCCAGAATGTGGAAGTCGGTGGGTTATGAGGGGACGCTTGCGGTGGCGCAGTTCCTGCCGCTTCAGGAGGCAATGTCGTCCGTTCGGCTGACCAGTGTGAGTTCTCTGATTTCCACATTGCGTGGGGTGAAGTCGCCTACCGAAATCGACGCCATCCGCCGGAGTGCGGCCGCCAACGATGCGCTCTTTGCGGAGCTTATGGAGACGTTCCGTCCGGGGATAAGCGAGCTTGAAATGCTTCGTCAGTTCCGAATGAAGGAAGCCGCGCGCGGTCTCACAGAGTCGTTTGACCCGATTCTGTGTGCAGGGACCAATGCGGTTGAATGCCACCATCGCCCTGATGCCACCGTGTTGCAACCGAACAGTGAATTGCTCATTGACATGGGCGTGATGGTGGATGGTTATTGCTCGGATATGACGCGGACCGTGTTCTTCGGGACGCCCACGCCGCGTTTCCGTGAGATTTTTGACATTGTGTTGGAAGCCAATCGTGCTGTGATTGCCGCTGTTCGGCCTGGCATTCGGTGCTGTGACATCGATAAGGTGGCGCGGGATATCATCGACCGCTATGGCTACGGTGCCGCTTTCGACCATGGACTTGGGCATAGCGTGGGATTGGAGATTCACGAGATGCCCAGTTTCTCCAAAACGTGTGAGACCGTCCTTGAGCCTGGCATGGTGCTCACGGATGAACCGGGCATTTATCTTCCCGGGGAAGTGGGCGTACGGATCGAAGATCTGCTCGTTGTCACCGAAAATGGGTGTGAGGTGCTTTCTCACACGCCCCATGAGATTGTGCTCCCATGCTGACCGCTCCAGATCCACAACGTCTTGCGGGACTCGTACGCCAACTGCTTGTTGAGCTGGGCGAAGATCCTGATCGAGAGGGTTTGCTCAAGACTCCCGAGCGCGTGGCAAAGGCCCTGACCTTTCTGACGCAAGGATATCGGCAGACCCCTCAGGAGGTGCTCAACGGGGCGGTTTTTGAGTCCACCGCGAACAATATGGTCATCGTCCGCGACATTGAGGTGTATTCTCTTTGCGAGCACCATATGTTGCCGTTTTATGGGCGTTGCCACGTGGGCTACATCGCCGATGGCAAAGTGGTTGGGTTGAGCAAAATTGCGCGCATCGTGGATTGTTTTGCCCGTCGCCTCCAAATTCAGGAACGGCTCACGGAGGAGATCGCTCACGCCATTCAGGAGATCACCCATGCCGAAGGCGTTGGGGTGGTGATGAACTGTGCGCATCTTTGCATGATGATGCGTGGCGTTGAGAAGCAGAATGCCATGACGGTGACATCGTCCGTCTTGGGCTCTTTCCGAAAGGATCCGGGAGTCCGAGCCGAGTTCATGAGTTTGGTGCGGTAAGTCTGCTTTCGTCTTGCCCTCCTCAATAACATGAAGCCCCGCTTGGAAGCGGGGCTTCATGTTATTGAGGACCGATCTGCTCTTTCTCGCTTCAAAGATCCCCAACGTCCACTGTTACATCGCCCTCCGTCATCGAAGGACGGGCTTTGCCGCAGGTATTCATGACGGGGATATCCTTGGCGGAAAAGGCGTAATGTCCGGAGGTTTTTGCATTGGTCGGATCGGCAATCTGCGCGAGGCGTTCGCGTTCCGTGAAGGTGAGCCGCGTGGTGGCAAATGGCGGAAGCAGAGGGACACCATCGGGCGTTTTGGCATAGGTTTCGCCTTGACGTTCCACCAAAAGGATTCCGCCCGTGAGGCCTCCTTCGCCGCCATCGCCGCCGTTGTCTCCGATCAAGATCTCGACAGGAACACTTTGTCCGGCTTTCAACGGGAACCAATCCCCATAGGTTAGAGGAACCCCTTGGAACCCTTTCATGCGATGTTTGCCGGCTACAGCCGCGTCTTTCTGCGTCCAGCCCGTTCCGATGGGAGAGGGTTGTCCCACTCCGTTAAAACGTGATTCCCAAGTGAACTCCAAGACTTCCTTGCCGTTCACTCTTACGACAAGGACATCGTCATAAATGCCCGCCAGGCGATAAAGCCCATCCTTCTCTGGCTGGAGTTGACCTTTGTAGACAGCCACCCACGGGGCACCTTTCTTTACGGACTTTTCGACCTTGTAGGTGGTGGGGCCAATGGAGGATTTGACGTAGGGAAGGACAAGATGGGAGAGGAACACTTTTTGCGGCACCACATTGTACGGCCGAAAGGCCTCGCGGGAAAGCCCGTTGCGGATCATGTAGTGGACGTCCTTGAAGAGGAGGCGATCTTTGTTGACATAGGAGGATTTCTCTGCGACCGTTTGGAACTCCGGGCGAAGATTCCCGCGAGCATCCTTCGAAAGATCGATGAACATCCCGACCATGTCGCCTTCCAGGCGTACGCCACCTCCTAGGCCTCCGCCACCTGCGCCGCGGGAGGGGATTCCCTTGAAAATGACAGGTGAGCGGGTCGGCATTACAGGTGGTTGCGCGGTAGGGGGCGTATTTGGCACCGGGTCTCCCAACGGAGGCGATGGAACGGAGGCGATAACATCACTCACAAGATCATCTGGCGTTTCGATCGTCTCCGGCGGCGGTGGGGGTTCAATGGGATCCAAAGGCGGCCCAACGTCAGGCTCCACAAATGTGACTTCCACCCCTCTTTCCGGAGGCTCACCACCTCCAATCGTGATCGAACACATCACAACCGCAATCACAATCGGAATCGCCACGCCCAACAGGGGGGCCCACTGGCGTTGGAGCTCACGGAGAGCTTCCTTGTATTCAATTGAATCGCGTGACCGCGTCAGCCCTACAAACATATCACGGAGACGGGCGAAATAGCCACGTTCCTCCTTGTCGAAGAGCTTGAGCATTTCCGATGAATCATCTTCCCTATCCATACGCACCTCCAACGTCTGTTGAAAAGATACCGAAAGGACTGTTTTTCGTCAAGCCGTGGAAGTTTGGCCAATGTCTAGGCGACGCCATGCTACTTGTTGTATCCACTGTTTCCAAGGAACGCACATTCAGAGGCCTTGTGCACGCTAGTATGTTATAATTGCGCCATGACACGCAGGGAATTCATGGGTTTGCTCGGTGGGAGCTTGGCGCTGAGGGCTTCTTCTTTGTTGGGAAAGTCTTCTGAGGATGACCGACCAAATATTGTCTTCTTTCTTGTGGACGATATGGGATGGCAGGACACGAGTCTGCCGTTTTGGTATCCAAACAATGGGACGACTCCTCGGCGGACGCCGTTGAATGCCCGTTATCGGACACCCAATATGGAGCGCATGGCCCGAGAAGGCGTTTTGTTTACAGACGCTTATGCGCAACCGGTGTGTACGCCCACGCGGGTGTCGATTTTGAGTGGAATGAATGCCGCACGCCATCGGGTGACGAATTGGACGTCGTGGGTGGATGGACGACCGATCGCTTCCGTTAATGGTTGCCGAGAGGCTACATGGGCCGTGAATGGTCTCCAGCCTCCGACGTGTGAAGCGTCTTCGGAGAAGGGCGGTGAATTGCGTGCGGCTTATGAGGCCCCCTCGGGGAGGCGCCCATCTCCGCGTCCGTGGGCGATGCGAGCACCGTATGTCCGAGGGAAAACCTTGCCGATGTGTTTGCGTGAAGCGGGTTATGTCACGGTGATGGCCGGCAAGGCACATTTCGCAGCAGGCAACGGATTTGGCCCGGAAGCAGCGTTTACACCGGGACAAAACCCCGAGACGCTTGGATTCGATGTGAATCTTTGCGGCTCCCATAAGGGCTCACCTTCCAACTATCGGCCAGACAAAGGTGCGCATTATGGTGGGGAAATCTTTGGTTTGGAAAAGGGGCAGACCGAAGGACGCTTTTTGACGGAAGCGCTCACGCGTGAGGCCATTGTCGTGACGGAGGCCGCACAGAGACGTCATGCTGGGCGCCCCTTCTTCCTCTATCTTGGGCACTTTGCGCTTCATGCGCCCTTTGACAATGCACATGCTTACGATCCTTTGCACGCTACAGATCCCGATGTTCTGAAAGACACAGAGAATCCTGATCCCAAGGACGGTTTGCATTGGAGCGCCTCCGAGCGGAATTATCGCAATCTCGTGGCGCGAATGGACGAGAGCTTGGGATGTGTGCTTGATTGGGCGCAGGAACTTAAGACACGAACCGGTCGGGATACGTTGGTGGTGATGATGGGGGATAATGGTGGCCTCGTAGGGCGGGCCCAGCGTGCAAAAGTCGATCCCCTAAAAGGAAATGCACCCCTGCGGCACGGCAAGGGCTCTTGTTATGAAGGCGGCATTCGCGAGCCATTTTTGGCATGGCTTCCGGGCCGAATTCCGGCGGGGCGTGTGGTGCATACGCCCATTATTTGTGAAGACCTTTTCCCCACGTTTTTGGATTATGCCGGATGTGCCCCGGATGCATGGGTTAAAGGGTTGGCCATGACGCCTGCGGATCTCTTCCCCAAGGACGAAGGTGGCATTGTTCAGGCGGTGGATGGTGTAAGTCTGAGAGGTGCCTTCGAGGGAGAACGAATGCCGGAGCGGACACGCCCGATTCTCATCCACCATCCGAATGTTTGGTGGGGCAAGGGGGCAGACCCGAAAGCGTACGATTTCTTTACGGTTTTGCGCGTTGGAGATTGGAAGTTGATTTGGCATCAGGATCTTGGAACGTTGGAGTTGTTTAACCTAGTGAATGACATCTCCGAATCCGTAGACCAATCCGCGGCCCGTCCCGCGCTTACGGCAAAAATGGCACGGACGATGGGTGAATTGCTTCGGACGCGTGGCGCACAGAGGCCGACACGCGAGGGTGTCCCAGTGCCGTGGCCCGATGCGTTGTTGTGATTGACCATTCCCGTTTGATGGTGTTCCCAAAGGAGTTTTTCGTATGACCAAAGAGCAACTGGATGTTTGGTTTGAGCAAAACCGCACGGCCATTCTTGACGATTATTACGCGCTATTGCGTTTTCCTTCCATTGGAGCAGACCCCGGGCACCTAGGAGACTGTGTCGCTTGTGCCGAATGGATCCGTCATTTTCTCGAACCGTTGGGTTTTGTCGTTGATTTGGTGCGACAGAATGATTCCGTTCCTCCCTTGGTGGTGGCGGAACGTGTGGTTTCTGAAGCGGCTCGTACGGTGCTGGTTTACGGGCACTATGATGTGCAACCGGTTGATCCTCTGAGCGAATGGAAAACACCGCCTTTTGAACCGACGGAGCGGGAGGGGCGGGTATATGCCCGTGGCGCACAGGATGACAAGGGACAATGGTTTGCCTTGCTGCAAGGGGTGTGTGCGGCGATTGAGACGGGTGAGCGGTTGCCCAACATCCGCCTTGTTTTGGAAGGCCAGGAGGAGAGCGGAAGCGGCGCGCTGGCCACGCTGGCCTATGACCTGCGTAAGCGTTTGGCGGCCGATGTCCTTTTGGTTGCGGACACAGGGAAAGACCCTGCAGGACGTCCGGCGATTGTCGCGGGATTGCGTGGCGTGATCCATTTCACTGTGACGCTTCGGGGGCCAAAGTATGATCTTCACTCCGGCCAGCATGGCGGGGTGGCACCGAACCCTGCGCAAGGCATCGCGGAATTGGTCGCGTCTCTGCACCATCCGGATGGTTCCATCGCGGTGGAAGGCTTCTGTGATGGGATCGTAGATCCCACAGAGGCTGAATTTGCCTTGGCCACGGAGGGTGGTTTCGATGAGAATGCCTACTTTGAGGAAGTCGGAGTGTTGCCGGTTGGAGGAGAAAGAGGCGTTCCGGCCATTGTGCGCAATGCGTTCCGTCCGACGGTGGAGGTCAACGGTATTCATGGCGGTTATGGTGGGCCGGGTTCCAAAACCGTAATTCCATCTCAGGCGCTTGCCAAACTGTCGTGCCGTTTGGTGCCGGGGCAGCGTCCCGAGCACGTATGGGAGTGCCTCAAGGCTCATTTTGAGCGGCATTGCCCGCGTGGACTTACCGTGGAGTTGACCGAAATGACGGGTTGCGAACCTGGATTCCGTCTCCCTATCGATAGTCCGGTCACACGAGTGGCGCATGACATTTTGGATGCCTTCGATGATCGCGGTGCCGTGTTCACGTGGGAAGGCGCCTCCATTCCCATTGTTGCCAAGTTGCGTGATCTTACGGGTGCCGCGCCCTTGCTTGTTGGGTTTGGCCTCCAGGAAGATCGGATTCATTGTCCGAACGAATCTTTCTCACTTGCCCAATTCAGAGACGCTTTCCGTTGGGGAGGGATGATATTTCCGGCGTTGGCCTAAAGGGATGTTAAGGAACGGCGGAATGCGGCTGGAAATAGCGGACGTTGGCTACGGAGGCGCAGGCATCGCCCGGACGGAGGATGGCGTTGTCTTCGTGTCGGGGGCCTTCGTCGGAGAGACGGTTGAGGCGGAAATTACCGTCCGGAAAAGACGGTTCGCCCAAGCGCGTCTGCTTCGGGTGTTGGAGCCGTCAGACGACCGGATAGAACCTGAGACGGTGGTTGTCCCTGGAATGCCGTATGCCGCTCTCCGTTATGATGCGGAAGTTGCTTTGAAGCAAAAGCAATTGGAAGCGCTTCTGCGGCGTATTGGACGCTTGGAGGAGGCATTGCCCTTTGGCGCCCCTGTCGCATCGCCGATTCGTTCCCACTATCGGAATAAACTCACGTTGCACTGGGATGGCCATCACTTGGGATATGTCGGAGAGGACAATCGAACAGTCATTGACACACCGGAGTGCCCTTTGTCCGCAGAACCGATCAATGAAGCGCTCCGACAGTTGCGCACAGATCATGCGGCCTTGCGTCGCCTTCATCCAGGACAACGGGCTGTCTTTCGTTATACGCCCAAAGATGGCGTCGTGGTTGGCCTTGGCCATCCGCCTAGGGGATGTCTTACGGAGACGCTTGGCGGGCTGACACTCACGGTCGCGGCGGATGCGTTCTTCCAAGTAAATCTGGCGTGTGCGGAACTCCTGCTTGCCGCATTCCGCGAGAGGATAGGGGGCGTCCGACGTGTGTTTGACCTTTACTGTGGTTGCGGACTCTTTGGTTTGGCGGCCGCACAAGCGGGGGCGGAAGAGGTGTTCGGCCTAGAAACCTCTTCCTCTGCCATAGCTTCGGCACAGGTAAATGCTCGCCGCCTCGGAGTGCGTGCCGATTATCGATGTGCACCGAGCGAAACATTGCCGGAAGGGCTTCCGAAGGCGGATGTATGGGTGGTCGATCCTCCGCGTGATGGGCTTTCTGAGACGGTGTGCGCTCACCTCTTACGTCACCTTCCGCCACGTGTGGCCTACATCTCTTGCGGTCCCGACACTTTGGCGCGCGATCTTTCGGTTTTGTCTTCGGCCTACCGTCTGGAAAGCCTTCGCCTCTTTGACTTCTTCCCGCGTACGGCTCACTTTGAAACGCTGGCCTTGTTGGTGCGGCGATAATCTAGGAGTTCACAATGAAAGTATCTGCCTCTTTGACGTTCGGAACCGCACTGATGGCAACCGCCCTTTCGGCAAAGACGTTTCAAGCCATCGATTACGGCATCGCCCCCGGCAAACCCTTTGTCGCTGCGGACGTGGTACGACTGTTGGCCGACATCAAGGCCTCAGGGGCAGACACGCGCGAGCCGAACCGTCTCATCTTTGCGCCGGGAAAGTATGACATCGGCCCAGAGCAGTGTCAGGTACGCACATGGTTCATCTCAAATCATGACCAAGACAATCCCAAGCGGGTCTTCCTCCCGTTGGAGGGGCAGCAAAACCTTATTGTGGAAGCCGAAGGTGCATTTCTCAACTTGCGCGGGCGCATCATTCCGGTGGGTATTTGGGACAGCGACGGGGTTCAAGTGAGCGATCTCACGGTGGATTATGAGACGCCCCCGCTCACGCAGGTTACCTTTACTGCGGTGGACGCCGCGGCCAAGACCGTGACCTTTCGCCCCATTGCTGGCACACAAACGGAGTTTGAGGGGACGCGACTCTTTTTCAAAGGGCCTGGGTTCCGTCACTCGGCCGGTGGTGGCATCTTGTTTGAGGCCGATGGTACGATTGCGTACCGCACAAGCGATTGTGGATTCAATCTCGGTAATGTGACGGCGAATGCTGACGGCACATATACCGCCGCCAATTGTGCCAATGGCGCTTTCAAGCCCGGCCAGCATATGGCTCTGCGTGGTTGGGGCCGCCCGGCGCCCGGTATTGTCATTTCCGATTCGGAAGCCGTCACGCTGAAGGATGTGACGCTCCATTATGCGGATGGAATGGGTGTGCTTGCACAGAGCTCTGAGGATATCGTTCTTCAAGGGGTGCGGGTGGTGCCCAATCGTGCGAAGGGACGCTTCTTCTCCACGCAAGCCGATGCAACGCACTTCTCTGGCTGTAAAGGTACGATTGATTCTCGCAACGGTGAGTATGTGGGCATGATGGACGACGCCATCAACGTTCATGGCACCTATTTGCGTGTCCAAAAACGTGTGGATGACCGTACCCTGGAGTGTGCCTATATGCACGGACAATCCTACGGGTTCACTTGGGGCGGAAAAGGCGATGACGTCACCTTTATCCGCTCACGTCAGATGGAGCGCATTGCGGGATCGGACAATGTGTTGGAATCCATTGTCCCCTTGGACAAGCCAGAGGTGCGCCAGGGAGCCAAGCGTTTTCGGCTGACGTTCGCCAAGCCTCTTCCCGCAGACATTGATCCCGCCAAGGGCGCGTTGGGAATCGAAAACTTGACATGGGCGCCGGAGGTTATCTTCTTGGGGAATCGCGTGGCGGACAATCGGGCGCGCGGTGCGCTCTTTTCGACGCCACGGACGGTGCGCTGCGAGAGCAATGTCTTCGACCACGTGAGCGGTTGTGCCGTGCTTTTGTGCGGAGACTGCAATGGGTGGTATGAGACAGGGGCCTGCACGGATGTTCTCATCCGCAACAATGCCTTTATCAACTGTCTTACCTCTCCATTCCAATTCACTGAGGCCGTGGTGAGTGTTTGCCCCGAGATCCCGGAATTGGACAAACAACAGCGGCCGCTTCACTCGAATATCCGGATTGAGGATAATGTGTTTGTTGGGTTTGACCGGCCGCTTGTTTTTGCCAAGAGTGTCGATGGGCTTACCGTGCGTAACAATACATTCGTCAAGTCCTCCGATTACGCGCCCTACCATTGGAACAAGGAGTGGCTCACGCTTCGCAACTGCAAGAATGTCAATGCCGAGAAGCCCCGCGGCCTTGATTGAAGAGAGATTCGCCCCATAAAACTGGCAAAGCCCGTGAGATGCATCTCACGGGCTTCTTTTGGGGGATTGGGGCGCAGAGAAACACAACGCCTCCGCCATCACACCGGCATGAATAGGGGAAGGCTATTCTTTTTTCTCTGGTTCTGCCTGTAAGGAAGAGGTTCGCTTGTCCCAGATCCAAGCGCCGAGCATAAAAAGTCCGGAGGCCACCATCGCCCCCAAGAATGCCGGAAACATTGCTTCTGTGGCACGGCCAACACTACCAACCCATGCGTAAGCCATTGACACAGCCACATTCCCAATGAGCAACAGCGGCGCGGCTTGACGAATGGGCACATGCACAATACCCGCAAAAAGCACCGAGGCCTCTGCCAATACAGGAACGGTGCGCAACGCAATCAACACCACCGCCCCATAACGCCCAAAGAAGCGCTTAAGTGTGGCAGCCTCCTGCTCTCCGAGTGAACGCCACGCCCAGGGCGAAGCCCAACGGCCAAGCATCAACCCCAATGCGCAACTGACGCACATTGCGGAGAAAGAGAGCCAAAAGCCACCCCAAAGGCCAAGCAACATCCCGCACCATGTGCTTGCCAAACTGCTGGGAACGGGAAGGAGAATATCGAGCGCCAACGCACCGAAAAGTACGACGGCTCCCACCTCTCGCGACGTTCCCTGCGATTCCATGACGCTGGAAAACCAAGCATCCACGGTTTCCCCGAAGCAAAGAAAGGGGATGATGATAACAAGGCCAACAGCCAAAAGGAGCCAAATGGTCTTGGGGACTCGGAATGAGCGAAAAACGGCCATAACCACCTCAAGGGGTGTTTTGAGCCGCTTCGATTTCCGCCCGCTCTTCGGGCGAGAGGTCATTCACAGGTGAAAGCGGCACAACACCTTTTTTCATCAATTCAATGTTGGTGCGTCGGCGGATATAGGCTTCATCCGCCTCGGATAAGCTGCCGGAAGCGAGCTCCTCTTTGAGCGCCGCCTCTGCGGCTCGCTTCTCCTCCTGTTGGCGCTGAACCTCTTTTTGTCGATGCTCCACGAGGCGACGCAGATAATCCTGCGGACTTTCACCGGCCGCAACCGCCTCTTTCAGCTCCTCCACACCGGCTTTGATCAAAGCCTCTTGTTCGGTTTTCGGCTCCGTTTCCGGCTTGTTCGGATCAAATGCCTTGGTGAACTGCTCCGCATCGCCGATGGGAATCGGGAGCGGGGGAGCTTCGACATCCGGAGGAAGACTCATTTGCATGGCAATAAGTTGCTCGGCCAACGAGTTCGGCTTTTTACGTTCCGCCTCCGCCGCCTGTTCGGCGTCTTCCGCCTCCTGAGCCTTGCGCTGTGCGAGCACTTCCGGCGTGATGGTCTCCACAAGGCCAAGCCCTAACCGAAGCGTAAACGTGATGCCTTCGCGGCGGAAGGTTGCGAACTCCTCTTCAAGGTCCGACAACACCAACTCTAACCCATTGGCGCTTTCGCCATCGAACAGCGTAAGGTAGGCGGGAGGATTGCTGCCATTGTCGATGAGACCCACCGCAGTGCGTCCATCGGGGGTAACCGTCATGGCACATAGTTGAATCTTATTGGACTCTTCCTGCACCTTCTGTGGGTCTTGCGCAACCTCTTCCGCTTGCTCCGTCGCACTCTCCGCTGCCATGGGGCCAAAAGGCTCCCGGGCGATGATGACGTCATAACGGGTTCGCTCTCCAAGCCCTGCCGCATTCACCGTCCCAAGGGCGGCGAAGAGGCAGAAACACATGGAGAGCGTGCGCAAGCTCATGGGGCAAGCAACGCCTTTCGGATGGCGGCGGCTGTTGGCGCGGCCAGCAACGCTTCACGACGATCCGCGGAACGCAGGGCTGTGAGAACGGCCGTGATAAAGGTCATGTAAGGGCTGTTCACATCGTCAGGAGTGAGCGTCAGGATAATGATGCGGCACCCACGGCCCTCCTCGTCCTCCGAGAAGTCCACCGGTTCCCGCGTGATGCCAACGGCGCAGACAAGCGTGCCGACGGCCGCCGTGCGGGCATGTGGGCAAGCCACACCGTAGCCCACGCCGGTGGACATCACATTCTCGCGGCGCAACACCTCTTCCTCTGCGGTGGCAACATCGGTAAGCCCTCCGGAAGCCTTTAGGCACGCCAAAAGTTCACGGATGATGCCGTCACGATCGGTCGCTTCCAAACGGTGAACGATGGTCCGTTCGCGCAGATAACGCGCAAGGACGGCCGGACGATTGGGCGCCCCCTTGGCGCGTGTGACGCCGGTGGTATCGGCGATGGCAATATGTGCGCTTTCGGCAATCGGCTTACGCAAGGCCGCAAGAACACTCTCAAACTCCGCGAGAGATTCCGCCATGACGATGCGAACAAAGGGCGTTGCGGCCGCCGAGGCGGAGAACGCAATGGTTTCCTGTCCGCAGACGATAGTGATGATGGTGTCGTCGCGGCGGGCTTGATACAGCCCTTCGGCCGGATTGATCTGATGGGTGAAGAACCCTTCCTTGGAAAGCGTTCCAAGAATCTTCTCCATCACGGTGTTCGTGACATCGTGATTGGGGAAGTGATAGACAATGTCCTGACCTTCGGCGACGACTTCCTTGCGGAAGGCCCGGCGCAGGCCATGCCATGGGAGGGCGAATGCCCCAACCAAGAGCGGCGGCGCCACGAGCGTGGTGAGCAACGTCATCATCACCGCGACGCCCAAGACCTCCGCGGAAGTTTCGGCATCCAGCAGACCGGAAGACCCGGCGATGCCGGCAATGATCAAGGCGACTTCTCCACGGGGCACCATTCCGAGCCCAACGCGCAAAGCACCCACGCCATTGAACCCGAAGAGTAGGGTGGGCAAACCGCAACCCACCACCTTGGCGAGCACCGCCACTCCCGTATAGACCAAGCCCATCTTTAGGACGGTGGGCTCCGTCAGTTTGGTCACATCCACCATCATACCCATGACGGCGAAGAAGATCGGCACGAGGAACTGATAGATGCCGTGAAGCTTTTCTTGAATCATCACGCCCATGTCCGTGCGCGAGAAAGAGAGACCTGTGACGTAAGCGCCGATGATCATCGCCAAGTGTGCCTGCTCAAATGCGCCACCCACGAGCAAGGCGACACCCAGCGTCAGGACGGCCACTTCACCACGCGAACCGCACGGACGCAATGCCCGCGCCACCCAACGCGAGATCAGAATGCCAACAGCCGTGGCGCCGAGCCAAATGCCGAAGCTCTTCCCGGCGATGATGCCGATATCCCCCCAAGCCACCTCGCCACCCTTCTGCTGGGCTGCGATCATGCCCATTCCGATGGCCAGCATGATGATGCCCAACACATCGTCAATCACGGCTCCCGCCAAAATGGTGACGCCCTCTTGAGAATCGAGCTTGCGGCGCTCCGAGAGGATGCGCGCGGTGATGGAGACGGAGGTCGCGGTGCTCATGACACCGAGGAAAATGCAGGCAGGGCTGTCCCACGAAAGGCCGAGGAAGTAGGCCCCGACACTCGCACCCGTGACAAACGAAACGAGCACACCGCCGATTCCCACGAGCGACCCCACCGCAGAGTAGCGCATGAACATTTTGAGGTCGGTTTCGGCGCCCACCAAAAAGAGCAGGACAATCGAAGCGATCGTGCAGAGGCCGTAAAGCTCCGGCGACACACCGACCGACGATCCCGGGAATGCTTGGAAAATCCACCCAGGGAACTGGCCCAACGCATAAGGGCCAATCAGCACACCCGCGCACAATTCGCCCAACACGCTGGGCAACCGCAATTTCGTGAAAAGGAGGTTTCCTAACCGCGCGGCAAAAAGGATTACGCCCACTTGCACTGCCAGCGTCATCATGCGATGTGTGAGATTGACGGGGGCAGGCGCCTCCCCGGCAAAGAGTTGTACGGCGCCAAGTGCGAATACGAGCAACAGTCCTTTTCTGATCACGGCAGTGGTCCTCTGAATTCTCTCAAGAAAGGGTAATGATGGCACCTCACTATATCATAATGACGGCATTTTCGCACCTTTTGCGTTTTGCAAAAGGCTCTTTGAATCGTCCACAATGTAATTGCGCACTTGTAGGACCGAAGCGAGGAAAGAGGAAGGATGGACGGATCTTGGGCAAACCAAAACAGGAGGAGGGGCGTA
>CASDPK010000035.1 GCA_949282555.1 uncultured Lentisphaeraceae bacterium | reverse complement strand
TACGCCCCTCCTCCTGTTTCGCTTTGCCCAAAGCCCGTCCATCTTTCCTCTTCCTTCGTTTCGGTCCTACAAGTGCGCAATTACATTGTGGACGATTCAATTCAGCCCCCCAGGCAAGAGAAACTTGACGTGCCCGGGGGCTTTCGCTATGCTAAGCAACGAAATACCGGAAGGAATGTTACCGAAAGGAACGGAATCTATGACGTTTGGCCAAAAGGGTCGTCTGAGGACGCTTGCTCTGCCGCTGAGTGCGGCGGCGGTCTTGCTGTTTCCGGCTATGACGTTGGCCGATGCCGCGTCGGATGCGGCATTGGAGCAGGAAATCAAGTACATCAACGCGCTTTCGGATTATGGGTATGTGGACTTTGCCCCGGCGGTGATCACTGCGGCCCAACGGAAGTGGCCGGATGCGAAGGGTGTTTTGGAGGCGGTGACGATCCGTTCGGAGCTCAGGGCCGGCAAGCAGGATGAGGTGGCAAAGAAGATCGCCGCACGGCCCGACCAGAACAGTTTGGACACGTGGTTGCTGAAGCTGGAGCTGGCCGCGAGCTATTGGTCGTTCTCGAAGTTCAACGAGGCGGATGCGCTCTACAAGGAGTTCTTCAAGCGCTTCCCGAAGGTGCCGCAGAGCGTCCGCAAGACCTACACGGAAGGCGCGCTCCGCTACATCATGATGCTGGAGCAGATTGACCGCCGCGCCGATGCGCTCCCGTACTACAAGCTCGCGATGGATCAGAGCCCGACCCAGGACGTGATGAAGGATGTCCGGGCCTCTTACCTCAAGGCCGTTTTGGCGCAAGCGGAAACGATGCCGGCGGGGAAGGAGCGCGACGCCCTCATCAAGGAAGCGGACGATTTGGCCCGCAAGATGGTGTGGAATCAGGATACGTACTTTGGCGATGCCATCAATGGCATGGCCCACGTCAAGATGTTGCGGGGCGACGTCAAGGGCGCGCAGGAGATGATCAAGGAATACCTGCCGGACCTGATGAACATCCACTCCCAGCTGAAGGAGCAGGACCCGGATGGTTCCAAGGGCATTTTGCGCGTGAGCCCGCTCCCGCAGTGCCGTTATCTTATCGGCTCCATGCTCTACGAGCAGGCCAAGGCCGAAGCCGGGAAGCAGAAGCCGGATGAGGAGCTCATCAAGAGTCTGCTGTTGGGCGAGCGTGACCCGAAGACCAAGAAGCGCAATGGCCAGGGCGCGTTCAACCACTTGATCAACGTCTACGTCAATTACCCCGAAAGCCAGTCCGCTTCGGCGGCGGGGGATGCGGTGGAGGCGATCCAGAACATGATTCAGGATCGTTACAACACCACGCTCAAGGTCAATGTCTCCGAGGAACAGCGCGCGAAGGTCCGTCGCCAGCAGTATGTCGAGGCCGACGTCAAGTTCAATGCCGGGCAGTGGGCTGAGGCGGCTGAGGCGTATTCCAAGACGATTTCGCGCTATGGGCTGAATGCCGAATCCCTCGCGCCGTTGGCCCGTATGGCGGAGAGCTACATCAACGCCGGGTCGAAGGACGGCAAGCTGGACCCCATGGCCAAGCTGTATGCCGAGACGATCACCGCCGCCTTGGCGGAAGGTTTCTCCGGTGTGCCGAAGTTGCGTGACCGCGCCGGCAATGAGGTGCAGAAGTTGGCCGCGCTCTATGGGCAGGTGGGCCTGCGGTCGTTGCAGGAGGAGACGCAGAATCTGTTCTTCCGTTTCTATCCTTCGCATCCTGCCGCGGTGGCGATGCAGCTCAACGTGGCGGAAGAGAAGGCCAAGGCCGGCGATGTGGCCGCCGCGGAGGCGCTCTACAATCAGGTGGCCGAGGCCGCCACGGGTGAGGCGCAGCGCCGGGAGCGCTTCGCCGCACTCTACGGTCTGCTCAAGATTGTTCAGCCCAAGCCCACCGGCGTGAAGCCCGATGCGGAAAAGGAGTTGGAGCGGGCGAAGCAGTTGGTCGCCCATTTTGAGGGCATTGAACGGCCGGGTTCGTCGGCGGCCATGGCGCAGTTCTTCTTGGCGGATGCCTATCGCCATCACGCCGAGGCCCTGCGCAAGGCCGTGAAGGACAATTCGAACGACAAGGCCATCACGGAAGATTACGCGACGGCGGCCTCCATCTACAAGAAGCTGGCGGAAGAGCTCTCCAAGAAGGAGAACATCTACGCTTCCACCGCCAAGGAGACCGAGACGAACGAACAGTTCTTGGAGAACGCGCTCTACCTGCAAGGCATCTGCATGCAGCGCCTTCCTTCGGTGGGGAATGAGGCCCGGGACAAGGCCATCAAGGCCATGGCCGGGAAGTTCTTTCAGAACTATCTCTCGCGCTATCCCAAGGGCCGAAACGCGCCCGCCGCGCTCTTGCAGATCGGGACGCTTCAGGCCGCCCAGGGGGACATTGAGGCCTCCCGTGCGACGTTGGATCGCTTGACCCGCGACTTCCCGGAGTCCGACGAGGCGAAGAACTCTATCCCTTTGCTGGCCGATTCCCTCTTCCAGATGGGGATGCGCGGCGAGGCGATCAACACCTACAAGCGCATGTTCGCCGCCGGAGGAACGTACACGCCCGGACAATACATGGACGCCGGCACGAAGTTGCTGGATGCCGGAGAGGCCAAGCTGGCCGTTGAGGCCTGCGATGCCGTGTTGAAGGCCAAGAACGCCGCGGCGTGGCAGCCCCAAGCCATGCTCCTGCGGACCCGTGCGCTGTTGGCCGACAAGCAGCCGGAGGCCGCTTACAAGCAGATCGTCGAGATGTTGGACAAGTATGGCAAGACGCGCGCCGCGCTGGATGCCAACCTTGCCCTCATCGAGGTGGCGGGTGAGCAGGTGCTTCGCGAGAAGACCTTCTCCGGGCGCAATGAACTGTTGCGCAAGACGCAGGAGGCCGTCACCTTCATCACCTCTCGGAGCCGTGCTCAGGCGGAGTCCGAGAATCCCGCCGAGCGCAAGGCTTACGCCGCTTTGATCGTTCGGTTGCGTCTTTCCGTCGCCGAGGTCGCGGAGAAGATGTACCAGATGGAGGCGGAGAGCAAGAGCGAGAATGCCCGCGGGGTGTTGGGTGACGCCATCAATGCCTATCGCACGGCGATCACGTCGGTGGGCGCGTCTGACCCGACGGACCCCGCGTTCTCGGAAAATGTCCAAAAGGCCTATCTCGGCTCCCTCCGCTTGACGCAGGCGTTTGCGACATCCGAGACGGACCCGGCGGCGAAGAAGGCGGTTCTCCAGGATATCATCGCGATTGGCGAAGAATATCTCGGAAAGTTCCCGAATGGCACCTATCGCACGGATGTGACCAACGCCGTTGCTCAGGCCCGCATCGAAGTCGGCGAGTGAACGATTTGATACACTAAGGAGACGAAACACCATGAAGAAGCTCAGTATCACCCTTTGCGCGGCGCTTGCCGCATTGACGGCGCTCCCCGCCTTCGCGGCCGACGCCCAGCCCACCGGTACCATCGTCACGGCAAATGGTCGGGCCACCGGAACGCTTCGTTGGAAGAACTCCGCCAAGGAGTATTCCTTGACGAATGCGAGGGGAATGACCGTGACCTTCCCCGCGGACGATGTGGTGCGCGTGGAGGTCAATCGCCCCGCGGCCCTTGACGCCGCGATCAAGCGTGTGCGGGCCGGTGGCTCCGGCGTTGCGTCGGCGATTCCGACCCTTGAGGAAATCGCCAAGGATTACAGCCATCTGACCTACGACCGCGAGGCCACCCGTTGGCTTGCCGATGCGTATCTTCAGCAGGGCAACGCTTCCAAGGCGGTCAGCGCCTGCGAGGCCGTGATTCGTGATGACGCCGAGGCCGCCTACATGGGCCCGATGGCGGTGCTCTATTGGCGTGCCTTGACCAAGGATGGCAAGGCTTCCAAGTTGTCGCTTTTGCTCGACAAGGCCATCGCCTCCGGAGATGCCGAAGCGGCCGCCGCCGCGCTCGTCGCCCGCGGGAATGCCGTGATGGAGCGTGGCACCGCCCGTGCCAATTGCGAAGAGGCCCTTCGCGATGGCTACCTTCGCGTGATCCTGCTTTATGCCAATCCCGAGTCTGAGGCTTATCCGGAAGCGCTTTACATGGGCGCCAAGGCGTTTGACGGCATGGGGCAGGGCGCCCGCGCCAACGCTCTCCGCGATAAGCTGAAACAGGAGTGTGCCTCCTCCGCCTGGGCCCGCAAGTGAGTCGGGCCCTCTGAACGAAACCAGTCCCTTTCCTCTTCACACCCAACACCCAAGGAACTCCCGAAATGAAAAAATCGATGATGGCTCTGTTGTTCGCCGCCTGCCTTTTGGGCGCCGCTTTCACCGCGAACACCGTTTCCGCGCAGGATACCGCTCCCGCCTCGACCGAACTGGTCAATGCCGATGATGGCTCTGCTGCCAAGAAGGAGGAAGCCCCGAAAGAAACCTCCTTCTTTGACGTGGTCTTTGGTTCGGGTTTCGTTGGCGTGATTCTTTGGTTCGCCCTCTTCGCTTCCGGCGGCTTCGCGATCTACTTCATCATCGATGGTTACATCCTCGTCCGCCCGAAGAAGATCATGCCTCAGACCCTCATCGATCAGGTGAAGGAGGCCATGGATCAGGGCGATGTGATGAAGGCCATTGAGATCTGCGACAATGACCCTTCGTCGATGGCCAAGATCCTCAAGGCCGGCTTCTCGCACGTTGAGGAAGGCTTCGACGTGATCGACGAGGCCATCAGCGCCGCAGGTGACCTTGAGATTGAGCACATGATGCAGCGTCTGAACTGGATCTCCGTTTGCTCCTCTCTGGCCCCGATGCTCGGTCTGCTCGGAACGGTGCAGGGCATGATCTTAACCTTCGCCACCATCGCTATCACGGGCGTTGAGATCGCTTCGCTCTCTCTGACGATTTCGCAGGCGCTGTACACCACCGCCGGTGGACTCTGCATTGCGATCCCTGCCATCGCGTTCTTCTACGCGTTGCGTAACAACGCCAACCGCTTGGTGCTGCGCATGCAGGTGGTGACGGGCGATTTGATCAAGAATCTCCGGAACGTCGAGGTGGTCGAGGAGTAAGGACGGTCGGTGTGACGGGGTGAGGGCCTGCGGCCCTCCCCCTCTCAAGGACCCGCATCCCACACCGGAGGCACTCCCATGGCCAAAAAGAAGAACAAACGGCAAAACGACGGCGCCGCACTGGATATGACGCCGATGATTGACGTCGTGTTCCAGCTCATTATCTTTTTTGTGGTGACGCTCAAGACGGCAGACACCATCAATCCGGATATCGTGTTGGAATACGGCAAGGACGGGCCGACCCTGAAGGCCGACGAGTTCAAGATCCCCCCGTTGACGATTGAGGTGAAGCGTTATTTCGCGCATACCAAGTTCTTTGGCGGAGCGTTGAATCGAGCTGTCGTTTCGATCAACGGGGCCATCGTTTCGGATGGGCAATTGCGTGCGCTGCTGAAGCAGACCGTTGCCCGGCGCGGAACGAACTTCCCGTTGCTCATCCGTGCTGACAAGGACGCCCATCACGAGGATGTCCGCAAAGTGATGAATCTCTGCGCCGAGGCTGGCATTTGGCAGGTTTCGTTCCTTGCCATGAAGGATCCCGGCGACAGCGCGAACAAGAAATAAGGAGGCACCATGGCCAAAGGAAAAAAGGTTTCTTCCGGCGATGGCGCCGCCCTGGACATGACACCGATGATTGACGTGGTGTTTCAGCTCATCATCTTCTTCGTGGTGACCCTCAAGCAGGAAGACGTGCTTGCGAAGCTTGATGCCATGGCGCCTTCGCCCGATCCGAACGCCAAGGCGGAGCAAGTGGAAAAACTCACGCTCATCACGATTGACATTTACAACCCGAAGAAGCATCCCGGCGAAGGGTTCCTCTTCAACAAGGGTGCCGTGACCCTGCGGCAACTGGATGCCGAAATCGGGCGTGCCGCGCGTTATGGCAAGGATGCTTCGGTATTGCTTCGGTGCACAAAGGATTCTCCGCACTCCTTGTTGGTCAAGGCGTTGAACATCTGCGCCAAGCATGGCATGACGAAGCTTGCCATCTTCAGTCTCTGATCTCTCGTTAAGGATTTTCGATCATGACCGATGACCCAAACACGTTTTCACCTGAGGATGCGCCGAAAGACGAACTGATCCGCTTGTTCGACAAGGAGGAGCGGTCCTATTTTCGGCGTATCGTCGATATGTTCAAGGGGCTCGGGAAGCCGAAGGACTCGCTGGAGTTCAAGGAGGCGATGATCGAGCTTCAGCGCCTTGGCGCGCCGATCGCCTCGGTGGTGATCATCGTCACGGTGGTGGTGGTGATGAGTATCATTGAGATTGGGGGAGAGCCGCCGGAGGTAACGGTGCAGATGGAGGTCATCGAGCCGGAACCGGTCGAGGAGCTGACCAAGGAGCCTGAGCCGCCGCCGGAGGAGCCTCCGGAACTTGATGAGACTCCCGTGGACACGGACGTGGTCGTGGATATCGATGCACCGCCCTCGCCCACGGCGGAGCAGTCGCCTCAGCCTTCGCCGGTGGATTCCGTGATGATCACCAAATCGCCCGTCATCATGAAGAACGTGATGGGGTCACGCAATCCCGGTACGCGTGGCGGTGCCATTGGACGCTATGGGGCTTACGCCACGGAGAAGTTGGTTTACGGCTTCTTGCGCTATCTCAAGATGAAGCAGGGACCCAACGGAATGTGGAACAATGACACCGGCGATACGTCGTTGGCGTTGCTTTGCTTCTTGGCGCACGGTGAGTTGCCGGGGCGGAGCCCGGAGTTTGGCGATACGGTGGAAAAGGCCATTCGCGGACTGTTGGCGGATCAGATCAAGACACCGGCGGAGTGTACCTTCAAAGGGGCGGACAGTCCCTCGAACGTTGAACACAAGCGCACGGATAAGGTGGGCTATTTCCGCCGTCGCGATGGGCACAATTATGCGCACCTCACGGCAGTCTATGCACTCTCCGAGGCTTATGCAATGACGCGTATCCCTGACATCAAGGATGCCGTGGAGTTGGCGCTTCCGCATATCCTTGATGGGCAGAATGCCGATGGCGGATGGTACTACAACATGTATGCCAAGAACCCCACCACGGACACATCTTACGCCAGCTGGGCAGTGCAGGCGCTCAAGGCCGCCAAGCTCGCGGGCTTTCATGATCCCAAGATCATTACGGCGCTTAAGCGGGCGGCCAAGGGGATCAAAACGGCCTCGAACCCCAATGGATCTTTTGGCTATCTCAATACGGCCAAGAATCGGAGCTTTGGCCTTACGGCGCCGTGTGCGCTCATCCTTCAAATGTTGGATGAAGGTGATTCGGAGATGTGCCGTAAATCCATTGCTTACATGGATACGTGGGAGCCGACCTTCGAGCGTAACCATAAGGCTGCAACGTCTTCTGCCATTCCGATGGTGGGCGATTCTCCGCAATATTACTGCTATTATCTCTCTCAGGTGCGCTTCAACCTTGGCGACAAGAATCCGGCCTGGATTCGCTGGAACAATCAGCAGAAGGTGATTTATCAGGCGGCTGCCATCAATATCCCTGCCGATAAGTCCGGCTATGTGGATCATGAGGGGAAGCCTCAGTACATCACCTACTGGCCTCACCGTGGGGCCAAGAATAAGTTTAAAGGTGACGCAGCTGCGATTGAGGATGTGGTTCGCCTTTCGCAAGATCGCCAGACGCGCAACGGCAAGCGCAATGGGTTTGATGTGACAAAATTGGTCAACGTCGACTCCGCCACGGATGCTTGGCATCGTAGCCAGGTGGCTGCCAACTGTTTCACGGCCCTTCAGCTGATGGTGTACTACCGTAACAGTCCTCTTGCCAAAGGTGCGCTCACGAAGATTGAGGCCGAGACGGAGGTTAAGGTCGAAGAGGGGGCCAGTGAAGTGACGATTGAGGGTGCTGATGATCTTTAAGATCTGTCGCTTCACCTTATGGAACTTTTGGAGCGTCGGCAGAATCCTGTCGACGCCCTTTGTTTTTAGCCTCTTCATGCGGAGGACTGAGCACGTGCGGCGCCCCCACGGGGATCTATGCTATAATGCCAAATATGTTGCGGCGACGAACCGTGTTGGGCTTGTTGGGCGGGGCGTTGGCGCCCTGCCCCGTGTGGGGTGTCCCTTCCGAAAATGGGAACACGCAAGGATTGGTCCTGCGTCCGCCAACGGAGGGACAGCCCATTTTGGATGGTTCTCGCCGGAAAGGCGTATTTATGGACACCGGCACCGGACGCCCCGAAAGTGGGATGTTCGGGAATGTGCGGAAATATGCCGATGGCTCCCCGCGTTTTCATGAAGGCATTGACATCGCTCCGGCGCAACCGTGGCGGAGGGATCGGAACCCGACGGACCGTGTGTGCGCGGCGGCGGATGGGTTGGTGGTTTACGTCAATCGTTGTGAGCGGAATCCGTCGCTGTACGGGAACTATGTGGTGCTCACGCACGAGGTGGCCGGTTTCGGCGAGGCCTACACGCTTTATGCGCACCTTCGGACCATTGCGGAGGGGTTACGGGCCGGGCAGAGGGTGCGAGCCGGTCACGTGCTCGGAATCATGGGGCATACGCCCGATTTTCCGCTGGCGCGGGCGCACCTGCACTTTGAGATTGGCGTGATGATGAATCGTCATTATCCGCTCATTGATGACCAGCACGGCGTCTGGAACGGCGCGAATCTCTATGGGATCGATCCCTGCGACGCCTTCGGCGAACAGCGCAGAAACGGGTTCTTTGATTTTGCGAAGTATCTCAAGGCGCGGCCTTATGCGCTTTCGGTGGTGTTGCCGAAGGAGACGCCCGTGCCGGAGTTCTTCCGGCGTCATCCCTCGCTGATGTGTGGGCGTCCGGTGGGCGATGCGCCGTTGGAGGTGGCCTTCTCCCGAGAGGGGATTCCTGTGGCGTGTGGCGCTTTCCCGCTGACGGGAAGGAGGTTTAAGGTGAACGTTTGGGCCAAAGAACTCGTGCGGGGGCGTCCTTTCGCGACCGTTGGAAAGGTTGGCGAGGCACGCTTGACGGCCCGTGGCGAGGCTCTGCTTGAGAATTTGTTGGTTTCGCCTTCCCGTCTTCCCGGGGAGGCGGTCGTGCAGGGCGAGGTGGGCTGATCGGGAGCGGAGGACAAGCGATGCGAATTCTTTTGGTGGACAATCTGATGATCCGGCGGTATGGCAACCTGCGCATGGGGCCGGGCCGGGCGTTGGCTTGTGGGGCGGTTCGGGAGAAACACCGACTGTGCGAGTTTTCCGACCGCGACTTGGCGCGTTACATGGGGTTTGGCATTCGGGCGCTGGGTGAGCGGCGCGTGAATGCGGCGCTTCTGAAGACGGCGCGCAATTTCCGCCCAGACGCGGTGCTTCTTGGACACTGTGATTTCATCCGAAACGAGACCTTGGAGGCGATTCGCGAGGCCGTCCCGGGCGTGCGCATCGCCCATTTCAACGTGGACCCCATGTGCGATGCGCACCCGCAGGCACAGATGCGTGAACGCATGGAAAGCTGCGATGCGTTGTTCGCGACCACGGCGGGTGAACAGTATCTGCGCCCCTTCGTCACGGGGCGGAATATTGTGGCCTATATGCCCAATCCGTCGGACCCGGCATTGGAAACGCTGGACAACAGTTTGCGGCCGGCCTCGGAGCTTCCGTGCGATCTTTTCTATGCCGGCCAGGCGCGGGAGGGCGATCCGCGGTTGGAATTGCTTTCGCGCTTGAGGGAGGCGTTGAAGGGAAAGCCGTTGCGGTTTGACCTTGTGGGGATGTTTGGGCGTGCGCCGGTTGTCGGCGGTGCGGCTTACGATGATCTGTTGGCCTCGGCGAAGATGGGGCTGAACATTTCGCGCTATTTCGGGATGAAGTGGTACTCCTCCGACCGGATCGCGCACCTGATGGGCTCGGGCATTTTGACCGCGCTTTATGATGGGGATCGGATGCAGGATTTCTTTTCCGAACGCGATGCCCTGTGGTTCCACGACGTGCCCGATTTGGTGGATCGCCTCCTGTGGTTTCAGACGCACGACGCGGAACGGCGCGCCGTGGCGGCCGCCGGACGGGCCCGTTATCATGCGTTGTTCTCCGGGGCCCGCACGCTTCGTTTTATGTTGGAAACGCTCTTCGGCAAACCTTATTCCGAACCCTATGAGTGGCAGGAAGAGGTCTACTCCTGAGCGTCGGCATCCATCTATGAAGGTTGTCCATGATTCTGCAATCGCTTGATCGTATCGTTTCCGCTTACTGTCCGCAGGCCCACGTGCGCCTGACGGTCGCCAATGTCACGGATACCGCCCGCACGCTGGAGCGCAATCATCTCTGCGGCCCCATCGCCGGGCTGGTGCAGGCGGAATTCGTCGGAGGGGCGGCGCTGTTGGGCACGTTGCTGGATGCGCCGGGGCAGACCATTTCGTTGCGGGCGCAGTTGCCGGAGGGAGAGCTGGGGGGCGTGACCGTGGAGTGTGCCTATGGCTACGGCATTCGCGGTTACACGCGCCAAAAGGTGTTGCCCCGCTTGGACGAATCCGAGGAGCCGGATGAAACGTTGTTTGATCGCGCCATCGGCCATTCGACGCATTGCTCCGTGGTGCGCTCGGATGCCCGGCGCGTGGTCTCGCAGGCCACCTTCGACCTTTCGTTCGCGGATCGCCTCACGGCCACGGACATCGTGGAGGACTATTTTAATGGCTCGCTCCAGCGGCGTGCGCTTGTGCAGCTTTCGGCCGCCAGCAAGTTGGGGTATGTGGAGTGTGCGCACGCGTTGCTGTGCGAACTCCTGCCCGAGGCGTCCGATGAGACGTACGACCGCTTGGATGCGTGCTTTGCCAGCGGCGCCGTGCAAGACGCGCTCGATGCGGGTGCCGATGTGGCCGCGTTGGCCCGCCTGCTGGGGTTGGACCCGCCGGAGGGGGAGACGTCGCACCCGGTGCGCTTCTTCTGCTCCTGCACGTCCGACCGGGTGTTGGCGATGTTGCGGGCGTTGCCGCGGCAGGATCTGATGGAGATGATCGCCGCCGGGAAGTCCACCGATATCTTTTGTCATATGTGCGGCAAGTGCTACACCATCACGCCGGAGCAATTGAAGACGCTGCTCTGATTTCGAGGGAGTCCCATGAATATTCTTTACGACCGCAACATGGTGTTGGGTGAAGCCCTGTTTTCGCGCTTGGGCAAAGCCAAAGCCATCGATGGGCGGAAGCTCACCAAGCGCGATCTCAAAGGGTGCGATTTGCTCTTTGTGCGCTCGACGTGCCGCTTGAACCGTGAACTGCTGGAAGGCACCAACGTCCGCTTCGTCGGGAGCGGCGTGGCGGGGACGGATCACATTGATTTCGAGGCTTTGCGGGCGCTTGGCATCCCCGTGGAGACGGCGCCCGGGTGCAACGCCGAAAGCGTGGCCGATTTCGTGATGGCCGCTTTGCTGATGATCGGTGAACGCCAAGGGCGGTCGTGGGAAGGCGCAACGCTGGGGATCGTTGGGGTGGGGCACGTGGGCTCCATCGTCAAGCGGTTTGCCGAGCAGGCACTGGGAATGCGCGTGCTTTGCTGTGATCCGCCCCGGAAGGACAATGGGGATTGGCAGGCCCGCGATTTCCTCTCGCTGGAGGAGCTCTTGCCGCAGGCGGATGTGATCACCTTCCATACGCCGTTGATCGAGGAAGGGCCTTATCGGACGCGTGGGCTCTTTTCGGGCCCGTTGGTGCGCAAGACCAAACCGGGGGCTGTGTTGCTCAACTTCGCCCGCGGCCCCATTTGTGACGACGCACTGGTTGCCACCATGTTGGGCGCGGGCCTTTTGTCCGATGCCGCCATCGACTGCTGGGAAGGTGAGCCGGATTATCCCGCGGAGCTCGCCGCTTTGGCCGCGCTGGCCACGCCTCACATCGCCGGCCATGCCTTTGAGGGGCGCGCCAATGGCACGGTTGCCGTTTACCGCGCGGCCTGTGCGTTTTTGGGCGTCGAGCCCGGGGAATTGCCGGACTTTCCTGCGGCCCCGGTGCCCGAGCTGACGGTGGATTGCGCGGACAAAACCGATGAACAGGTTCTTCGCCTTGCCGTTCGCGCCGCCTGCGACATCGAGGGGGACACGGCGCGCTTCCGTGCCGCCTATGCTTCGGATGAGGCCACGCGCCGTGCGAACTTTGACGCGCTCCGGAAGACCTATCCTCTCCGCCGTCTCTTTCCTGCCACCCGTGTGCTCCTTGCCCATCCTTCGCCGACGATCACGGACAAATTGACCGCCCTCGGCTTTGCCGTCGGCAAGGCCAAGCCCGCCCGAAAGGCCGCCGCCCCGAAGGCGACGGCCACCAAGAAGGGGACACGTAAGGCCCCGGCCAAGCGCACACCCAGCCGCCGCCCAAAGGGAAAAACGCAGGAATAGCCAGCGAGGATTCGATGGGGGCGAGTCCGCGTTTTGAGCGTGCACCGTACCCCAAACGCAAAGGCTCCGTATCTCACCCTGAGATACGGAGCCTTTCCAGTTGAGGTGCAGGGCATCTCATGGCGTTGCCTTGGGGTGGAGGGTGCGGACGGCTTTGAGGGTGTCTGCGGTAATGGCGGGGAAGTCTTTGTGAAGACGCGCCAAGATTTCATCATCGGTGAGGAAGCGTGTGGCGAGCAGGTAGTATTGTTGGCGGAGTATTGGGTTGGGGCTGGTGGCTAGGGAGCGGATGGCTGTGAGCGTTTCGGGCGTCCAATCCGGCATTTTCAGGAGGGTTTTGAGGGCTGTATTGCGAAAGGCCATGTGTGGGTGTTCAAGAAAGGCGACCCAAGCGGCTTGCGGGAAGGGTGGGAGGTCTGTCGCAAGGAGAAACGCGGGGGCATTGCGGGACAGGAAGAGACCGGGATCGCGCCAGGCGAGGTCACGGATTTTGCGGACTTTTGCCGCTTCATCCAACCCGGCGAGGGCTTGGTTGAGGATGCCCGATTCGCGGCGGCGAACATCGATGTCGCGGATACGAAACTCAACAAACTCGCCGCAATAGGCATGAGGGTCGCTAAAGTAGATGGTGAGGAAGAGCGGTTTGGCACGGTCGGGGTCGTTGACAATGCGGAGCGTGGGGAGTGCGAGCCATTGACAGACGGTCAGCTGGCGGAGAAGCTCGGGGGTCTTTTCCGCTTCGTCAAGAAGGGCGATGAAGGTGGCTTTCGCTTTGGCTTTGTCCCGCTTGGCCGTTTCGAGTGCAGGGGTGTAGGTGTCGATGAGTCGGAGATATTGTGTGAGGAGTGGGTCGTCTTTTGCGGCAGCCCTTATGTGGCGCTCAATGTCGGCTTCGGAACGTGCGTTTTTGGGGAGGGTGGAGTAGGCACGAAAATTGGACACGGGCACCGCGTTGGTGGCATAGGTGGCATCGAAAAGCTCATCGCCATAGACATGGCGCGCACTTTCCAAGAGGTAGAAGGCCAGATTGCGGAATCCGTCTTCCGCAAAGTCACGGGCAAGGCCAATTTGCTCGGGACATTCGTGGGCAGGGCCCAAGCAGAAACGCTTCCACCGCTCGATGTTTCCCATGGAAGCATGGAGGGCACAGGTGAGAAACACACAGAGAAAGGCGAACAGTGAGCGCATGGGATCGGTTCCTTTAGAGGCGATTTGTTTTTGCGCAAGCGTGGTGGGCGCAGTGGGAGCCTAGGATAAGGAAGAGGGTGGGAAGGAGGAGGAAAAGGGGGGCGGCGATGAAGATGAGTCCGTTGATCGCTTCGGCGGAAAAGTCCGTACAGAGGAGCATGGCACCATTGGCGAGAACGGCGAGGAGTGGGGCGGGGAGGCGAAACCTCAGGGGCCACCGGCGGACGTTGCGGAGCCACAGGAGGAGGGGGAGGGTCTGGAGGAAGAGGGTTGGGAGGAGGGAGAAGAGGAGCGCCTCCAAGAAGTCCGTGCGGCTTCCGTACATCAGCGTCAGCAAGAAGGGAACGAGGAGCCCGAGGAGCGTGATGGTTTCGGAGAAGGGGTCGTGGCGCTCAGGGGTCGGGGTGTCCATGGAAGCGATCTCCGTGAGAGGCTTTAGAAAAAAACGCGGGCATCGAGGGTGATCGATGCCCGCGTCGGGTGATTCTCGCATCAAGCGTTGTAGACGGGCTTGGCGGAGTAGTGGGTGTGGAGGAGGTGGTGGGCCTTCTCGCTGCAGGGCGCCTCAAGGAAGTCGGCATAGATCTTTTGGATCTGCGGGTTGAGGTGAGAGCAACGGAGGGCCTTCTCACGGTCATCCTTGTAGAGGCCGGCCATGCGGGCCTTGCGCACCTCGTCGGTGGCGAGGGTGGGCTGTCCGCCGCCGCCGATGCAACCGCCGCGGCAGGCCATGACTTCAATGAACTGCCAGCGGGGAGGACGCCCGGCCTTACGGTCTTCGCGGATGGCGTCGAGCACTTGCTCCACGTTGCCCATCTGGTGCGCCACGGCGACGGACACCTTGGTGCCCTTGATGTCGACGACGGCTTCCTTGACGCCTTCGAGCCCGCGGACGGCCTCGAAATCGAGGTTGGCGAGCTCTTCCTTGGTGACGAGGTGATAGGCCGTGCGGAGGGCTGCCTCCATCACGCCGCCGGTGGCGCCGAAGAGCGTCCCGGCTCCCGTGTATTCGCCAAGGATGGAATCGGCTTCGGACTCGGGGAGTGCGGTGAAGTCGATGCCGGCGATCTTGATCATGCGGGCGAGCTCACGGGTGGTGAGCACCACGTCCACGTCTTGATAGCCGGAGGCGTGCATTTCTTCGGAGCGGGTGATCTCGTACTTCTTCGCCGTGCAGGGCATGACGGAGACGACGTACATCTTGGCCGGGTCGATGCCCATCTTTTGGGCAAAGTAGGTCTTGGCCATGACGCCGAGCATCTGCTGGGGGCTCTTGGCGGTGGAGAAGTTGGGGATGAAATCGGCGGCATACTTCTCCATCCAGTCCGTCCAAGAGGGACAGCAGGACGTGATGAGCGGGAGCTCGCCGCCCTGCGTGAGGCGCTGGACGAACTCGGTGCCTTCCTCCATGATGGTGAGGTCGGCCGAGAAGTTGGTGTCAAAGACGGCCTCGAAGCCGAGCCGGCGGAGGGCGGTGTAGATCTTCCCGGTGGAAAGTTCGCCGGGCTTCATGCCGAAGGCTTCGCCGAGGGCGACACGGACGGCGGGGGCGATCTGCACGGCGGTGAAGCGCTCGGGGTCGCGGAGGGCGGCCCATGCCTTGCCGGTTTCGTCCTTCTCGTAGATGGCGCCCACGGGGCAATGGGCGGAGCATTGGCCGCACTTGATGCAGGGCGAGTCGTTGAGAGGAACCCCGGCGGCGGGGGCGATCTGCATCCGTTCGCCGCGGCCGATGAATTCCAGCGCCCAGACGTTCTGCATTTCTTGGCAGACGATGGCGCAACGGCCGCACTTGATGCATTTGTCGGGCTCAAGGACGATGGACGGCGTGGAGGTGTCGCGCTCCACGTGCTCCATCGCCGGGCGACGGAAGGGCACCTCTCGGATGCCGAACTCAGCCGCCACGCGCTGGAGCTCGCAGTTGCCCGAACGGGGACAGCGGAGGCAGTCGTTGGGGTGGGTGGAGAGGATGAGCTCGACCACCGTTTTGCGGATTTGGACAATGTCCGGATCGTGGGTGGTGATCTTCATCCCTTCGGCGACCTCGGTGCAACAGGCCCTCAGGAGTTTGGGGGAGTTCCCGTTGCGCACCACGCAGATGCCGCAGGAGGCCCAGGCCTTCACGTCGGGGTGGTGACAGAGGGTGGGGATGCGCACGGCCACTTTCTTCGCGGCCTCAAGGAGGGTGGTGCCTGCCGGGACCTCCACGGCGATGCCGTTGATCTCAAGGTGAATCATCTTCTTGGGTTCTTCCATGGCGGTATCCTCAGGCAATTTCGATGGCGTGCAGCTTGCAGGTGTTGTAACACTGGCCGCATTTGACGCACTTCTGCTGGTCGATGGCGTGCTTTTCGCGCACCTTCCCCACGATGGCCCCCACGGGGCAGACGCGGGCACAGAGGGTGCAACCGACGCAACGATCCGGATTGATACGGTAGCGCACAAGCTTTTTGCACTTTCCGGCGGGGCAACGGCGCTCCGTGATATGGGTCATCACCTCGTCCATGAAGTAACGGAGCATGGCCTGCACGGGGTTGGACGCCGTCTGTCCGAGACCGCAGAGGGAGGCGCGGTTCATCGCGTCGCAGATGTCGCGCATCTTCTGGATGTCTTCCGGTTCGCCGTTGCCTTCGGAAATGCGGGTGAGCGTGTTGAGCAGGGCGCGCCCGCCGATGCGGCAGGGCATGCATTTGCCGCAACTTTCATCCACCGTGAACTCAAGGTAGAACTTCGCCACGTCCACGATGCAGTCGGTATCGTCCATGACGATGAGGCCGCCCGAACCCATGATGGAGCCGATCTTGGCGAGCGACTCGTAGTCGATGGGCATATCGAGGTATTCCGGCGGGATCATGCCACCGGAGGGGCCGCCGGTTTGCGCGGCTTTGAACTTCCTCCCATTGGGGATGCCGCCGCCGATGTCAAAGATGATTTCGCGGAGGGTGATTCCCATGGGCACTTCGATAAGTCCGGAATTTTTCACCTTGCCGGTGAGGGCGAAGACTTTGGTGCCCTTGCTCGTGGCGGTGCCGATGGAGCTGAACCACTTGGCGCCTTTCTGAATGATGATGGCGACGTTGGCCAGGGTCTCGACATTGTTGATGACGGTGGGCTTGCCCCACAGGCCCTTGACCGCGGGGAACGGCGGACGAGGCGTAGGCTGGCCACGCTTGCCCTCGATGGAGGCCAACAGGGCCGTCTCTTCGCCGCAGACGAATGCGCCGGCGCCGAAGCGAAGCTCGATATCGAAGGTAAAGCCGGAGCCGAGGATGTCGTCACAGCCCAACAGCCCGAGTTCGCGGGCTTGGTCGATCGCGATTTGCAGGCGCTTGATGGCCAGCGGGTATTCCGCGCGGATGTAGATGAAGCCCTTGGTGGCCCCGGTCGCACGGCCGGCGATCATCATCGCTTCCAAAATGGCGTGGGGGTCGCCCTCCAGCGTGGAACGATCCATGTAGGCGCCGGGGTCGCCTTCGTCGGCGTTGCAGACGATGTACTTCTGGTCGGCCTCCACCGCGGCGGAGAATTGCCACTTTTTGCCGGTGGGGAAGCCTGCGCCACCACGGCCGCGAAGGCCGGAATCGAGGATTTCCTGGATGATGCCTTCGGGCGTCATCTCAAACAGGGCCTTCTCCAGCCCCACGTACCCATCGTGGGCGATGTAGTCCTCAATCTTTTCGGGATCGATGAGGCCGCAGTGACGCAACACGATGCGGTGCTGCTTGGCGTAGAAATCAATGTCGCGGCCCTCATGGCCAGCCTCGGCTTGCGACTTATCGTAGAGCAGGCGGGTGACCACTTGGCCACCGACGATGTGCTCGTTGACGATGGCTGCCGCGTCTTCGGGCTTCACATCCACATAGAAAGTGTCGGACGGGAGCACCTTGACAATGGGGCCGCGCTCGCAGAAGCCCATACAACCGGTGCGCACAATGCTCACGTTGGCCCCGGCATATTCCGCGGCCTTGCGGAGCGCCGCATAAAGGGCCATGCCGCCGTTGGAATCGCAGGCGGTGCCGCCGCAAACGAGGAGATACTGTTTGCCGTCTTTCGCCTCTTTGGCGTTGGCGGCGGTCAGCTGGGCGCGCAGAGCGTCCAGACGCTCTCGGGTAAGCTTTTCGGACATGGGTGGTCTCCTTTATTTTCTACGGAACTTGTCCAGGATTCCCGGCAGGGCCGCCTTCGTCACCTTGCCGAAGACCTCCCCATTGATGACGATCACCGGGGCCAAGCCACAGCAGCCCAAGCAGCGCACAGCCTCCGTGGAGAACTCGCCATCGGGCGTTACTGTGTTCACGCCCACGCCCAGCTCCTGCTCAAGGGCCTTCATGATGTCATCGCCGCCTTTGAGGTAACACGCAGTGCCCAAACAAACCTGAATGAGGTTGCGCCCCGGCTGCTTCAACTTGAAGAAATTATAGAAGGTGATGACACCGTAAATCTTGGCGAGCGGGGTTTCCAACAAATCCGCAAGCTCGAGGATGATTTCACGCGGCATGTATCCGTAAGTCTGCTGGATACGATGCAACACCATAATCAGATTTCCGGGTTTCGGCTTCCATTCCGCGATGAAAGCGCGCAACTCCGGCGTCAGCGTCTTCTTGTCCTGACCCATGAATTCTCTCCTTGTCGTGAGTCTGTGTAAACCAGGGCGGAAGCCCCAATTTGATTCTTGGTAAGAATCGCATACCACCACCACTTTGTCAAGCCTTTGTCATGCGCTGATTAGACGAGTATGCAGGAGGTGAAAGGCGGGAAGACGCAGGGGTGAGGTGTAGTGCAACTCACCTCGGGATACGGAGCATCTCGGGTGGGGATGTAGTGCGACGCACCGGGCGACACGGTATGAAGCCCGAGGGAGGAAACGCGGGCACGTCAAACGATTCCGCTTGGGCGATATTTTGGGGCTAGACGTGTGTTTCGGGTTGGCGAGCCTTCCGTAGACGGATTTCGCGTTCCATTGCGTTCGCGAGGGTGGGCTTCAAAAACCTCAATGCGGTGTAAGTTGGCCTTCCCTGTTCAAACCAAAAATAATCCTTGTTGAGTAAGATATCCTGCCAAATCAAAAACGGGATTCTCTTGGGGATACATGCCGCGATTTCAATTTCGTTCATGGTTTTCCCGAACAGAACTTCCTTTATCACGCGGTCTTCGATGACATAGACCGTATGGGCGAGGATGATTGCGTGAATTGTCGAAAAAAGAAGCAGACTTGCGAGGAAACACCCAAGCGCAATGAGGCAATGCGTCCAAAGGGGGCTGATACCGTAATCGAACAATATGCTGGCAAGGGTTGCCAGTAGCAAGGTGTAGAAGAGTAATAGGCCGTAGAATGGCGGCATCCAAGGTTTGATGACAGTGTCTTTCCCATCGACCATGGCGCATCTCCTTATATGGGGGCCGGAAGGCATAACGCGAATGGATGCCAAAATCCATGACAATGAAATTATAACAGGCGATGAGGACGGCGTCATGCTGTGCCAACGGTTACACCATGTATTTTCCCATCAAGGACCGAAACCGCCTTCTTCCTCAGCAGTCTCCCCGCCGACGCCCCACCATCGCCAACGCCGTCCGTCAACACTGGGGAGTCGAAAAGCAATGCCACTGGCTGTTGGACGTCGTTTTCCGCGAAGATGCCTGCCGAGCTCGTTCGCGTAACGCCGCCCAAAACTTTTCCGTGCTTCGCGTCAGTCTCCTGAATCTGCTTCGCCACCACAAAACGCCCGCCGACCGTTTCCGCCGTATGATCATGCATGCAGCCTTAGACCCCACCTATCTCGAACGCCTATTGAATCTTCGGCAAAATTAGATGCGTTTGCCCTGGCCGACATGCAGGGCAAACGCATAAAAATTAGACGGAGGCAAGGAGGGTTTCGAGAAGGGAGGGATTGAAGGCGAGACGGAGGCGTCTGATGCGGAGACTTCCACGGAG
>CASDPK010000034.1 GCA_949282555.1 uncultured Lentisphaeraceae bacterium | reverse complement strand
TCCTTAGAGTTTAGAGTGTCCTGCAAATGAGGAAAATCCTCACGCGCTTCACCTAACACATCACTCTTCGGTGTCCATTATTATGACGAACAGCGCCCTGTACATTGTGGACGATTCATTTTCCGGCCAGGAAAGTTTGATATACTAAAATCTGGAAACGTGGCGTTTGCGTCGTCGTGATTGGTTCATTGACGCGGCGCCTTGTTGTCGGTGCCTCAGCGGAGGAGATGGAATGAGCATGAAAAGATTCTTTTTGGCGCTCTTTTCTTGGGGCGTGGCCTCGATGATATGGGGGCAGGGCGTGGTTCAGCCATTGACCCTTCAGCCGGGTTGGAACGCGATTTATCTTCAAGTGTCGCCGGAAGGGACGGCGGATGACTTTTTCAAGGCGTGGCCGGTGCCGAGCGTGAGCGTTTACAATGCGTCGGCGTTCCGCTTGGGGCATCGCTTCAGCGATTCGGCTTCGGAGGCGACGGCGGCGGGGCAGCCCTTCTTCATTTGGACGCGTGAGGCCTCGGGCGTTTCGACGGTGGGGCAACAGGTGCCCGCGGATTCGGTGTTGGTGTGCTTCAACAACAGCGGCAAGGTGTTTCAAACGGAGGCTTATGGTGTGCCCGCGGCGTCGCGGTTGGCATGGCACAAGAGCGAGGAGAGCGGTTCGCTGAACTATGTGGGAGTGTCGGTGGCACGGGAGGGAGTGAGTGTGCGGGAGTATTTTGAGGGGCAGACCTTTTCCCGGGTCTACCGCCTCGGAGGATCGGCGGAGAGCACGCCCAAGCCGACGGTCTCTTTGGCCGGAATGGGCACCGCGCTGAAGGATGGCGATGTGGTGTTGTTGCCGGGGGAAACGGTGTCGGAGTGGAGTGGGGTGCTGAACGTTTCGCCTCAGCAGGGGGTAGATTTCGGTGACAGCCGTGAGACGGCGGCCTTTTCCGTTCGCAACGATGGCACGGCCAAGCGCACGGTCACGGTGGCGTATGGGCCTTCGGAGGGGGCGGGGAGGGTGCCGTTCCCGGAGGTGCAGTGGTTGGATGAGACGTTGGCGGCGGCTCCGGAGTGGAAGCCGTGGAATGAGCCTCTCTCGCGGACGTTGGAGCCCGGCGAGACTTGGGAGGTGGCATTGGCGCTGGATCGCTCGCAGTTTGGCGAGGCCGATGCCGGCAAGACGGTGGGCGGCATTCTGACGTTCACGGAGGATGGGCCTTCGGCGATGCGGGCGCGCATTCCGTTGCAGGCGGTGGCCAAGGCTGAGCCGTCGTCGTGGCCGGCTGGGCTGTGGGTGGCGACGGTGACGTTGAATCGCGTGGATCGCGTGGTGAACAAGGAAACGGTCAAGACCCGCTTGCCCTCGGGCGGTCAGATGCGGTTCCGTTTGCTGTTGCACGTGGATCGGGCGGGGGTGTGCCGTTTGCTCCAGCGGGTGACGTTGGCCGGAAGTTATACGACGGATGGCGTCTTCACGTCGGCCCTCTACGCGGGCGGGGCCAAGGTCCCCACGGCCCAGGAGATCACCTTGCGCTATTCGTGCGTGACGTTGCCCACCGACACACCCGTGATTCAAGCGGCCTCCGGGACGTTCGGCGCGCCGGGCCCCGAGGGGAACCTTCAGCCGTCGGGCGGATTGCGCTTCACGTACACGATTGGGGCGAACAGTGCGTCCAATCCCTTCCGTCACCCTTATCACCCCGATCATGACGGCAAGGATTGGGACTTCGCCACGCCGCTGTCCGATGGGCGTGACTTTGCCGCCTATCAGGAAACGGTCAAGCCTGAAACCTTTTCGATTGATGGGCAGGTGGTGCTCCAGTGGGACAAGAATACCGTGGGGTGGCGCCCAACGGAAAATGTGTCCGGAACCTGTCATTGGGCTTATGGCAATGCTGAGGGAACCGGGGGGCTTCGTCATGAGGGGACGATTTGGGCCTCCGGTCCCTTTGTCATGGAACGCGTCTCCGATGATGCCACGCTCATTCTTCAATAAAGGATTTCTGCCATGAAATGTTTGTTGCTGACCGCCGTTTGCGTGCTGGGGGCCGCGCTGTTTGGGGCTTCCTCGCCAGCCTTCGATTATCAGGCGATTCTGACGAAAACCGGGGGCAAACCATTGGCTTCCGGGGAGAAGGCCCGGCTCTTGTTCCAGTTGCGGGATGCGGAGGATCAGATTGTTTGGACGTCTGACACTCAAGAAGTCACGGCCGGTGAGGGCGGTGTCGTGCGCCTGAACGTCACGGCGCCGGAGGAAACGTCGCCTTCCTATGCCGAGTTGCTGATGACGGATGAGGACTTGACGTTGGAAGTGACCATAAATCCCGGAGAGGGAGCCTATTCGGTCCGTCAGCGGATGCTTCCGGTGCCCACGGCGGTCTTTGCTCGGGTCGCGGGCGGTTCGTCCGGGGATTTTCGGGTGTTGGGAGGAAAGTCGCTGAAGTCCGAGACCGGGACGGTGACGGTGGAGGAGGTGAAGTGTTCGGAATTGCGGGCAGGGAATACCACCGTCAAGGGTGGGTTGGAGATTCAGCGTCTTCAGCTTGCCACGTCGGGTTCGACCTTTGCGGGGCAGTTGCCGGTGGGGTCGGTGTTGCCGTGGTCGGGGTCTGGCGAATTGCCGAGCGGATGGGCGCTGTGCGATGGTTCCGGAGGGACCATTGATTTGCGCGATCGGTTCGTGCGCGGCACGGATGCGTCTGGCAGTGACCTGAATCAAACCGGCGGCGCCGACACGCACTCCCTGACGCTCGACGAGTTGCCTTCGCATACGCATCGGTTTTCGGTGGCGCGCCCCAATAGCACGGATGGCCGACCGGATGGTTGGAAGGATCATGGCTCGCGCTGGGACTACAATTATTGGTATGGCGGGGAGGCGACAGCATCCGGGACAAGCAGCGCCTCGGGGAGTGGACAGGCGCACGAGAACCGTCCACCCTTCTATGCGCTCTATTATATTCAACGTATTCGGTGAGGAGGCCCGCCATGAATCGTTTTTGTCTGCTTGTGCTTGCGTCGCTGACCGTTTGCTCTTTGCGTGCGGAACGGGTGCCGTTTGCCTTTGCGTTTCAGGGGCGGCTGACGTTGTCTTCCTACGGCTCTGAGGGGGCGACGGTGGAAGGGGCGCATACGCTGCGCGTTTCACTCCATGAGCTCCCCTCCGGCGGGACGACGCTTTGGGAGCGCACGTATGAGGGGGTGAAGGTGGATGCCCGGGGCAATTTCTCCGTGACGCTGGAGGATTCGGCGGAGGAGCCGCCGGTCACGACCTTGCGGGAGGTGATTGCCTTGGGGAAGCCCCTGTATGTGGAGCTGGCGGTGGATGGAGGGGAAGGATTGTCGCCCCGCGTCCGCCTGGCGGACGTGCCGCGAGTGGTGCGCGCGACATGGGCCGACGCCTCCGACGGCACGAATGATTTTGACGCGGCCGCGGGGGTTACGGCCAAGGCGCTTGTCCCCGATGACGAATTCGCCCCTGGCCGACTCAGCGTTGAGGCGAAACAACTTTCGGTGGAAGGGAATGTCCGGGTGAAGGGCACGTTGCGACTGACGGGCCGTTTGGGGGCCTCGGGCGTGGATGGGTTCGGGCAGGTTCCGGTGGGAACGATCGTGGCCTATGCCGGCGAACCGGAGGACCTTCCGGAAGGGTGGGCCGTCTGCGATGGGACAGAGGGGACGCCGGATCTGACGCATCGGTTCATCATGGGGGCCGGCTCGGGCGTGAACGCCAACAGCCGTGGTGGAAGCGATGCCGTGACGTTGACGGCGGCCCATCTGCCGCCGCACGCACATACGGTCTCGTTGCCGCTTCCGGGCGATATGCGGGGCAATCCCAACGGTTGGAGGGATCATGGCAAGGGGGGAAACTATTGGAATCGGATGTCTTGGTCTGAGACACGTGAAACGTCTTCGGCCGGAGGGGGAAAGGCGCACAACAATCTCCCGCCGTATCGGACGCTGAGGTTTATCATGCGTGTGCGTTGAGGACGGGAAGGAGGCGATCATGTTGATGCGAGGGATACGGTTGTTCGTGGTGGCTGCGGCACTGGGCGTTTTCGCTGGGCCGCTCTCGGCCGCGGGATTCCTGTGGCAGGGCAAAGTGCTGACCTCGGAGGGGGTGCCCCCTTCGCGGCGGACGCAGACGCTGGAGTTTCGTCTTTATGATGGCGAGCGTTCGGTTCGGCCCAAGTGGGGCCGTGCGCTCACGGTGCAGCTGGACACCAAGGGCGTGGGCGTGGCTTCGCTTTCGGATGCCGAAGGTTCGCCGTTGGACGGTGTCCCGGGCGAGGGGCTTGAGGCGTTGTTGGCGTCGGAGACGCCGCTTTGGCTGGGATTGACGGTTCGGGGGAGCGGGGAGTTCTCTCCTCGGCAGTCCTTGGGGGAGGGCTCTCGGGCCTTGAGGGTCAAGCGTGCGGGCAGGGCGGCCCCGGGGACGCCATTCACCGTGACGGGGCGGATGATGACCACCGGCGCGACGATGCATGAGCTGCGGGTGTCGAACGATGTGGAGGTCTCAAGCGCGGCTTATGTGGAGGGAAGCCTTGATGTGAGTGGCGGGGTGTCGGTCCCGGACGGGATCACGGGCTATGGCGTGGCCCCAGTGGGGGCCATCGTGGCGGTTTGGTCGGCCCGAGATGGCGAGGTGCCGCGGATGCCGGATGGTTGGCATCTGTGTGACGGGACGGGAGGCACGCCGGATTTGCGTGGCCGCTTTGTCGTGGGCGCAGGTGGGCGTTATCATGTGGGGGAGCGTGGCGGCGCGGCCTTCGTGGCGCTCTCCGACGCCAACATCCCCACGCACACGCACGGGTATTCCGCGCCGTATGCCGCCAATCGCGATGGCGCCCCAGACCGAGGAAAGGACAGCAGCTCGGATTCCGGCCGTGGATATTGGCGCTATGGGACGCGGACAGAAACCAAGTCGTCAGAGTCGACGGGGAATGGGCAGGCGCATGAGAATCGGCCGCCCTTCCAGGCGTTGCATTGGTTTATGCGCGTGAAATGAGCGTGGGAGGGATGGCAATGAAGAACAGAATCGTGTGGGCCTTGGGATGCTTATGGCTGTGCATGGCCTCGGTGCGGGGGGAGCCGACATGGTTCCTGGAACATGCGGACGTGCCGAATCTGTCGGCTGACGGTGCGGAGGGGAACCCTGTCGCCCAGCCGACGGCGTTGGGTGCGCTGGGCGTCATCCCCGAGACGCCAAAGGATCAAGCGGGGGCCGTTCCGCTTCGCCTGCCGGAATGGGAGGTGGGCTATGCCCAGGAACGGGCCCAGCCCCAATATTGGCTGGGTGAGAGCATTGAGCCGCCGGAGGGCGTCGATTGGGCCGCGACCGAGGCGCTTTGGGCGGAAACCGAGGACACCGCGGGGTTCCTCTTGGACGCTCCGGGGAAGGCGCTGTATGTGACGCAGGGTGGTTCGCGCGTGTTCACGTGGGTTCTTTCCGATGGCAGCCGGCAAGAGATTCCTTATGTGTTGGGGGATGTTTCGGCGACGCGGCCATTGCGTATCTTTTGGACGGATAGCCCCTACAATGCGCCGCAGGTGGACCTGACGGGGAAGTTCGTGCGATTCTACGGGGACCCCAACGTGCTGACGTTGGAGAAGTCGGTGGTGACGAATGTCGTTTCCGGCATCGAGCAAGAGGTCACCAAGGTCACAAAGGGATTGTACTTGGACGAGACCACCCATATGCTCTCGGCACTCGGGAAGGTGGAGGGACAGGTGGTCATGGCCTACTACACCTCCGGTAATTTCGACCAATTGAAGAAGGTCGTGGTCGTGGAGGTGGCGCGGCCGCAGGTCATTGAACTCACCGGAACCATCGGCAAAGCGCTTGCGCCTTCCGGAGGCGGCTATGAAAGCGCTGGGCTGACGCCTTTCCCGCAGGCGCCGGAGGAGACGGACAACCGCGGCCCCTATTACTACCAGCACAAAGGACAGAACTCCTACAGCCCGAAGCACAACAACGTCTACCCGTTGCGTCCGACGGTGGGGGAATCGTGGCGGCTCCCGGTGTATTGGATGGAGTACGATGCGTTCGACACGCTGTGGCCTTTCGAGCTCTGCCATTACGCATGCGACTGGGGCGATGATACGCAAATCTTCGTGCGTGGCGATGATGCGGACCCCGGTCTGCCGCTCTATCTCCCGAAAGATTACACCGTCACGTTGATGAAGTATCAGACGCCCGAGGGGCACGCGCGCCTGAACCTTGGGGACAATGCGCTTGAGGTTTCGTTGGCGGGGGCTTCGCCTGCGGAGAAGGCCGGTCAGCGGATTTCGGGTGAAGGGTATTCGTTGCTTCGCCTTACGGCCGATGACAACATTTGGTTCTTGCCGATACGCTCGGTGCTCCGCTCCAAGACCTCTGTCTTCCCGGACGATGTGGCCGAGTGGCCCGTGGGGACGGAGTTGACCTTGCGCCAGACGGAGGCCGCCAAGCGGAGCAAGGCGGATGCCACCGCCTCCGGTTACCTTTATGCCGCGGCTTCCGGGGACAATTACAATGCGGCGCTTTATCATGCGCCGGAGCCGGACAATCCGGTGGGGATTGACCCCGGGACGGATGATTCGGGGACGCTTTCCACCAATGAGGCGCCGTCGGTGATCTATGCCGTGGCCCAAGCCCGGGACCCGAATTCCGCATTGGAAGTGTGGTGGATGAGCACGGTGCAGGAAGAAGGCATGTCCACGCCGATTCAAGTGCCGAGCATCCCTCAGCGCTATCGTGCCGTATGGCCGGGGAAGTATGATGTTCCCTCCATCGTCATTGCGTCGCAGTTGGGAAGTGCCAATCGGTGCATTGCCTCTTCCGGTCTTGCGGCCCAAGCAGACTCCAAGGATGCGACCATCGCACTGCCGGAGGGAAGTTGGTTTGCGGATTTGGCCGCTGAAGGAAACATGGATGACGGCGGGGGAATCGGGTTTTGGGTCCGTCTGCCGAAGACGCCAACGGCGGAGGATGGGACATTTCGTTTGCTGACGCTGGGGGGAACCCCACCCAAGGCAGGGGAGGCGGCGACGTATGCGCTCACCGTTGACGGTTCGTCCGAGGGACTGGAAGTCACGGTATGGAAGGTCTCGTCCGAGGGCGCACGGGAGATAGGCTCCGCGGAGGCTCCGGAGCGGCTTTCTGAGGGATGGAATGCCGTGTTTGTCGATCTCGGCGTGAATTACGATCCTTTGGAGCCATTCCTTATCCTTGGGGTGGCGGTGAGCACGGCAGAGGAACTCTTGGCGGAGCGGCCGGTGTATGAGGAACGCTTCATCAAGGGTGAGGAGATCCAAGGGTTCGAAATCATGGGAACGCGCTTCACCGGAAACGCAATGGGTGCGGGCGTGGGGGCCTTGACGCAAAAGACCCTTGCGGGCGCGGCCTTTGGACGTGTGGCGTTTTGCCGCGAATGGCTTGACATCGAGCCGCAACACTTGGCGGAGCCCTATTCGCCCAATGATGTGCGTCTCTCCGCGTGTCTTGACGTCAGTGCGGTCGGGGACGGCGTGGCGTATGTCGATGCGGTGACGGGCCTGTTCGGTACGGCGGGAACGGCGGTTTCAGCAACGCGTCCGGGTTCGCCGTTGGTCTCGGAGGGAAGTCAGATTCTTGCCTCCGACACACCGGTGATTTATGCCCAAAACGATCCTTCCAAGCCCGGCTACAATCCGAATGAGGAGCACGCGTTCGTCCAAGGTTCCGGGGAGGGATACACCGTCTGGGCGCTTCGGTGCGACTTGAACACGGAGGAGACCTCCGAGCCTGGCGTACTGGTGCAGTACACGGATGCGGAGACGGGGCGCCCGGCCATGCGTTGGTTCGGGGTGGAGCTCACAAGCTCGGTTTATCCTCGGCTCGCCGGAACGGGCGTGGCCGGAACGGCGGTTCCGGGCCCCCATCCGCTGGATTATCTTCCGAACCCTTGGATGAAGGAGACGTATTGGGAGGGCAGTTCCGACGAAACGCCTTTCTATCGGGACCGAAAACTCCAGTTGTGGTTCCGCCGCGATGGCGAGGCCGCGGTGAGGATGTACTATCCGATGCAGGAAGGATTCGCCTTCCCTTCCTTGGAACGTCAACCGAGCGTTGGGGCCCCCATCCCGTGGCTGTCGTGCGTGACGGAGGAAGACGGCCAGTACGTCTTTTCCACGCCGGACGGGAGCGTTGTCTCCTCTGCGGTCAAACCATGCCCCTGGAAGTGGAGCGTTTCGTGGCCGGAATCGGTGCCGACGTTGCGGGTGGGGCAGACGCTGACGGTGGCGGAGAGTGGCCTCCCGGAGGTGTGGGCCGCCAAGAGCATGGCGGTGCTGTTCCCGAACGATGCGGGGAAGACCGCGTTGCTGTATGACCCGACCATTGCGCGTCATCCCATGGAGGTGAAGGATCTTCCCGCGGCTGTCGCCGATATCCCGGAGTTCTTCGGGTTTGACACGTCCGACAATGGGAATGCGCTCTTGCGCCGGGGGAAATATATCTTCCGCGACCTTCCGCCTTCGTTGAGCGGGCGCTTTTACTTTGACACGACGGCAGGTTCCGTCAAAGAGGCATTCTGTCTGATCGGTGAACGCGAGGCGAACGCCGCCGGGGCCGCGGTGCTCTATCCGAACGTCCCCAACGCGGAGGAAATCGCCGCCTTAAAGGCCATTCGGATTTCGGAAACCGAACGTGGGCGCTGGGAAGCGCTCATCTCTGCGTTGCCCACGGAGCCGGAAGTGCGCTCCACGCTCTCCGTGACGAACGCCAATGAGATCCTTGTGGACTATCGGGCCTCCGACCACTACGCGCTCACGGCCATGGGCGGGGCCGCCGGGTATGTGACGCTCATTGAGAACGACGGCCCGGAATCCGTTGGCGTGAAGGAGGGTGATCCCATCTCCATGCACGTGATCAAGGTGGTGCCGGAGTATTATGCCGGGCGGGTCATCGCTCGGGAAGATCCGGAGAACTTGCTCTCCCAGCAACTTTCCATCCTCTACACCGAGAGCTTCGCCGGAAAAGCCGGGGAATACGAATTCGATTGGCGCAAGGCGGCGCCGTTGGCGTCGGGGCGGGTGCCGGACGATTTCGACAACGGATACGCCTCCGTCTTCGGAGAGTTGGAGCGGCGCCTGGGCCTCACGCGCTTTGTCGTTGGAGGGCAGGGTGACACATTGGCCAACATGGTCAATACCTACTACGCCGTGCGTTATCGCGCGAAGGAAGGCTCCACGGCATATGCCCTCATGGGCGACACTTGGAGCCCATGGTGCGGCCCCACGCTTGCCGAGGGGTGGGTTCAGCGCGTGCTCAACAATGTCACGCCCTTCACGCAGCGGATGCAGGATCTTTATGACAACAAGGCCGAGACCCTCACCTCCATGATTCAGCAGGCCGGTGGCCCTTACCAAGGCGATGTGGCGCTCAATCAGGAGAACCTCACGAATGTGGGCCTCATCCAGCTGTACATGACGTTGCTCAACAAGGCGGAGTCCATGAGCCTCGCCCTTGGCACGAATGACCGTGAGGCCAACAAGCAGTTGCTGTTGGCCGTGGAGCGTTTGGCCGATCTTTACATGGTGCTGGGCAATGAGGCCTACGCCGATGCGCTCAATCCCACCATTGGCTTTGGCAGCTCCTCCGTCGTGGATTCCGGATCCGTGTCGGGTTCGGTGGACTACGGTGCGCTCTCTTCCTCGCTCTTCTGCTTTGACAACCTCATGCCGTCGTTGTTGGATGAGGAGCTGGCGTTGTTGCGCGGCCGTTCCGGCGCCAATGCCCCGGCCACGACGATTGCGCCCTATTTCAACCGGTTGCCGTGGAACTTCACGCGCGGCATCACCGCCGGCGAGGTCGCTTACGCCGTCAATTACAACATTGGTTCCACCAATGGGGATGCCGTCATCGACGAAGAGGACGCCGTGCGTCAGTATCCTCAAGGCCACGGCGATGCCTACGGACATTATCTCTCCGCCATCAAGGGCTTCTACCGCCTTCTGCGGAATCCTTACTTCACTTGGAACGTCAGCATGGGTGAGATGCTCCTTGCCGACGTCGTGGCGAACGTCGACTACTACGATGAACAACGCTTTGCGGAAGTGGCCGTTTCCATGGCCGACACGGCCGCATTGGTCGTTGACCGCACGGCGCGCAAGGCCTACGCCGAGCATGGCGGCGGCGGAGCCGGTTATCTCGATGACGATGGCGCGCGCGGGTTCGGTTATGGCGAATGGGGCACGCGGGGCGGTATTGCTGCCCTCACCGGCTGGATGGTCGCCAACTCGCTCCTTCCGGAATCCGCGAGCAATGCGGCCTACTGGCAGTTGGCTTTCGATGGGACGACATCGCTCTCCAATACCGGCGCCATGAGCTTGGAAACGCTCGATGGCGGCCGTTCGGACTGGACGTTGGAGTTCCAAGTCGCCGACGCCGTGCCCTATGAGGGCAAGAGCGACCCTGCCGTGGCGCAATTGCTGCTGTGGGCTCCCGAGACGGGCGCGCAGCTTTCGATTGAGCTGGACGGTGAAAATGGGCTGACCCTTGCCGTTGGCGAGACTCGGGCCTCTTTCCCGGTGGCATTGCCCAAGGGGCGGAGCCTGTTGGCGCTCTCACACACCCGCGAGACGGGCGATGAGACCGGCGAGCCCGAGGCCGATCGCTATCAATTGCGCGTGCTCGACGCTTCCGGAGCCCTTGTGGGGTCTTGCCATGTGGATGTGCCGATGAACAGCGCCACGACCTCGGACAACACGCTGTACGGCGGAACCCTCGTTTTCGGCGGTGAAACGGTGGGGCGCCTTTACGAAGTGCGTCTTTGGAACCTCCTGCGCTCCACGGAAGAATTGCGGGGGGCGCGCGCCTTCGTGAATCCGCAGGCGGAAGGGCTCGTGGCCTCGTTGCGCACATTCTCCGATGAACAGCCTGGGGAAGGCTTCACCTTCACGGATGATACGGCCGCGGCCCTGACGTGGGACCTCACGGAGCCGCAGTGGGACCTCATCGAGCAGAATGGGAGCGAGGTGAGCTTCAGTGACAGCGGGCTGGAGCGGATCGACCGCACCACCGTCACGGCCTTGACCGGTCTCACGGAAGCGATGGCCCGCATTGAGGGGACGGTGGCCCGCTTGGATATGGGGCTCAATCCCCTTGGGTTCTCGGACTCGGCGATTCCCTTTGACCTCACGCCGCTGGGATTGGAGGATGGGACATCGTCGCACTTTGAGCAGGTCGCCGAACGTGCCGTTGTGGCCTTGAACAACGCCGCCACCGTTCTTGACCGTGCGCAGGAGGTCTCCACGCAGTTGCGCCTGCTGGAGGAGTCGCGCCAAATCAATGAGGACAAGTTGGCGAGCCAAGAGGAGGATTACGAGACGCAGTTGATCGCCCTCTTCGGCACACCCTATAGCGACGACATCGGCCCGGGAAAGACCTACGCGCAAGGTTATGAGGGCCCGGATCTCATCAACTATGCGTGGATGGATCTTGGCGAATACGGCTTGACCGATATCCCCACGTCGGACACCAATCGCCTGAGTGTGGTGAGTTACGATGTGCCTCAGTGGACGCTCAACGCGTTCCTCGCCAATTATGTCAACAGCACCGAGACGGCCTACACCTTCTACGTCCGTCCCGATGGCCTTATCCAAAAGCCCACGTCCATAACCGGAACGCGCCGCGCACAGGGTGAGATCCAGCAGGCCTATGCGGACTTCCTCTCGGCCTATCGGGCCTACCTCCAGGCCAAGGAGTGGTACGACCGCAAGAGTGTGCAGCTGGAAGCGGAGGCGCTCGGCGCCGAGCTGTCGTTGGCGACGGCACAGATCAAGTTGGCCGCGTTGCTGGGGGTCAATACCTATCTCGCCGTCGATGCGGCCAAGCGAAAGGCGTTGCAAGTGGCCTACGACAGCTTTGATTACGCCATCGCCATGTCGTCGCTTGTCAAGGATGCCACCGTCCAAAGCGTGCCGAAGATCACGGGCGCCGGCCTCACGGTCAATGTCGACCCCTCCGCGGTGGCCGCCGCCGCGCTGACTGCCGGAATCTTGCCGGAATTGGTCTCCCTTTACACCGGCCGTTTCACCGTGCAGCAGGGGATCACCGTCTCCGATTATTCGTGGATCGGCTCGTTCATTCGCAACCAACTCTCGGCGATCGGCGACTTTGTCACCGAAAAGGACGCGGCGCGCGATCGCTTGGTGGACTACGTCGAGCAACAGCTCACGCGGTCGCAGGAGCTGGAGACCGCCTATGTGCGCCTTGTCGCCGCCCGGGAAAACATCAAGACGGTGCTTGAGCGCGGACAGGCCCTGCTGGCCGAGCGAGAGCGTTACCGCGCCCGCGCCGTGAACAAACTCACGAAGTCGCGCTATAACGATATGTTCTTCCGGCAAGTTCAGCACCAAGCGCTCGATCGTTACGAGGCGGCCTTCTCCCTCGCGCAGAAATACGTCTATCTCGCCGCGCAGGTCTATGACTATGAGACCGGCCTCCTTTCCTCCGATCCGGAGGCGGGCGATGCGTTCCGTGCCGAGATTGTGTCCGCCCGCACCTTGGGCGAGCTCAAGAATGGTCAGCCGACGTTGGCGGGAACCGCCGCCGCGCCGGGCCTTTCGGATATCCTCGCCCGAATGAAGGCCAACTGGTTGGTGCTCAAGCCTCGCCTTGGCCTCAACAACCCCCAGCGCGACACCACCTGGTTCTCGCTGCGCACGGAACTGTTGCGCATCGCGCCCGGTGCGGAGGGCGATGCCGCGTGGCGTTCCGCCCTCGCGGCCCGATGGGTGGATGATCTCTCTTCCGTGACGGGCTATGCCGCCCTTTGTGAGCCCTTCTCCAAGTCCGACGGCACCCCGGAGCCCGGCATCGTCATTGAGTCCCCCTCGGACATCACCTTTGCGCGGAACTTCTTCGGCAAACCGCTTTCCGGAGGCGATGCCGCCTACGACCCAACGTATTTCGCCACGAAGATCGCCGGCGCGGGCGTCCGCTTTGAGGGATACAATCAGGATCTCCAAGGGAACCCCGCCGCCAATGCGTCCCTCTCGCGCACGCCTACGGTCTACCTCGTCCCGCTGGGGAGTGACCGGATGCGCGTGCCGGGCAAAGCGAAGGACGTGGTGCTCGATTACGCCGTGAAGGATCAGGTGGTGCCGTTGCCGTATGCCATCGGGAGCACGCATTTGGACGATCCCGACTGGATGCCGTCTTACTCCGGCACCACGGGCGGGGTGGATATCGCCAGCCGAATCCGCCGCTTCCCGAGTTTCCGCGCCGCGCTCAACGGCGACGACAGCGACAGCGCCTTGCGCAGCACACGCTTGGTGGGCCGCTCCGTTTGGAACACCCGTTGGGCCCTCATCATCCCCGCCGGGGCCTTGGGGGCCGACCGTGAGAAAGCGCTCAACGCCTTCATTTTCGGCGCCGATTCCAACCATGACGGGGTGATCGACACCGCCGGGGTCCGGGATATCCAGCTCGGCTTCCGCACCTACTCCCATGCCGGGAACTGACGAAAGGAGTGCCCATGAAACGTCGTTTCCTTTTGATGTTTGCCTGTGCCGCGTTCACGGCGGCGCCCGTGGTTGCCGCGGAGATCGGGGTGGCCGCGCCGCCCTTCCTCTACACGGGGCGAATCCGGGATTTCAACGGGATGGGGCTTGACGTCTCCGCCGGGGGCAAGGCCGTTATCCGTGCCTACAAGGAGGGCGTGTTGCTGGCCGTCTCCCCCATCGTGACCTCGGAGAGCACCGCCAACAATTACTGTCTGCGCATCCCGATGGGGACCGTCGCGGGGAAGGAGACCGCACAAGTGGGCGACATCCTCACCTTCGAGGTGGATGACGGGGCCTTCCGTTACGATCTCAAGGAGGTGAAGTTTGAGCCCGTGGGCAATCCGGGGCGCACCTCCACCGTCAATTTCGTTGCGGCGGAGGATGCCAACGCCAATGGCGTGGCCGATGAATATGAGGCGGCGATCGAGGATCTCTTGCCCCCCGATCATCCGTTCTATGGCAAGCCCTACGACCCCAAGGCCGATTACGACGGGGATGGCATTTCCAACTTTGACGAATACTTGGCCGGAACCGATCCCCTCACCTCCGGGGACCGTTTGGCCATCGTTCGCCTTGAGCCCGTGGAGGGGCAATCCTCGCTTCTCCGCGCCGACTTTGTGACGGCCCCGGGCCGTGTCTATGCGCTTCGCGGCGCCGAGACGGTCGAAGCCCTCGCCGAGGCCAAGGAGAACGAACCCTTCCAACGTGAACCCCAGGCGGAAGCCTCCCAACACACCCTCTATCATGAAACCGAAGAAAGCGCCCAACGTACCATTTATCTGCTTAAGCGTGGCCCTTCTCGCTTCTGGCGCCTTCGCCTCGCCGAATGACCCGCCGCCCGCGGCCTACACCAACCGCGTGGGTCACGTGATCCTCGGGAGGCCGCTGTCCATCGAGGCGGAGGGGGTGCGTTTCGTCGGGGCCGACGGTGCGGAGCGGCGGTTGCCGCTTTCCGCGTTCCCCGACCGTGAGCGCCGCCGCCTTTGCGCCGCCGCGGGCGTTCCGGAGCTTTCGCCCGCACTGTCGCGGCGGTTGTCGCTCTATCGGGAACACCTCCGCCGTTTGGAGATCCATCGAGGGTTGGGCCGTGTCACGGCCGAGGAGGCCGCCGAACGCTCCGCGGCCATCCGCGCCGCTTGGCGAAAGACGCTTGAAGCGTGCCCCGACCTTCTTCCCGAGGAGCGCGCGTTCGCCGATCGCGCGCTCGAGGGTTCCTCGAAAAAGGAACACGCAGAACGCGTGGAGTGAACGCGCGTTCCCGTGTTTTGTCCCAAGTGGGGGACACCTTGAAGGCTCCGTATCGCCCTTCGCGATACGGAGCCCTTCGCATCCGGATACGGAGCCTCTCGGGGCGACGCACGGGCGGGGCCATTGGGGAGCCGAGGTCCTGTTGCGGTGTGTACTCCACTATACACCTTGGGCGTCGGTGGCGTTGTGACGCATGACAAGGTTGCTGTTTTGTGTCATAGTAGCGGTGAACGTGCGGCGGGGCGCTCCCCTGTTTGGGGTGGCGCTTGGCCAAAGCGGATGTTTGAGAATGGCGGTGTGGAGCTCAGAGATGGAAAAGCGGCGTTGGTTGATGGCGTTGTTGGTTTGCGCGGGTCTCCTTTCCGTGGAGGCGCACGCGCAGGCGGACAATTACAAGGCGCATGAGAATGATCATGCGGAGGGCGTTTCGGAGGAGGGGATGACGTTTTTCCTCGTCTTCAAGAGCCATTTTGACATTGGTTATTCGGCGTTGGCGCGGGATGTGGTCCATGAATACCGCACGTCAATGATTGATAAGGCGATGGACGTGATGGATCGCAACGCGGACAAGATGTCCGGCTTGCGGTTTGTCTGGACGGTGCCGGGCTGGCCGTTGCAACAGATGTTGTGGGAGAAGCAAACGCCGGAACGCCGGTTGCGCATTGAGAAGGCGGTGAGGAGCGGCACGCTCGTGACCCATGCGCTGCCTTACACCACGCATACGGAGACCCTGGAGGCGGAGGATTTGGTGCGGGGCCTTGGGTATGCCTCGTCGCTGGCGCGCCGTTATGGCTTGCCGTTGCCGACCGATGCGAAGATGACGGATGTGCCCGCGCATACGTGGGTGTTGCCCACGATTTTGCGTCACGCCGGGGTCACGTTTTTCCATATGGGCGGCAACCCGACCAATCGGGGGCTCAAGGTGCCCACGCTGTTTTGGTGGGAGGGGCCTGACGGCTCGCGGGTGCTGACGATGTTTTCCGAGGGTTACGGGGCCGGCATTTATCCGCCCAAAGGCTGGAAGCACAAGGCATGGCTGACCTTTGTCCATGCCGGTGACAATGCCGGCCCGCCCTCCGCCGAGGCGGTGGGGGGCATTGTCAGGCGCATCCAGGAGAAATACCCGAAGGCCAAGATCCGGATTGGCAGGATGTCGGACTTCGCGGAGGCGATTCTTGCGGAGAATCCCGAGTTGCCGGTTGTCCGCGGGGATATGTCCGACAGTTGGGTTCACGGTGTCATGTCGAATCCGCAGGCCACCGCCTTGGCGCGTCGGGTTCGCCCGATGTTGCCCGCCCTCGAAACGCTGCATACCCAGGAAAAGGATTGGGGCATCATGCCTTATGAAATTGACCGGGAGCTGGCCGCACTCTATGATCAGAGCCTGATGTACGGTGAGCACACGTGGGGCCTCGCCAACCAGCATTTTGTGCCGGGATTGGAAGGCAAGGCGTGGCATGAAATGTATTTTTCCGGACTCAACCCGGCCTATGTCCGCATGGTGGAATCGTGGAAGGAACACGTTGGCTACATTGAGCGCGTTGAGGATCGTCTGCGGCCCGAATGGGAACATGAGCTGTATACCTTGGCCGAAAACGTGGCGCAAGAGGGGGTCCGCTTTGTCGTTTACAACCCCTTGCCGTGGGAAAGGAGCGGCATGGCCCGTTTCGCGATGCCCACGCAAGGCTCCATCCGGAATCCCTGCGTGAAGGAGGTGACCACCGGACGTGTCTATCCGTTGAAGGTTTACGGGGCGGATTCCAAGCGGCTGGGGGTCTTCTTCGCCGAGGCCATCCCGGCCAATGGGTATCGGACGTATGTCCTGACGAACGAACCCCCGACGGTCGCGGAGAGCTCCCTGAAAGGCGATGCGAAGGGGAAGTTCATCGAGAATCGTTGGTTCAAGGTGACGTTTGACGAGGCCCGCGGCTGCATCCGCAGCATTTGGGACAAGACGAATCAACGGGAGTTGGTTGACCCCCAAGCGCCGAACGGATTTGGCGCGTATGTCTACGAACGGTATGACAAGGCGCAGTCGTTGCGGTATCTGAAGGAATACATGTACGATGCGTACAAGGGTTCGCACTATCCGATCACCGGGAAGAGCCGCTATCTCACGGATCAGACAAGGGCTCTCCATGAGGCAGAGCGGAGCATGGAGTTTCACGTGGAGGAACAGGCCGCCTTCGTCCAAGGCATCTTGGTGCCGCCGCTGTCGGTGGGCGAAGGGAAGCATACGGCGGGGCTGGTGGTCACCTTGTATGAGAACCTTCCTTACATCGATCTGAGGTTGGCGGTGACGAACAAACCCGCCACGGAAGCGCCGGAGGCCGGGTGGTGGGCGTTCCCGTTCAAGACGGCGGCGCCGACCTATCGGATCGGGCGCGTCGGGTCGGTCATCGATCCCGCCAAAGAGTTGGTGAAAGGAAGCCAGTTCAACTACATTTGGTCGAACACGGGCGTGAAGATTGAGGATGGCGATTATTCGGTGGGGGTGTGCCCGCTGGACGCCCCGGCCTTCCTCTTGGGGGAGTTGGACTTCATGCACTATGCGCCGGAGTATGAACATCCGAAGTCGCATCTTTATCTCAACCTCTTCAACAATCGGTGGAACACCAATTTCACGTCGTTTTGGAGCGGCAATCTCCTCTCTGAGGTTCGCCTATGGGTCAATCCGAAGCAAGCGGACAACGCCACGGGCTTGGTGGTTCCGGGGTGGGAGGCACGCCTTCCGCTCCAAGTCGGAATCGCCACCACGCCGGCCGGGAAACTTCCGGTCTGCCGGGAGGGCCTGAAGGTCTCCAAGAAAGGCGTGCTCGTGACAGCCTATGGCAACAATCCCGATGGCGAAGGGACGTTGCTTCGGGTGTGGGAAAATGGCGGGGCCTCCGGCACGTGCGACATTTCGCTCCCCACAGCCAAGGATGGCGTGGCACAGCCCGTCAATCTTCGCGGTGTCCCCGAGGGGGCGCCAATTCCGATCCGGAAGGGCAAGTTCACCGTTACACTCCAAAAGTATGCCCCTGCGAGTTGGTTGATCTACTGAGACGGTTTCACGGGAATCGGTGCGCCCCGGTGGCCATTGTGGTGAAGGGTGTTGCCGGATCGGGGTTGCCATTGGGTGAAGAATCGGCGACGTGAAGCCTCCGCGAGGAGCGCTTCCGGCACATTCCTTTTCCTTGTCGTGTGAGGTTCTTCTGCAGTTACGGTGGGCAAACTCCGGGAGGGAAGTCCCCGCCTTTTCTGTGGGGAATTTTCTTTTTTCGCATTACAATCGATCATCTTACGTTGCTTTCTTTGGGGAACGTGGGCGGATAAGAAAAACGCTGCCTCGAGCGTTTACCCTATTTACGGACTAAACGGTTTTACCCACAGTAACTGCAGAAGAACCATGATTCAGACGGGGAGTTGACAAATCCATGGGCGCTAACTATTATTGCATCGGTGAGAGGGCGTTTTGGGGCAATAATCTTATGTGTGCGACCTGCCGGTATGATGGGACAAACGGATGGAAGAAGGGGACGTAATCATTAAAAGCAATCGAACGATCACAGTTACACGTTGGAAAGAGTACTGGTTATTTTCATGATTCGACGGGGCGACTGTCGTAGCCGATGGTGCCCCCAAAAAAGACCAAAGAAACTCTTATGCTCATCTGGAGGAGTACAAATGAAGTGCATAACGATTTTGATTCTTTTGCTCTTTTTTATCCCTCGTTCTTTTTGTGCTGAAATGATTGGGACAAAGGAGGGCGAACCATTTCATCGAATTATTGTTAATTTGAATAAAGAATGCGAGGATAGTAAATTGTCCGACGCAGAAATGAAAATCTTGGATCAATGCATTGCCTTGAATATTCCGCTATGGTGGGTTGATGAGATTGTTACTTTTCATAACAAAAAACAAATTGAAAGTAAGCTATTATCATCGGCTGGGGGAACACGTGGACGCCTGTTTCTTTTGACGGATCCACTGTTTTCATCCAAAGAAGAAACGACGTTATTAGTCTTTTCATTTCAATCGCCTCCAACGATTGAACTATGCACATTTCAAAATGGCGTGTTGAAGAAATGCCAAAGTAAAGACAACGGGGATACGCTTTATGATTATGTAATAACGCGACTCCTAATGTCATCCTTCAGAACGTATCGAATTGAGGGGCACTATACCCATTCGGGAGAGAAGTCATGTTTTGCCTTGAACGTCGATCCAAATGACGCTTCGTGGAGCGTTACGCCTTGTAGAGAAACGAACGATGAAAAGAAAAAGGATATGCAAAAAATCTTTCCGCCGTCATGCAGTGGTAGGATGTAAAGGCTAAGCCAAACAACAGCGTCCATATGTGTGATATCATCATCGTATGATGCTTGAGGAGATGTATGTGGCGAAGTTATGGAGACCTACGGGTTTCCTTGGCCGCCGCACCTCGAAAAATGAGGAGCAGTACGGTTACAACGTCCGTGATGAATTAATCGCGGCAGACGAAGTTTCCTATGCCTACGATGACATCGGAAATCGCACCACCGCCGAGGGCAAAACCTACACCGCCAACAACCTCAATCAATACACCGCCATCGACGACTTCGCGCCCCAATACGACAACGATGGCAATCAGACCCTCATCAAGACCGAGACCGGCATTTGGTCTGTAACCTATAATGCCGAAAACCGCCCCATTCGTTGGCAATCCGGCGACACCGTGATCACGATGGCCTTCGACAGCATGGGCCGGCGCGTCTCCATGCGCACGCTCACCCCGGGCTTCGACCTCCTCCAGCGCTTCGTCTACAAGGACTTCCTCTGCGTCCGCAAACTCTTCGGCTATCGACGCTTCGATGACCCCGGCCTCCTGGAAGCTGTCAACCGCCTCTGCCGCCAATGGTCGGAATACAACAACCCCTGCGTCGTCTCTTGCATGACCCTCTTCAAGACCCAG
>CASDPK010000033.1 GCA_949282555.1 uncultured Lentisphaeraceae bacterium | reverse complement strand
GCGCCACTCGGGGTTCTTTGACTGCCAACATCAAACGAAACAAAACATGATTCTCATTCATCCCTTTATATTTACCAAATTTAGATGCGTTTGCCCTGATTTGGGCCGTGACAGAAACTTCGGTATGTCTTGGATTTGCTATGCTATGGGGCTATGCGCAGGCCGTTGAAGCTGTTGCTCCAGTGTATCGTCGTCGTGGTCGTGGTGGCCGCAGGCGCGTGGGTGCGCGGTCTCTGCCTGAATGATCCCATGCCGGTGGCGGAAGAGGCGCCGCATGCGATGACGGCCGCCGCAGCCGCGGAGTTTTGGGGGACGGCCGGATGCCCAAGGGACACGGTGGCGCGGCGGAGTCCGTTCCATGAGGCGACGGCGCTGTGCGCGCGATTCGTCGGGGAAGGACGGACGAATCTCCGGCTTCGTTGTTATCGGGTGTTGCCGTTGATCGCCGGGGTGCTGTTGTTGCCGCTGATGTTGGGGCTTGGGTTGCGCCGCCGCGGCGGGATGTTTTACACGGCGGATGGCCCGCTGTGGGCCATGGCGTTGGCCGCGCTGTCGCCGGTGCTGGTGTGGCATGCGTGGAGGGTGGAGCCCTTTGGGGCGCTTGCGTTGCTTTTTCTCGCGATGTTGACGGCGGCGAGGTCGTACGCGCAGTGGCCGGGGTATGTGCCGTCTGCGTTGATAGGGGTGCTGTGGGCGTTGGCCGCGACCATCCATCCGGATGCGCTTTGGGTGCTTGCGGCGGTGGTTCCGGGCGTGGCGATGGGGGTGGGGTGGACGCGACTTTGCCTGTATTGGCGCACGTTGCATTTGGCGTTGGCGATTGCGGTTGGCGTTGGGGTGTGGTCGCTGTTGCGCCATCTGGGGTTGACGGGCGTGCCGACGATGCCGGCGCTTCCGGAGGCGCTGTCGGCTTGGGTGGCGGGCGTGTCGCAACGGGTGGTTTGGCTGTGCGGGTGGGGCGTTGGGCTGGTGGCGTGGGTCGGGCTCTCGATTTGGGGCTTTTGCGGGTCGGATCGCCGCTGGTCGCGGACGCTGTCGGTTGTGTTTTTCTTTTCCTTCATCGGGTCGCTGTTTTTCCCCCGGGGTGGGGCGTTCGCCGTGCCGCTGGCGGTTTTGACGCCTGTGATGGCGGGGGTCGCGCTGTCGGCGGTGGCGCGGCCGTGGGTGCGCTGGACGCTGGGGAATGCGTTGGCGATGGTGTCTTGCGCGGCGTTGGCCGTGACGGTGGCGGCGGAGGTCGCCGCAAAGCCGGGGCGCGCGGAGCAGAAGGCCGCGGTGGAGACGCTTTCCGCGGCGGCGACGGCGCCGCGCGGGCATTCGAGCCGGATTCGGATTTTGTCGGAGGAGCCGCAGACGTGCGCGCAATTGCTTTGGCCGTTGCGGGCGGAAACGGGCGGGGGCGTGGTCTTGGGCGATCAGCCGCTCGCGGATGCGGATATCCTGATGGTTGAGGAGTCCCGGTTGGGGTCGGTGCCGCCGCATCTTGGGCAGTGGATTCGGCCGGGGCGCGCGTGTGTCGCGGATGGTCGGTGTTTTCGCGTTTTTGCTGAGGTTCCGAAGGAAATGGAGGGCCCCAGGTGAGGCCCGCAGAGAAAGGTGTCGCAATGCCCCGTGTGCTTCGTTTGTTGTCGTTTGTCGCGCTTGGCGCCGCCGCGGTCTCGTGGTTGATCCCGGCTTGGGTCGGGACGGTGGAGACGATGCGGGACCTTTCCCAGCACATGGAGTACGTTTGGCTGGTGCCGGTGCTCAGTGCAGTGCTGTTGTGGCAGCGACGCAAGGAGATTCTCGCTTCCATTGGGACGCCTGCGCCGTGGAAGGCGTTGCCGCTTTTGCTCTTGGCGGCGGGGTTCCTTTTCCTTGGGTTGCGCGGTGGGCAGACGCGCTTTTTGCAGGCTTCGGCGGTGTTGGTGCTGTTGGCGTTGCCGTTGGCGTGCTGTGGGGGCAAGACGTTTCGCTTGGTCTGGTTCCCTTTGTTGCTTTTGGCGTTTGTGATGCCGGTGGGCTTTTTGGACAATTTCACGGTGCCATTGCGGCGGGCGTCGGTGGCCGTGACGGCGGTGTTGCTCAATGGCCTTGGAATTGGGGTGCGGCAGATCGGGACGGCCATTGTCGCAACGGGGACGCCGCCGTTCCAATTGGACGTGGCAGACCCGTGCAGCGGCATTCGTTCGCTTGTGGCCCTGTTTGCGGGAACCGCGGCTTATGGGGCGTTTGCGTTGCATGGGGTGGGGCGGCGTTGGTTGCTGTTCCTCTCCAGCGTGCCGATCGCCTTTTTGGGGAATATCCTGCGGTTGTTGCTGACGGCGGTGACGTGCCATTTGGTCAGCCAAAACGCGGGGATGGTCTTGCATGACAATGCGCTGTTCATCGTCGCGCCGATCTATGCGCTCAGCGTTTTTGCCCTCGCGGATGTGTTGAAGCGTGGCGACCGTCCGGCCGTTCAGGGCCAACTGGCGGAAGGGAAACTCCCGATTTTCTCCGCGGCGACTGCCGTCACGCTCTTGGCCTTGGCGGTGGGAATGGGGGGCTTCCGCGTTTGGGCAGGGCGGATGCCGCCCTTGGTTTTCGAGAGCGACGCTTTCCTTTCACGGACGTTTGCGCCTTTGGAGGGGGCCACGTTGCGTTTGCCGTGGTTCTGCCAAAATCGTGCGTGCTTGTGGTCTCAGGACTTCGCGGAGGGGGAGTCCGTGCCGCAAGCTTGCCCGCGTTGCAAGGGGGAAGTGCGCCGTGTCACCCGGGCGGAGCTGGATATCCTGCCGGACGACACGCAGACGCGAAAGGCAATCTATGCTTTTGGCGGGGGGGATGAGTTCACGGTGTCGGTGGTGGTGGCGGGGCGAAGCCGCCTTTCCATCCATCGGCCGGAATTGTGTCTTCCTGCGCAGGGCTTCACGATGAGCGCTCGGGCCGTGGATGAGATTTTGCCGGGGCTGCCGATGGCGCTGTTCTCGCTGCGCAGGGAGGGGCGCTTGGAGACGAGCGGCTTTGCCTATGCCTTCCTTCACTCAAAGGGTGCGACGGTCTCGAACCTCCGCCGCGTGGTGGGGGACAGTTTGGAGCGGTCGTTGCATAACCGCATCCCGAGATGGGCGATGATCACGATTTCCTCTCCCCGGCATGATTTTCGGACGCCGGAGGGGAAGGAGGCGTTGCGGCGCTTTATGGCCACGTGGTATCCGACGTTGCGCGTGGATGGCGGGGAGAAGGCCGGTGAGTGAGCCGCATTACGAGATTGCCGACACGCCTTGGGCCCGAATGCGCGGCTTGTTGGGGCGCAATGGTTTGCCACCAGGTGAGGGGTTGCTGATTCGCCCATGCAATGCGATTCACACGTTGGGGATGCGCTTTGCGATTGATGTCCGATTTTATGACCGCCAAGGACGGTTGGTGCGTGAGTCTTTGGGCGTGCCTCCCGGCCGTTGGTGGGTTTGGGGCGGATGGAAGGCGCATTGCGTGCTGGAATGCGCGGCGGGAGACCCTGCTTTCCAAGAGTGTGCTATACTGCCGCCTTCCGATCCGAAAAGACAGATGCCATGAAGCTTTCACTGATTACCGTCTGTTATAACTCCGCTCCGACGTTGCCAACGGCGTTTGAGAGTGTGTTGCGTCAGCGGGGGGCAGATTACGAGTATCTTGTTGTCGATGGTGGAAGTTCGGACGACACCGTAGCCTTGCTGAAAGCTTGGGAGCCACGCTTTGAGGGGCGAATGCGGTGGACCAGCGAACGCGATCGTGGCCTTTATGATGCGATCAACAAAGGGATTGCGCGGGCGACGGGTGACCTTGTGGCGTTGCTTCACGCGGATGACATGTTGGATGGGGATGAGGTGTTGGCGGCGTGGTGCCGTGCGTTTGCGGAAGCGCCGGAGCTGGACGCGGTCTATGGGGACATACGTTTTATCCCGAATGGCGCGACGACGCGTGAGGCACCAACGGTGCGTTACTATTCCGGTGCGTTTTGGCGACGGTGGATGTTCCGATGGGGATTGATGCCGCCGCATCCCAGCTTCGCCATTCGCCGGGAACGTTTTGCCGAATTGGGCGGGTATCTCCCGGATACGTTCCGCATTGCGGCGGATCATGAGCTGTTGGTGCGCTATCTTTACAAGGCGGGTTTGCGATCGCGCTATCTCCCGCTTTGCACCACGGCGATGCGGCTGGGGGGCCTTTCCACCGATGGCGTTCAAGCGAGAATTCGCTTGAACCGGGAGATCGTCCGCGCCAATCGCATGAATGGCTTGTGGTGCTGTCTGCCGATGATGTTCCCGAAATATGCCTACAAGATGTGGGAGGTTCTTCGACCAAGGCTTGGAGGGAAGCGATGATGTTGCGCGTCCATTCGTACGAGAGTTTCGGGGCAGTGGATGGCCCGGGAATCCGGTTGGTCGTCTTTTTGCAGGGATGCCCTCTTCGGTGCTTGTTTTGCCATAATCCCGATGCGTGGGATCCGTGCGGCGGGACAGAGACGCCCGTGGAGGAGATCGTGCGGAGGGCTCGTCGGATGCGTCCTTATTTCGGAGAGGATGGGGGCGTGACGTTTTCCGGAGGCGAGCCGTTGCTTCAGGCGGCCGCGGTTTTGGAGGCGACGCGGGCGCTTCAGGCTGAGGGAATCCATGTGGCGCTTGACACCTCCGGAGCGCTTGACACCCCGGAGGCCCTGGAGTTGTTGGACACCGTGGACTTGGTGCTGCTGGATGTGAAACATCCGGACGCACAACGTTTTCGGGAGGTCACAGGCGTGGATCAAGGGGCGACACGGCACGTCTTTGACCATTTGCGCGCAACGCAGAAGCCTGTGTGGATTCGGCAGGTGGTTGCCCATGGACTCAATGCCACCGCGGAAGAAAAGGAGGCGACGCGCGCGTTCATCGCGGGATTGAATGTGGAGCGCATTGATCGACTCCCTTATCATGAGCTCGGGATTCACAAGTACGAGGCATTGGGGTTGACCTATCGCGGGACAGAACTTTCGCCGCCGACAAAGGAGGAACTTGCCCTGTGAGGCCTGTCGCCGAGACGTTGGAGACCGCCGCGTTCCGCGATCGTTTGCGGGATTTGGAGGATGATGTGACGCTTGAACGGCCGGCGCCGTTGGTTGCGCGCCGTCCGTTCAATCCTCGGCGCATGTTGGCACTGACCTTCGGCGCCCTTATTTTCGTGGGGACCTTTTTGCTTTGTACGCCGTGGGCGCAGGCTTCGGGGATGTGGGCGTGGGAACGTGCCGGCGTGCCCTTCGATTGGGGATTCGCGTGGCGCCAGTTGATTGACCAACTTTTCATGGCGACCTCGGCGGTGTGTGTGACGGGATTGGGGCTCTTTGATCTTTCGAAATACTACACGGCATTTGGACAAGGCGTGATCTTGCTTTGTATTCAGCTGGGTGGTTTGGGGATCATGACGCTGGGCACTTTCTTGATGACGTTGCTGCTTGGGCGCCTTCCTACGGATGGGGAGCGTCAGGTGATGCTTTTCTACGGCGCGAACTCTTCCGCAAAGGCCCGACAGCTGTTGCTGAAAACGATCCAGTATGTGTTCGTTTTCGAGTTTTTCGGCGCGTTGTTGCTGTTCGTCCGCTATCATTGGCATCACGGATATGCGATTGGCAAAAGCGTGTGGTATGCGACCTTCCATTCGATCAGTGCGTTCTGCAACGCCGGATTTTCCCTCCATTCAAACAATTTGATGGATATCAGGGGGGATTGGCCGTATGCGTTGGTGATTGGGCTGTTGGTATTGCTCGGGGGAATCGGCTTTTTGGTGCTTGCCAACCTCTCGCAATATCGTTTCTGGAGGCATGATTTGCGCCGTCGTGGGCGAATCTCGCTTCACTCCCGGTTGGTTCTTTGGGCAACGTTGGGATTGGTCGTCATCGGAGGCGCACTCTTTACGGCTTTTGAGTGGAATGGCGCGTTGGGTGAGAACTTTGGCCCTTCGGCTTGGGAACTCATGTCTGAGGGCAATTGGACCGAGGCCCTCAAAGTGATGGAGTGTTATTGGGCAAAGCTCTGTGAAGGTTTTTCGCAGGCGATCATGTATCGAACCGCCGGATTCAATTTTGTGGACATGGGGGAGACCTCACAGCCGACCAACTTTGTCGGAATCTTGATGATGCTGGTGGGTGGGTCTCCCGGGTCAATGGCCGGAGGATTGAAGACGACCACGGTCATCGTCCTTTTCTTGACGATGCGGGCCATGATTCAGGGGAATCCGGAAGTCCAGGTGCACCGGCGCACAATCCCTGCCGCCGTTTGTCGGGAAGCGATGGTGGTGGTCTTCTTTTACATCATGATGCTCTTTGCATTCTACTTTGTGCTTCTGCTTTCGGAACGGCCGTTTTTGGCGCAACGCGGAGAGTTGGCGCTCTTTTATGAGGTAACCTCGGCCTTTGGGACGGTGGGTTCTTCTCTCAACGCCACGCCGTTGTTGACGCCTTGGGGGCGGTTGATCATTTGCTTGGCGATGTATCTTGGACGTCTTGGCCCTATCTCTGTGGCATTGATCGTTGCCGGAAGAGAGCCGTCGCGCCGTATCCGCTATCCGGAAGAAAGTGTTACGGTGGGTTAAGGGCAATCGGACGCGAACGGAGGAACGATGCCAATGGATACGACGCTGTTTGACGCTTTTGATCGTGAACATTTGTGGCACCCTTACACCTCGTTGATCGATCCTTTGCCCACTTACAAGGTGGCGCGTGCAGAAGGATGCGAGCTGATCCTTGCGGATGGACGCCGTTTGGTCGAAGGGATGAGTTCGTGGTGGTGCGCGATTCACGGTTATTCGCATCCGGTCTTGGTGCATGCGGCGGAAGAGCAAATCCGGAAGATGTGCCATGTGATGTTTGGGGGCCTTACGCACGACCCCGCGATCAACCTTGGTAAGCTTTTGTTGCGCATTGCTCCGCCGTCTCTCACGAAAATCTTTTATGCCGACAGCGGTTCGGTCGCCACGGAAGTCGCCATGAAGATGGCGGTGCAGTTCGATCCTCGGCGGACGGATTTCCTTACCATTCGATCCGGATATCATGGAGACACTTGGAACGCGATGAGCGTCTGCGATCCCATTACCGGAATGCATGGTCTCTTTGGGCGTGCGCTCCCCCGGCGATTCTTCGCAACGGCTCCTCAATGTCGCTTCGGAGGGGAATGGGATCCCGCCGATTTCGCCCCGATGGCGCAGTTATTGGAGAAGCACCGCGACACGTTGGCCGCCGTGATCCTTGAGCCGATTGTCCAAGGCGCTGGGGGAATGCGGTTTTACCATCCGGAATACTTGCGTCAGCTGCGCAAGGCGTGCGATGCGGCGGGAATCCTGCTCATTTTCGATGAAATCGCCACCGGATTTGGTCGGACCGGAAAACTGTTCGCGTGGGAGCACGCAGGCGTTGAGCCCGACATCATGTGTATTGGGAAGGCCATCACTGGCGGGATGATGACCTTTTCCGCCGTGCTGACTTCCGACCGTGTGGCTCGGCAGGCTTGCTCGGGTGAGGCGCATTGTTTCATGCATGGGCCCACATTCATGGGAAATCCTCTTGCTTGCGCCATTGCCATAGCCTCCACGGAACTCTTGCTTGCGCAGCCTTGGCAGGCGACCATTGCGCGCATTGAATCGCAACTCCGCGAGGAACTGGCCCCCGCACGCGGGCTCGCCGGTGTCGCCGATGTCCGCGTGCTTGGAGCCATTGGGGTGATAGAACTTCGGCGGCCTGTGGATATGGCCGCCGTTCAACGTCGGTTGGTCGAAATGGGCGTATGGCTCCGACCCTTTGGGTGTCTGCTTTACGCCATGCCACCCTATATCATATCCTCGGAGCAGCTTTCGCGTATCACATCGGCCATGCTTTGCTTGGCTCGGGAGGCCTCGTAAAGCACACCCAATCCATCCTGCGGATGTTTTAAGGCGACGCGTTATCCCAGCAGATATCGTTCCGCCTCGAGAGCCGCCATGGCACCGGAACCGGCAGCGATGACGGCCTGCTTATATGCGGGGTCTTGCGCATCACCGGCGGCAAAAACCCCTTTTACGGAGGTTCGTGTGCCATCGGTCACGATGTAACCGTGGGCATCCAGCTCCAAAGCGCCTTTGAGGAATTCGGTGTTGGGGGTGTGCCCGATGGCAACGAAGAGGGCGCTGACAGGGAGTGTGCGCGTTTCGCCCGTGACGGTATCGCGCAAGACAACACCCGTGACCTTTTCTTGGTTGGGGTCAAGAATGTCCGCAACAACACTGTTCCACGCCACTTCGATGTTGGGCGTTGAGAGCACGCGATCGGCCATGACCTTGCTGGCACGAAGTGCGTCCCGACGGTGAATCAGCGTCACCTTGGCGCAGAGGCGTGAGAGGAAAAGCGCGTCTTCGCAGGCCGTGTCTCCACCACCGTTGACGGCGACTTCTTTTCCTTTGAAAAAGGCGCCATCACAGGTGGCACAGGCGGAAACGCCGTGGCCCATGAGGCGCTTTTCACTGTCGAGCCCAAGCCACCGAGCCGAGGCTCCGGTGGCGAGAATGACGGCGCGACACTCAAGCGTGCCGGCAACCATGGTTTTCAGTCGCTTGATCTCACCGGTAAAGTCGACTTCCGTGCAGGCATCCATTTGAAAAACAGCCCCAAAGCGTTCGGCCTGGCGGCGCATGGCGACGACAAGATCATAACCATTGATGGCTTTAGGGAATCCGGGATAGTTTTCGATGTCGGAGGTCTGCGTCAGTTGGCCACCCGGCTGCATCCCCTCAAGGACAAGAGGGGAAAAACCCGCGCGCGCCGCATAGAGCGCGGCAGAGCAACCGGCGGGGCCACTGCCCAAAATGACGAGGTCGTGCATATGTTCTCCCGCGTTTACCATGTATGGCGCTTGTCACCGGTGCGCTTGATCACCTTGGTTTCCTTCATGGTGAGCACCGTGCCGGTGGCGAGGTCGTTCATGCGCAACTGGAAATAGTATTCGTACTGGTGGCCGCCGTTGTCACGTTTGACATCGCGCGCGATGATTTTCCCCGTGAGCGAGAAATCGGGAGCCTTCAGCTGGCCTTTCTTCTGCACGGAGGCTTGGTCGAATTCATCGTTTCCCCGGACAAGGCGCGCGTCTTGAACGGTGGCATCACGATTGCTCTCCCGATCCGCAAAGACAGAGGAGAGGGCAAAACGATCATCCGTCAAGAGTGCCTCACCAACTCGGGCGGTCACCAGGTCGGTGTCGATGGCGAGCGGCGTCTCGTCGCTTACCTTGCCGATGGCCACCACATAGGTTTTGTTTCCGGCGGTGGCGTTGCGCACTTGCCGAGAGGCGAGGATGGCGTTCACCGTTTCGGCGGCGGCAGTCTCAAAGTCCTTATAATCGAGCCCGGCCACGATTTCGGTGTCGTTGTCTTGATCCACCAGCTGTGTGCGATCCATGCATCCGGGGGCCGCAAGAAGCGCAACGCACAGGAAGAGCGGGAATAGGGGTCGTTTCATCGTGAGTCTCCTTTCGGATTTACCACACGGGCATTCCGTTGGCCACCGCCTTGACGGTTTGACAGGAGTCTTGCCAAACGGCAGTGCCATCGCTCAGCCGTGTGGCCCTGAGCGTGAGGAAGTATTCAATGCGCAGCCCGCCGTCATCGCGGCGGACGTTTCGTTGCGTAAGCTTTCCGGCAATCGAGATGTCGGGGGCTTTGAGCTGACCTTTGGCCTGAATGGAGGCGGCGTCGAATTCCGTATTCCCACGCACGGCACGAACATCGGAGACGGTGGCATCCCGTCCCGACGCCCGATCGGCGAAAACGGACGAAACGGAAAAACGTCCAGAGGCAAGCAATGCCTCCCCAATTTTCGCCGTGATCAGATCGGTATCCAAATGTTGGCACGTGTCGTTCACCACGCGGCCAAAAGCCACAACGGGCGTCTTTCCCTTGTCGTTCCCGAGACGTTGGCTGGCCAGCAGGCTCTTTGCCAATTGTGCGGCGGCGCCGTCAATGTCGCGGTAGTCAAAGGAGACGGTCACCTCGGCATCATTGTGCGTGTCCACGCGCGTTGTCGTGGAGGCACACCCAAGACAGAGGCTTAGCGTCAGAATCGCCCAGCAGCGAGGGAACATCAGTCGAACTCCTGGAGATAAAGCCGGAAATCGGCACAATCCTCCATTGGCGCCACTGCCCTGAGATAGCGCAATTCATAGGGCGCGAGTGAGAGGGTGAGCCACGCGTCGGTGGGCGTTCCGATGCCAACCGCCATGCCGGAAGCATCCAACCATGTGAATCGATACCGCAAGCGCAGGGGATCGTCGTCATCATTGCGCAGGCTGACTTGTGCAGAGAGCCGCCCATTTTCACGGTCGGTTCGCACATCCTCAATGATGACTTCGTCGGCGCCTGGCCCTGTGACATGCCGGGCATAGGGGCCGGCACAGCCTACGGTCAGAATAGACGCAACGGCCAATGCCGAGAGGCAGGGAATGACATTCATCGGGGGACTCCTTCCTGTTGGTCAAGGTCAACGGTGAGGACGGTGGCACGACTTTTGGCGTGCGGCAATCGCACCCACACCGCCGTGTTGCCCTTGGGTGAAAGGCGAATGGTGATGGCGGCCCCACCACTTGGACGAAGGTTGAGGACTCCGTCTTGAGGGCGTGGAAGCGCGGCCATCCAAACCGTTTTTGGCAAAAGGTCTGCGCACCGAAGATCGGCATCATTGGTTGAAAGGTCATAAGAGATCATCGCCAAGTCATAGAGCAGGATGAGCAAAGGATCGTTTCCTCCGTGCCGGAGGGTGGCGTGGCCACTTTCTTGGGCCGTCACGCGCAGAACGGTTCGGGCGATTTGCCGTGCCAAAATGCCTGGATAGGCCCGTCGGAATTGATCATGGGCCAAAGCTTCAACGTCCTGAAGCGGCTGCAACGCCACGCCATTGACCGTGTATCCTCCTGCGGCGGCAGGGCGATTCTCAAGCGATGGGACATTGAAACTGATGGTTCCAATTCCGTTCAGATGCCCGGCGATTGAAGGGTAGGGGATGGTAATGGGTCGTGAGACACGCCGAGGGGAAAGCCCATCCTCCACATACACCCACACACGTCCGGAGGGCTTGCTGCCTTTTTGCTCGGAAACATTGTCGGCTTGCGCGTAGGCATTCTGTGGCGCCAAGGCGGCGGCCATCGCCAAATCGTTCAACGAGGCGTCCCCCGCACACCAGCGCGTCACGCCTGCCAAGTGCGCGGCATAGGCATTGCCGAATCCTTTCAATCTGCCGAACAGTTGGGCCGCCCGCGTGCTCCCATTGGCGATGGCCATTGCAGCGTCTGCATCCAAAGGCTTGGCGTCCCCGACACGTTGCGCGGCTTCACGTTGGGCCAATTGACGTTGCACCGCAATTGTCGATTCCGCATCGGCGATGGCCTTGGTGCAATGGAAAAACCACTCCTGCTGCCTTTGGCGGGCGCGGTTGAGCTCCACTCTCATGGCCTCCGGCCGCCCGGCGGCACCATAAGCCAAGGCTTTGTACAGATTGGCGAAGATCCGGTCAAGCCCCACGGGCGCATAAGGCATCAATGTGTCATTGACGCTTACGGCTTTGGCCGTGTCGAGGGCGGAAGCGCCGTAGCGCCTTCGCGCCACATCATTGAAGCCGTTGTCCGCGGCGTCAAGATGGGGGATCGCCGCAGAGGGATGCCCATCCATCAATGCCAGCGTTCCGGCCTCCGCTTGCCAAAACGTGGTGTCGGCGTTGTCGTTTTTTGCGGCATCCGAAGCGTCGGCGTACGCCTTCGACGTTTGTCCGGCAACGACCAAGGAGGCTTGCTTGTCCAATTGTTGCTCAAGCGACAGGCATCCTGAGAGCAAAGCCCCCATGGCAAACCCGAAACAGATCCTCACAAGATGCCGCGACAACATACCGCCAGTATACCATGTTCATTCACAACCGTTGCAGGCGCTGAAAGGTTCTTCGTTAGTTACTGTGGGCAAAACCATTCACACGACAAATGTGACAGACGTTGTCACGCTCACTAAAGCAAGCCCGGAAGAAAACGGATCGCAATGTGCGTCCCCTCTTGAACTTACCCACCGTAACTAAACCACGTCTGTAATCTAAATCCCGATTTTGGCAGTCAGCTTATCAAGCCATATCCGCCGTCCTTGATGGTGAAGCCAAATGCCTCACTTGTCTTGACGATTTTCTGACGTCCTATCGCCAAGAGTCTGCGTAAAGATTTCCCAGCACAGCGCCATAACGTCATACGACTACAATTCACTAGGTGAAATCTTTTCGCACGGTCCATCATTCGCTCTCAAACTATAGATTCCAGACGCCCCACAATGCGAGCCTCCAAGAATAAAATGCTGCATCGCAGGGAAATAATATGCCGATGCGCACCCGCCAATCATAATAAACGGCTTGGATTGGACAATATTAATCTCAAGATCCGCATCTTTCTTTTGCACTTCTACATAAAGTGCAAGGTGTCGAAATGATTCATTTTTGTGTTGATAAAGTAACGTACAGTGCAATCGGTGACGGTTAAAACGTAAAGGTGACGCGAGCCGCAGTCCCCATTTATCTGAATCTGTTAAGACCGAATGAACACGCCATTGTTCTTGTCCCGCTCTAGTTAGAATGTGATCGGGGAAGAAAACACCACAAAGTTCATCCCATTGAAAAGTGGAAAGACTTTGCGTTGCATTTGGAATGGAAGGCGGAGGTTGCAGTTGATGATTGGCATTTAGAATTGCACCTCGCCTCGTCTGGGAAATTTCGCGAGGTGCTCGAATCTCCTCAGGTGATACAAAAATAAACTTTCCATCTTCTGTTGACTTACTCGATGAAACGTCTTTTTCTGAGACAAACAACGCAAAATGGTTTTGCTTAACGTTTATGGAGAAGAACCTTTGCAAGGGTGATAACGTGGCCAGGGCTGAATTAAAACTGACACCGTGTAACCGCTTCAGACACGCCTCTGTCCTGCTTGAAAAGAAATAACAGGTCGGGTTCCAATGTGTCTCATCTTTAGTGAAGACACTTAATGTGAAACACTCTTGCGATAACCAAAGGGGTTCATTATGAAATAGCCGTTTCTTGTTATTATTGTCGCCGCTTAACGACGAGCATACAAACTCCTTATCCCCAACAATATGCCCTCTTTCGCTCATTTCAATTATACGAACATTTGCGATTGAGGAATATCTGTCACTCAATGTCACCATTTGAAGCGTCGCTTCTTCTGTCAAATACGCATCAAATGCAACATTTCCATCGAGGTTATACAAAAGGGTCAACGGCGCATGATTCGCCTGCTCAAAAGAAAAAACAGACGATTCAATAAGAAGGCCAATCAGGTGAATAATAAACGACATCGTGCACCTCTGTAGGGTTATTCACAATCTACCGACCCACAAGCGCCGACGACTTTATCGAATATCAATAGGTTGGCGTAGGGTGTTTGCAAAGGCTTGAAAAATACACATGGGTTAGGAGACATTTGGGTACGTGTGGATAGTGGATGATAGGGCGATGATAAAACTCGACGTTCATCCCTCTTTCCTTTTTTCTTTGAATTCGTTGGCACTCCATAATACGCGTGTTTCCACAAACACCGTACGCCCATGCTAGCACATATCTGAACTTGGGGCAAAGACCATATCTAAGTAATTTTCCTCTGATATCCTTCCAGGGAAGGATATCTACCCCGTGCCTCATCTACTGCAACATAATATCTGTGTCTGTAAAAGGCTAACGAGGTTAAGGGGAGAAAATCCCTAATGGAACTTGTCCACAACAACTAACAAATAACCGCATAGAAAAAAGACGCGGGAAGCTTCTCACTGTGAGGTACGGAACGTCTCGCCTTGTGATGCGGAGCATCTCTCCTTGGGATACGGAGCGTCTCACAGTGTTCCCTTCTCCGTGTTTAGCGGTTCCCATGCATTTCCTCCCATTTGTCCTCAACAGCACGCCGAAAGTCGTGTGGCGCATACTGGCGGAAATCCAAAGCATCATACGTATGAAGATTTCGGTGTATTGTTGTGACGTGCACAGATTTCTGGCTTGCCGTGGCTGGCAAAGAAGGTGTACACTATCGCAGAAGTTGACACCATACATCCGAACAAAGGAGAGTCGTCATGGCCAAAGGTCTCATCAAGAACGCTTACATCGTCAGCCCCGGATATGAATTTGACGGCGGAGCCATCGTCGTCGAGAATGGCAAGATCGCCAAGGTGCTTCAGCCCGGAACGCCGTTGCCGACCGATGCGGATTGGGTTTACGACGCGGAAGGGCGCTTGGTCATGCCCGGGTTCATTGACGTTCACACGCATGGTGCGGCCGGCGTTGACGTTTGCGATGCCGATGATCCCACGGCCATCGCCAAGATCGCAAAGGCCAAGCTGGAAGAGGGATGCACCTCTTGGTGCCCCACCACGCTCACCGTGGCTTCCGAGGATCTTGAGAAGGCGTTGAAGCACGTCGCGGATTACCGCAAGAACGAGACGTATGCCAAGGTGCTTGGCGTCCACCTCGAAGGGCCGTTCATCAATCCCGCTTGTTGCGGCGCGCAGAATCCTGACTTCCTCCGCAAGCCCGACATCGAGGAAGTGAAGCGCCTGAACGCGATCACGCCGGTCTGCCAGATTTCCTTTGCCCCGGAAAGCGAAGTGGGGAACGGTGCGCAGTTCGCCCGCGAGTGCCTTGAGATGGGCATCGTGCCTTCCGCCGGGCATACGAAGTGCTCCTACAAGGAGTTCAAGGCCGTCTATGCGGCGGGGCTTCGCCATCTCACGCACTTCTGCAACCAGATGACCCCGCTTCATCACCGTGACATCGGTTTGGTGGGCGCCGGGCTTTTGCTGGACGATCTCCGCGCCGAGATGATTTGCGACAAGATCCACCTCTGCCCTGAGATGATTGAGCTGGCGTTCAACACCAAGGACATTGAGAGCATTCTCCTGATCACGGATTCCATGCGGGCGAGCCATATGCCCGATGGCCCCTCCAGCCTCGGCGGCTTGGATGTGATCGTGAAGGATGGCGCGGCGCGCCTTGCCTCGAACGGGGCGTTGGCGGGCTCCATCCTGCGGATGAATGTGGCGCTCAAGAACGTTTGGGAGGTCACGGGAATGCCGCTCAACGTGTTGGTGAAGACCACGTCGTACAACCAGGCGTTGGAGCATGGGCTGGAAGACGCCTTGGGGTGCATCGAGCCCGGCTATATCGCCGATATCGCCGTGCTTGACGATGAGACGTTCGACGTCAAGGCCGTGTTCGTCAATGGCGAGCGCCGTCTGTAAGGCTTCGCACAAAGGCGTGTTTTCGGGTTCCGTCGCGATGCGGCGGAACCTTTTTTTGACGGCGCAGACCATAAAGACGTATGCCGGATTCGGTGTGTTGCCTCATTTTCCATCTTCGGGAGATTGCAGGGTGGGGGGAGGGCTCTCTTTGGAAGTGTGAGCAATATGGAGAAGCATTGTCCGTGTGTGTGCGTGCTTTGTGGTAGAATATCGCGCATTTCTGACTTGGAAAGGATGCAGAGGAATGAAAGACTCCAAAGCCGATTTCGCCGCCTTGCTCGCTTCCAGCGGGCTAAATTATCGCCGTGGGTTCAATCCCGGTGAGGAAGTGACTGCCAAGGTGATCTCCACCAAAGGGCACTATGTGGTGCTTGATGTGGGCGCCAAGGATGAAGGCGTGGTTTCCAAGGAGGATTTTGTCCGCGAGGACGGAACCCTGCGTGCCCAAGAGGGCGAGAAGGTCAAGGTTTGGTTTGTCGGCATGCGTCAGGGGAACCTTACGTTCACGGCGCGCAACAAGGCCACGGGGCGTGGAAACGCCGCGGTGCAGCAGGCCTTTGAGGCCGGGACCCCCATCGATGGCTTGGTGAAGGCCGAGGTGAAGGGAGGCTATGAGGTCGATGTGGCCGGCCAGCGTGGCTTCTGCCCCTATTCGCAGATGGAGCTTTTCCGCGGCAAGGAGCCGGCGGAGTTCGTGGGGACGCGGCAGACGTTTTTGATCACCGAATACGGGGAAGATGACCGTGGGGTGAATCTGCTGGTTTCCCGCCGTGCGTTGCTGGAGCGTGAACGGGCCGAACAGCGCGAAACGCTGTTCGCCGATTTGGCTCCCGGGCAGACGCGCGAAGGAACGGTGACGCGGATTATGGATTTCGGCGTGTTCGTGGAGCTCGGCGGGGCCGAGGGCCTCATCCCCATGCGGGAACTGTCGTGGGAGCGTGGGGCAAAGGCTGAGGACATTGTGAAGCCTGGAGACACCGTGGAGGTGCTGGTGCAGAACGTGGACACCACCACCGGCAAGATTTCGCTTTCCCTTCGCGGCCTTCAGGAAAATCCGTGGGACGTGTTCGCCGCGCAGTATCGCGTGGGGGACACCCTCAACGCGAAGATTGTCCGTATCGCCACCTTTGGAGCCTTTGCCCAGCTGATGCCGGGCGTGGATGGGCTGCTGACCAATGGCCGTTTGGCGGTGTTGGCCAAGGGGCGGCGGATCGCTTCTGCCCATGAGGTCGTGGAAGAAGGGCAAACGCTCGAAGTCCGCATTGAGTCCATCGATCCCACCGAACATAAGATCGCGCTCAAGCCCGTGACGGTCGAGGAGCCTGCCGCCAAGACGGACGCTCCGGAGAATGACCCTGAGGATGATCCGCGCGAGTGGATGCGGGCCAATCGCGCCAAAAACGCGGACCTTGGCAATAATCCCTTCGCCGGATTGAACCTTTGATCGCTTCGGCGGACGACGCATGCCTCCGGTCAATCTCTATTTCACCGCAGAGGGGCAGACGGCGGTACGCTATCGGCGAACCGATGGGACGGCCGCCGAGCGGCGTGTGCGGTTTCCCGCACAGTTGCTCGTGCAGCCGCCCGATTTGGCTGCGGATATTCGGCCCGGATGTCTTGATACGCCCTATGCCGCGTTGTTCGCGGCGTTTAGGAGCATTCCGTTGCGTCCGGAGGGGAATTGGCATCTCGCAAAGGGTGGGGCATTCTCGCCGGTCTTTCGGGTGGCTTTTGAGGCGCTCTTGAAAATGCTTCGACGTCCGCCGGAGGAGCGGTGGTGTGTGCGCGGAGAACCGGGGTGGTTTTTGCAATTCGGCTTTCGCGAAGGCCGCGATTACGCCATGGGAGCCCTTGTCCTGCCCTGCGGGAAGCCAGCCGTGCTCACCTTTCGCTCGGAGGATCTCATTGAAGCGCTTCCGCCCAATGTCCCGTTTGCCGAGATGGATCTCAGCTCCGTGGCTGATGGTCTCCCGGAGCAGCGTGCAACCGCACAGGGGTGGGACACGCGCCTGCGCCTTCCAATCGCTGATTGTGGCGGAGCCATGGTGCGTCTTTTCCCAAGATACGACGCCTAGAACGACGGACGGGGCGCGACGTCTTAGGGAGCGACAAGTGCCGCTTCAATCCCCTCAGCGATGGCCTCTGCCAACGCGTTTTGTCCCTCTTCTGTGGTGAGCCTGACAAAATCTTCCGCGTTCGTCAGGAAGCCCGTTTCGACCAGCACGGATGGCGCCGGAATATCCCGGAGAACCTTGAAGTAGGCATGTTTCACCCCGCGATCCGCTGGCGGATTGGGGCACGCGAGCAAGGCTTGCTGGATTCCGAAGGCGACGCGTGTGGCTTTTGGAAGGTGCACATGGCCGGCCAAGGGGCCACGAGCCGGTGAATTGGCATTCGTGCCCTCACATCCGGGGGCGGGGAGTGTGTAGACTTCGATGCCTTTGGCCTCGGGATTTGCGGCGGAATTGACGTGAATGCTGACGAATGCGTCCAAGCGCTCTCCCGCCGCCAAGATCACCCGTTCATCGAGCGTGCGCGTGACGGAATCGGTGGTGCGTGTCATGTGAACGATGTGGCCTTTGGCCCGCAAGAGACGTGCGACTTCTTGGGTGATTGCCAAGGTAATGCGCTTCTCCGTGGTTGTCCCTACGCGGCACCCGGTGTCTGAGCCACCATGCCCGGGGTCCAGCATCAAGGAAAGCGGGGCTTTCGAGGAGGGTGGCGTGACAACGGCTTCGCGCAGGAGTGCGGCATCAAGCGCATTGAGCGTTTCCATCCCTGCGGGGCGATGGAGATAGTATCTGACGCCATTGACCGTGGCAGGACGTTTGCCGCGCTCAAACACAAAGCGATGGCCATCTTTTTCGATCGTCACCTGTTTCTCGGTGACCGTCCGCTCAGCATAGGGCAGTCCCAATGCCTGTGGAACGCGTTCGTAGGCTCGGGGCGAACATCCGGCGACGAGTAAGAGCAAAAGAAGGAGAGGAAAGGGACGAAACATGGAAGCCTCACAACGTTTTGGGGCGTAGGGCAAGGATGCCGACGGAGCGATTCAGATGGGCCAAGGCGATGGCCAATGCGTCGGCGGCGTCATTTTGAAGCGGCGGAGGAAGCGCAAGGATTCGGGAGACCATGGCCTGAACCTGCGCTTTTTCCGCAGAGCCGATTCCTGTGACCGCACGCTTCACTTCGGCTGGGGAATATTCACAAATCGGAATGCCGCGCTTGGCGCAATTGGTCACCACGACTCCACGTGCATGACACAGGATCATTGCCGTGCGGGCGTTCTTGGCGTAAAAAACCCCTTCAAGGGCAGCTTCAACAGGATGATAGCATTCCAACAGGCGTGCCACCTCGGCATCCAGCTGCACCAATGCTTCGGACATGGGGCATTTCGGCGATACACGAATGGGCGCATAATACAAGGCCCGACGTGTGTTTCCCTCCGCCGCGACAATTCCCACGCCCGTGGAACGCAACGAAGTGTCGAACCCAATCACGACACGAGAAGGCAAGGGAGAGATCATTGAAACAGGCTCCATGTTGGCCAAAACCGATTGGCCTCCGGGGCCTCCAATGCGGTTTGCCGCTCCTTTGACAACGTGGGGAAAAAGTCAAGCCCTGTCATCTCTTCCAAATCATCGATGGAACAAAAACAATACCTTGGCCGCTTGCTCTCCCGTATCTCTTGCGGCATGAATATCGCCAGTACGCGCAATCGCCCTTGGTGGATGGCGGCAATGATTTTGTAAAACCCTTTGGGAACGAAGACGGAACTTTTCCCGACGCGACGCTGACGCTCGGGGACGGCGCCCGTAATCACCCAAAGGGTATCGCCAATCCCCGAAAGATCGTCCGCTACGGTTTGCTCCAACAGTCGCCATGGCCCACGGTTGAGGGTTGGTTTTTGCGGCGCGATATTACTCATCAGAAACGTTTCGCGTTGGGCGGCTTTCCCGAAACGGGTGGCGATAAGATAGTTCGGCGCCATATGGCCGCGATCGTAGCCTGACCCTGTGTAATCCGTGGGGGAAGAAGATTTTGGCGCCTGCGGGTCACGCTCAAAGGGGGGACGCTCCGGAGGGAACTCCAGAAGTTTCGTTGTGGGAACGGAATACGCCGTCCATACGGGATGCCGAAGAGAGGGAGACCACGCCACCCAATATCCTTTGCGTTTCAGAACAACAAGGTCATCGGGCGTTTTCTTGGGATCAATGACTTTTGGCTCACCAAAGGGTAGGGGACCACGCGTCGGAGTGGATGTATAGGGCACGGAGACATCGTGTCCCGTCAATCCCAATGCGTCCGTAATGTCGGCCGTGATGATTCCCAACGACTCCAAGGTGGGCTCCATCACGCCAAAGGAGGCTCGCGACGCCGTGGGTTGGTGGGCGAACCAATTGCCAAAGGCCAAAACCACCACAACGGCTATTGTCGCTAGGAGACGTTTCTTATGAGGGAAACGGCTTCTGTCGTTGAATCGTTTGTTTGACTTACGCGCCATGGCAAGACTCTTGTATTGCGGCTTTTACGACAGAACAACACTGTTGGATAGTCTTTGCATGGTCGGGCAACAGGGCACACAGATAATTTTCTCTAATTTCGATTTCTTGGCGCTCCAGGGCCATGCGGCGGCTTTCGGCGAAGTATAAGCCTCCATTGCACCAAGCGAGCTGGATAAAGACAAAATCAACAAAACTGTGAATGTCGGCATAATCAATCGTCGCGCCACTTTTGACTGCCGCCACAATTTTGGGAGAGGGAGGTGCCGTGAAGGGTAAGCCCCAATAGACTTCGGGATGAGAGGGCAAATAATTCGTCTCAATGGCATCATCCAACACCGTGAAGATATCCAGCTTGTCGGCATCCCGAACCAAATTGACCAACAAGGTCTCGTCTTCCGAAAGGCCCCCGGGAATATCTTTCAAATTGTGAAACGCAATGGCTTGGAGGATCAAATTGCGTTCTTGTGGAAGACGATCGTCCAACCAGCCTAATCGCAAGATTTCCCCGCAACTCAACAAAGCATGGTTCACGCTTTGGCGATCACTAAACGTATGATACTTTTGGAACTGTTGGAAGCGCCCTACGTCGTGAAGCCAAGCGGCCGTTTCCCCGGCCCCCCACAACTCCTGCGGAAACCGCTCACCTTCCATGATACGGATGGCGTTCGTGACGACGCGCCGAGTATGCTCCAACTTGAGCACATTCATATCCGCATAAGGAAACGTTCGGTAATAGGCCAAAAAAGCCTCAGGAATGGCGCTGACTTTCATGGGAACCATTCTAGCAAACCTTTCTTTCCTCTAGAAAACATAGACAGGCTTATCCCGGTTTTTATTCTAGTTGAACCAAGAAGTCGAGTTGGCGGGGGTCGGGATGCTTTCGTGGACGACCTCCGGGATGAAAAAGATGGA
>CASDPK010000032.1 GCA_949282555.1 uncultured Lentisphaeraceae bacterium | reverse complement strand
TCTCATTGAAAGGAAGCACCGCAAATGAAGCTTTTCAACGCTTTTCCACATGCCCAACAGCTTAAGGCACCGTTGCAATTGAGTTGCAAACGGCAGGGGAATGGCGCGGGCAAGGTTTCAAGGCGTTCGCTTTGGGACCCTGCAACCATCTGTCAGGTTTCCGGTGGGGCTTCACACGTGATACGGCGCATCTCATGAGGAGATATAGTGCATCCGACGCGGCGATACGGAGCCTTTGGGGCGGGGGCTCCCCCTGTACAGGTTTTCAGTGCCCACGGGAAAACACCAGCCATTGCGCCGTGCGGGGTTCGGGCGCTTTGGCTGTTCGTGTGGATAACGAGGGCGTCAGGCGGAGATGCCGTGCCTTTCGGCACAAAGGGGTGGGGGCCTTAGCGGGGCAAGCCGGCGAGCGCATTGCCCATGCGCTCCAAGGCTGTGCGCAACAGCGCGGTCTGAGTGGCGATATTGATGCGCACCCATCCAGGCGCACCGAAGATGGCGCCGTCGTGCACCGCCACGCCGTGACGGAGGAAAAAGTCTCTCGGGCTCTCCGTGCCGAGGGCGGGCAACAACGAGGTGCAATCCAGGAAGGCCAAATAGGTGGCACGGAGATCGCAGAGCGGCAATCCCCAGTCGGCGACGGCCTTTTGCAACAGCGCACGATTGCGGCGGAGGTAAGCCAACATCCCTAAGCGCCACGGCTCGCCGAAACGGTAGGCCGCCTCGGCGCCAATCCAGCCAAAAAGATTGATCGGAGGGATGAGCTGGTCATAATTCCGCGTGAAGTGCTCTCGCAGCACAGGGTCGGGAACGATGGCGAAGGCACAGCCCAAGCCGGGGACATTCCATGTTTTGCTGGGTGCGACAAAGGCCATCAGGCGGTTGCGCTCGGCGTCCGAGCGGGCTTGGGTCATCAGGGGGAGGTAGGTGTATGGCTCATCGAGGACGAGCCCGCCGTGGATCTCGTCGGAGGCGACGAGCAGACCATGCGCCTCGGCGAAGTCCAAGATTTGCCGCAATTCCTTGGCGTCCCAAAGGTGGCCGAGGGGATTCTGCGGATTGCACAGCATCCACCCGCCGGCACCGCGTCCGTCGAGTTTGGAGACATCGGGCAACGGTGCGCCGTGCATGGAGAGCGAAACCTTGCGCTCGCGCACGTGTTGGAGCACGGCGGCGGACATGAAGTGATGGTAGACCGGTTCGTTGATGAAAACATCGCTACGCTCCGGCCGCATTTCATGCAACAACTTGCAGAAGAGGTTGAGCGACGTCACCACGCCCGGTTGGGGGACCACCCAGTCGGGATCAATCTCCCAGCCGTAATGCTCACGGTGGTAGGCCACCATCGCATCGATGGCCGCACGGGAATCGCGCGAATAGCCAAAACACCCTTCCTGCGCACGGCGGGTGAGGGCCTCGGTAATCTCCTGACAGGACCGGAAGTCCATGTCGGCGATCCACAGAGGAACCACGTCAGGCCCAAACTGGGTCCATTTGATACTGTCGCCCCGCTCACGGGAAAGGGGCGTGTCGAAAAACTCAAAATCGTACGTCATGGAGAATCCTACCAACGAGAGAACGTTAATGTTAGTGTAGCACGTTCCTCGATTTCGTGCGCTTGGGAAATGTGTTTTCTCGGTCGGTGTGGCAGGTGTCGCCGCAACGGTGCGTATGGGCGGAAGCGAACGGATAGGGGAGTGTGAATGTGTTATAATCACAGGCATGACAAGAAGGTTCCTGATAAGCGCCGTGGTGGCGATGTTAGGGGGATGGGTGTTCGCGACGCCGGATCCTCCGGGCTCATTTCGGTTTCGCTTGGGGCCTTTTTTGGAGTGGGGGAGCCGTGACGGGGCGGTCTCCCGCGTGGCGGTGCGTCCGTTCTTTGCGTGGGAGCGATCCGTGCTGAACCATCGAGACCGGGACATGGAGGTGGTGTGGCCGCTGACCCATTTTGCGTGGCGCAGTGAGGGGTATCACAACCGAATCGTGTTGGCCTTTTGGAATCGGGTGGATGTGACGGGGCAACGTTCCCGGGATTATTCTTTGGCGATTCCCCCGATTTGGGCGCATGGGCGCGACGAAGGGAAAAATTATTGGGGGCTTTTCCCGATTTGGGGAAGGTTGCCGCGCTTTTTTCTGACGGAGGACTTCCGGTGGGGGTTGTTTCCTTTGTGGTTGAGCTACCGCACGGGCGGATCGCGGTCCGTGCGGCGGGATTACATTTTTTGGCCTCTCTTTTCGTTGAAGCATGATCCGAGCGAGTCGCGTTGGGCGTTGTGGCCGCTTTATGGGACAAAGCAAGAACCGGATTTCGATTCGCGGTTTATCCTATGGCCGTTTTGGAACGATCAGACGTTTCATGCGAAGAACCATCGGGGAACGGCGTGGATGCTGTGGCCGATCATGGAACGGATCAACGCCGACACGGAGCAGGGATACGGGCTGATCCCGCCGCTTTTTCGGTGGAGCTGGACGACGGATGGCGCGTGGTTGCTGCGTTGCCCGTGGCCGCTTTTTGAACGTTACAGAGACCCTCGGGAGAGCACGTGGAAATCGTGGCGTTTTTGGGGGATGACGCACCGAGGTTCCCGCGACGGGTGGTGGTGTCTTTATCCGATCATGCTGAGTCAGCGTCAGCGGACGGAGAATGTCTATAACCGTGTGTTCCGCGTGTGGCCGTTTTACGTGGACGAAGAGAGCCACGGTTACGACATTCATGGGCGGTCGCGGTTGAGGACGTCGCACTTTCGCATTTGGCCGTTTTTTGCGGTGGACTATGACGAGCAGGCAGGGATGCGCTATCGTTCGCTGGTGCTTTTCCCCATCCGCGATGTTCCGGCGGTTGAGCGCAACTGGGCGCCGTTTTGGACGTTCTATTCGGCCACGCAACGTCCGGATTCCAATGAGGTGCTCCACGAACTCTTTTGGGGGCTTATTTGGTGGCGGACGCATCCCGAACCCTATGCAGAGAGAAGAGCCCTTCGGGAGGAGACGCCGTGACATTGACGCGTGAACCTTACGGCGACGCTGTGGCGGCGTTTTTCGCCGCCCTTGGACGCACCGTGAAATTGACGGTGCTGGCTTTCCTTGGATTCCCACGGATTGTGGCGAATACGGATGGTCGGCGGGATTTCGCCCAGCAGGCGTGGTTGGTGGGCATTGGGTCGTTGCCGGTGGCGACGGTGGTGGCGCTGTTCACGGGCATGATTCTCGGGTTGCAGCTGGGCATCGCATTCAAGCGATTGTCGCAGGAGCTGATGGTGGCGGCGACGCTTTCCTACGCGATGCTTCGTGAGATGGGGCCGTTCATGACAGGGATTATCTTGGCTTCCAGTGTGGGGTCTTCGATGGCGGCTCAGCTTGGAACGATGAAGGTGAATGAAGAGGTCGCCGCATTGGAGATGATGAGTGTGGACCCCATCCGCTTTTTGGTGACGCCGCGATTGTGGGCTTTGATTGTGATGGCCCCGTTGCTCTCGTTCTACACGTGCGTGGTGGCCTTCGTCGGCGGGGCGCTGGTGGGTTACACACAGCTGAATATCCCTTTTTTGCAGTTTATCGCGGAGGTGATGGCCGCGGCCGAGATCAAGGATCTTTATGTCGGGCTCTTCAAGGCGCTTTTCTTCGGGGTGCTGATTTGCGGGATCTCGTGTTCCGTGGGGTTTGCCACCACCCAAGGCGCCGCCGGGGTGGGGGCCTCGACACGGCGGGCCGTGATCTTTTCGTTTCTCGCCATCCTGATTGGTGGTTATTTCATGACGAGGTTCTGCTATGTCTTCTGATGTCGCGGACAGGGTGGAACATTCGGAGGCCGGCCTTCCCACGGCGGCCATCGCCTTTGAGGGAGTGGTCAAGGCGTTTGGTTCGCGAAAGGTGCTGAACGGGCAGGATTTCACGGTTCGGAAGGGTGAACTGTTCGTGATCATTGGCCCTTCGGGCACCGGCAAGAGCGTGACCCTGAAACTCATGGCCGGGTTGCTCCGGCCGACGGCCGGAATCGTTCGCGTGTTGGGGCAGGATGTGGCGGCGCTTCCCGCCGACAGGCTTTCCGCTTTGCGGCGCAGGATGGGCTTTTTGTTTCAGAGCGGGGCGTTGCTGGGATGGAAGACCTTGGAGGAAAATGTCGCGTTGCCGTTGGCTGAGCGTGACCGCCTTCCCGAAGCTGAGATTGCCCGCCGTGTGCAGGCAGTCTTGGGGGAGGTCGGGCTGGGCGATGCCGGCGGACTCTATCCGGCGGAGGTGTCCGGCGGCATGGTCAAGCGTGCGGCGTTTGCGCGGGCCATCATTGAAGACCCGGAGGTGCTGTTGTTCGATGAGCCCACGTCAGGGTTGGACCCGGTGATGTCGCGCACGGTGGATCACCTCATCGTTCAGATCAATCGTTCGCGTGGCGCGGCCTGTGTGGTGGTCACCCACGATCTTGCCGGGGCATTGCGTTATGCCGACCGGATCGCGTTTCTCAAAGACGGGCGGTTCCTTGAGGTCGCCACGCCCGTTACAATCGCACGTTCGGAGGTTCCAGAAGTGCGTGCGTTCTTGGCGGCTCAGCAGATGGAGATTCCTCATGCCTAAGGTTCAGGGTTACTTTCAAGAGGTCGTCACAGGTGTGTTTGTGGCGGCGGTCATCGCGTTGTTGGCCTTTTTCACCATTGTGATCAGCGGTGTGGATCTGTTGCGTGGGTCGAGCACGGTGTTGCGGAAGGTTCGGTTTGAAAACATTGGCGCCCTCAAGGTGCAAGATCCTGTCTTTGTGCGCGGCATGAAGGTGGGAAGCGTTCAGGCGATGGAGCTTGGGGCGGGGGCCGTTGAGGTGACGCTACGGATAGACGAAAAGGTGGTGTTGCGCGAAGATTGCGCCGTCACGGTGGGAACGATTTCGCTTTTGGGCGGTTCCTGCGTTCAGATCGCCGAGGGGGGCCAGGGGAAGGAACTGCCTCCCGAACAAGTCTTGCGCGGCATTCCGCCCAATGACATGATGCGTGAACTTGGGGAATTGGTCTCGGATCTTCGTCAAGCCATTGACCCTGTGGAATTGCGCGCAACGCTGGTCAATGTTCGGAAGGCCTCCGCCGACATCGCCGACCTGACGGGGCGGATTCAGCGAGGGGAGGGATTCGTTGGCAAGTTGCTTTCCCCGGATGACACCGCCTACAACGATCTCCGCGCCGGATTGGCGAATCTGCGCACGCTGACGGATGATCTTCGCGAAGGGAAGGGCCTTCTGGGGAAACTGTTGCGCGAAGAGGACGGGACGTATGATGACCTTCGCTCCACCATCGGCAACCTTCGGGAGGTGACGGATGGCCTTCGTGATGGGAAGGGTCTTTTGGGGAAGTTGTTGCGTGAGGATGATACGGCTTATGCGGATCTTCGCGATGCGCTGGCCAATATCAAAGCCGTGACGGCGCGTCTCAATGATCCCAAAGGCGGTTTCGGGCGGTTGCTGGGGCAGGAATCCACGCTCGTTCCCGATTTGGAGGCTACGGCCGCCAATTTGCGCAGGGTCACCGCGAAGCTGGACAAGGGCGAGGGAACCTTGGGGCGCTTGGTCAACGATGAGGCGATCGCCGATGAGATGGAGGCCACCATCAAGGACGTGCGCCAGATCATCGACAATATGCGTGACACGGCTCCGATCACAACCTTCACGTCGCTCTTCTTCAGCGGACTTTGACGGAGACACGCTCCATCCGTCTAAGCTTTGCTACAATTGAGTGCGCCATGCACCGACAACAGGTTTCGACGGAAGCTATCGCAAATGACCTCCTCGTTCTTCGAGGCGAGGATGCCCACCACTTGCTTCACGTTTTGCGTGTTCGAGAGGGGGCAGAGATTGGGGCGTTTGACGGGGCCGGACATACGCGGCTTTATCACGTTGTTGCGCGAGATGATGGGGCGCTGACCCTAGAGGCCAAGCAACCCGTGTTCTCTTGCGCGGATCCGCCCGTGCGTACGGTGCTTTTTGCCTGTATCCCCAAGGGGGAGCGCATGGATTGGATGTTGGAAAAGGCCACCGAACTGGGGGTTTCCAAGATTGTGCCCGTGATGAGTGAGCGCACCGTGGTGCGCTTGGAAGGGCACCAAGCGGAGGCGAAGCGTGAACGGTGGCAACGGATTGTCGAGGCCGCTTCGCGCCAATGTGGGGCTTCGCTCATCCCGGAGGTGGTCGCCCCGGTCCGTTTTGCCGACACCGTGCCGCTGATGCGGGCATGCACGACGTTGATTGTGGCGGCCTTGATTCCGGAGGCGCGGCCTCTGCGTCCGCTTCTGGAGTCGCTTGATCCCGCCCGTCGGGGGCAGGTTTGGGGATGGTGGTGCGGGCCGGAAGGGGACTTTACCTCTGAGGAAATGCGCACGATTTTGGCGTGCGGCGCTCTGCCCGTAACGCTTGGCCCGTTGATCCTGCGTGCTGAGACGGCAGCCCTTTATGGGCTTGCCAATCTTGGCTGTGTTCGCAACGCATGTTTGCCTTCAGCTTCGGAGTCCGCCCATGAATGAGACGCTTTTCGGGACCGTTGGTATCGCCGGGGTTGGGCTTATCGGTGGCTCTTTGGCCAAGGATATCCGAACGTTCGGTATGGCCCGTCGGCTTGTAGGGTGGAATCGTACGGCGGCGCATGCCGAGCGGGCGTTGGAACTTGGGCTTGTGGATGAGCTGGCTCCGACGTTGGAATCGCTTGCAGAACAGAGCGATCTGTTGGTGTTGGCAATGCCGGTGGATGTGCTGGTGCGCACGTTGCCGGGTCTTCTTGAAACTGTGCGTCCTTCGCAGATCGTGATAGATGTGGGGTCTTCCAAGCGAGCCCTCGCTGAATCCGTTGCGGGACATTCTCATCGAGGGCGTTTCGTGGCCTGTCATCCTATGGCCGGAACGGAGCGGAGTGGCCCGGATGCCGCGCTGGATGGGCTGTTTCGGGGGCGTTTTACGTTGATTATCGATCCCGAGGCGAGCGATCCGGATGCACTGGAGCGGGTGCGTACGCTTTGGGAGGGGGTTGGGGCTGTGCTTGCAACCATGTCCGCCGAGGCGCATGATCGCACGGCTGCCTTGCTTTCGCATATGCCTCATGTGCTTGCGTACGCCCTTGCACGAACCATCAAGGAGGCCGAGCGCAATCAGGCGCTCAATGCGCGTTTCGCCGGCGGAGGACTTGCTTCCATGACGCGCATCGCGCATTCGCCGATCACGATGTGGGAGCCGATCTTCCGGCAGAATAAAGGGCCTTTGCTCGAGGCCGTGGATGCCTTTGCCGAACATCTTGCGGCCTTCCGGAAAGCCATTGCCGATGATGATGCCGAGGCGTTGGCCGAACTGATGCGTTGAAACGAGGAGGCTTGTCGCATGAAAGAGGTCCTCATGATGGTGATGGGTGGGTGTCCCCACTGTCAACGAGCCCGGGAGATGATGGAGGGACTCTGTGCCCGCCATCCGGAGTTTCGGACGGTCAAGGTACGAATGGTTGATGAGACCATTGATCCTGATTTTGCCGCAACGCTTGACTATTACTATGTCCCAACCTTTTTCGTTGATGGCAAAAAGCTTCACGAGGGTGTCCCTACGGAAGCGGCCATCGAGGCCGTTTACCGTGAGGCATTGAAAGCATGACAGCGGTGATGCTTCCTTTGACGGTGGCGCTTGCGGGAGCCATTGGGGCGGTGGCTCGTTGGGGAACGGTGACGCTTGTGCTTGCCTGGGGCTTTCGCGCCACAGTCGCGACGTTGGCTGTCAATGTATTGGGTTCGTTCCTGGCTGGGTTTCTTTTTGGAACGCTTCGGGGCGCGCATCCATTGCTCTGTGCGGCGGTTTTCCTTGGCTTTCTTGGGGCGTTTACCACCTTTTCCACCTACACGCTCGAAACGTTGCGTCTCGCCGTTTCCGGCGATTTCCTGCACGCGCTACTGAATCTTTTGTTGCAGAATCTGCTGGGACTTTCGGCGGCCGCGTTCGGGCTTTGGCTTGCTTCATTCGCTGGTAGGTGAGAGAGCGACTTCGTTGGGAAAAAGACTAGCGGCAAAGCTCGACGAACACGGCTGGGATCAAGCCGGCGAGCGGCTCCGGGGCAACCTCCACGTTCATCCCGATTTGCCCTGCGCTTACGAAGATTCGCTCATGCGTGGTTGCGGAAGCATCAATGAACGTGGGCAACTTGCGTTTCATGCCCAATGGCGAACACCCACCGTGGCGATAACCGGTGGAGGGGAACAGACGGGCCAACGGAAGAAGCGCAAGAGAACGGACTCCAGCGGCTTTGGCGGCCTTTTTAAGATCCAGTGTCGCATTGGCCGGAATGACAAAGACGAAGCCCTCATGTTGGTCAGTTTCCGTGACCAATGTCTTGAAAACGCGGGCAGGTGGGACCCCCAGTTGCTCCGCAATCTCGGTGGCGTCAGCCTTCCCTTCTCGGCCATCGAATGTGTGCGGTACATAGGGAACATGAGCCGCTTCGAGGAGTCGTTCGACATTGGTCTTCTTGGCCGCTTTCATCGAAGTTTGACGCAATGGGAAATGGATGACGGCGGCAATGCTAACGATGGTCGAAGGGAAGCACGCCGCATGGCATCCTTCGCGAGAGAACACCTTGGAGGAAACGTACGCCGTACCACAGGTGGGTGGCGATGATACCACACCACAAGGGACCGATTTGCCGCCGAGTGGGCGCTTCCAACAAGGCGTCCGCGAAGGTGATGAGGAGATAGAGCCCCACAATCGTGATATAGGGTGCCGCCAACCACGGAGAGAGAAAGGCCAACGGGGCTCCGACCAAGAGGCCAAGGACAAAAAGCGAGGGCAAGAGATACGAAAGTCGGCGGGAATTGAGGCCGATACGTCGTGCGAAATAGCCGCGATGCAATGCGTAACGTCCAATCTGACGAAGGTGGGGGCCGTAAACAGGACGGCGATGATGCCATACGACGACGCGCGGGTCATACCACAATGTTTGGCCTGCGCGTTGGAGATCGGCGCACAGAAGCGTGTCTTCGCCGGGCCAAAAGTCCTCTCGGAAACCGCGGATGGCATCGAATGCGGCTTTTCGCACAAAGAGATTGCAACTTGGGAAATCTTCAATCTTGCGCAGGGGGCCTTGGATGAAATAACGGTAGCGGAAGTTTCCGGAGACCAGCGGAGATGCCAAGATTAACCCAGACAGGCGTGCGGCAGGCGGATCTTCCGGAGGGGTGAGGCCCGGCCCCCCGAGCGCGGCAATGGTCGGATCATCGGTAAAACGCGCCGCGGCATTGGCAAGCCAGTCGGGCGCGGGATAGGCATCGTCATCAATGAACGCGAGGATATCCCCTGAGGCGGCGAGGGCTCCCATATTTCGTTTTTTGGCTGGGCGCACACCGCCGGTGGCAAGGATGCGGAAACGATAGTTGGCTTCCGGTCTTACCAATAACCGATCAGGGAGGAAGATTACCTCAAAGTTGCGGTAGGTTTGGTGCATCAACGCCTCAATGAGACGACGAAGCACCACACTGTCCCCCGGGCAGGCCACGATCACGCTGAATCTTGGGCCACCCTTGGCGTCCGGAACGGGCGGCAAAGGCGTGAGCGCGGCATAATAGTGAAGGATACGGGCGCGGTAGACGATGGCGGCGGTGTCGATCAAGGTGCGCCACGCCACACGCCAAGAAAGGCATCCCCACCGCATGTCCCCAAAGTCCACGCGCACAGGGGCCTCCGTCACTGAAAAGCCGCCGTCCCGGGCAATGACCAACAACTCCAGATCGAAAGCGAAACGCTTCACCAACATCCGGTCTCTGGCGTATTCCAACGCCGACCTTCGGAAAAGTTTCATGCCGGCCTGCGTGTCCCCCAACGCGAGTCCGAGGAAATGGGCTGTGAGGGCGTGATAACAGGCACTGACGATTCTTCGCCGCAGAGGATAAGAGACTTGTGAGAGCGGGTGGCGCTTGTTGCCAACCACGATATCCGCGGAGGCGGCTTCAGCCGCATCGCAAAAGGCCGGGAGTGCTTCGGGGGCAAGATCCAAATCGCCGTCGAGCAGAAGGACCCACGCATATCGTGCCCGCCCGAGCGCCGTCATGAATGCGGCCCCTTTCCCGTGATTTCTGCCGAGCAGACGTGGGCGGACGCGGGAAGACGTTCGGGCGAAGTTTACGAGCGCTTGTCCGGTGCCATCGTCGCTCCCGTCATCCACCGGAATCAGTTCATATGGGAATCCTTGCGGAGAAAGAAGCGTCTCCAATCGGGCCAATTGTTGCCCGATTGGAGACGCCAAGCGATGGCAGGGAAGAATAACGGACAGCCCGTCTTCCGCAAAGAGACGACGGGCCGAAGTCCAGTCTGAGACGTTCAACGATTTCGACATGGATACCGATCAAGGATCCAAGTTCGTGAGGGTCTCACCGTCCTCAAGGTTAATCGCGCGATAGTAGCAATTACGGGGCTGACCGTTGCGGTTCTTGGTGTGGCAGATGGCTCCACGACGCGGACGGACGAAATAAACGAGAGAGTTTTGCTCGCAGTTCACACGGGCTTCCAACACCTCGAAGGATTCTCCGGAGGTCTTTCCCTTTTCCCAGAGCACGTTGCGTGAGGTCGACCAAAGGGTCAGGGTGCGCGTCTTAAAGGTCAGCTCCATTGCCTGACGGTTGGTGTAGGCGATAAGAATCACCTCTTTGGTGTCGGCATCCTGCACCGCCACGGGAATGACGTTGTCCTTCTCTTCCTTGATATTGGCGGCGACTTTGGCGATCTTCGTGAAGTCGAGGCGGAGTTTCAATCCTTCTTCGAGTTCGTGCGACATGACAGGGTTCCTTCTTGGATTCCGTTGAAATAGAGGGGATAAACACTCCGTGCGCTTATTTCATCCGCTCAGGAGCTTTCAGTTCCTTGGCGGACTTGGAAGTGTCCTTTTTGTCCGGGACGCCCCCACAGAGAACGATGATGCGGTCGGTGATGTCCTGCTCCGGCCGGACGTAGGCAACCATGTTCTTGTAAACCACCAGGTCGTACCCCTTTTCCTTCGCGTAGGCATCGATATGCGCTTGGATTTCGTCGGTGGAGCGTTTAATGAGCTTGCGCTCCATCTCCGACAGCGTCCGGGAACGTTCGGCCATTTGGGCCTCGGCGGCGCGGCGATCGTTTTCGATACCCTCAAATGCCGCCTGACAGGCTTTCCGAAGTTCCTCGGCCTTAGCAGGCGCCAACATGGGGTTTTGTGCCTCCTGCATTTGCTTTTCCAAATCCGCTTGCTTTGCTTCCAAGGCGGCGCGCAATGCGTCACGCTCCTTGGTGTAGTCGGCGAGCGTCGACTCCAGCAACTTCTTGTCGTTCGGCGTGTTGGGATGTTTGGCAAGCACAGCCTCCATGTCTACCACGGCAATGCTTTGGGCAAACGCGGCCATGGTCATCAAGGCGGCAACGGCGCTAAGAGCGATACGGTTCATTGGGGTGTCCTTTCGTAAATAGGGGATTAGTCCACACCGATCCAGAAGGTGAAGACCTCTTCTTCGGTGTCGTCGTCATTGGTGATGGGTTTGGCAACGTCGAGGCGAATGGGGAAGCCCGGGATGTCCAACCGCAGACCGCAACCCACCGACCAAAGGAAGTCACCGCCGAAGTCCATGAAGTCCTCCCCAACGGAACCGAAGTCGGTGAACATTGCAAAGCGGAGCGACGAAACAAGAGGAATCGCGTATTCCACGGTGCCACACCAAAGCGTCTGGCCGCCAATGGCCACGTGATCGCCACGCTTGCCCCTATTGCGATAAGCCTTCGGGCCGCCATCGCGGAACTCAAAGCCACGAATGGTGCGGCCGCCACCGATGAAGTAACGGTCAAACATCGGCACATCGCCGCTGTAGGCCTCCACGGTGTCAAAGCGGAACCGCGTCTGAAGGGTGTGATCCAGCCAAGGATTCCACCACTTCGAGAAGTTGAAGCCCAGCCCATAGTCCTTTGCTTCCCCAAAGAAGCCCACTTCGGCGTAGACAAGACTCTCCCATCCGGCCGTCGGGAAGAACTGACGGTTGCGGTGGTTCTCTTGCCAGAAGGCGCGCAATTTGCTGTTGATGCCATCCTTCTCCGAGGTGAAGGCGAAGGGCGTCCCATCCGCGCGGTACCACGTGCCTTCGTCTTCGTCATCGTAATCCACCTGTTCCAAGGTGTATTTCAAGCCGATGCGGTCAAGCTGCAGGTCTCCCCACGGCGTGGGGATGGGCTCGGGTTTCCAAGAGAGCGTGAACGCCGTGCCGGTACGGATTTCATCGTAGTGATCGTACCACCGGAGTTTGCGATAAGCATCCACCGTGAAGGAGAGCGGCATATCGAAGAGCCAAGGCTGTGTCCAGCTCAACAGCACGGTTTGGCGGCGGTTACCGATCTCGGCTTCCGCGCTGGCACGTTGTCCGCCGCCACGGAAACCGTTGGAGGGGTTGAAGAGGTCGAAGTTGCGCTGCGTCACCTTGCCGTAAACGAACACACTGTCCACCGTGCTGACGCCGACACCGAGGCCATAGCTTCCGGTGTGCTCTTCGCGCACGTTGAAGACGAGATCTCGCTCTCCGGCGTTGGGCGTTTTCACCGTGTAGGACGTCACACCGCTCTCTGCTTGGAAATAGTTGAGGTTTCGGATGCGGGCCTCGGAGCGCTTCACGAGGCGGCTGTCATACAGTTCACCGGGTTGGATGGCCAATTCGCGGCGGATCACCTTGTCCTGCGTCACCGCGTTGCCCTGAATCTTGATGGCGCGGATGCGTGCCTGCTCACCTTCGGCAAGGTTGTAAGTGATGTCCATCACCGGCGCGTCGATTCGGGGGACCATCGTCGGATCGGCGTAGGTGTCCACATAACCGCGAGAGCCGTAATAATCCTCCACGGCGGCTTTGAGCGCCGCAAGCGTGGCGGCGGAGGCGGTGGTGCCGCGCTCGTCAAGAACGGCCTTCGCCGCGGCTTCCAGCGCTTCTGCGGAATAAATTTTCGCGCCCTTGACCTTTATGGTCCCAACCGTGTAAAGCGGACCTTCGGAGACAGTGAAGAGCGCATCGTAATGGCCCGGCTTCTTCCCTTCGATGGGGAGCAGTTTGGGGCCGGTGACTTCGGCGTCAAGATAGCCGGCGTCCGTGTAGACCATGTTGACGGCCGCGCGCGCATCGTCCAGCTTTTCGTCCGTCAGGGGAAACTCTCTGAACCAACTCAACGGGTTGTACCACGGAACCCACTGAAAGGCCCCTGCCAGCGTGTCATGGTCGAAGACGGTGTTCCCCTCGAAACAGTAATCCCGGATGGAACGCTTAGTCTTGGGATTGACGACGAACGTGAGGTAAGCATAGCCGGGGGCATCGGCATAACGCAGTTCGTAAGACACTTCCGCGTCCACGTAACCCTCTTCTTGGAGTTTCGCGCGCAGACGCCCCGCAGCGGCGGCGGCGATGGCGTCATCCACGGTGGCATTGCTCTCAAGTGCCACCGCCTCCTCCGCCCGTCCCGTGCGCAAGGCCCCGTCCAATCCCGTGATGGCGGGCTTGGCCGCAAGCTGAGGACGACGGCTCACCGTGTAAACCACCACCCACTCGTTTTTGTCGTTCAAACCGATGGCGGCATCCACCTTTGCGTAATTGGGCGTTGCGAGCAGGGCATTCACATCGGAGCTGATGTAGGCTTGCACGTCGGCTTGCTCTGCGGTGAGACCCGGCTTTACGGAGCACATAGCCAGCACCGCTTCCGAGGGGTCAATGCCGAAATTGTCGTCTGCGCGGACCTGAACATCGGCAACGGTGACGCGGGCGCACCATGCCGGAAGCGTGAGGCCAAGGATTGCAAGAAGCGAAAGGGCGGAACGTTTCATCTGCGGGGGATTTCCTCGTTAAGCTACAGGGGGTGGATCGGCGGGTTCCATGTCGCCGGAGATCATTTCCGGATTGGTCTCAATACGGTCTTTGAAACGGGTGATGGCACCATCAAAGTTCAGGCGCACTTCCCCGGTGGCGCCATTGCGGTTTTTGGAGACATCCACAATGGCCAGCAAGCGGTCGTCATGTTCCGGGACGCGCGAGCTCATGAAGCTAGGGCGGCGCAACATCATGATCACGTCGGCGTCCTGCTCAATGGCGCCCGAATCGCGGAGGTCGGAATTTTTGGGCTTTTCATCGCCCCCGCGCTGTTCGGAATTGCGTGACAATTGCGAGAGCACGAGCACCGGAACGTTCAGCTCCTTGGCCATGGCCTTGATTTCGCCCGAGATCTTGGCGACCATCACCTGTTGCCCTTGCTGGGCGAATTCACGGTACGTCAGCAATTGGAGATAGTCAATGACGATCAGTTCCACATCGAACTTTTTGTGGATATGCCGCGCCCTGGCCCGCAATTCCATGACGTCCAATCCGCCCTGGTCGTCGCATCGAATGGGGGTGTCCGCAAGTTCGCGGGCCGCCGACTGCAACAGTGGGAGCACAACGCTCTTTTTCACGAAACGCCCCCGCTCCACCTCGCGTGCCGAAACGCCGGCCATACCGCAGAGCATGCGGGTGGTCAGCTGGATTTGGGGCATTTCGAGGGAGAACACGAGCACCCCGTGCTTCCGCACCTTTCCATCCGGGGTTCGGAAGGGACGCCCCATGATGTCACGCCCACGCGCCACACATTCGGCGATGTTCATCGCCAGCGACGTTTTGCCCATTGAGGGACGTGCCGCCAGCACGATCATCGCACCTTTTTGCAATCCGCGGAGCTGTTCGTCCAAGGCTTTGAAGCCCGTCGGCAATCCGGAGAGTTCCCCGGGGGTGTCCAGCTGGCGCGTCAGGGTGGCCAGCGTTTCACTTACCGACGTTTTCCACTCCATGGTGGAACCGGCCTTGTTCCGCCCCTCGCCGATGCCGAGGATGGCCTGTTCGGCGGAACCCAGCACGTAATCCGCGCTTTGCGAGGTGTCGTAGACCTCTTCCTCGATTTTCCGGACGGTTCCCAGGATGCACCGGCGCAGGTAGGCCTCCATCACCAAATCGGCGTAATAGCCTGCGTGAGCGCTTGTGGGCGTGCGGTCGGTCAGCATTGTCAGCGTTCGCATGCCGCCGATGGCGTCCAGTTCGCCCGTCCCCGAAAGGAAGTTGGCCACCGTGATGCCATCCACGGGAAGGCCCTTGGAGGCCAAGCGCTCCACCGCCACATAGATGCTTCGGTGGACGGGTTCGACGAAGGCTTCCGCCACGACCCCTTTGGTCACGCAGAGATCCATGACCCGCTGTGCGTCCAGCAGGATGGCGCCCAGCAACCCACGTTCCGCCTCAATATCTTGGGGAAGCGTGCGGCGCAACGGCGCCTCACCCGCAAGCTCTGCGGGATTGGTGGGTGGATTCGGAGTGCGTTTTCGTGGCATAGGGGTCCTATTGGCTCGCCATTATATCAAACCAAGAACCTCTCGAAGGTGAACGATTGGGATGATCTGCATCTCACCCCGAGAGGCTCCGTATTCCGAGGCGGGATGCTCCGCATCCCAATCCGAGAGACACCGCATCTCAAGCGAAACCCTTGGGAGGGCGCAACGTTCTTGCGTGGCTTGAGAGGCGTTGTTTGCTTACAGCGCGGCCTTTCGGGCTTCGAGGGCTGCGATTTGGGCTTCCAATTCCACCTTGCGGTCACGCTGGTTCTGAATGATGGCCGCGGGCGCTTTGGAGACGAAGGCTTCATTGGAGAGCTTGGCGTCGATGCCTTTGAGGAATCCGCGGAGCTTGGCGATCTCCTTGTCGAGCTTTTCGGCTTCGGCCTTGGTATCGATGAGGCCTTCCAGCGGGAGATAAAGCATGCCGGCTTTGAGGAGCTTCGAAGGCATGGCCTTGGCGGGCGCAGCGTCAATGAACTCGAGGCTTTCGGCGCGGATGGCGGACTTGATGGAGTCGGCATCCCGCGCGAGCCGTTCGGCAAGGTCCGGCGTGGCGGGATGGAGCAGGGCCTTCACCGAAAGTCCCGGGGCGAGCCCAGCCTCGGCGCGCAAGGCGCGGCAACCGGTGATGAGGTCGCGCTTGGTCTCGACGTAGGCAAGCACCTCTTCGGAGAGCCCCCAAGCGGTCTTTTGCTCTTCGCCATATCCGGTGGGATAGGGGGCGCGCATGATGGTGCCCGCGGCGTCGCAGTAGCCGAGCTGGTGCCAGATCTCTTCCGTGACGAAGGGCATATAGGGGTGGAGGAGACGGAGGATCTTGCCGTAAACGTCGGCCAGCACGGCCATGACTTGACGGCGGCGGGCCTCGTCGGGGGCATTGAGATCGCCCTTCGCATATTCCAAATACCAGTCGCAGAAGTCTGTCCAAGCGAAGTCGTAGATGGCCAACGCGCCCTCTTGGATGCGATATTTCCCGAGTGCGGCATTGAGGGCCTTGCAGACGTGATCGGCCTTGAGCAGGAGATGGCGGTCGTCATCGCGCAGCAACGTGGGGTCCAGGGCCAACGTGTCGCCGGCGTGGTCGGCGAACGAAAAGCCGGAGAGCTTCTCCGCGTTCATCTGGAGGAATCGAGCAGCGTTCCAAAGTTTGGTGCCGAAATTGCGCCCAATCTCGAACTTGCCCATGTCCACCTTGGTGTCGGTTTCCATCGAAGTGATGAGGGCGAGGGAGAAGCGAAGCGCATCGGCGGAATATTGCCCGATGACCTCCAAGGGGTCGAGGGAGTTGCCGAGGCTCTTGGACATCTTGCGGCCTTGCGCATCGCGCACGATACCGTGGAGAATGATGTTCTTGAAGGGCGCTTTGCCCATGAACTCAAAGCCGGCCATCATCATGCGCGCGACCCAGAAGAAGAGGATGTCGGCGGCGGTGACAAGGTCTGCGGTGGGGTAGTAAAAATCGAGCTCAGGGGTCTTCTTCGGCCAGCCGAAGGTGGAGAAGGGCCACAGCCAAGAGGAGAACCACGTGTCGAGCACGTCGGGATCTTGCGTGAAGGCGGTGCCTCCGCACTTGGGGCAAGCCGTCGGGGCGGTGGGGCTCGCCCACTCGTGTCCGCAAGCGCACGTGTAGACGGGGATACGGTGGCCCCACCAAATCTGGCGGCTGATGCACCAGTCGCGGATGTTTTCCATCCAGTTGAAGTAAACGCTCTCCCAACGCTTGGGCAGAATGGAGACCTCACCCTTGCGCACGGCCTCGATGGCCGGCTGGGCAAGCGGTTTCATCTTCACGAACCACTGTTTGGAGAGGCGGCTATCCACCACGGTGTGGCAACGGTAGCAGTGGCCGATTTGGTTTTGGTAGGGCTCGACCTTGACGAGGAAGCCGCCCTTTTCCAGGTCTTCCACAATGGCCTTGCGGCAGGCGAAACGATCCATCCCGGCGTATCCGGAACGCTCATTCATCGTGCCGTCGTCATTCATCACGTCCACCTGCGGCAAGTGATGCCGCTGGCCCACGGCGAAGTCGTTGGCATCGTGCGCCGGGGTGATTTTGACCACACCGGTGCCGAATTCCCGCTCCACGTAATCGTCGAAGACCACGGGGATTTCGCGGCCCGTGAGCGGCAGAAGGACCTTTTTGCCTTTGAGGTGGGCGTAGCGCTCATCCTTTGGATTCACCGCCACGGCGGTGTCACCGGGAAGGGTCTCGGGGCGTGTGGTCGCCACGGTGACGTATTCCCCTTCGCTGCCCACCACCGGATAGCGCACGTACCACAAATGGCCTTCATTGGGCTCATGCTCCACCTCGTCATCGGCGAGCGCGGTTCCGCAACGGGGGCACCAGTTCACAATGTAATTGCCGCGGTAGATGAGGCCCTTGTCGTAGAGATCGCAAAAGACCTTCGAGACGGCGGCGGAAAGGCCCTCGTCCATCGTGAAACGTTCGCGTTGCCAGTCGGTGGAGTTGCCGAGCTTCCGTTGCTGACGCACGATGGTGCCGCCGTATTGCTTGCGCCATTCCCACACACGGTCAACGAACGCCTCGCGCCCGAGATCCTGACGCCGCTTGCCCTCTTTGCGCAGGGCCTTTTCCACCACATTCTGCGTGGCGATGCCGGCGTGGTCGGTACCGGGAATCCAGCAGGTGTTGTCCCCACACATCCGGTGCCAGCGCACCAACACATCCTGAATCGTCTCATTGAGCGCGTGCCCCATATGAAGGATGCCCGTGACGTTCGGCGGCGGGATTACCACAGCGTAGGGCTTGCCGCCCTTCGACGGTTCATCGTGGAAGCAGCCGTTCTGCTCCCACCAAGGATACCACTTCGCCTCCACGGCCTTCGGGTCGTAATGCTTGTCCATCATGGGGAAAACCTCGCTTTACAAAAATAAAAACGCCCGTCAGTGTAGCATAAATGGGCTGAGGATTGCTTGGATGCTTGCGTCACGATTCGTGCATTGTTGGGCAAACAAAGCAAAAGGCCGAGGCAATCGCCTCGGCCTAATGACGGGAACATCCCTTAGAGGATGGTGGAGCGAAGGGGATTCGAACCCCTGACCCCCACGTTGCGAACGTGATGCTCTACCAACTGAGCTACCGCCCCGAAAAACGTAAGCTATAGTAGCAAATGTGTTGCTTCAATGCAAGCCTTTTTAGCGCGCTACCTCTAAAAACCTGAGAAGGGACGTTTTTCGTCGTTTCCACTGTGCAAGTGAACCTGTAGTGTGAATGGATTACGACAAAACCGTTAGGAGCAACATGACTCCTAACGGTTGGACGGGAATGTAATGGGAGCTTTTTGTGTCCGCTGTGCCTTCTCACGGAATGGCATCACGATTCAAAGCGGACGGAGGCCGCATAGGCGTGGGCGTCCAAGCCCTCCAATCGGCCGAACGTCTCAATCGCGTTGCGCGTTTCGGCGAGATCCTCCTTCGAGAATTCGACGAATGAACTCCGGCGGCGGAAGGTCTCGGCGGTGAGCCCACTGAACATTCGGGCGGCTCCTCCGGTGGGCAACACATGGCTTGGGCCGGCCACGAAGTCTCCCGCGCTTTCGGGGGTCCAGTAACCGACGAAGACGGCGCCTGCGCAGGTAATGCGTGGGAGTACGGCTTCGGCATCGGCCACTTGGAGTTCAAGGTGCTCCGCGGCAAAACGGTTGCAGAGCGTTACCCCGTCTTCTTTCAGCTGGGGAACGACCACAAGCATCATGCCACCGTTGGAGATCATGCGCTCAATGATTTCACGGCGATTCCGGACGGCGATTTGTGCAATGACTTCGTCGCGCACGGCTTGGGCGAATGCGTGAGAGTCGGTGACGAGGAGGCTCTTTTCCAAGCCACTGCCGTGTTCGGCTTGCGAGAGGAGGTCGGCGGCAATCCATTTGGCCTTTCCAGCCTCATCGGCAAGGACACAAATTTCGGAAGGCCCGGCCACTTGGTCAATGGCCACGGTTCCGTAAACCTGGCGCTTGGCGGCGGTGACATAGGCATTCCCGGGGCCAGCAATCAGTTCTACGGGGGGGATACCTGCACCGTAAGCCATCATTCCGATGGATTGGATACCACCCACGCGGTAAATTTCGGTGGCACCGGCAACACGCAAGGCATAAAGAAGCGGGGCGGAAACATTTTTCCCGCCACGGCTGGGAGTGCAGGCCACGATTTCACGAACGCCGGCAGCTTTGGCCAAGACTACGGTCATCAAAGAGGTAGAGGCCAAAGGCGCGGTGCCGCCAGGAATGTAGACCCCTACGCGATCCATGGGATGAAACCGTTCTCCGAGGCGTCCACCATTGGGTGTCGGAATGGTCCAATCGGGGCGCAATCCGGCCTTGGCAAAGCGTTCGATACGTTCGGCGGCTTGATGAATGGCTTGTTTCACGCTGTCGTCGCAAGCGGCTTCTGCGGCATCAATCTCGGCCTCCGTCACTCGGATGTCGGCTGGCGATAGGTCTGCTTTGTCGAAGGCCTTGCAGGCATCCAATACGGCATTGAGGCCTCGCGCGCGGATGTCGGCGAGACATTTGGCCGCAGCGGTCTCGGCTCGTTCATCGAACGCAGGGCGGCAAAGGAATTTCTCCACCTCGGGGGTAGGGGAGGATAAGGACCAGTCAAGAATCGGAATATTCATACTCATAATTGCCTTATCAACGAAAATGGAAAGAAGCGAAAGGGCGAAATATGATTGAGGGCAGGCTCAAACCACCCTCCAATGGATCAAGATTCGCTTTCCACAGCCGCAGCCTCGGCCTTTGCCTTATTTTCGAGATATTTCTTCCAGGCCGCCTCCTGACGTTCCACTTTTTTGCCGATGGTTTTTGCTTCGGAGGTGCCCTGCATGGGGTCGATGATGAAATGACGAGGCACCGGACGGTTGTACTTCAGAAGCTCGGCCATTTTGAGCTCCACGAATTCCCCGAGTTTTTCTTTGACCGCGGCTTCCATCTGATCACGATCCGCATGACGGCGAGCCTTCTTGTCGTCACGGCTGGCGTAACCTCGGGTGATTGCACCTTTGGCCGCCTTTTCTGCCTCTTTCCGTGCGCCGGCTTCAGCGGCCATCCAAGCATTCACACGTTCCTTCTGCTTGGCGAGCCATTCATCGGCAGCTTCACGGGTGGCGAAGTTTTTGGCCTTGCAAGTGCGCGGCCAAATGAACTGCTTGGTGGGGAATTTGGGGAAATCTTTGTCTCCGTTGCGCCGGGCTTCCGTGTATTGCTTGGTCCACTCTTGGCGGACGGCCGCATAGGCTTTGTTGAAGACGCGCTTCTCCTCTGCCAAAAAGCCTCTAAGCTCACGGAATTCCTCGGAGGTCATCACCGAGACCGCTTCCACTTTGTACATGTCATAGAGTTGCACCCCAACGAGCATTTCTGCCCGTGCGGAAAGGAATGCAGAACAGATAACGATAGTGGCAAGAAGACGTTTCATTCGCGCCCCCGTCCGAAGATACGCAACAGATAGATGAAAAGGTTGATGAAGTCAAGATAAAGCTCAAGTGCACAAAGCAAGCCCAAGCGGTTCGCCATTGTGGAATCAATCTCACCGTGCTGTTCAGCCTCGGCAAGGTGCCGAACCTTCTGAGCATCCCACGCGGTCAAGGCAATGAAGACCGCCACGGCCACGTACGTGATGATTGCGTCCAATCCGGAAGAACGCATGAAGAGGTTTACGAGCGACGCGATGATGATGCCGATGAGGGCCATCGTGCCGTAACGTCCAATAGCGGAAAGGTTTCGCTGGGTTACGGTTCCGAAGATGGCCATCGCCGCAAAAGTTCCCGCCGTCGCGAAGAAAGCCATCTGCACCGTGGCCTTGGCATAGGCCAACAGGAGGACGGAGAGCGTCACGCCGTTCAGTGCCGCGTATCCCACGAAGATCAGCGCCGCGATTGCAGGGGCCAACTTCATGACAGCGGCTGATAAGACAAAAACCAGCGCCAATTCCGCGAGGACGCAACCCAACATCATCCCGGGTGTCAGCGTGAGACTCCTCGTGCGGACCGCATTGGCGACGAGCCAAGCCACCACACCAGAAATGGCGAGAGCGATGGCCATCCATCCGTACACGAAGTTGTACACACGGTTCAAACTCACGCTTTGGCTGGCATTTCGTGCGGCCAATGCATCGGGATCCAACATCGGATTCATTGTGACACTCCTTTCATGCGAGATTCACTCAACAGCGGCCAGTATAGCAAATTGACGTAGTGTGGGCGTAGATAACACATGGGGGAACACCCCACGCTGTTCGTCATAATAATGGACACCGAAGAGTGATGTGTTAGGTGAAGCGCGTGAGGATTTTCCTCATTTGCAGGACACTCTAAACTCTAAGGAATG
>CASDPK010000031.1 GCA_949282555.1 uncultured Lentisphaeraceae bacterium | reverse complement strand
CTCCATCTTTCTCATCCCGGAGGTCGTCCACGAAAGCATCCCGACCCCCGCCAACTCGACTTCTTGGTTCAACTAGAATAAAAACCGGGATAAGCCTGTGTAAGATCCTTCTAAGAGGAAATGTTAAAAATGTACGCAATTGGCGAATCCATTTAGAAATTGCTCTTGCTTTTTTTCTTGCATTGGCGCATACTCTAAACAGTGAAGCTTATGGAAAATGGTATGAGAAAGATGTTTGCACTCGTATGTGCGGTTGGAGTTGCGGGTTTTGCCGTCAGTGCTGAGCCGCAAAAGGATGAGGCTTGCCCGAAGGCGCAATCAGAGGTCGCAACTTTCATTGCTCGACAGGAAAAGATTGTCGCGGATCGTGTGGCCGCAGAGAAGGAGCCTTTGCGAAAACTCCAGATGGAGTATCTGCAACGTCAAGATGCTTCCGCAAGGATGGCGGAAGAATTGCGTCGGGCCGTGATGACAGAAGCTTTCACATCTCCCGAAGTCGAGCGATTGCGTGCGGAACGGAAGAACTTGCAGAAACAGTTAGCCGCTGTACGTGAGGCCTTGATCGCCGCGGGATACGAAACCGACGGCGCAAAGGAAATGAAAGCCGCAATGGAAACGAATGAGGCTCGCATAGCTGAACTGCAAAGGATTCTTTGGCCGAAAACAGGGATCGCTCCGAAATCAGCACCGAAGGACGTCTCCCCTGATAAGACCGGCACGGCTGAGTAAAGGACGGAGGTAGTATGGTACAGACAAAAACCATCGGACGGCGTAAACCCAGGATTCTCATCGTTACCCCTGAGATTACTTATCTTCCTGCCGGCATGGGCAATATGGCAGATAAGCTCAGCGCAAAAGCAGGCGGCTTGGCGGACGTTTCGGCCAGTTTGGTGGCCAGCCTCTTCAATTTGGGGGCAGACGTTCACGTGGCGTTGCCGCATTATCGGCGCATGTTCCATGTGGATGTGGGCAGGCTCATTAGCGATGAGTTGCGCAAGTATCAGGCCCACCTTCCGGATTCACGGATTCACTTGGCAGAGGACCGTTGTTTTTATTATCGTGACACGGTTTACTCTCAGGGTGATGAAAATCCGCACTTGGCGCTGGCGTTCCAACGTGAAGTCATCAACAATATCATCCCTACCGTGCAGCCCGACCTCATCCATTGCAACGATTGGATGACGGGGTTGATTCCCGCGGCGGCTCGGCGCTTAGACATCCCCTGCCTCTTTACCATTCACAACATTCACACCGTCCACCGTTGCCTCAGTGCAATTGAATATGCGGGCATTGATGCGGCGGAGTTTTGGAAGAATCTTTACTATTCGCGCCCTCCGAGGGACTATTTTGAAAGCCGCGAAAGCAATCCCGTGGATTTTTTGACTTCGGGGGTGTTTGCGTCTCACTTCATCAACTCGGTGTCCCCGACCTTCTTGGAGGAGATTGTGCGCGGCTGGTTTGACTTCATCCCCGGACAGTTCCGAAGCGAAGTGATTGCCAAATATAATGCCGGATGCGCGAGAGGCATTCTCAATGCTCCAGATGACAGTTATAATCCTGAAACTGATCCCAATTTGAAAGTCAACTACGACGTGAAGACCCACCACGCGGCAAAGATTTCAAACAAGATGCAGTTCCAAGAGAAGGTGGGGCTCTTCAAAAATCCGGACGCGCCGTTGTTCTTCTGGCCGAGCCGCTTGGACCCCGTCCAAAAGGGACCGCAGTTGCTTACGGATATCCTTTACAAGACGCTTGAACGTTATAGAGACGACAACATTCAGTTCGCTGTGGTTGCCAATGGGCCGTATCAGCAAGCGTTTCGTGACATTCTAGGGTTCCATAACCTTTATGGGCGCCTCGCCGTTTGTGATTTTGATGAGCACATTTCCCGACTGGGCTACGCCTCCAGTGACTTCACGCTGATGCCTTCACTCTTTGAGCCTTGTGGGCTTCCGCAAATGGTTGCGCCCATTTATGGTTCGTTGACCGTGGCACACGATACCGGAGGTTTGCACGACACGGTGGAGCTCCTTGACGTCGAAAACAATCGAGGCAACGGATTCCCATTCATCACCTACGACAGCCAGGGCCTTGCGTGGGCGATCGATCAGGCGATGGCCTTCTATCGCTTGCCAACCGATGTCCGCGAAGCACAGGTGGCGCGCATCATGGTTGAGGCGAAGCGTCGATTCAACCATCAGCAATGCGCCGCCGAATACATAAAGATTTACGAAGAAATGCTGGATAGGCCGCTTACCGAACTCTTTGATGGCGGAGACGATCAGCAAAATCCGTATCGGGAAGGACAGTCCTGAGATGTCAGTGCCGCGAACTCATTTGTTGGACGATCCGTGGCTTGCGCCGTATGCGGATGTAATTGAACGTCGAGCGCAACGTACGGAGGAAACGATTCGTCGCCTCACATCCGGCGCTTCGGATCTTCCAACATTGGCCAATTTTGCTAGTGCCCATGAGTTTTACGGTCTCCTCCGCACTGCCGATGGATGGGTCTTTCGCGAATGGGCGCCGAATGCAACCCAAATTTTCCTCGTTGGTGATTTCTCCAACTGGGAGGTACGCCCGGAGTTCATGGCGGAACGTCTCCCAGGTCGCGACATCTTTGAATGGCACGGCCCGGGAGACCTTCTTTCGCATGGGCAATTTTATCGACTAGAAGTGATTTGGCAAGGCGGACGTGGAGAGCGTATCCCCGCCTATGCCAGACGTGTGGTGCAAGACCCTAAAACAGGCTTGTTTGCCGCGCAGGTTTGGCAACCTAAACCCTTTCGGTGGCGCCATCGATTCACTCGACCAAATGTGACTCCGCTGATTTACGAAGCGCATGTTGGAATGGCACAGGAAGAAGAGGGCATCGGAACCTACAAAGCGTTCACGAAAAATATTCTGCCTCGAATTGTGAAGGCTGGATATAACACCGTGCAACTGATGGGAATCATGGAGCACCCCTACTACGGGAGTTTTGGTTACCATGTCTCCAGTTTTTATGCCGCCAGCTCACGTTTCGGAACGCCGGAAGATCTCAAAGCCCTGATTGACACCGCGCATGGCATGGGGTTGGCTGTCATTATGGATATCGTTCATTCTCACGCAGTGAAGAATGAACGTGACGGGCTTTCCTGTTTCGATGGGACACCTTATCAGTATTTCCATGATGGCTCTCGTGGATGGCATGATGCTTGGGACTCTCGTTGCTTCGATTACGGAAAAACTGACGTTCTGCACTTTTTGCTTTCCAACTGTCGATTCTGGCTGGATGAATACCACTTCGATGGATTCCGCTTTGACGGCGTGACCTCCATGCTTTATCTCCACCATGGGCTTGGCGTTGATTTTTCCAGTTACGGAATGTATTTCGACGCATCGGTAGACGAAGACGCCTACGTTTACCTCACCCTTGCCAATGGTGTAATTCATACCGTCAAGCCTGATGCCTTGACCATCGCAGAAGATGTCAGTGGAATGCCTGGAATTGGCGCCCCCCTCTCCGAAAAGGGGGTTGGTTTTGACTATCGGATGGCGATGGGTATACCGGAGTGTTGGTTCAGACTTGTACGTGATGTGCGTGATGAGGATTGGTCCGTTGGATTCTTGTGGCATGAGTTGACCAATCGACGGGCTGATGAGCAAACCGTTAGCTACGTTGAAAGCCATGATCAAGCCTTAGTTGGAGGAAAAAGTTTTATCTTCCAGATGCTTGACAAGGAGATGTATGGTGCCATGCACAAAGGATCCGTCAATTTGACGGTAGATCGAGGCTTGGCTTTACATAAGATGGCGCGTCTAGCCACGCTTGGGTGCTGTTGTGCCTATCTGAATTTCATGGGAAACGAATTCGGCCATCCCGAGTGGATTGATTTCCCTCGCGAAGGGAATGGCAACAGCTACCACCATGCACGCCGTCAGTGGTCCCTCCGAGATGATCCAACGTTGCGTTTCAAGGGCCTTGCAGATTTCGATGAAGCCATGCTTCATTTGATGACCAAGGAACGAGTGCTTGAGGACACGATTCCCTGTCGTATCTATGCAAGTGATGAAGACAAGGTGCTTGCCTTCATGCGTGGCGAGTTCCTGTTCGTCTTCAACTTTCATTCTGAGCATTCGCTTGCCGATTATCCGGTGATTGTCCCACCGGGACATTATCACCACGAACTGGATACGGATGCCGAGGCGTTCGGAGGGTTTGCGCGTATCCAGCAACGGCAAGAGTATCCGATGACAACCGTCAAGCATGAGGATGAGATTTGTTTTGCCATCCGGCTTTACCTTCCGGCCCGTACAGCGATCATCATCCGCCGTACACCCCCAAAACGCGGGGATGGGAAGGCCCTCGTCCAAGCCCTCGCGCATGCCGTCAGTATGCGAGAGGCCCAAAAGGCGTTGGATAAATGATTACTGTTTCCACATCAACGGGGATGTCCATGCCGAGGACATAACATCCATCGCCAGCGCACGGCGAAGAACGACGAAACACGTCAGATAGGACACAGCGTTATGGTCACAGCAATCATCCTCGCTTCCGGAAAAGGGACTCGTATGGGCCAAGGAGTGGATAAATGTTTCCTCTCCCTTGGCCCCAAGCCCGTGGTGGCATGGTCACTGCAAGCCTTCGAGAAGTGTCGCGAAATCGACAATATCATCTTGACCGTACGGAAAGAACAATTGGTTGCCGCCCGTGGGCTTCAGATGATGTTTGGGATCAGCAAGCTAAGTCATATCATTGTAGGAGGACTCCGCAGGCAGGATTCCGTTGCCGCCGCACTCCGAGAGCTTTCCATGGAAGCGCGCTATGTTGTCATCCACGACGCTGCGCGCCCTTGTGTCTCGCCCGAACTGATCAGCGAAACATTAAAGTACGCTCGTCGTTTCGGAAGTGGCGTTGCCGCAAGTCCTGTTGTCGACACGATTAAGACCGCGGGAAAGGGGATGCTTGTGGAATCCACACCCGATCGTTCCACGCTATGGGCTGTCCAAACACCACAAGCCTTTGAGACAGACCGCTTGCTCGCGGCGTATCAGCGTTTTGCTGAAGACAAGAAGCGCATGTTTACGGATGACGCCGCCGTGCTTGAAGCCGCCGGCGAGGCTCCGCGCCTCGTGCGGTGGGATGCCCCCAATCCGAAAATCACCACACCCATGGATCTTACGATCGCCGCCGCGATTCTTCGATTGAATTGAGAAACTTTTATGCCATTACCCAGACGTTACGCCATCATCAGCGATATTCATGCCAACATTGAAGCGTTGGAGGCGGTCATCGCCGACGCCAACAGCCAGCATATTGATGAGTTCGTCTGCCTTGGAGATGTAGTCGGTTACAACGCCGCACCTTCCGAGTGTATTCGCCGCATCCGAAAATTGGGCAGTAAAGTGGTCAAAGGCAACCATGATCATTACTGTTCAGACCCTGACGTCAATCTCGACGATTTTCAGCCCAATGCCGCAAGTGTCATTGAATGGACCCGCCGCAACATTTCCGAAAGCGATACGATATGGTTGCACGGGCTCCCGTTCACGGCGGCGATCATGGGCTTCACGGCCGTCCACTCCACGCTTGATAGCCCCGAACATTTTCGCTACGCATTTGATACGCTCGAAGCCAAAGACAGTTTCGCCTATCAGCGTACACGTGTTTGTTTTCATGGTCACACGCACGTCCCCTGTATCTTCCGCCGTGCAAGCGCGGGTTCAGAGGTGGAAAAGTTGGCAGCGACCAATGGCACACTGGATGCGGGAAATTACTTCATCAACGTTGGCTCTGTTGGCCAGCCTCGAGACGGAGATCCCAAAGCTTGTTACGTCATTTTTTCGATGATGTCATTAACGGAGCTTTCCGTCGAATTTCGGCGCGTGGACTACGACATTGAATCTGCGGCCCGCCGAATCGAGAAAGCCGGACTTCCCGAACGCCTCATCACGCGACTTTACACAGGACAATAGCGTCCGAAAAGCACCGCATGTTAGACTTCAACAAGAACCGACGCGGGCAGGCGATGGCCGAATTGGTGGTCGCTTTGGTGGTGATATTGATTCTTGTCACTGGGGTGTCAACCATTGCCACTCTTTGCCTCCGACGCCAATCCCTTCGTCAAACGGTTCGCGCGGAGGCAGGAAAAGACGCGTTGGGGCGTTCCACGCAAGGCTGGGTTGACACCACACCGCAACCGGAAACACGCTCCGACCCATTTCATCGCCTCAATGCGCACACCCATCTCGAAGAGTACGCGCCCGCCCCTATCTCACGCCTTCCGTCAAGCAATTATACGCTCTCGGCCCGTAACCTTCCAGAGGATGAATTAGGGCTAAAGAAGGCCACCCGCGAAGAAGTAATCACGCTGGACGCTGCTTTCTCTGAACTGATTTATCCCAAGGGGAACATTCGACTGCGCGAAGAAGTCGCCTTCCCCGCAACGGATGGACTTTGGCGCTGAAAAAAGACACTTAACGAACCGCCCCAATTGCGCCTAATCTGTGACGTGATCTTCCGGGAATCTCAAATCAATCGTCTCCGTCAAGGCCAGCAACGCACGATCATGCGCACGTAAATAAGCTGTGCCAAGTGTCCGCTGAAAATCCTCCGCCCCACGCCAATAAGGAAGCGTCCCCAAACGTCTAGGAACGGAAGCGGCATCGACAGAAAGTGGGATGGAGAGAATCTTCGCTTCTGGCATACATTGCGGCGTAAGATCGGGTTGCGACTCCGGAAAGACGATTCCCCGAAAACGCAAAAGCAAAAGCGGATCCGCACCAATGGCATCGGCGAAAAGACAGAGAGCAGCGGCAAGATGTTTGCAGGGACGTGCCCAATCCTTGCAATCACACTGAAAACGCATTTCCTCGCGTCGCCTCGGGAACAGGCTGAACCCAATCGCATGCAACGCCTCCTCGAACGCGACAGGAAGGGCATGGGCGACGAGTTGCGCCGTCAGAAAAGGCCGCTCCTTCAATAAACGAGTGACAGCGTCCTCGTTGAGAGGTTCCATGCCAATGAACACCGAATAAGGCGTCTGCTCCGCACCTTGAACCTCTGCCCGAATCTCACCCGGAAGAACCGTGAGAGCGCGTATTTGCCCCAGCTGAGCATAATTACGCCCTCGCCCAAGGCGAGCCCCCATGTGGAGACTTTCCAACCACTCCATCCATCGCCGACGCCACCACGCCTCACGACGGCCGCCCTGAGGCCTTAGACCTCCATGAACCGTCTTTGCAAGTCGCGGGGGAAACGGTTTTTTACTCATGGAAGGTCACACGCTCAATCCGCACCGATTGTCCCAGAACAGAGGAAGTCGAAAGAAACAATATCCCCTCGCTTATCCGCCTCCTGCTCGTAAACACGAATAGAGAAAGGACGCGTGGTGCCATTGGCGCGAACCGTGATGGAAAAGGTTTCCTGTTGAGTCTGCGACGATTCCTCTTCCTCATACGTATGGGATTGTCCCCGACGGGTAAAGTCCGACGGACGTTCGCTGGTGCTCACGCGCACAGAATCCGAGAATCCCAAGAACTCAAAGGCCACCATATCATAGGCCTTGGAAAGGGCCACCGTATCAACTCCCCCAGCTTGAAGCGCGTTCGAAAGCGCCTCTTTCCGGGACGTTGCCTTTGTGTCCTCCTCCTTCGTTTCCACCGGAGCGGCATCGCTCGGATCAAACGGAGAAGACACTCGGATATGGCCAGGTGAAAACTCAAGCGTGACCGGTTGCTGCGTTTGCAAGGCCATATTCCGCGCATACCGCATAAGCCGAAGCGTATCCTTCGCCGCCACCGCAACTTGGGCGGAGGATACCATCGAAAACGTCGGGACAATAATGGCCATCGTCACGGAGAAGATGGCCAAAACAATCAGCAACTCAATGAGCGTGAATCCGTTTCGCATCACATTTGCTTGAAGATCTTGAGCACAAGAACAATCGCCAAAACGATGATCACCACAATCGAGACAACGATGATGAGATTCAGCGCTTTCTTGCTCTCCGACTTCTTCGCGAAGCCATCCACGGGGCGTCCCGAAACAACCGTCGGCCGCATGACGATCGTCGTGCGCGGAATACTGTCAACGCTTTCCACCGTTCCAGGCTCAGCCTCAGGAACGTCATCGCCCCGAATGGAAACGGCAATGTCACCGAACGTAATCACGTCATTTCGGCGAACCGTCGCCATGGTAATCCGCTGATCATTGATGCGCGTTCCGTTGGTGGAATTCAAATCCTTTACCCGCCAACCACCTTCACACCGCTCAATCACGCAATGCTCCCCGGAAACAGAAGCGTTGCCGATAACGAAATCATTGGCACTGTTGCGTCCAATACGGATCTGGTCGGAAGTCCACGCATAGGTCTTTCCGATTTCCTCACCGTTCAGAATCGTGATGTTAGGCATGGTAAAACAGCTCCTTCTGAAAGTTCAAGGGGAGTATACTGTAATCCCAGTGGGAAGTCAAACACCCTTAGAAGTCAAGATTCTTGACGTTGAGCGCGTTGTCTTCAATGAATTTTCGCCGGGGCTCGACATCCTCTCCCATGAGCAAACGGAACGTCTCATCCGCGGCGATGGCATCTTCAATTTTCACTTGAAGCATCCGCCGTGTCTCCGGATTCATGGTGGTATCGAAGAGCTGCTGGGCATCCATCTCACCGAGGCCTTTGTAGCGCTGGATCTCAACACCGCGACGGCTGCGCTGGCGAACTTCCGCGATGAGCTGCTCCAAACTCGTCACGGAAACCGGCGGACGCGCCCCATCGCGCAATTCGCCAAGGGGCGAACCATCGCCGTAGAAAGACGACGGCGCGAACCCAAGCCCCAACGCAAAGAGCGCACGGAACTGATCGCGCAGGCGCTGAGACCTGAAGACCTCCATCCACTGAAATGCGTGGAACTGTTTGGGCGCATATTCGGAGACCCGGTAGAGCGAAAGGTCAATCGTCTCACCAAGCGCCTGCTCAGCCTCACGGCGCGCACTCTCCAAAGCCGCATCGTCCCGCGGGAAAAGGAACTTCGCACCCTCCCCGGAGCCAATAACGGCCATGTAGCGTGCGAACGAACCATCCTCCGGATCATAGGTTCCGAGATAAGCGGACGTATCGACTCCACGCAAACGGATACTGCGGAGCGTCGCCTCAATTTCCAAGGCAGAATCGAGCAGTCGCATGAACTGCTCCAAGTAGATGACCTCCCCATTGGGACGCGCGAAACTAAGGCTGTCGCACCCCAGCAGAAGCCGACGTTCAAGCGCCTCATCGTTAGCAACGTATTCCGACTTCTTGCCGCGCTTGATCTGATAAAGCGGCGGCTGCGCAAGATAAACAAAGCCATTCTCGATGAGCTTGGGCATCTGGCGGAAGAAAAACGTAAGCAACAGCGTGCGGATATGGGCGCCATCCACATCAGCATCCGTCATGATGATGATCTTGTGATAACGCACCTTCGCGAGATCAAACTCATCCGCGCCGAACCCGCCGCCAATGGCCGTGATGAGGGAACGAATTTCGTTGTTGTCGAGCATCTTGTCGATGCGCGCCTTCTCCACGTTCAGCACCTTGCCACGCAACGGGAGAATCGCCTGAATGCGGCGATCACGCCCATCCTTTGCCGAACCGCCTGCGGAATCACCCTCCACGAGAAAAAGCTCACTTTCCGCCGGGTCCTTGCTCGTGCAATCCGCCAACTTGCCCGGAAGGCCGCCCCCTTCCAATGCTCCTTTGCGGCGAGTGCTTTCGCGTGCCTTTCGGGCAGCCTCACGCGCCTGGCTGGCAAGGACGGCCTTTTCGATGATGGTGCGGGCCACGGAGGGATTCTCCGCGAAAAAGTCTGCCAACTTCGCGGAAACGATTGACTGCACCAACCCTGCCACATCGGAGCCAAGCTTCGTCTTGGTCTGTCCCTCAAATTGTGGCTGCGGGATTTTGACGGAGATCACGACGGTGAGTCCCTCGCGGATGTCATCACCGGTCAGAACCGTATCCGCCTTTTTCCCAAGCTTGTTGTCGGCGATGTACTTGTTGACCGTCGCCGTGAGTGCCGTGCGGAAGCCGGTAAGATGCGTGCCGCCCTCAATGGTGTTGATGTTGTTGCAGTAGGAGCACTCAATGGTCGAATACACGTCGGTATACTGCAACGCCACCTCAACGGCGATTTCCCCGTACTTATTGCTTCCCGTCCCGGAAATGTAGATGATGTCGTGCAGTGCCGTTTTGCTCTTATTGATGAACGCCACATACTCACGAATGCCGCCCTCGTAGTGGAAGGTCTCCCGACGCTTCACTTCCGAGAAATTGTCCGTCAGCGTAATGCGCACGCCACCATTGAGGAAAGCCAACTCGCGGAGACGATGCGCCAAGGTCTCCCACTTGAATCCTTCACGATACTGGAAGATCAGTGGATCGGGCATGAACGTCACGGCAGTCCCCGTTCCTTCCGTGTCGCCCACCTGCGTCACCGGCCCACAAGGGCGTCCGCGCTCATAACGCTGGCGGAAGATGTGGCCTTCACGCTTGACCTGCACCTCCATCCACTCCGAAAGCGCGTTCACACAGCTCACACCCACACCATGCAAACCGCCGGAGACCTTATAGCCGCTCCCGCCGAACTTGCCGCCAGCATGCAGAACCGTCATGACCACCTCAAGGGTGGACTTGTGCATCTTGGGGTGCTCAGCGACAGGAATCCCTCGACCGTTATCCTCCACCGTCAGCGAGCCATCCGGGTTGATCGTCACCTCAATGTGCGTGCAATAACCCGCCAACGCCTCGTCGATGGAGTTGTCCACCACTTCGTAAACCAAGTGATGATAGCCGCGCTCCACCGTGTCGCCGATATACATCGCAGGCCGCACGCGGACGGCCTCAAGCCCTTCCAACACCTCAATGGAATCTGCGTTGTAAGTCTGCTCGACGGCGTTCTGCCCGACGTTCTCTTCAGTCTCTGCCATGGGGAAATCCTTTACGTGAATACCATTGAAAAGTATAACAAAACTTCCCGATGCCCACAAACGGGACACATCGGACAGGGGTTCTTCTGCAGTTACGGTGGGTAAGAGGGGAGGCGACCACGGTAACGGCAGAAGAACCCGCCTCCCCTCTTACCCACCGTAACTGCAGAAGAACCCCGGAATGGGGAGATTCGCGCACTAAAACAAGCCACGGGAGGGAACAACCGACGGTCGCCCTCCCTGGCCCACATCACACCTCACGGTCCCCACCCTAGCGCGTTTCTTTGGATGCAGGCATCGGCGCAACAAAACGGAACGTTGCCACATCGCCGATGACATCCCCTCCGGCACCATGAAACTTCAAATAAAGCGTATGCACACCATTGATAGGCTTCACCGACCCGCGAAGCGTCGTCCAGCCATCCCCTTTGCCCGCCGGGATTGCGAGCGTGCCCACCGGCGCCGCCGTTGGATTGTCCAAGATCAAATCCACACTGCCACCGGCCTTGCTACGAATCTTCGCGAGGAAAACGAGTTGCTGGTTCTGATTGCCAAAATCAAAGTCCTTGTACTCCACGCAATCTCCCTCTTTGATGCGAGTCAAGAAGTGTACATTGGCGGACTCCTCTGCCAAATGACAACTTCTCGTTGAGCCCGGCATCCAAACACGGCTGGCATAGGAGGCCTCCACCGTCTCATACGAATTCAGTGGCCCGGAAAAACCGCGGCTCGTCACGTCCACCCGTTCAATGGTGCCATCCTTTTGCACCGTAATCGGCTCTACGCAGACTCTTCGGGTGAAGGTGCCATTGACTCCCCGGTGATAAAACGCATACCAACGGCCTTTGATTTTGCAGAGGGAGCCATGACAATTGTCCCCCACCACATCCGTTCCGGCGGGATCGATGATAATTCCGCGATAGGTATATTTGCCAAGGGGTTTATCTGACGTTGCATAAGCCATGGTGTGAAACTCTGCGCTATTGCTGGATGGGAAGTAGATGTAGTACTGTCCATTATCCAATTTCCCCAACGAAGCGCCCTCACAAAAACCAAATCCATCCCCTTTGCACCCGAACAACACGGTTTTCGTCTCCGCTTTGGCCACGGAGTAAATCCCGTTTTTGTCCTTTTCGAGGACAACCCCAACGCACCCTTCCGCGCCGAAGGATTTGCTCTGTCCCCATACCAGATACATGGTTCCATTGTCATAAAAAAGCGAAGGGTCGATGCTCGGAAGATGCGCTCCTGTATCGTCGTAACAGATCTTGACGGCTGGACTGAATGGCCCCTCCGGCGTGTCACTGACCGACATCCCAAGGCCCCCACCCGCCAAGCAACTGGCCAACCAATATTTCCCCTCCGCATATTCCACGTCCGGCGCGTACAACTGACGCTCACTCCACGCCACACCATCCGCATCCACGCCATTCCACCGATAACCCTCTCCCTTCCGGGAGGCGAAGGAGACACCGTGATCCGTCCAATTGTCCAAATCATCCACCGGTGCGGAATAGACGCGATATTGGAAGGAACACCACGTGGAGGACGGATAGTTATCATGCGACCCATATAAATAAGCACGTTCCTCGCCCTTGGCGTTGGTGAACACCTGCGCCTCGACATCGGGGATATATTCATCCAACGGCAAAATGGGATTTTTCGCACGGCCCGCCCATGGCAACACAACGGCGACGACCAACAACGTCCTCTGAATGTTTACGCTCAACTGCATGTCCTGCTCCTCTCATTTCGCGTGATGCACAACCTCAGTCTATCACGCCACATCCGAACACAGCACAAGATGAAATCGATTGCGCCATGCCTGCCTACTCACGAACACACCTGCGAGGTCATTCGGGGATGCGGAGGAGGGCAACACGCACGGCTCCGTATCTCCACGCGGGATACGGAGTGTCGCGATTCATGCCACGGTATCTTCCGAATAACCACAGGCAAAACGTGTTTTCTGAGCGTCAGCCACCGCCCCCTGCCGTGGCAATGGCTCCAATCTCGGCAAACAATCCTTTTATTTGGCGGGAAGATGTGGTTAAATAGTCGCCGTTTTTCAGGAAATGAGGCAATCATGCTCGACATCAAACGTATCCGTGAGACCCCGGAAGAAGTCCGGGAGGGTTTGAAGCGCCGGTGGATGGATACCGGCTTGGTTGACACGGTTTTGGAGCTTGATCAGCGTCGCCGCGCCCTTGTGACGGAGGTGGATGCGCTCAAGGCAAAGCGAAACGAGGTCTCCAAGTCTATTGGCGTGCGCGTCAAAGCTGGCGAAGACATCACGGCGGTGAAAGAGGAAATGCGCCGTTTGGGCGATGATATCGCGGCCAAGGACGGTGAGATCCGCACGGTGGAGAAGTCTTTCCGGGCTGCCATGCTCCGGATTCCCAATGTGCCGAGCAAGGACATTGCGACCGGGCCGGACAGCTCCTGCAACCGGGATGTGCGCCACGTGGGCCAGGAACCGACGTTTGATTTTGAGCCGCTGGACCACATCACCCTCGGTGAACGATTGGGGATTTTCGACTTCCCGCGCGGCGTGAAGCTGACGGGCGCTGGGTTCCCCATCCTTTTGGGGCAGGGCGCCAAACTCCAGCGTGCGCTGATTCAGTATATGCTCGATTTGCACACGCAGAAGCAGGGATACACCGAAATTCTCCCGCCCTTTGTGGTGAACACCGCTTCCATGATCGGGACCGGGCAACTCCCCAAGATGCAGGAAGATATGTATCACTGCGAAGTGGATGATTTTTGGCTGATCCCCACCGCGGAAGTCCCGGTGACCAACTTTTACCGTGATGACATTCTCGATGCCTCCCAGCTCCCCGTCAAGATGACGGCCTATACGCCCTGTTTCCGCCGTGAGGCCGGAAGCGCCGGCAAAGACACCCGCGGCATCCTGCGCGTCCATCAGTTTGACAAGGTGGAAATGGTGAAGTTCGTTGAGCCGTCCACCTCGTATGACGAATTGGAAAGCCTCGTGAAAGACGCCGAAGATGTCCTCACCGGCCTCGGGCTCTATTTCCGCGTTTTGGAACTGTGCTCCGGCGACATCTCCTTCTCGGCGGCCAAGTGTTACGACTTGGAATTGTGGGCCCCCGGCCAAAAGGGCTGGCTGGAAGTCTCCAGCTGCTCCAACTTCGAGAGCTTCCAGGCGCGCCGCGCCAATATCCGCTATCGCGGCCCCGATGGCAAGCCAACGTTCGTCCACACGCTCAACGGCTCCGGCGTGGCGTTGCCCCGCCTGATGATTGCCATTTTGGAGCAATGCCAGCAGGCCGATGGCTCGGTGCTGTTGCCTGAGGCCATCCGCCCCTACTTCGGCGGCGATCGTTTGGTTCCGGTGAGATAAGGCCATGGCCAAACGTATCGGACCGCTGGAGATGCGCCATTGGGGGGATCCTGTGCTCCTCCAACCTTGCCGCCCCGTCGAAGCCGTCACGGACGAGCTTCGGCGGTTGGCGCTGGATATGCTTGAGACGATGTACAACGCCAACGGCGTTGGGCTCGCGGCACCGCAAATTGGCCGGAATGAACGCCTCTGCGTCATCGATGTGCCCGAAGATGCGGAAAAAGAGGAATACGCGGAAATCAATGCCGCGGTGCCCATGCCGCTGGTCATGTTCAATCCGGAAATCCTCTCTCGGGAGGGATTGCAGACGGACGAAGAGGGTTGCCTCTCCTTCCCCTCGATCCATGCCCCCGTCACGCGTGCCAACAAGGTAAGCTTCACGTTTGTGGATGCCGTCGGTGAACGGCAAACCTTCACCGCCTATGGACTCTTGGCCCGGGCCGTTCAGCACGAGCTTGAGCACCTTGAGGGGAAGGTCTTCATCGACAACATTGCGGACAAGACCCCCATCGCCGCCAAATTGGCCAAGCTGGAAGCCAAAACTAAGCGCAAACTCCAATGATGGAGGCGGGCATGGCGATGAAGCGTCGAGGAATGGCCCCTGCCCTTTTGGGGACGCTTTTGGGCGCGGTGTTGCCGTTGCTCGTGGGGTTCCGTCTGCCGCTTCTGGATGGGAAGGATGTCTCGGTGGCGTTCGCCTCCGAGGCGGAACGCGTTGATTACGCCACTCCGTTGGTGGGCACCCTTGAGGTGACCACCGGTGCCCAAGAGGAAGCGCTTGTGCCCGATTTGCGCGATCGCTTCCAAGGATTCGCCATCTTTGAGGATTTCGAGGCTGGCCGAACCGAAGCCGCAGGAAAGGCTCGGGCGGTTTGGCGTCTCCGTCTGACACCAGCCGGCGAAGGCCCATGGCGCATCCTCCCCTTCGTCATCACACTCCGTGACACGCGTTCCGGTGACACGCGCAGTCTCTTGACCCACGTTGCGGATCTTCCGCCCCCCCTACCCCTACCTCAAGCCTCCGGTGCGCCGGAGTGCGACCCCCAGCCAAAATGGGTTGCCCCCGGATGGCCAACGTTTGGCTTTTGGGGCCTTTGCCTGGTGGCCATGGCGGCCGTGATCTCCGCGCTGGTGCCTCTCGTTCGGCGTCTGCGCCGGGTGCTCCACGAACGGACACTCTCCCCAGAGGCACGGGCCCAGCTGGAGCTTGAGCGTCTTTTCGCCGAGGGTCTCCTCGCACAAGGAAAGATCAAGCGTTTCTACTTCGGCTTGACCGGTGTGGTGCGGCGTTATTTTGAACGCGCCTGCGCACTCCGTGCCACTCGCCAAACAACACAAGAATTCCTCGCCGGTTTGTCCGCTGATGCCCGCTTTACCTCGTCTGAGCGCGAAGCGTTGACGACGTTCCTTTCCGCCGCCGACCGCATCAAATTCGCCAACGTCGCCGGCTCAGCCTCAGAGGCTGAGGCCGCCGCAACCGTGGCCCGAGGGCTCATCGCGTCCCATGCTTCGCGTGCGGCCGCGGAAGCCCCTCACCCCATATCCACCGAAACGCCCTAAGACAAAAGGGCAGATCTCGACTGCACCTCATACGGCGTTCGCGCGGTTGTGTTATACTTCAAGCGTTTTATCCCATCATTAGGAGAAAGAAACATCATGGACAAGATGACATTGCGTGACGTGGATCTCAAAGGCAAGCGCGTGGTCATGCGCGTGGATTTCAATGTGCCGATGAAAGATGGCGTCATCAAAGACGACACGCGCATCCAGGGTGCGCTCGCTTCCATCCGCTATGTGCTCGACAACGGCGGTTCCCTCGTGCTCATGAGCCACCTTGGCCGTCCGAAAGGCAAGGGATACGAGCCCGAATTCTCCCTCAAGCCCGTCGCTGATTACCTTTCCAAGTGCCTGAATAAGCCCGTGGCCTTTGCCCCCGATTGCTTGAAGGCGGATGAAGCCGCCGCCGCGCTCAAGCCCGGCGATGTGCTCATGCTTGAGAATACCCGCTTCTACAAGGAAGAGACGGCCAAGGTCAAGAAGACCGACGATATGACCGACGAACAGCTCAAGGCCGCCAAGGCCGAGCTCAAGGCCAAGTGCGAGGAAATGGCGAAGAAGCTCGCTTCTTACGGCGATGTCTATTGCAATGATGCCTTTGGCGCCGCTCACCGCGCCCACGCCTCCACGGCCGTGATCGCCAAGTATGCCCCTGTCGCCGTTTCCGGGTTCCTGCTGGAGAAGGAGATCCAGTATCTCGGCTCTGCCGTTGAGAATCCCGTGCGTCCCTTCGTCGCCATCCTTGGCGGCGCCAAGGTCTCCGACAAGCTGGCGGTCGTGAAGAACCTCCTCACAAAGGTCGACACCCTCATCATCGGCGGCGGCATGGCTTACACCTTCCTCAAGACCCAGGGCAAGAAGATCGGCACGTCGCTCTGCGAAGACGATCAGCTCGGCTATGCCTCCGAGATGCTCGCCCTCGCCAAGGAGAAGGGCGTGAAGTTCCTGCTCCCTGTGGACAACGTCGCGGCCGACAAGTTCGATCCTGAGGCGAACACGCAGATCGTTGCCGGTGACATTCCCGATGGTTGGATGGGCCTCGATATCGGCCCCGAATCCGTCAAGGTGTTCTCCGAGGCGCTCAAGGGCGCCAAGACCGTTGTCTGGAATGGCCCCATGGGTTGCTTTGAAATGCCCGCCTTCTCGAAGGGCACCTTCGGTGTCTGCGAGGCGGTCGCACAGGTCAAGGCCAATGGCGGCATCTCCATCATCGGCGGTGGCGATTCGGTCTCGGCCGTCAAGAAGTCCGGCCTTGCCGAAAAGATGAGCCACATCTCCACCGGTGGCGGCGCCTCTCTTGAATACCTTGAGGGCAAGGTGCTCCCCGGCGTCGCGGCGCTCACGGATAAGTAAGCGGCATTCCTGCCACTCAACGAAGAAGGCGGCCTCAAGAGAGGCCGCCTTCCTTTTTTCACTGAATGCGCTGGGACTATCGCTTCAGGCGTAGCCGCGCACTTTATCCCACCATTCCATCACTTGCCGCGGGACTCCATCAACGATTCCGCAGGGCTGGGTCAAACACATCCCGAAGGGCGTCTGCCAACCGGTTAAAGATGAGCACCAACAGGAAGATCGCAAGTGAAACAAACGTAAGTTCCCACCAAATGCCTTGCCACAAGCGGGCACGCGCATTGTTGATCATGATGCCCCATGAGGGCTCGCCCTGAACACCAATACCCAAAAAGCTGATGAAGACCTCCGTCGCGACACTGGCAGGGAAGCGGATGGAAAACGAAATGAGCACGATGTGCATCACATTCGGCAAGATATGCCGGAACAGAATGCGTAGATGGGAATATCCCAAAACTCTGGCGGCTTGAACATAAGCCCGATCCCGATGCTTAAGCGTCTCGGCCCGAATATTGCGGCAAACACTGACCCATGTCGTAAGCCCAATGCCAAGATAGATGCCGAAAAGTCCTTTTCCCGCAATCAACGCAATGGCAAGAATGAACAGCAGACCAGGCATGGCGGAGACGGTGGCGCAAAGCCAAACAACGAAACTATCCACCTTCCCTCCAAAGTATCCGCCAAGGCATCCCAAAAGCACCCCTAACGGGATGGCAATCAATGAGGTCATGATGCCCACATGAAAGGCAATCCGTGCCCCCTGCACCAACCGTTGAAGCACATCACGTCCGAGATTATCGGAGCCCAGCCAGTAACGATGCGTCCGCGCCGGCACTGCCGTGCCATCGGCCAGAACGTGCGCGGGCCACTCCACACGCGTAAGCGGCGGCACATAACGGCTTTCCATGTGGAGTTCGTTGTAGGGAGGCGTCCGATCCGGAGCCCAAGTGAGCGCCGCAGGCGCACCCTCCCAAAGGCTCCCTTTGTAGTAGCGATAGACGACCTCACCGTAAAGCGCAGTGAGCGTGTAGAGCGCGATGGCCACAATGCAGAGACGGGTTCCCCAATCGCTCCAAAGGCGCCGCCATGCACTCGGGCCTCGAATTGCGGCGGCCTCGGCAACAGACGAAGAAACGGGAGTGTGTGTCATTTCCGAGCCCTCGTTCATGACGCAAACCTCACGCGGGGATCCAGCCAGCCATAAGCAATGTCCGTAAGCAAATTGACGCCTTGATAAATCAAGGCACCAAAGACAACGACCGCGCGCACCACCGACATATCCGCCGAATTGATGGCGTTGATGGAAACACTTCCAAGTCCGGGAATGCCGAAGAAACTTTCCAACAGCAGACTTCCGGTGAACAGATAGGGAATGGAAAGCGAAATATACGTGACAATCGGAATCAAAGAGTTGCGCAACACATGGACGAAAAGCACCCGCGTCGGCGTAACCCCTTTGGCCACCGCCGTTCGAACATAGGGCCTGTAGACCTCATCCAGAATGGCCGCACGATAGAAGCGGACATCCGCCCCCAACGTCCCTGCCACACCTATAATCACAGGAAGCACCAAATAATACACGCTCTCATATCCCCAAATAGGGAAAATCGGCCACTTAAACCCAAGCAAGAACTGCCCCAGCAAAATCCACACCACATAATTCACACTCATCAGCAACGTTGAGACCGCCAGCACTCCCCGATCAAGCAATCCGCCTTGCGACGCCGCACACAAAAGACCGAGTACCACTCCCAACACCGAGCCAAAAAGAAGAATCGGGACGGATAGCGACAACGTCGGCAACAATCCCTGCGCCAATACCTTCGAAACCGGTTGCTTTGTCTCCAACGACATCCCAAGATCCAAATGAATGAGGCCATTGAGATAGCGCACAAACTGGGAGTCAAACAGATGCCGTGTGCGTCTCCGGACTGCGGCAGCGCCGTCCGCCGTCGTCAATGTCCAACCTTCGGGAACCGTGACCTCCTCTTTGCCCGTGTATCGCTGCAATGTTCCTGTCGTAGCCTCACGCAACGTCACAGACCGAGCGCCGGGCAACGCATACCGCCCAGGCCCTAACGGAAAAGCCAACTCCATCTCACCCTTCGCCCCTTTTCGGAGGGCGTCAATCGTTGCCCAATGGCCAAAAAACAACGGGAGATCATAACCATTCGCCGCATCAAACGCGGCAATCGATCGTTGCGAGGCATGTTGCCCCAGCACTGTCTGCGCCGGCGATCCCCCCACAACATAGAAAAGAACAAACGAAAGCATCAGCACCCCAAACGTTGTGGGTACCATTTCTGCCAATCTTCTGAGGATGTATCGCCACATAAATCTTCAGTATAGCATAAACCCCATTGAGCGTTACGTCCGAAATCGGTTCTTCAGCCATCGGCAAGTTGCATGCGCAACTTGACACAACAGCGAAGTTGTTCAAATTTCATCACAGACGTACGCCATATGCTAAACTATGGCGAACAAGGAAACTTTCTCAGATGAATGCACCCACGCCTCCTAGCCGTAAAGTGGCCAAACCCAGAACAAAACGTCCACGCAAGCCTTTGGTTGCTCTTCCCGCCGAGGCGCAGACGACAAAGCCCAATTCTCAGGAGCCCGCACCTGTTGTTGACCGCATAGTGCCAACCGAAGAGACTCCGGTCAAAGACGTTCCGTCGCAACCCACCGTTTCCGAACCACCAACCCAAATTGCGTCGCCTACCGAAACCTTGACACCACCTCTGGAGTCTGTCAACACAGAGTCGATTGCACCAAGTGTTCCACCCATGAAGGAAGAACCGACCACCCCAGAATCAAGGAAGCAGGGGATTCCGCCGGAGGTGCGTCGAAAAGATAAACAAGAAATGCGCCGTGACGAGCGGCGGCAGGTACGTGAAACGCGGCGTGAAGAATCTCAAGCGCGTGACGGACACCAACAAGGTGCCCGATACGAACGCCGTGATGAACCCGAACGAGACCGTGGGCGCCCACAAGAGATGGGGCCTCAGACGCGTGGCCTGACATTGCTTGGTTCCAAGACAACGGTCTACAGCGATCGCTATACTCCGGCGATTTTGGAAACGTTTGAGAACCGACATCCCGAGAACGACTATTTCGTGAAGTTCAATTGCCCGGAGTTCACTTCGTTGTGCCCGATTACGGGACAGCCTGATTTCGCGACCATCTACATCAGTTATATCCCAGACCGCCGAATGGTCGAAAGCAAGAGCCTTAAGCTTTACCTTTTCGGCTTCCGAAACCACGGTGCATTCCACGAAGATTGCGTGAACACCATCATGAAGGATCTTATCAAGCTCATGGCCCCGCGCTACATTGAGGTGTGGGGACGTTTCCTTCCCCGCGGCGGACTCTCAATCGATCCGTACGCGAATTACGGCCGGCCGACCACGCGATGGGAGGAGTTTGCCCGGCAACGTCTGCTCATGCATGATCTCAATCCGGAACGCGTCGACAACCGATAAACACGTAGACACGCCCACCCCCACGTCTTCCAACCCTTTGAGTACGTTATCCATGAAGCCGATTCTCGTTGTTTTTTCCGGTGGTCAAGACAGTACCACTTGTCTCATGAAAGCCATCGCCGAGCGTGGAGCTGAAAACGTCCACACCTTGACGTTTGCCTACGGTCAACGCCATGCGTTGGAAGTGAAGCTGGCCGAAGAAATTGCCAAAGAACAAGGGGTTGCCTCACACAAGACCATCACGGTCGACTGGTATCGGGAAATCACACACAATGCCTTGATGGATGAAACGACACCTATTGGGCGAGAAGCCGGGGCTCCTTTCCCAAATACGTTCGTTGAGGGCCGAAATGCGCTTTTTCTGCTGACGGCGGCAATCTATGCCAAAAGCAAAGGTATCTTGGACCTAATGATCGGTGTGAGCGATGCGGACTATAGCGGGTATCCCGACTGCCGGGAAGCCTTTATTCGTTCCATGAACGAAACGTTGAACCTTGCGATGGACTGCCGTTTTACTGTGTATGCGCCCCTACAACACATGACCAAGGCTCAAGAGTGGGCACTTGCCGACCGTTTGGGATGCTTAGAGTACATTCGTACGCGCACGCTTACGTGCTATGAAGGCATCCCGGGCGATGGATGCGGGAAGTGCCCCTCGTGCAAATTGCGCGCCGCTGGATTGGCAGAGTATCTTTCCACCAAGGAGCCGAAGGAATGAGTGGACTGAGACGGTTTACGTTCGTCTTGGTGGCGGCACTTTTGCTCTGTACGCCACTTATGGCGCGAGAAGATCTCACCTTCCGAAGGGCTCAGCCGTCCCTGAATACGTTGGACCCTGCACATGGCTCAGATACGAGTGTAAACGGCGCGATGTCGCTCATCTTCCAAACCCTCCTGGAATATGACTACGTTGCGCGTCCCTATCGGTTGATTCCGGGAGCGGCAGAAGCCATGCCGGAAATCAGTACGGATGGACGAACCTATACATTTCGTCTGCGGGAGGCATATTACGCTCCGGATCCCTGTTTTGGTGGGAAACGTCGCCGCGTGAAGGCACAGGACTTCGTCTATGGCTGGAAACGGCTTGCAGATCGTCAAGTCGGCGGTTCCGGGGAGTGGCTTGTTGCCCCCATTAAGGGAATGGAAGCCTTCGCAGAGGCATCTTCCGGCGAATCGCCCACCGATTACAATCGGGAAGTTGAGGGATTGCGAGCGCTCGATGACCGAACCCTCCGAGTGGAGCTTGCCCGTCCCAACAATCAATTCCTTTGGTTCCTCTCCATGTGTTATATGGCACCCGTTCCCCCCGAAGCCGTCGCATATTATGGTCAACAAGGCCTAGCCGAGCATCCCGTGGGAGCCGGAGCTTACCGCCTCCGCGAATGGTGGCGTGGGTACGAGATGGTTTTTGAGCGTAATCCTGAATGGCATGGATGGCAGGGACTCGATCCAAACGCCGAAGAGGTCCCTTTTGAAACCATCCGCTACCTTATCGTAAAGGATGCTTCCACGCAATGGTTGATGTTGTTGACCGGCCAGCTCGACTTTTTGGAGCAAGTAGATCGGAACAACATGGAGATTGCCATTGACCCCAAGATGGGACTTTCCCCCGAACTCAAAGCCCGCGGCATCCGTCTCTTCACCTCCCCCACGCTGAAAGTCTATTACCTCGGAATCAACATGGATGACCCGGTGATGGGCGCCAACAAGGCCCTTCGTCAAGCCGTGAACGCGGCGTTTGACACCGCGCGCTGGGAAGCATACTACCGCGGACGTGTGAAAGCCCTCAACACCGTGGCCCCCAGCCATCTAAAGGACGCTAGGCAAGCTCCCTTCCCATATGCGTTTGACCTCGCAAAAGCGCGACGCCTGATGGAGGAGGCCGGATATCCTGGTGGCATCGACCCTCGTACGGGAGAACGTCTCCGCCTAACCGTTGAGATCGGCAATGCCACCCAAGACACCACAGAATCCATGGAATTAGTGGCCTCCTTCCTTTCTGCCATCGGCATCAAGCTTGAAATCTCCGTGAACACCTGGCAGGCACTATTGGAGAAAATCCGCTTACGGCGTGCACAGATGTTTCTGATGGGATGGGTTGGCGACTATCCCGATCTCGAAACCTTTATGCAACTCTTCCTTTCACGCAATCAATCCCCCGGCCCGAACCGTTCCAACTACGTACAGGAAGAAGTGGATCGCCTTTATGATCGCGCCGTCGCCTCCCGTGACCCGGAAGAGATCTCCCGTTGTTGGGCCCGTATCCAAGATATTGTCTTGGAAGATTGCCCGTGGATACTCCTGCATTACGCTCTTGATTTTTCCTTGGTCAATGCTCGCGTATTGAATTACATTCCACACAACTTTCCCTACGGCATGGAAAAGCACTATCGCGTCCGATGCAAATCTTCGCCTACGAGCCCCTAAAGGGAAATATTTTCCTGCCCAACAACAAAGCCAAAACTTTAACCCTCTGACGGAACGCCGAATATCGTGCACGTCAGAGGTTTTTGTTTCACCTCCAAAACAATCACTTTTGACACTCCACTTTCATCTCCCCTCTTACCCACAGTACCCGTAAAAGCACCTTTGTTGTAGAATGTCAATAGATTTGCGCAGAGCGTTTGGGAAGAGTTGGAAAATACGCATGGGTTAGGAGACCTTTTTTGGGGAGTGTGGGTAGTGGACGATGAGACGATGGGTCTGTTTAAGCGCGCGAGGGCTTAGCTTGGAAAAGTTGGTGGATTTGGGGCAGTAGAGGCGCAGGAGGCGGTTGTGGCGTTCAATCGAGCCTTTCTCCCAAGCACTGTAGGGATGGCAGTAGTAGATGGGGACATGAAGGAGGGCTTCAAGTGTGTCTTCATGGAGAAACTC
>CASDPK010000030.1 GCA_949282555.1 uncultured Lentisphaeraceae bacterium | reverse complement strand
ACCTCGCCCCACTCCCTCCATCCTTCAGTGTCCAGTAAATGACGAACACCTTCCCACCCCTCTCACCCCTTCGGTGTCTTTTCTATTTGACGAATAGCGACCGTTGGGCGAGATTGATGGATGCGCAGCCTTCGGAAGTCGGAGGCGGGTGGAGCGTTGGGTGAAACATTGCGCAATGCAGAACATTCCTGCCTTTTGGAGTGTTCAGTTGCCTGCGATTGACGTCGCTTCCGTTCCGGGACGAATTCTTTTTTCATCCTTATGATTGGCCGGACGCAGAACTTGGTCGTAGGCGGAAGGAAAAAGAAGAAATGTTTATTTTGAGCGTTTCTCGATGCTTTAAGAAAGGGTTATTATTCAATCTCGACGAACGTGGTTTTGGGTAACGCTGACTTTTTGAAAAAGTTAGAAAAAGTGCTTGCATGCCATCCGTGGAGTTGCTATCATATGCCCCGTTTTCACGGCACTTGCGCCTCTAGCTCAATTGGATAGAGCATCTGACTACGGATCAGAAGGTTGGAGGTTCAAATCCTCCGAGGCGCGCCATTCTCAGAATGCGGGATTGAGCAGCCAGGTAGCTCGTCAGGCTCATAACCTGAAGGTCGTAGGTTCAAATCCTACTCCCGCTACCAATTTGGATACGTCTTACGGGATTTCCTGTGAGGCGTTTTTTGTATGGTGGCGAGTCTATCCGCCCTTGGATTGGGTGCGCGGACGTGGCCGAACGTATTTGTCCCCTCCCTGCGATTTTCTGAGAGACTCCGCATCTCACCTCAAGATGCACGCTATCCCGATGGGCGATGCAGAGCATCCCGACATTGCGCCCGCTGTATGGGGGAAACTTTCCGTTCCTAGGACAGTACAATTACATTAGGGGGGCGATTACGTATCGCAACAAACGGATGAACACTTTGCGGAGCCGACGCGATTCTGTTACTATAAGGGCAATGTTGAACATTCCGCGAAAGGATTTATGAGTACATTGATCCTCGCCGCGTTTGGCGTCGCTTTCGTCTTGTTGTTTGCCTTATCTGCCTATTTTTCAGGGTGCGAAACAGCGATGTTGTCGTTGTCGCCGTTGCAGATTCAACGGATCAAGGAGCGGAACAAGGGGTTGGGGGAGCGATTGTCCGCCATGCTCTCACAGCCGGAGATCCTGCTTTCAACGTTGTTGATTGGCAATACGTTTGTGAATGCGGCGTTGGCAAGCGTCGGGTTTGCGTTTGTGTCGCATTGCGGATGGGTGCCGAAAGCTTACACGGAGATCACGAGCATCGTTTCGGTGACGCTGTTGGTGTTGCTGTTCGGCGAGATCAGCCCCAAGCAGTTTGCAATCCGGCACGCGGAGGCAATGGTGCCGTTCATGGTGCGGACGCTTTCGGCGATCATTCCGCTCTTATGGCCGCTGTCGTGGTGTCTCCAAAAATTGTTGCGGCCTTTTCGGAAGACCCTCACGCCGGAGTCTCGCTCGGTCTCCGATGAGGAATTGGTGAGCGTGGTCAATTTGGGGCAGGAACACGGAGATTTGGATCAGGAAGAGGGCGCCATGGTTCGCGGCATTTTGCGTTTGAGCGAGCTGAACGCCTCGGACGTGATGACGCCGCGCGTTGACCTCATCGGGTTGGACAAGAATGATCCGCCGGAGACGCATGAGCGAATGATGCGGGCGGCGCCCTTCGTTTGGATGCCGCTGTGGGATGATTCGGCGGATAATTTCATCGACTTCGTGGACGTGTCGCGATATTTGCTTGATCCTACGCACAATCTTGAGGCGGCGTGCTGCCGGTGCACCACGGCCGTGCCGGAGAACATTGGCTTGGACGATTTGTTGATCCTTCTCTACCGGCAGAATCTGCCGATGGTGTTGGTGACCGACGAATACGGCGGAACGGCCGGAATCGTTTCGCGCGGCGACATCTTGGAGTTGATTTCGTTGGAGACGGACGATGCCAGCACGCCTCAGGAGGCCCCGGATGTGCGCGGGCATGGGCCGAATTGTTGGATCGTTGCGGGGGACGCCGCTCTGGAGCAGATCAATTTTGAGCTGGGAACGCACCTTGAGGCGGACGATGCGGACCGCATGAGCGGATGGGTGACCTTCCATTGCGGGCGAATCCCGAAGGTGGGCGAGACGGTGGAGGCCGATGGCTACCGTGTGACCGTCCAAAAGATGCGCCGGCGAAAGATTCTCTCTGTTATGTTGGAAGACCTTGATCCTGAATCTCGCGACACGGATCTGCCGCGTGCGGTCTCTTCGGAAGGTGAAGAGGAAGCTCCGGATGCCGAAGCGGAGGCCTTGTCATGACTGTGACTGCGATTCTCGTCAATAGTTCGCTCTTCGTGCTTTTCTTCTTGGGAAGCTGGTTCTTCTCGGGATTTGAGAGCGGGATGGTTTCGCTCAATCGTCACCGTTTGGTGCACCGCATCCGGCACGGAGACAAAAAGGCCAAGGCGCTCGCGGCGATTTTGCGCGACACGCACCGGCTTTTGGCCACCACGCTGGTGGGGAACAACATTTGCAATGTCACCCTTTCCACGCTTGCCGCGGCGCTTGCGGTCGCGGCGGCGGAGGCAATGGGCTTCGGCGGCCCCACGGCGCAGACGGCGGCGACGGCGGCGGTGGCGGTGCTGTTGCTGATCATCGGAGAGTTTTTGCCGAAACTGTGGTTCACGGCGCGCCCGATTGAGCGGTGCCGTCCGTTGCTTCCGGTGTTCTTGGTTTTGCGGACGGTGCTTTATCCCTTGGCGTCGCTCTGTATTGTGCTGACGCGGCTGGTGGCCGGCCGAAAGCGCGGAGAGAAGCGTTCGCCCTTCGTCTCGCGCGAGAGTTTGGCCTTTCTGATGCGGGATTCCGAGGCCCACGGGCAAATCTCTGCGTTCGAGCGCATGATGGTGAGCCGTGTGCTGGACCTTCAGTTGCGCCGGGCCACGCAGATCATGACGCCCCTTTCCAAGATGGTGCGCGTGTATGAAAGCGACAATCTCGCCACCGTGCAGCGCGTGTTTCGTCAGAGCCGCCATCGCGTGCTGCCGATTTTCTCCGACGATGGTGAGCAGTGCTTGGGGGTGCTTCATTTGTTCGACCTTCTGCGGAGCCGCAGCAAGGACCCTGTCCCGTTTGACTTGCGCCGCCCGCCGGTCTTTGTCCAGCGGGATGTCCCGGCGGATGAGTTGCTCCCCTATATGCGTGTGCGCAACACGAAGGTGCTCATCGTGCTGAACGCCGCAGGTAAGCCCATTGGCCTTGTGACGCAGGAAGACGTGCTGAATGCCGTCCTTGACGATGAGCTCCTGCGTTCTTCGACCGATCGCCGGGCGGTTCAGACGCCGCAGGCGGAATCCGCAGAGTCCTAAACAGAGAGGTTCCCGATGAAACGTCTGCTTCCCCTTGTGGCCTTGCTCCCAACGATGTTGTTCGCCGGCCCTTTTGAGGAGCTCCTTCCCCGACCGAAGGAAATCGTGCCAGCCGAAGGCACGTGGCGGTATGACGAGAAGCAGATCACGATTGCGGCGGTGGAACCTCCGACGGCTGGGGAGCTCAAAGCGTGGGAAGCGAATCCTCCCCCGCCAAGCTATGTCTTGGACATCACCCCCACGGGAGTGACGATCACGCCATCTTACACGCTCTCCGGTCACGCGAGCACCTCCTACGCTTGGGCAACATTGCGACAATTGAAGAAGCTGGGCAATGGCGTGATTCCTTGCGGCACCATCAAGGACTGGCCCACCTTTCCCATCCGTGGCATTCTCCATGACACGGGGCGCAATTGGCAACCGGTAGGACAGCTCAAGGAACAATTGCGCGTGATGGCTGACTACAAGCTCAATGCGTTCCAGTGGCACATCACGGACAATCACGGCTGGCGCCTTCAGTCCAAGAAGTATCCGGAACTCTCCCGCCCTGAGAATCTTGACCGTACGGACAATTTCTACACGCAGGAGGAGTTCAAAGAGCTGATTGCCTATGCCCAGACGCTGGATATCATCGTTATCCCCGAGCTGGATGTCCCTGGGCATACCGAAACCTTCCGGCGTGCCTTTGGGGTGAAGCGAATGGATGAGCCCAAGGTGCGCCAAATCGTTTCCGACCTGTTCGATGAGCTCACCTCCATGCTTGATCCGAAGGTGACCCCTTACATTCATATCGGTTCGGACGAGGTGAAGGCGCATGAGCGTGTTCCCGGTGAGTGGCTGACGGGGTGGGTGAACCAGTTGGAGTCCAAGGGATTCAAGGTGATTGCTTGGGGGCCGGGGCAGAACCCGCCGAATCTCTCCAAGCCGCTCATTCGGCAATATTGGATTGGTCGACAGGTGCGCCGTTCCGAGAAGGAGCCCTACATTGATTCGCAGAGTTCCTATTACATCAACCACGTGGACCCGCTGGAATTGCTCGCGCCGGCGGCCTATCAAAAGCCTTGCCTCACGGGGAAACCGGAGAATCGTCTAGGTGCCATTTTCGCCGTTTGGCACGATGACGCGGTGGCGAAACCCGAGGATATCCTCACGATGAATCCCGTTTATCCCGCAATGGTGCTTTATTCCGATGCCTTTTGGAACGGACGCGAAAAAGAAGATCTGCGCTATTACGCCAATCTCCCCGATCCGCGAGATCCGGACTTCTCCTTTGCGGCGGACCTTGAGCGGCGTCTCCTTGCGCACAAACCGTTCTTCAAGGATAAACCCTTCGCTTACTGGCGGCAAACGCAGATGCGTTGGCGGATGGCCGAAACGGCGGAGGAGCTCCCCTTTGCCGAGCTTCCTTGGGGAGAGCGCATGATTGCGCAGGGAACCATCTATCCCCAGCATTTCTTTTTCCCCAAGAGCAATCTCACGGATGGGAAGAGTGGATGCGTGTGGCTTGGCACCATTGTTTGGAGCGATCGTGAACGGACGGTTGATCTTATCGCCGACTTTATGGCCTATTCCCGCAGTGAGGGGCGCCGGCGTGACATGGCCCTTGTTCAGGGGCAGTGGAATGCGAAGGGTGCGAAGTTGCTGCTGAACGGGACGCCCGTGCCTCCGCCTGTTTGGCGTCAGCCGGGTATTCCCGCGGCCCAATCAAGGGAGATCCCTTTGGTGGATGAACCGTGGATGGTTCGGCCGCCGTTGCGTGTGACCCTTCGCAAGGGGCGGAACGAACTTCTCATCAAATTGCCGCGGAAGGGGTGGAAGTGGAGTGCCACGTGTTTCTTCCCGGATGATACAGGCTTGACCTTCGAGCCGCCATCGATGACGGCGGAAGCGCCGGCCAAAGCTTTATGAGGCGCGTATACCTCTGGCTTTAAGGACTTCGCCCGGGTTGTGACTCGGGCGTTTTTGTCGAGGGATGTGCGCTTTTGAGGAGATCACTGGGGGGAAAACCGTAGAGAGCGGTGAAACGGCGAGTGAAATAGGCGGGGTCATTGAATCCGAGTGTGCGGGCTACGGCTTTGACGGTGTCGCAAACTTCGGAGAGGAGGAGTTGCTTGGCGCGCACCATACGTGCTTGATCGATATAATCCGTCAAGGTAAGTCCGAAGGTTGCCTTGAAACGGTGGCGAAAGCGTGAGAGGGAAAGGTGTGTGTGGGCGGCCAATGCCTCGGCAGAGGGTGGATGGGCAAGATCCCAATGGATGTGTGCTCGGACGGTTTCCGCAAATGCGTCACGTTCAGCGAGGTTGGGACGCGTGCCGAGCGCACGTTGGCACCAAAGCAGGATGGCTTCAAGGGCATTCATTGCAAGGGCATCACCGTTGGGCGAATCCTCTGCGGCATGGCGGACGGCAGTGAGGACGAATGTCCTCACGCGACGTTCGGCGGAAGGAAGCGTGGCGCGCAAATCCAAAAGCCGCATTTGTCGTGCGGAAGCGGATTCTTCTTGGCTCCAATTGAGCAACGCACGCCAATGCAACGGCGGGAAGAAGTGAATCCACACGAAGTTCCAAAAGCCCGGGCCCTCTGAGGCTGTCCGATAATCTTGGGGAGCTTGGGGAGGGATGAGGGCCAACGACCCCGGAGGAAGCGTGGCGGAGATTTTCCCGGAGGCTACGCGCCCGAGGCCTTCAAGCGAAACAAGCAACAACCAGTCGTTGCGTCCTTCCTGTCGCTCGACAAAATATCGAGGAGAGGCATCGTAATGTCCGGCGATAATGAGCGGGAAAACCGTTCTGCCACTGGCTCGGATGATTCTGCCATGTGCTTTCATCAAGCGTATTGTAGCAAAGGGGAGCATACCTTTCATGGAAGACGCGGAAGGGGCACTTCTGTTCGAAAAAATGAATGCAAAGATTCATGGCGCGGTTAGAACGTGTCCTGCCGTTCCTTTCAAAACGCTCCCCGAATGGTCGCGCCCGAGACTTGGCACATCTCCATACGAAACCCAGGGCAACCCGTCCCGCATCGATTTCGATGGAGGCAGGGGATGGGCACTCTTCCCTTCATCCTGCGGGGTTTGGCCGATATCAACCTATTTCCCGCTCTCATTCTCGCCCACCTCTCTGCCACCCCCCTGTCCCGTTCTTTGCTTTTCCGGAGAGTGCGTGACGCTCGCTTTCGCCCAATAAGCGTTGAGCGACATTTTGTCTTTTCCGTTCACCGTTCTCCTCCTCGTACCTCTCCAACAGCGCATCGAATCTTTGCGTTGACCATTCTCGGACAGGAATAAGAGCAAATGCCGACAGAATCGTCCATTCGCTTTTGCTTGTAACGCGTCAAGCAATATGCTAGTATCCCCCCACAACCCTGCGTTCTGAGGCAGGATGCGGGTGAAAGACACAGCGAATGTGGAGGGTTCCAATGCTTAAACGATTGTCCATTTCGTTTATCACTGGTTGTTTTGGAATGGGGCGATTGATGCGTGAAGGCTGGGGCGGGCCTTTTTGGAGGGGAATCCGAAACCTTTGCCTAGGGGGGGGGCATTCTGTTTCGGAGTGTTCCGCTTTTTGCTCGAAGGGCTGTTGAACCTATGCCACGGGAGTGGGTTCTGGAGGATTTGCCTTGTTTGTGGTGTAGCCCTTTGGACGGGAACGGCGCTTGGTGCGTGGCACTTGGCGTGGCGCGGGTTGGCATTGGCGGCGGATGGGAGCTGTTCCATGAATCACGTGGATTCGGATTCCGGAGCGGCGTGTCGGCTATTGTTGACGCTCCCTACCGATCCCCCTTCACGAGGGACGGTCTTTATGCTAGGTGGCGGGAGCCAACGAGGCGTGTGGCTTGAGGCTGGGGCTGATGGTACACTCTCCGCGAAGCTCCATGATGAAAGGGGTGAACAAACGCTCAACGGTTCGGCGACGCTTCTGCCGGGGCGCAACGAGTTGATCATCGCAATGGATCGTGGCCCCGCGGCAGGGGATTATCCGGCTGATGTCGCGATTTTCGTGAATGGGAGAGAAGCGTTTTCGTACAGTGGCCGCTTTGCAGGTGTCACGTTCTCAAAGATTACGGTTGGCCGTGGCTTCGAAGATGCTTCAGAAAGCCCATGGAACATTTCGGACGCCAGTTTTTCGGTGACGTTCGCCCGGGAAACGAAAGTGATCGAGGGGTGCAGGGAAGATGCCTCTGGCCTGCTTTTGGATTGGCGGGCCACGTTGGGGTGCACGAATGCGGGGGCCGCTCAGCCAGGCCATTGTGGCGTTTTCGTGGTGTCTGGGGAGCTTTCCGGGAGTGTGCGTGATTGGGTGGCTTCGCAGGAAGGGACGGATTACACGTTGACGGAGGCGTTGTCTTCGCGTCTGGTGGCGAAGTTCCGCCGTACAGGAGAGGCGTGGTATTCCGACTTTAGTTCCGGCACTTCTGAGCCGTTGCCGATGGAAGGGTGCGTTTCGTTGGCCGGGGAGGAAACCGTGACGTTTGTCCTTTTCAATTGGTATTTCGGGTCAGCCTATACGCAGACTGTCACGGGGTTATCTGGGGCAATGTCGGGCGTGCGTTACGATTTGGGGGATTGGAAGTGGAGGGATGGGGGGGCGTATGTCGTTGTCGCCCCGCCGCTCTCGGTGACGAGTCCGTTGCTGAGCATCAATTTTGGCGGCGTTTCTCTCCCGGAGGGGACGTACGGGGTGGAACCTTCCGCGCATTGGAGGACGCTTGGTCCAACGGAAGGAACGGTCGCCACGTTGGCGGGGCATCCGGTCACGGTTTCCGCTACGGGAACATTGGAGGGATCGCAGGAGGCGACGTTGATGGGGGCTTGGTTGGCCGACGCTTCTCGGGGGCCAATGGTAAAAGTGCAAGGACTGCCAGAGGGGATTTATTCGGCGATTCTTTACTGCGGAGCGGAAAAAACGGATTCATCCAAAGGCTTTCCCGCTTTGCTGATGGAAAGTGATTTGTTTCCGGAGACGCCGTTTGCCGATCTTGACGGTGCGGCCATCACCGCGCTTCGTGAGGATTCGTTTGGTGGTTGGGCGGCCGGGCCTCGCTTGGGACGCAATGTGTTGCGTATCAGCAATATTCCGGTTGCGGCGGATGGATTTTTGACGATTCGTGGGCAGCCAGCCAACGGATTAGGGGGGGAAGGAACTTTGGCGGCGGTTCAGATTCTTCGACAGGAGGGGTTGCGACTTGACTTGGGAGGGAGCCTTCGTGACCTTGGCCATGCGATTGACTTTCAGCCGGATCCCACGCTTTTTTCTTCGGAGGCTTCCCTTGAGGTTGCGTTTCACCCTTCCGGGAATGAAATCCGCGGTGCGCGCGCATTGTTTGCGACGGAGGGTGGGGTGCCGACGGTTCAACGTGTGATACCGCTTGGGATTGATGGTCGGCTTAGCGCCACGGCCGAAGTCTCTTCCAATGAGGAGGACGTTGTGGAGGTCACGCTCTCAAAGATGACGGGGTTTGACGCTTTGGATTTGCCGAAGGGGTGGGATCTGTTGCCTCCGGCCTCAGCGGTCACCGTCTCCGAAACGCTTTCGGCTTCAACAGGTATGGCAGACGATGTGACACATCGTGTGGTGCATGAAAATGGATTGGCGACGGCGGTTGTTGTCTCGCACGCCGAATTGGAAAGCGGAAAACTTTTTGGGGGGAAATATGGCGAGACGGATTTGGCTCTTCTAGGCGACACGTGGCTTGATGTGATCGGGGGATTTTACCAGTGGATTGTAGGAGGAGACAATTGTGCCACCTATAGCGCACAACACCCAGAATGGCGCACGCATGAGGGCAACATTGTGCTCTGGATGCAAGGAGGGACGGCACAGCATGTGGCGGGGGCAGGGTTCCAGGCGGCAAACCTTTCAAAGGTCGATGGGAATGTTTTGGTGACGGTGGAAAAAGATGCGGAAGTGACAGGGCATGTCATCGGGGGCTTCAGAATTGAAAGTTCCGCCGCAACCGAGACGGCTCCGGAAGTGACCGGAAACACGTTGATTCGCTTACGGTCGCTGACGGACAGTGAGAGTCTTTTGGTCGGCGGGATGTACAGTTGGAGTGGATGGAGTCCCTCCGCTCGAATTCTTGGGGATAGCGGAGTGGAAATTGAGCTTGCCCCGAGGGGGGAGGGCGTTTGCGGAAAGACGATCGTTGGCGGTTGTGCCAATGCGTGGTCGGCTACCATACTGGAAACACTGGGGAATGCCTCGGTGACGATTGACGCATCGGGAACGACCTTTCCCGGTGTTTTGTGCGCCGGCGGATATGGGGCGAACACGTTTGTTCGAGGCAATGCCACGATGACGTTGCGGGGCGGGACGTTTACGGGACAGGTATTGCCGTGCTCCGCGAGCAGTGAAGTGGACGGACTCACCACCCTCAGGCTGGAAGGATCACCGGATCTTACGGTCGCGACGGTGGGAGCTTTCGACCGTTTGGAGGTGGCGCGGGGCGCTAAGGTCATGTTGCCTGATTTCTCGGCGGTGGGATGCGTGGAGCTCTTCTCCGAGGGACACTTCGCTTCCGTTGAAGTGGCGGGCGACGCTTCCGCCTACTGGGCAGGGAAATCCTATCGTCTCAACAACCAAAAGGCGCGGGCCACGTATGCCGATGGCCAGCTGACGCTCTCCGTTGGCCCCGTGCCCGCCGATGACGAAGCGTGGCCGACAGGGGATCTTGCCACCGAGCGTCTGATTGGATTGGCAGAGGAAGCCGGAATCGCCGATGGTGAGCGATTCTCTCTTGTGGCAGGCGCTGTGCGTGATGGTGCCGTCGTGCCTCTTTCCGATGCCGAGGCCCGTGAAGCCTTGCTGTGTTTCGAGGGCCTGCGCCCCTTCGCCGGAAATGCTAGGAGCCGTACGGTGGGGGAGACGGTGCGCTTCGCCTATGCCTTCGGCGTCACGGAAATGCTCCCCTGCCCGGAAACCCACACCCTGCGTGTGACCGTTCAGATCCGTAATGCCAATGGCGCGCCTGCGGCCTTCGTGGAAGGGGCGCGAATACGTGCCGTTTCATTGGGGGGCGTACCGTTGGGGAATTCCGTGGAGGCCTCGGAAGGGAACGGTGGCATTCTCACGCTTGACCTTCCGATGGACGAAACGTCTCGCCTCTTCCGTGTAGAGGTAGTTGCCTCCGAGGAGGGAGAGGGATAATGTCCTGCGTACAACAGTATCGTCCATATGAAAATCCTTTTCTTCGAAGGGGCTTCAGAGGCATAATACGGATGTATGTTTTCTCTGTTCGGGATGCGCGCTTTGCCCCAAGGCATTAACAAGAAGAGGAGTCGCAATGAAACGAATCATGTCATTGGCTTGTGCCATGTTTTTCACGCTTACGGCCACCGCCGTCACCATCGATTGGAACAAAGATGTGAATTGGGGTGACATGCGATGGCGCGGATTGAACAATCTCGAGGACGGGGAACGAGACATCGGGCATATCAAGGAAACAACAAAAGCCGCTTATCGCGTGAACATTCGCTTTTCGAACGGTGTACCGACTTCGGGATGTGTATTGATGCTGGGAGGGACCGTTGGCGACATCGGTGGCTATGGCATCAAGCTTTCCCTGACGGAGAATGGATTGGCGGCTTTGTTGAAGGACGAGAACCATACCGCAACATTCACAGGGGGGGGGGAAGTCATTGAGGGGCTGAACCAGATTGTGGTGACGGTTGATCGTGGGGTGGGGCCCAACTATGGAGCGGCCATTTCTGTCTTCCTCAATGGCGTGGAGTGCTTGACCTACGATGGACGCCTTGGTGGCGTGACTTTCAAACGAATCACCATTGGCCGAGGTTATGAAGAGACAGAAGACCCAATGTCCATGAAAGGGGTGACGTTCAATGCCGCGATTGCTTCTACCAATGATCCCGAGGATTGCTATGCCGGCAGTGATGACATCCGCAAAGCGTATGACAGTCTCCCCGAACCGACGGCGTTGGCGTTGTTGGCGTTGGGTCTAGTCGGGGCTGCGCTTCGACGCAAGGTCGCTTGAGCGCACACACGATTTGACAATGAAAGGACTCATATGAAAAGCATCATTCTCTTGGCCTCTTTTATGGCAGGGCTGACGGTTACTTGGGCTCAGCAGGCGCCGGATAAGCCGTTTGTAAGCGGTATTTATCCACACTTGACGATGTTCAACGACGAAGGCGAGTGCGGAACAGGTGCGGTGGTACCGTGGGCCAATCGGCTGTGGGTTATCACGTATGCTCCGCATCGACCGAATGGGTCATCGGATAAGCTCTATGAGATCACGCCGGAACTTAAGCAGATTATTCGTCCCGAGAGCATTGGCGGGACGCCGGCCAATCGCATGATTCATCGCGAGTCGAAGCAGTTGTTCATTGGCCCTTATGTCATCGACCCGTCCGGCAATGTTCGCATCCCGAAGGATACGCGGGATCCGGAGCGCTTTTTGTACGGCCGTTTGACGGCCAACATGCGGCATCTCACCGATCCCGCCGGGAAGATTTACTATGCCACGATGGAGGAGGGGATTTACGAAGTCGACGTGAAAACCCTCGCCGCAAAAGAGTTGAATCAAGACGGCAATCGCGAGATTGACGCAAAAGGGAAGTCGGTTCCCGGTCACAGTGGGTCCAAGCTCCCGGGGTACCATGGCAAAGGAGCTTACACGGCACAGGGGCGCGTGGTTTACGCGAACAATGGTGATACGGCTGGCCGTGCTCAGTGGGATCCTTCGACGTCTTCCGGTGTTTTGGCCGAATGGAGTGGCACGCTTGGTGCGGATGGTTGGGTGGATTGGAAGGTCGTTCGCCGCAATCAGTTCACGGAGGTCACGGGCCCTGGCGGCATTGAAGGCAATGCCAACCCTAACGATCCGCTTTGGAGTGTGGGATGGGATTATCGTTCGCTCCTGCTCCAGTCGCTTGACGGTGGGCAGTGGCATACCTATCGTCTGCCGAAGGGTAGCCATAGCTATGATGGCGCCCATGGTTGGAACACGGAGTGGCCGCGCATTCGTGATATCGGGGAAAAGGACCTGCTCATGACCATGCACGGAACCTTCTGGCGCTTCCCGAAGACATTTACCTCCAAGACGTCGTCCGGCATTGCTCCGCTCTCCAACTATATGAAGGTCGTGGGCGATTTCTGCCGCTGGGGCGATTGGGTCGTGCTCGGGTGCGATGACTCCGCGAAGGCGGAATTCTACAACAAGCGTCGGGCAAAGGGTACCATTGGCGGCCCCGGCCAGTCGAATTCCAATTTGTGGTTCCTCAAGCCTTCACAGCTTGCCACTCTTGGCCCGGCATTGGGACGTGGAGCCGTATGGTTCGATGAGGACGTGAGTGCCGGAACGGTGTCGGATGCGTATCTGCTTGAGGGATATGCGTTGCGTACGCTTCAGATGGCGCATCGTGGGACAACTCCTGTCGATGTTCTCTTGGAGGTGGATGCCAAAGGTAACGGAACTTGGACTCCGGCGGGGACGGTGACCGTGACGCCTGGAAAGATTGTGGAAAAGGATCTTTCTGTGTTGAAGGGCGCATGGGTGCGCCTAACGGCGAAAGCTTCTGCCAAGGGAATGACGGCCTATTTCCAGTATGCCGCCAAGGACACCCGTGGCACGGCCCCTGCACCGATCTTCTCTGGATTGGCCGGAAAGGCGGATGCGACGCTTCGTGGCGGATTGCCATATGTTCGCGGTGAGCGCAAGGGAACGTTGGGACTTGCCGCCATGACGAACGAGAATGGCAAAGCCGAAGACGTCGGATTCTATGAGCTCTCTGCGGATCTTCGCTTGCGTCGTCTTTCCGGTGATGCTTCTTGGGTGAAGTCGCACTATCCCATCAATGGCGTGGGCGTGAGTGTTGAACCTGCCTCCGCGCTTGTGGTTGATGATAAGGGCCGCCGTTGGCGCTTCCCGAAGGCCGACCCCACGGCCTACGATAAGCCAGGGCCTTTGGGCCCCGAGCGCGTGTGCCGTGAGGTTTGCACGGAGCGCGACCTTCTGAATCTCGCGGGCATCTTCTATGAGCTCCCCGCAGAGAATGCCGGAGGCTTCTCCAAGGCGCGTGCGCTCTCCACGCACAATGCCCGCATCCATGACTTCGCCTCTTGGCGCGGGTTGTTGGTGCTCACGGGCGTGAAGCCGGAGGCGAAGGCGGATGGACACGTCATCGTGTCGGACGATGGGAAGGCATCGGTTTGGGTGGGGGCCATTGATGACCTGTGGTCCTTCGGCAAACCGCGAGGCAAGGGTGGCCCTTGGCTCAACACGTCCGTGAAAGCCGGGGAGCCTTCCGATCCTTATCTGATGACGGGATTTGACCGCAAGACGTTGCGCCTCTCGCACAATGCCAAGGCCCCCGTGACCGTCACGCTTGAACTTGATCTCACAGGCACCGGTGTGTGGCATCCATACGCCACATATACCGTCCCTGCGGGAGAGACGCTTCAGGCAGATCTCGGACAGGTGCGTGGATATTGGCTTCGCGTCCGCGCCGATCGCGATTGCACGGCTACGGCGTGGCTCCGTTACGAGTAAGCAGTCACTCCAATAAAACATGCGCGGACACATAGGTGTGCCCGCGCTTTTTTATTTCTGAGAAAACGTTACAGGTCTGTTCCGTATAAAAAAAGGAGCCCCACCGATCGGTGGGACTTCCTTTTTCGAGAGATCTTCTTTCGCTTAATAGACATTGAGGGCGGCGAGCGCCTGGAGGTAGTCGTACTTGCGAGAGTAGAAGGCATCGGCGGCCTCGAACATGGCCTTGGCCTCTTCCGGGTTCATCTTGGCGAGCTGCTTGAAGCGGTTCTCGGTGGGGGCCTGAGCCTCGGAGAACTTCTTGCTGGGGGCCTTGGAATCGAGCGTGAGCGGATTCTTGCCCTGAGCGGCGAACTCGGGATTGTAACGGAAGAGCGGGAAGTGACCCGTCTCAACGGCCATCTTCTGGTGTTCCAGACCGGTCGCGAGGTTGATGCCGTGCGCGATGCAGTGCGCGTAGGCGATGATGAGGGCGGGGCCGTTGTACTCCTCGGCTTCCTTGAACGCCTTGACGGCGGCCTCGGGGTTCATGCCCATCGAGATCTGCGCGACATAGATGTTCTTGTAGGTCATGGAGATGGCGGCAAGGTCCTTCTTCATCTGCGGCTTACCGGCGGCGGCGAACTTGGCCACGGCGCCAATCGGCGTGGACTTGGAAGCCTGGCCTCCGGTATTGGAGTAGACTTCGGTGTCGAGCACGAGGATCTTGACGTTGCGCCCGGTCGCGAGCACGTGGTCCAGACCGCCGTAGCCGATATCGTAAGCCCAGCCGTCACCACCGATGATCCACACGGAGCGGCGCACGAAGAAGTCGGCCACGGTGGCGAGCTTCTTGCAGGTGGCGCAATCGCAGGAGGCGGCAGTGGCCTTGATCTTGGCCACGCGCTCACGCTGGGCCTTGATGTCCTCGTCGGTCTTCTGGGTGGTCATGGCGGCGACCGTGTCCTGCAGAAGCTGCTTGAACTCAGCGGGCGCGCCCTCGGAGGCGATGATGCGCTCGGCAAGTTCCTTGGCGAACTGCTGCTGCTTGTCGCGGGTGATCACCATGCCGAGGCCGAACTCAGCGTTATCCTCGAAGAGGGAGTTCGACCACGCGGGGCCCTTGCCCTCGGCCGTCTGGCAGTAGGGGGTGGTGGGGAGGTTGCCGCCATAGATGGAGGAGCAGCCCGTGGCATTGGCGATGCAGAGGTGATCGCCGCAGACCTGGGTGAGCATCTTGATGTACGGGGTCTCGCCGCAACCTGCGCAGGCGCCGGAGAACTCAAAGAGCGGACGCTTGAGCTGGGAGGTCTTGGCCGTCAGCGGCACGCCGGTGAGCTCAGTCTCGGGCAGGCCGAGGAAGAACTCCCAGTTCTTCTCGCCGGGCTTGCGGAGCGTGTCCTGATCGTAGTGCACCATGGTGAGGGTCTTGCCGGTCTTGGGCAACTCGGGGCAGACCTTGGAGCAGAGACCGCAACCGGTGCAGTCCTCAACGGCGATCTGCAAGGTGAACTTCTTGCCCTTGAACGGAGGCTTGCCGTCGGCAGACTTGAAGCCTTCGGGGGCGCCGGCGAGCGCGGCTTCATCCACGATCTTGGCGCGGATGGCGGCGTGCGGGCAGACCGTGGAGCACTTGAGGCACTGGATGCAGGTCTCGTTGTTCCAGTTGGGGATGTTCACCGCGATGTTGCGCTTCTCATACTGCGTGGTGGCGGTGGGCCAGGTGCCGTCGTCGGGGATCGCCGAAACGGGCAGCTCATCACCCTCCTGACGCATCATCTTGGCCGTCACATCCTTGACGAACTGAGGCGCGCTGGCGGCCACGGTGGCGGGCTTGACGAGCTTGCCGCTGGGGGCGGCCGGCACGGTGACCTGCTCAATGGCGCTCTGGGCGGCGTCGATGGCGTCCCAGTTCAGCTTCACCACATCGTCGCCCTTCTTGCCGTAGGCCTTCTTGGCGGCGGCCTTGAGGAGGTCGATGGCCTTCTCGGCGGGGATGATGCCGGAGATCACGAAGAAGGCGGTCTGCATGATGGTGTTGGTGCGACCACCGAGGCCGAGGGCCTGGGCGACCTTCACGGCGTTCACCACGTAGAACTTCAGCTTCTTCTCGATGATGACTTTGGCGACCTCATCGGGGATGTGATCCCACACGGTCTTGGCGTCATACTCGGACTGGAGCAGGAAGGTGGCGCCCACCTTGGCGGCGGAGAGCATGTCATACTTCTCAAGGAAGGAGAAGTTGTGGCACGCCACGAAGTCGGCCTTGGTGCAGAGGTAGGGGCTGTGGATGGGGTTGGGCCCGAAGCGCAGGTGGGAGACGGTGAGGCCGCCCGCCTTCTTGGAGTCATAGACGAAGTAGCCCTGCGCGTAGTTGTCGGTGTTCGCGCCGATGACCTTGATGCTGTTCTTGTTCGCGCCAACGGTGCCGTCGGAGCCCAAACCGTAGAACATGCACTCGGTGCAGCCGGAATCCTTGAGCAGGAAGGCGGGAACGGCGATGGAGGAACCGGTCACGTCGTCATTGATGCCCACGGTGAAGTGGTTCTTGGGGGCGGCGGCCTTCATGTTGTCGAAGACGCCCTTGACCATGGCGGGGGTGAACTCCTTGGAGCCCAAGCCGTAACGGCCGCCGTAGGTCTTGGGATAGGCGATCTCAAGCCAGCCGTTCTGCATGGCATCGCCGATGGCGGTGCGCACGTCGGTGTAGAGGGGCTCGCCAACGGAGCCGGGCTCCTTGGAGCGGTCGAGCACGGTGAGCTTCTTCACGCTCTTGGGGAGCGCGGAGGCGAAGGCCTTGACGTCGAAGGGGCGATAGAGGCGCACCTTGACCACGCCGACCTTCTCGCCCTCAGAGACGAGCTCTTCGACGACTTCCTGGACGGTCTCGCAGCCGGAGCCCATGATCACGATCACGTGCTCGGCGTCCGGGGCGCCAACATAGTCGAAGAGGTGGTACTGGCGGCCGGTGAGCTTGGCCAGCTTGTCCATGTTCTCCTGAACGATGGCGGGGACGGCCTCGTAGTACTTGTTGACGGTCTCGCGGCCCTGGAAGTAAACGTCAGGGTTCTGGGCGGTGCCGCGCATGGTCGGCGCCTCGGGGTTGAGGCCGCGGGCGCGGAAGGCGTTGACGGCATCCTCGTCAATCATCTCGCGGATGACTTCCTGGGGAATCTCCTCGATCTTCTGCACTTCGTGGGAGGTGCGGAAGCCGTCGAAGAAGTGCACAAACGGCACCTTCGCCTGAAGGGTGGAGGCATGCGCCACGAGCGCCATGTCGCCGCATTCCTGGACGCTGGCCGCGCCGAGGAAGGCAAAGCCCGTCTGGCGGCAGGCCATGATGTCGCCGTGATCGCCGAAAATGGAAAGGCCCTGCATCGCCAGCGCGCGCGCCGACACATGGAAGACGGCCGGCGTGAGTTCGCCCGCGATCTTGTACATGTTCGGGATCATCAGCAGGAGGCCCTGAGAGGCCGTGAAGGTGGTGGTGAGCGACCCGGTGGTCAGCGCACCGTGCACGGCACCCGCGGCGCCGCCTTCGGACTGCAACTCGACGATCTGCGGGATGGTCCCCCAGATGTTGGTCTGCTTGCGGGCGGCCCATTCGTCGGCGAATTCAGCCATCGGCGACGACGGGGTGATGGGATAGATGGCGGCGACTTCGGAGCAAGCGAACGCGACACGGGCGGTCGCTTCGTTGCCGTCGCACATGATGTACTTGGCCATGTGATTTCTCTCCTTAGGGAACAAAGCGGAACCGCGGCGCCCGATGTCTCGGACGCCGCGGCGAAACGGATTTAGGCATTGGCCTTGCAGAACTCGCGTACGGAGTCAAGCTGACCGGCGGAGCCGAGCTTGACGTTCTTGGCCGCGATGAACTTGGCGTACTCTTCCATGAAGATCTTGCCGATGGGGCGCAGATCGAAGCCTTCGGGGTGATCGCGGAAGTACTCGCGGTGGACGCGGCACCACACAAGGCGGCCGTCGGTGTCGATGTTGATCTTCGTCACGCCGAGCTCAGCGGCGCGCAGGAACTGGTTGTCGTCCACGCCCTTGGCGCCGTCAAGCTTGCCGCCGGCGGCATTGATGCGGGCGACTTCGTCCTGCGGCACGGAGGAGGACCCGTGCATCACCAGCGGGAATCCGGGGACCTTCTTCTGGATGTCGGAAAGCACGTCAAAGCGGAGCCCCTGCGTGCCGGTGAACTTGAACGCGCCGTGGGAGGTGCCGATGGCGCAGGCGAGCGAATCGCAGCCCGTGGCCTCCACAAAGCGCTTCACGTCTTCGGGGTTGGTGAGGCAGGCATCCTTTTCGTCAACGGCCACGTGCTCTTCCACGCCGCCCAGCTTGCCGAGCTCAGCCTCGACCACCAAGCCCTTGGCGTGCGCCAGTTCCACGATCTTCTTGGTGGTGGCCACGTTCTCGTCGAACGGCTTGGAGGAGGCGTCGATCATCACGGAGCTGTAAAAGCCGGAGTTGATGCAGTCAATGCAGGAAGCTTCGTCACCGTGGTCCAAGTGCACCGCAAAGATGGCCTCGGGGAAAATCTTGTCGGCCGCGCGGATGACGTTCTCAAGCATGAGCTTGTCGGTGTAAGCGCGGGCGCCCTTGGAAATCTGAATGATGAAGGGGGCCTTGCTCTCGATGCAACCGCGGAAGAGCCCCATGCACTGTTCCATGTTGTTGATGTTGTAGGCGCCGACGGCATACTTGCCATAAGCGTGCTTGAAGAGTTCCTTCGTCGTGACGATCATCGTTGAGACTCCTGTTGAGGTTAAGAGATGTGGGCCAGTATACCACGCGCCCGAAGTTTGGGCAAACGGCGAACCGGAAACCTTGGGGCGGGTTAGCGTGTCCAGCGGAGGGTCGCGGGCGCTTTGGGCATGGCAAAGCGGGCTTCCGGCCCTTTCCCTTGCGCGAGGGTTCGGCCCGAGGCGTCATCGGTCAATCGCCACGCCCTGACGGGGAGGAGCACGCCTTCAATGCGGGGGTAGCCGGCCTGTGAGATGTCCCAACGCCAAGCGTCGTGGGCAATGGCGTTCACCTCTTCCCCCGCGCAGAGGGCGGTCGTGCCCAATGCCGGAGTGGTCACGAAGCCTGTGCCGTCGTCCGTCACGGTCAAGGGGACAAGGTCGGCGGCCTCCACCGCGAAGGGCCCCCATTGCCGTTCCCCCGCAACGAGACGGTACCAAAAGGTGCCTGCTTCGCGGGGGGCGTCGAGGCGACGATGTTGTGGGGCTTCGGCCCATGAGCCGTCCGCCCCCGACACTTCCAACCGCAGGGCCTCCGGATCAATGCCCGAGGTCGTGAACGTCAGCGGCACGGAGGTCCCTGGCTCCATCCGCTCCACGGGCACATGGATGAGCCGCACGTCTGTGGGGGCCGGGAGGCGAAGGGCAAGGGCGGCGGAGCCATCGGGTAGGGGCGTTCGCAGACTCTCGGCGACGATCTGATAGGTTCCCGCCGGCAATGCTTGGGCCCGCAGGCGTATGGCCGTTCCGAAAGGTTCGGTCGTGGCCTCCACAGGCCGCCCGGCGGCATCCAACAATCGCAGTCCAAGTTCGTTCACGAGGGGGCGTGTCGCGGTGATGTCGGCAGGGGCGTCGGTCCAAGCGAGCACGGCGGAGAGCTCCCCGGGTGCGTCAAGTGTGACCTCGGCCGTCCACGCGGTCCCGGTGGGGCCATACGTGAATTCCGCGAACGTGGTGGTGGCGCCTTCGGGCAGGAAGAGCCGTGCGGGGGACACCGCTCCGAATCCGCCCCCCTCCACCGGTTCACAGCCGAGCAGGAGCGCGGCTTTCACAAGGGCCGCGGAAGGCGTTGGCGCGTCATAGGCCACGCGCAACCATTCGCGCAACAGAGCCGCGATGCCGGCGACGGTGGGGGTGGCCATGCTGGTGCCGCTCAGCACGCGATATCCGTGCGAGGGTGGGGGGCCGGGCGCCACGATGTTTTCGCCCGGGGCGAGACATTCGGGTTTTGTCCGGCCATCGGCGGTGGGCCCCCTGGAGGAGAAGGTTGCCGGGCTTTGCCCATCGGCGCCCAGCGCCCCGACGGTGAGCACATTTTTGGCCACCGCCGCCCCGCCGGCCAAACTTTGGGGGTTGGGCCCCGCGTTGCCCGCCGCGAAAAGGATGAGAAAGTCGGGGTGCTCCCACGCGAAGGTGTCTGCGGCCCACGCTTCCAAGCCGTAGGGCGCGTCGCCTCCTTGCCGTGGGCCCCAGCTGTTGGAGTGGATGCGTGCGCCTTGGCTGTAGGCCTCCGCAAAAAGGGTGCGCAGATCGGGCGGCACGATGAGCGTGCCTTCGCTGCCGAAGGCATTGTTTTGGATGAGCAATCCCGCCTCGGGGGCCACGCCTCGAAACTGTCGCAATGGCGAGGCCTTGCCGTCTCCCGCCAAAATGCCGGCCACGGCGGTGCCGTGGCCAAGCCGATCGGTGCCGTCCGTTGGGGTCTGCGAGGTGCGCATGGCCCACCAAGGCTGAGGGAGGAAGGCACGCACGGCGCGTTCGAGGTCGGGATGGAAGGCCTCCGTTCCAATGGCATTCGGCCCCCCGGAGCACCCGGTGTCCATGAGGGCAATCGTTTCGCCGCGCCCGGTGAGGGGAAAGGTGGCCGGAAGGGTCGCGGCGGCGGCGCCTTGCGGGGCGGAGGCCTCCGCCCACAGGGTGCCTTCTCGTCGGAGATCCGCCGCCAAAACGCCCGCGCCGGTTTGGCGAAGCACGTTCCCGAGGCCCTCGGCGGTGAGGTGCGCGACGACGGCGGTGTCGGCGGCCAATTCCACGCGGCCTTCGGCTTTGGCGGCGCGCTCGGTGGCTTGGCGATCTTCGGTATCGGCGCAGACAAGGGTCACGCGCAACCGGGTCTCGGGGGGAAGTTCGTTCGCGACTTCGCGGAGCGCTTGGGAAACGGGCATTCGCGCAGGCTTTGGACGGATCCCGTCGATGGCGGCAAGCCGTGCAAGGGCCTCCGGCGTCAATGAGGCCGTGTAACCGCCTTCGGGCGCCCATGTCAGCCGTTCGGCCCCCTCGGACAAAAGCCGGCGGCGGAGGCCTTCCCAATCGCCGTTGTCGATGAGAAGCGTCCGCCGTAAACGGCCACGTGCGTCTGAGAGGGTTTCAGGGAGATACTTAGGGATGCCGCTGGCCTCAGGGAGGGGCGATGAAGGGGACGGAGAGTGGGCATATGGCCGGCTTGAAGTGCGCCGCTTGTTCGAGGAAGCCGTTGGATCTACGCCTGAAAAAGCGGGTTCCGCCGAGACGCCCGTGGAGGGTGACAACGCCCGCCACAGCGACCATCCCGTGAAGAGGATCGCAAGGAAAAGGAGGCAACGAATCAACGCACTGCGCATGACGGGGCTACTTTAACATAAATGCCACCTTCATAGACCGGATTCCGCATCTCACGGTGAAATTGTGCCGTCGGGAAGGCCTTGGGCAGCGCGGCGCAGCCCTCCCTTTATTTCGAAAGCCTCCGAATCTTCAATATCGGTTGCATACTTTCCGAAAGGCTCCTTCCCCAAACGTTCGCCATCACTCCGTATCTCTCCCCCCAAGGCTCCGCATCCCACCCCCGGATACGGAGCCTCCCGCATGGAGATACGGAGCCTCACGGGAAGATGGGGGATTGATCTTTAAGAAGTCCCTAAGGTACCCCTGGTTGTTCTGTTCGATTTTGTGCTTCTTTGAAGACGAATAATTTCTCAGTTTTATAACGAATTCCGTCATTCCATTGAAATTATGCCCACTTGTCCGTATTGACAAATGGGGTATTTGGGTATATCCTATGGGGCACATAGTTCGAGTTGGGGCGGAGTCCCGTTTGGGTCATCCCGCCGCGCCTCGGGCGCATAAGATGCGTTCACGCATACTTTCGTTCGGTAGAAACGACCAATTTCACGAGAGAGCGAATGTATTGCGGAGGCGCGTTAGGGTTATTCCCTGGCGTGTACTCTCCCGTACAGTTTTCTCTCAAGGCTTTGGTCGGCCTCTACCGAGAACATGGACGGATGGAGACACGCCTTTCTTGTGTCTCCATCCCATCCAAAACGAGGAGACACGAGAATGAGCATGAATGAGTTGACCCCACAAGATTTGGAGCATGATGTCATCGTGATCCGCCTCACGGATCGTTATGAGGCGAAGGTGAACGAACACGGCTCTAGGACTTTGACCGCACAGGAGTTGTATGACATCACGCGTAGTTGCTGGCATATCACCAAGGAGAAAGTTGCACCCTTTAAGATCGTTCTCTCTGTTTATGAGGGTGAAGTAAAGGAGGTCTACACGGTTTGTGACTGGTACGACCACTTCACCACTTTCAATGAAAACCGTGGTAAGCCACCGAGAAAACCACGCATTGAGTTCATAGGTGACATCGCCAATGCAGACATTCGTTCTCGCTATCTTGGAAAGCGCTTAAAGGGCTTTTTCACGCAAGGTGATCAATATCCTGTTCGGACGTTCACGAAATCTATCAAATAAACACCATACCCTTCATCAAAGGAGGCCCACCAATGAAATCCGTTCTCTTTACTCTTTGTTGTGTTTTCTGCGCGACAATTGTTAGTGCCGACTCATGGACAGACCCTAACACGAAGTACACTTGGAGGTATGTAGTAGAAAATGGAAAGGCGATCGTTGGAGAAGGCGGTTCTATTCTGACAACCTCCAGTCAATCATTCACCATTCCTCAAAAAATTGCAGGATTTGATGTCGTTGGAATCAACGCATGGGCATTTGCAGGGGGCGACTACAAATCATTGGGAAGCATCAGTATTCCATACGGCATCAAAACAATTGGTGACGCTGCTTTTTCGGCTCCATCAGACCTTCGCGAGATTATTCTTCCCGATAGTGTAACCGACATGGGAAAATCTGTGTTTTGGGGATGCTACTATTTAAGTTCGATAAAACTTTCGGAGAACTTAAATACGATTGGTGATTTCGTATTTGAAGGTTGTCGTGCACTGTCTACAATTACGATTCCGTCGTCCGTGGCAACAATTGGTGAACAAGCATTCTATAATTGTTCTAACTTGAAAACAGTGGTATTCGCAGAAAATAGTACACTAACTTTTATAGGAAAGAAAGCGTTTGATTCTTGCAAAATGTTGGAGCAAGTCATTATTCCAGTTAGTGTAACATCGATTGACGAGAAGGCGTTTGCGTCTTGTTCCGCATTAAAACAACTCGTTATTCCTTCAGGCGTAACAACAATTGGCAAAGGGGCGTTTGACTCTTGCACGGCGTTGACCGCCGTTTCGTTGCCAGAATCTTTGGCAATATCATCTCTGGCAAGTGTGTTTAGCAATTGTGAGAATATTCAAACCATTTATTCGTATGGAGCACCCTTTACGCTCGACTTGAAGAAAATGCCAAAAGAACTTTATTACTCCTCCAAATATGCAGAGGAGTGGGAAACCTATCTTGCAAGCCTTTCTCCACTTGATCGACCTGATAGTGTCATTTGTATGGGACATAAAGTGACAGTGATACCAGTCGTTAGTGGAGGAGGAGTTACTACTTTTCAAAAGAAAATAATTATGTGGGGAGATACTGTTACCATTGAAGCGACACCAAACGAAGGATTTTTGTTTTTGGGATGGAGTAGCAACATTGAGGGCATAGAAGGACTCGAGCCAACACTGACGTTTACGATGCCGGAGGAACCGGTGACGTTGGTGGCAAACTTCTTTCCGAAGGCTTTGGTGAAGGGGTGGATTGACGCGGCAGTGGAGGCCAAAATTGACGGTACAACGTTGTTGACTCCAGAGCAAGCGGATAAAAGAACGGAAGCGGTGATTGAGGAGAAGGTGTCGTCTGGGGAGTTGCTGACGCAAGAAGGGGCGGCGGCGAAGACCGAGGAGATCATCAACGAAAAGGTGGAGAAGAAGGAGCTCATCACGTCTGACCAACTGAAAGAGATGGCGTTGGGGGTACCGTTGATTGAGGTGATGGATGGGAAGGCGCAGGTGGGGATTTCGTTAAAACGAGCAACGGCGTTGGATGGAGGAGCGTGGGAGCAAGTGGTGCTTGAAAAGGATGCGGCAACGGTCCGATCGGATGGGGCACTGAATGTGTCAGTACCGGCAGGGGAGAAGGCGGCGTTCTATAAATTTGTGGTACCAACGAAGCAGAATGCAACGGCGCAGAAGTCCATGCCGTAAAGCTGGCAAAATATTAAAGAAAGGCAGATATTCGTGCGCGACAAGGGCACCCTTGTCGCGCACCACTGTTTTGTCTACCTTGCCGTATTTGTGACTCCTTTTCTTCTCTCGTGATCTAACGAAGTATACTTAGTTCCGTGCGTGCCTACACTGTATGCTCGGTGTTTCTTTAGGGGCATGTTGGATGGTGTTTAGTCGTACTTTTTGCGCGAGCGGGGGAGGGAGCGGGTGGGGGAGGCTTTGGGGTGGTTTTCTAACGTGTTGAGTGGGAGTGGGTTGTGGCATCGTTAAAATTTTCCGAAAAAAGTGCTTGCCAAAAGGGCGGGGATATGAGATCATACATCCCGTTTTCGCGCCACTGCGGTTCGCCGCAAGCGAGGCTCAACGAAAGCGACGATCTTTGACAACCGAAATTCGCTCAAATGCGTCCCTGAGG
>CASDPK010000029.1 GCA_949282555.1 uncultured Lentisphaeraceae bacterium | reverse complement strand
TCCATCTTTTTCATCCCGGAGGTCGTCCACGAAAGCATCCCGACCCCCGCCAACTCGACTTCTTGGTTCAACTAGAATAAAAACCGGGATAAGCCTGTCCTGTGAAGGAGCGACACTTGTCGGACAGGTCGGCGGCTTCCTCCTTCGAATTTCAACTCACGCTCCTGTGAAGGAGCGACAAAAAGACACCCGTGAGGAGGTGGCTATGAGCCGGATTTCAACTCACGCTCCTGTGAAGGAGCGACCTGGGAGGGTGTAAGGGGTGCCGCCCCATTCGTTGATTTCAACTCACGCTCCTGTGAAGGAGCGACGCCGACGCGCACGCGGTCGGTCTCCTCCCCGGGATTTCAACTCACGCTCCTGTGAAGGAGCGACTGATGCGCGGCTCGGCTTGCGCTCGCCATTCGCCCATTTCAACTCACGCTCCTGTGAAGGAGCGACTACGCCGTCGCGCAACTGCGTAAACATGGGCAGATTTCAACTCACGCTCCTGTGAAGGAGCGACCATCCGGACGCGCGACAATCGGGCACAGAAAGCCATTTCAACTCACGCTCCTGTGAAGGAGCGACACGGAGACAGGCGGGAGTTTTTCGTCCGTTGCGAATTTCAACTCACGCTCCTGTGAAGGAGCGACGCGGAGGCCACGGCCTCATCGACGTAGGACTTGATTTCAACTCACGCTCCTGTGAAGGAGCGACAAAACTCAACCTCGACGGAACGCCGATTTCCGCCATTTCAACTCACGCTCCTGTGAAGGAGCGACCGGGCCTCTCCGTCATCTCCACGCGCGGCGACGTATTTCAACTCACGCTCCTGTGAAGGAGCGACTTGATTGCGTAGCTTCGGTTCATGGTTGCTTGCCAATTTCAACTCACGCTCCTGTGAAGGAGCGACGGCGGTGAGGTAGTCGCCCTTGGACTGATAGCGCATTTCAACTCACGCTCCTGTGAAGGAGCGACCCTCGAATCTATCGCCTCGCCGTGGGTCTCGTTGATTTCAACTCACGCTCCTGTGAAGGAGCGACACATCGTCGAGCTTGCCAAGCAGGCTGACCTAAAATTTCAACTCACGCTCCTGTGAAGGAGCGACTGGAGCCTGTCTGCAGAGGAGCGAGAGGCTGCGCATTTCAACTCACGCTCCTGTGAAGGAGCGACAGAGCATCAAGCAACTGCTGCCAAGCATAAAGGAATTTCAACTCACGCTCCTGTGAAGGAGCGACGCCATGCCGCGGAGGATCTCCTCGCGGGCCAGTGCATTTCAACTCACGCTCCTGTGAAGGAGCGACTGTTGCTCTCGCTCGAAGAATTGGGGGTTATTCTGTATTTCAACTCACGCTCCTGTGAAGGAGCGACCGGCGGTGAGGTAGTCGCCCTTGGACTGATAGCGCATTTCAACTCACGCTCCTGTGAAGGAGCGACAATTAAAACGCGCAAACCGTCCAACATATACTGAATTTCAACTCACGCTCCTGTGAAGGAGCGACGCGGAGGCCTGGGGATGCCTCTGCTCGTCCAACCGAATTTCAACTCACGCTCCTGTGAAGGAGCGACCGTCTGAGAGGCCGCGGCGCTCGACTTCCTCAAGATTTCAACTCACGCTCCTGTGAAGGAGCGACCTGGTGGAAGCTTCTCATCGCGGCCTATTTCTTATTTCAACTCACGCTCCTGTGAAGGAGCGACGGGCTACATCACGCTGAATGTCGGCGATGGTGTATTTCAACTCACGCTCCTGTGAAGGAGCGACACCCCACCATTGGAAAGAGCGCGGCGTTCACGCCATTTCAACTCACGCTCCTGTGAAGGAGCGACTTCGCGGTCAGACGCTCCACGCTATCCTTGTGGACATTTCAACTCACGCTCCTGTGAAGGAGCGACCGGAGGGCTTCCTTCCCGCTCCGCTTGGCCTTGATATTTCAACTCACGCTCCTGTGAAGGAGCGACCTATGTGTTGGCCGTGCTCGCCACTGGTTGCGGATTTCAACTCACGCTCCTGTGAAGGAGCGACCTCCGGCTTCGAGAAACTCCTTCGCGCGTTCGGGATTTCAACTCACGCTCCTGTGAAGGAGCGACCGGCTCACCCGTCACACGGGCAACGATGATGTGCGTGATTTCAACTCACGCTCCTGTGAAGGAGCGACGTGCCTCATGACCGCAAGCGGTTCTTCCGCGCCGAATTTCAACTCACGCTCCTGTGAAGGAGCGACCCTGACGCTTTCGGTGGCGGACCCTTCCCAAATCAATTTCAACTCACGCTCCTGTGAAGGAGCGACCCTTTCTGACTTACTGTTGTCTGACTGTGTACAAATTTCAACTCACGCTCCTGTGAAGGAGCGACGCGGCGGTCCTCATCGGCCGCTGGCTGACGTCGAGCATTTCAACTCACGCTCCTGTGAAGGAGCGACCGCGATGATACATCAGCGGGGGGGATGTAACTAATTTCAACTCACGCTCCTGTGAAGGAGCGACGCCCGTACGGCATGTGGAGCGCATGGGGCAAGCGCGATTTCAACTCACGCTCCTGTGAAGGAGCGACATGAGGCCGTCGCCCAATGCGTGCGCCCCCCGGTATTTCAACTCACGCTCCTGTGAAGGAGCGACAAGGCTCGTTGGACATCCTTGTCGCAACCGTTGCGATTTCAACTCACGCTCCTGTGAAGGAGCGACGACAGCATCCTCGCCATCGTCCCCGCCAAGATGCGATTTCAACTCACGCTCCTGTGAAGGAGCGACGCGCCGGGAGGCCGGCATGTTCGGCCCACTCGCTATTTCAACTCACGCTCCTGTGAAGGAGCGACACAGCATCCTCGCCATCGTCCCCGCCAGGATGCGATTTCAACTCACGCTCCTGTGAAGGAGCGACCGCCGAGGATCAACCTCTTCCGTCCGCGCCCATCGATTTCAACTCACGCTCCTGTGAAGGAGCGACACGCACCCGAGGCCGCCGTGCGGGCCTAAGGCGCATTTCAACTCACGCTCCTGTGAAGGAGCGACCCATGCTCGCCACCATGGCCGAAAAGGACGCCGATTTCAACTCACGCTCCTGTGAAGGAGCGACTGGCGGATGAGTTCCACCGGGTCGCCCTCGGTCGTATTTCAACTCACGCTCCTGTGAAGGAGCGACATCGAAAGCGTCGTTGAGATGGTGGTCCCGGACATTTCAACTCACGCTCCTGTGAAGGAGCGACATTGGTTTTATTGGCAACGCGAGATTGAGGCAAAGATTTCAACTCACGCTCCTGTGAAGGAGCGACTATCTCTTCAAACTTTACTTCGACGATAATACATATTTCAACTCACGCTCCTGTGAAGGAGCGACGTGACGGCGGAAAGTCTCTACGGGATCATCTGCGATTTCAACTCACGCTCCTGTGAAGGAGCGACACCATGCGTACACCTCCTGCTCCGGCATATACGTATTTCAACTCACGCTCCTGTGAAGGAGCGACAGACTCATACTATCACATTGGTGATGATATGCGTTGGGAGAGATTTGCGCGAATGTGCGTTGTGTTCAGTTTTCAAAGAACAAAGTATTCAATAGAGGAATGGAATATGTTGAAAAGTCAATAGGTTTTTGGGCCGCGAAAGATGTGGGGCAAAGATGTGGACTTTGGGTTCGCGGGGGTGTTCAAAGGATGAGGTTGTCGAAGGCGATGGCTGGTTTGGCTCCGTGATGTTCGACGCGACGTTGCCAAGAGGCGCCGAGGAAGTAGAAGCGTAGGGAATCTTTGACTGGGTTCATCTCCGTGAGAAGGCGTTCGCGGAGTCGAATCCATTGGGCGGGATCCACTTCGCACTCGAAAACGGAGCACTGCACTCGCCGGCCACAGTCTTCACAGGCTTTGGCAATACGTCGCAAACGGTTGCGGCCAGCTTTGTCTTCCGTTGAGACATCATAGGAGACGAGTACGAGCATGTCATTTCCAGATAAAGGGGGGGTAATCTTCCAGGTCGCCACGGAGATGACGAGCAAGGAGTGCCGATTGGATGAAAGGAATAAGACCGAGGGGTTGTTCCTGATGGGTGAAGGGGTGGACGAGGGTTCGTTTTTTGCGTTCCTGCCAGGCGACCAAGACGGCTTTGCGCGCGGATTCGCTTAGGGAGACGACGCCGGTTGCCTCGGTGGTGAAATCATGAGGGGAGAGTTGGCGCCGGTTGAGCAGAGCCAAGACGAGGCGGTCTGCCAAGAGGGGGCGGAGTTCTTCCATGAGGTCGAGCGCCAGGCTGGCACGTCCGGGCCGATCTTGGTGCAGGAATCCGATTTGGGGGTCGAGGCCTGCAGAGACAAGGGCTGCGGCGCAATCGTGCGCCAACAAGGTATAAAGAAAGGAAAGGAGTGCATTCACCGGGTCTGTGGGAGGGCGGCGAACGCGTCCGGGGAAGTGAAATCCGGAAGGCGCCAAGAGATGCTCAAACACGCCAAAAGTCTGTGCCGCTGCGTCTCCTTCCATTCCGCGTAATTCTGCGAGGGGGAATGTGTGGCGCATGAGGCGATCCAACGTAACGGAGAGACGATCGGCGACATTGGTGAGAGCGGTGGCTCCAGGGGTATCCGGCCGTTCACGTGCGCCTCGGCGAAGGATGGTCCTGGCATTGGCAAGTTTTCCGATCAAGAATCTTTTGGCGAGAAGTGCGGCGGAGGCGGGGTCATCGCTCGCGCGGTGCTGACGGTGCCTCACCCGCACGTTTCCAACGGAGGCGCCGCCGATACTTGCGAGAAAGCGTCCATGTTCGGTGAGGCATGTGATGGGCACTTGGTGGTTGACGCAATGGCCCATGAGGAACGGCGTGATCATGACGTTCCCAAAGGTAACGATCCCTCCGCCGATCATGTGAATCGGTATGCGTTTTGAACCTTGGTCGGTGCGAACCTCAATACATTCTCCTTCTTTGGAGAGCCATGCGCCTTGGGTCATCACATAGAGCGTGTTGAGTCGTGTCAGCATTCGTTCAAGGCCTCTCGAAGATAACCCGACACAGAGCCGAGGGGTTCACACCACGATTGCAGTGAGCAGTTTTTGCAACGCTGGTCTTCCGCGAGCGGGGGCAACGGCCCCTCGGACAATGCCAAACGGATGGCTTTGGCGGCGCCAATGACTCCGTTCCTAAGCGGATCGGAGAAAGCGACTTCTTGTCTGCGGCGTGAGGCTCCATAGAAGAGGGCGCCATGGGGAATCGTCACTTTCAGCATTTCTTCCAAGCAAAGTGCCTGCGCGCAGAGCTGGAGGGCGTCACTGCCATCGTGCTTTGGGCGTCCGCGTTTGTATTCCACGGGAAACGGCGGTTGCCCTTTGCGGAACTCCACGGCATCGGCTTTGCCGATCAAACCCAATCGCTGGGAGCAGAGCGTCAGTCCACGCACGGTTCGCACGCCTCCACGGACCTCCTCTCCCCTTTCGTGAACGTGTTCGTGGAAGGTCTCCCCTTCCGCCGTGAAGCGATTGTCTTTCCAGACCCCCTCACGGTGAATCAACACACATTGGCGGGGACAAAACCGCCAATGCTGAAGTGCCGAGAGAGGGATCGGAAAGCGTTCGGCCATCGCCTTTATTGCAAGAGCGTCACGCCGGCCGGGAGATTGTCGGCATCCACGGTGACGGCATAATCCGTGAAGGCACGCGCGGGCCCTTCGACGGTCTTTCGGGCATGCACGCGCTCAAAGAGTTCAACCGCCGGCGCATTGCCAAGGGCGGAATCATGCTTGAAGACGATGAGTTTGCGCAGGGCCATCGTGCCGTGGGAAGACGAGGGGTCCTCGTTGAACATCATCTTGAGCGCCTCCCAGAAGGTCGTCAAATCTTCTTCGGAGAATCCCGTTTTCTCGGCAAAGCTCGGAATGACGTAGCCATGCGCACGGTAAAGCCCATAAGGAACGGTGTTTTTGCGCCCCATGGTGCGGTTTTCCCCGCCCTGCTTTTCCGATTCTTCCTGTGTGGCCACGGCCATGCGGGTGATGGAGTGTTCCAAGGTGACGATCGGATCGATGGAACGGGCAAAGGTCAGCTGGACAGGGCCGCGCACTTGGCCGCAATTGATGCCCGTGGAGAGCACCGCGCCGAACGTGCGAATGTCGAAGAAGGTCGCGCACATTTGAGCGGTGCGTTCCGCCACTTTGCTGACCACCTTCTTTTTGGTTTTTCCCTTGTCGTCTTTCACTTCCACTTCGCCATCCTCAAGACCTTTGCAGGTTGTTTCCATCACATTGTTGAGGATGACTTTCTCTCGGATGAAAATATCGTAGCCGGGGGTGTTTGCCTTTGCCAGTTGGATGCGATTGCGAATCTTGCGCTTGAGGCAGACATCCGTGACGAGGCCATGGCCGGTCTCTGGGTCAATGCGCGGAAGGTTGCCGGCATCGGGGTCACCATTGGGGTTACCGTCGAGCACGTCGAAGAAGAGGACAAAGTCGTAGCGATTCTTGATGGGGTCAGACATGGGTTTACTCCTGTTCAGTGGATTCGGAAGCGGTGGTCTTTTTCGTGAAGAGGTCTTTGCGCTGGTGATAATAACCAAGCGCGAAACGTGCTTGGTCAACGAGGTCAAGATGGCCAGGGAGATCGCCCAGTTGTGCGAGGATTTCCTGTTTCAGAATCTCGATATTCCTGCGTCTCCCTTCGGATAGTTTCCGCATATGGAATGTATTGTTGCGAAGCAACGTGGCGAAGACGGCCGCAGGGTGGGCGGAGGCGGTGGCATAGAAGCGGTCTTTGATGGAGGCGTTCACATCTCCGAGGGCCTCCTCCTGCGCTTTTTCCAGCACGGCGAAGAGTCGTCCAAGGCAATAGCCCGGGTTGTCATTCGTTTCATCAAGCATGATGGTGGGTTTCCTTTCTGTTGAATCGATTCGGGTGAGCCATGCCTTGAGCAACGCGGCACGGATGGGCGTAACGTCTTCGACCTTCAGGCGGCGCAAGACGCTCTGCGCGAGGCTGTCGGGGAAGCGCGTCCCCTTGATGGCGGCAAAGAGGAGTTCACCGCCCAAACGCGGCGGCAGGTTTTCGACTTTGCCAAGGGGTGAGATCTCCTTGAGGACAAAGTAAAGGGGAATCGGCTGATTGGCATCGCGTCCGACGATTTGCAAATCCTTGAAGTATTGCGCCACGTGGAGCGTTGCCTCCTCGACGGTCTGCTCCACCCAAAGGCGAACGGCCAAACGGGCGGCGTTGGGTTGCAACCCGAGGATATAAAATCGCTTTGTCATATCCATCGCGGGGGATTTTCCGGCCTCAACGGATTCGTACAGAGCCTGTAGGCTACGTGTTCCCTTGTCCGGATCGTCCACGGGCGTGAAAAGCACGGGGAAGTCCGCTTCCAGCGTCACGCCGTCCGCACTTGCCCAAAAGAGCAACGTCTCGTCGCCCACGGAAAATTGGTTCGTGCTTCCCTTGCCCAACAGCCTTTTCAGCGCAGTGGTGTATTTGAAGGTGACCTCTTCGCCGATGGGGGCATTCTCACCTTGTTCTTTCCCATAGGAATCAAAGCCGCTTCCCTTTTGGAACGCGATGAGGCGACAACCGGAGGAGATCCCGTTGCGGATGGAGACGGGTGTGGAGGTCTGCGTGATGGGTCCTGTCTTGCCGGTGATGATGCAACGGCGAGCCTCTGCCACCGTTTCGGTTCGCACCCGTTCATAGGCCGCCTTGACGTCTTCCCGATCACAGACGGGGCCAAGATCACCCGCCAACCGGAAGGAAATCAATGCGCCGGCATCCGCCATGAGTTCCGAGTACCGATTGCCATCGAGGGCTTGCAACGTCTCCGCGGGGGCATTGGCCAAGAACGTTTCCACGGGCTTGAGGGATTCCAAGCCCAACGTCGCGATTCGTTCCCGAAAGGCTTTGGCTTTCTCTGCGGCCTTTTCCGGATTCTTTGCGCCTTCTTTGGAAATGCCGAAAACATATTCTGCGTTGTCCCAAAGCAAACGCGGGTTGATGCCCTGCTTGTGCTCGCCCTCCGGCACACGGTAGACGTGCGCCACCCGTTTCTTGCCCTCCGATTCGTAAGTGCTTTCCAAGGCTTTCGGATGCCCTTCGGCATCCAGTCGTATGAGCCAGCCGATGGGTTTGTCCACCCAACCGATCGGCGCAACCCCGGAGGTTGGATTTGCCGCCAGTCGGTCATAATATTCCACCAAGGCCTGAACGATCATTTCAGCACCTCCTCGCTCTCCTGTGGCGGCACGAGAATGACCCCTTGTTTCATCATCGGGCGGTAGAACATCGGCTGGATGTCCTTTGGGTTTCGGTAATCCATGTCATACAACATGAAGCCGAGATCGCGTGTCTCTTTGATGGGCTGCACGGGTTCAGTCGCCGGATCGTCCACCAAGCGGAAGTCCGCCGCACACTCGCGACACCCCAAATAGGGGCGAATGAAGCATTGCCCCTTGCGGGCCCGGCGCTCGAACATCGCCGCGTATTTGGCTTCACACTCATCCGGCCCGGCCTCTCGGGAGAACATCGGATCGTCCGGATGCAACCATTCCGGGAGCTCTCGCACGTTCGGTCGTTGCCCCGGCGGGATGAAATCGAAATGCGCATAAAGGCGATACCGCACATCCCGCAACATCAGGGCGGCCCGTTGCGTCCGATGATCCGCGGCGATGATGGGCTCCGTGCTGCCGACGGCTGCGACTTCGTTGCGCCGGATGTTGATCCAGCGGATGGGGGCCAACACATCGATGCGGTCAATCCGCCATCTGATGGCGGGCTTCCAAAGGATCGCGGAATAGATGGCGCGTGCGGCAGACGGGGTGATGACGTCGTAACTCACACGCTCCACCTTCATTTCGGGGCGCGTGAAGCACGCCAATTCCCCCCAAACCTCAAGACAAAATCCAAATCGTCCCATTTCTTCTCCTTTCGTCATTGGATCAATGCGGTGGGCGTAAGCGTCTCCATCTCTGCGTCAAGCCCCGTGGCATCGTCGTATGCGCCGGCGATGTCCACCAATGCGAAGTGGTCGGGTATCGTCGTTCCGTCATACATTCTGAGCGGACGAAGCAGTCCTTTTCCTTCCAGACATGCCCTTTGTCGGGGCGACACTTGCACAGCGACGCGGCGAAGCCCGCGCAACGATTTCCAGTTTAACCCATGGGAGGTTATCTCGTCAAGCCGTTCGCCGGCGTCGCCGTAGGGAACGAAGACGGTGGACGTGTCCTCTTCCTCGATGATGTGAAACGCTTGCTCCACCTCTCGGAAACAGAGTTCCATTGGGTCACGCAGGAGCTTCAGCACGTCTGTGCCGTCCTTGTTGCTTTTGGCTTGCATGAGGCGGGAAAAGCGCTTGTAGGCCTCCGGCTCATGCAGTGCCTCCGTGAGCGCCTCAAATTCATCCGTCGCTTCCGCGGCTTTGCGCAATCGGGCCTCACGGATAGGAATTGGCGATTCAAAGATAAAGACCGTCCCTCGATTGAGCGTTCCCTCACGGTTGCAACGCCCGCCCGTCTGCACAATGGAGGTGAGCCCTGCCTTCGCGCGATAGGCCACGGGGAAATCAAGGTCGACCCCGGCCTCAATCAGTGACGTCGAGATCACGAATGTCGGCATTCCCTCTTTCAATCGAGCCCGAATGGTCTTGATATGGTCTCGCCGATGTTGCGGACACATCCACGTGGACAGGTGGAAACACGTTCCCTGTGGCACAAGGGGTTTCAGACACCGGAAAAGATCGCGAGCATCCCTGCGAGAATTGACCACACAGAGCGCAGAGGGTTGTCGGGCGATATGGTGCGCCAAGGTTTCCCATGTCTCCATTTGTCCCAGTTGGACATAATCCACCCGCCGCAACTGTTCGTATAAGCGCTTGGGATCGCGGACGAGCTCCGAGGCCTCCGTGAGCCCAAAGGCAGAGAAATCGGGTTGAGTTGCGGTGCAGAGCACAACGGAACAGCCGTAATCGTCGCACAACTGGCGCAGCAAGTTCGCGCAAGGGGCCACCAAGTGCCCCGGCATTGCGTGGGCCTCGTCCAAGATGATGACGCTTCCGGCCACGTTGTGCAATTTCCGACAGCGCGACGTGTGCGCGGCATAAAACGATTCGAAGAACTGCACATTGGTGGTGACGACAACGGGAAATCCCGCCCAATTCTCCGTGGAAAGTTGCAGGGCCGTGGTGTCCGCACCCTCATCCGTGCGCCACCGAGCCTCCGCGTGATGCTCCAGCACATTCTCCTCGCCCAAAACCTTCCCCAGCACATCGGACGTCTGCTCAATGATCGTGGAATAGGGGACCACATAAAGGATTTTCCGGAGCCCATGATGGCAAGCGTGCCGCAGAGCAAATCCCAGTGAGGCTAGTGTCTTTCCTCCGCCAGTCGGCACCGTCAGCGTGAACAGACCACGCGGACGTTTGGCCGCGGACAAGACTTCTTCCAAAATTTCCGCGCGGAGGGTGTTCAGTGGGGTTCGCGGCTTCGCGGCGAAGGCTGCCATGGTGCGCTCATACTTTTCAAGTAGGGCGGCCATTCCGTCAAAGTGCGTTGGCCGCAGTGCCGCCCTCTCCGGCGACATGAAGGCCTCCGTGTCCAGCCAATCCGCGTCCACCAATGCCGAGAACATCATGCGGATCCATAAGTGAAATCTGTACGGATCGCTCCCCTGCGACAAGAACGGCGGAATCCATCCCCACCCCTCCGGAATGGCCAAAGGCAACACCTCCGGCTCCTCCGGCACGGGCGTCTCCGCCAAATGCGATTCCAAACTTGTGGCATCCCCTCGGCCATTGGGCAATCCCGTGTGGTGCCCAGCCACCGCATAGGCCAACAAAGTGCCGAGCTGCCGTCCAAAATGAACCTCCAGCCACTTTGCCCCATCATAGGCGTGCGGACATCCGTGGCCTTCCCCTCGCAGATAGGCCTGAAACGCCGGTTTCCGTTTCCCAAGGTCATGAATCATCCCAATCAGCCGTGCGGCCTCCTTCGAGCCAAATGCCCCCGCGAAAGCCCCGCAAAGCTCGGCCACCTGCTTGGCATGAGCCTCCCAAGGTTGCCATGCTTCGATCCCCACATTGGGGAGCGAATGTGCGAATAATGTTCTTGTTTCGTTGTTTTTCATGTCCCCAATAATAACAGAGTTTGTGCATCTATGCAAGTTCATATGAAAAGTTAATGTTTTTATGTTTCTTCCCATTGCGTCAAAAAACAAAAAAGCCCCTTACATAAGGGGCTCTCGCATACAAAACATGCACTTTACATATGTTTCAACTCACTTGTCCAAATGGACAAGACTTCGTGCGACTCTAGGAAAAGCCACACCATTGATGCGATGATAACACAGTTCCCCTCTCGCGGTTTGCGTCCGATCGTTCTTGTAATGGCAGGCGTATGAATGAAAGAGCAGATGAATAGACAGTGTGTTGATTTGTGACAGTCGACTACTCGATAAAGCTTCTTTGGGGACTCTTTTTGGGGGGTCTCCGTAGCTCACTCTGCGATACGGAGCCTTTGGGTGGGCGATACGGAGCGTTCCGCAAAGGGTCGCACGGGAGAGCGGCAGTTCTTGCCGGAATGTGCTACCGTGTGCGTTCATGGACAAGGAAAGGAGATTCGCGGTGAACCATCGGATGGCGTTTGTTGCGTGGGTGCTGCTTTTGGGTGCCGCCGTGCTTGTGAATGGCTGCACATCGCGTTCGGAGCCTGCGGCGGTGCGGCGCATGACGATGAAGGAGATCCCGGCCCTCCTCGTGACGGAGCCGAAGTGTCTCATCCTCGACGTTCGCACCACGGAGGAATATCGCGAAGGGCATCTTCCCGGGGCCCTTTCCTTGCCGAACGAAACCATCGGCGAGGTTCCGCCCGCGCTCCTTCCCGACCGCAACGTCTGCCTTCTGCTCTATTGCCGCAGCGGCAGACGCAGCCAGCAAGCCGCCCAAAAATTGGCACGGATGGGCTATACCAACGTGGTTGATCTCGGCGGCCTTCGCGATTGGACCGGCCCCCTTGAGCGGGAGTGAACGGCGCTTTTCGTCATACGTCACGAATCGCCCAACGCGTTGCCAAGTCTTAAGGCGACCCCATGTCGTGACGGGCGTTTTCCGTCAAACGGAGTTGACGGAGAATCCCACTCACCAAAGCGTCCTCAATCTTTGCCCCACATTTGCGGACGTCTTTCTTGATGTCGCTTTCCCAAATGCGGATGACCTTCCATCCCAACGCCCGCAGGGAACGATTCACTTTGCGATCCCGTGCCATGTTGCGCTCGATCTTTTCGATCCAAAAAGATTTGTTGCGCCTGAAGTCGCCTTTTCGCTCTGCCCAATTCCGGCCGTGCCAAAACTCTCCGTCGCAGAAGATGGCGATTTTGTGTTGGGCAAAGACGATGTCAGGTTTGCCGGGCAGATTCGCGACGTTCTTTCGGTAATGGAGGTGCCGTCGCCGTAACTCCATGCGCAAAGCGACCTCAATGCCCGTGTCTTTTCCTTTGATGCGGGACATTGTGTAGGAGATTTGCTCCTTTGTCCTGGGTTTGGCAGTCATTTGGTCTTTTTGGCGAGGCGAATGTCCAAACAAAGGTCGATATAGGCGTTGCCGTCCTCACCGTTGAATGGTTTTAACGCATTCATAGGGTTTTGAACGGGGCCGTGAAAGTAGGCGGAGTGGAAAAGGCAGTCGTCAAAAAGGGCACGATGGTATACGTAAAAAGCAATCAATGTGTGACTTTCTTTGACGGTTTTCAAACTCTCAATCACGATATCCTTGCCGTCCCATGGCATGGAGGGAATCATGCCTAGGGCCATGGCCCGCAGAAAGCGACGGACTTTGACTTCATAGGCGGAAATATCGCCGTACGCTCTTGGATTTTGCATTGCCGTCCAAGCGCAAGCGTCCTTGAGGAGGCGTTTGTCCTCAAACCACGCGCTTTGCAACAGTGTCGCGACAATTTCCGGCATCGCATCGTCCAAGAGCAATAGATTGCGTCCAAACATTGGGTCGACAATCTTGTTGAAGACGATTCGCTTTGCACGCCGTTGGATTTCATGAACGCGGTCAAAACATACGTTCTTCCCCTCGATGGCGTTTATGGTTTCAAGCTCTGTCGGGGTTATTCCCTCCAAACGATATCGGAAGGTAGGCATTTCTCTCGCATTGAGCAACGTTATCCCATCTTCTCTTTTTTGGCCTGTCATGTCTTTGCATATGGCATTGACATCGCGTTTGTGGGGAGAAGAGATTTTAAGGGACATTTCACAATCGGCGGCTTCGCAAGGTGTCGCAGTTCTTCCTCCAGAATCTGTTCCGAGCCCATCAACCACATTCTGAATGATGGACAACGCCCAAGCCAATCGAGGCAAGCGCCCCTGTTGTTTGTCATGGCAGTTCGTGGCATTCATGATTTCAAGACTCCTATTGCGCTTTTTGGAACGCCTCATAATGCGACGCGAGCAAATCCCGCGAAGGGAAGAAATGCTCGGGCAGGAAGACCTTTCTCCCATGCAATGCGGCCAAATACGCACGAAAATCCAGTGCGTCCGCGGTTTCAAGCAAGCGTTTGGAGATTTTTATGTCGTAATCGGGGAATATCCCAAGCAGATGGGTGTCATAGGCCTTGTGAAAGAAGAGATTGAGGCAAAGCCCGTTCTTTGGATTGAGCCGATTGGAAACATCCTCCGTCCATGGCACGATATGGCAGGCATCCAAGAGCCTTCTTTCGCTGACCCCCGAGATGCAACACTTCGATGCATATGCGCTGAGCACTGCCTCTCGGAAAAAAGATTGGCCGACCCGGCATTTCACCAACCGCAATGTGTCCTCCACGGGGATGTGTTCCTTTTGGGAGGGAGGAGGTGGGGTTTCTTTGTCGTGCAACATTTGGGTGATAATGCGTTCACTTTCCGCAAGAAGTTCCCCAGGATTGTCGTGGAATGCTTGCCAAATCGCTTCCTCCAGTTTGGCTCCGTGCGCCAAGCCCACAATGCCCTGTTGCTTTAATTCTGGATCCAAGCGCCCGAAATTCCCAATTTTCATATTCAATGCGCTTGGGCTTCGTCCAAGAATCTGTGCATATTCCGTAACCAACGGGTGGCTTTTGTTGCTTTTCTTAAACGGAATCTGACAGTACACGTAGAAGGCAACAATTGTTTCGTTTCGATTCCATGGGGTTGTGGCCATGATCTCTCCTATGACGCTTTGATTTTGGATGGAAAATCGCTTATGAAGTGGGCCTTGACATCTCTTGTATGGCGTTGCCTCATGTGCATATGGGCATCGTTTGGATGTCTTTCCCGAAAGCCTGTACAAACCCAAGGCGGATGCCCCAATGCCGACAAACACGTCGACGCCTTCGTTGCTTCACCCTTGCCGTAACTTTGACGTTGCGCCCCAAAGTCTCTGGTAGTGTAGCAAATATGCAATATTTGGCGTTTATCCACCGTTATTCCTTGGTCTTCTGTATTGCCCTTTCTTGGGGAATAACGGCAGTCATGGCACGTCCCATGTCCGTCTGCCGAGGACAAGGGAGGCGGGCGGAGCTTTGCCTTGGAAAACAAAAGCCCCGCGGGGCGGGGCTTGGGGGGAATGGAGGGGAGGTTATTCCCACTCGATGGTGCCGACCGGTTTGGGGGTGAGGTCGAAGAGGACGCGGTTGATGCCGGGGACTTCGTGGGTGATGCGGCCCGTCAGGCGTTCCATGAGGTCCCAGGGGAGGCGCTCGACGGTGGCGGTCATGGCATCGACGGTGTTCACGGCGCGGATGATGCAGGGCCATTCGAAGGCGCGGGCGCCGTCGCGGACGCCGACGGAGCGGACGTCGGGGACGATGGTGAAGTATTGCCACACTTTGCCGCGGAGGCCGGCGCGGTCGAATTCCTCACGGAGGATGGCGTCGGAGGCGCGGAGGGCTTCGAGGCGGTCGCGGGTGATGGCGCCGAGGCAGCGCACGCCGAGGCCGGGGCCGGGGAAGGGCTGGCGGTAGACCATGTTTTCGGGGAGGCCGAGGGCGACGCCGCAGGCGCGGACTTCGTCCTTGAAGAGCATTTTGAGGGGCTCGACGAGCTCAAAGCGCAGGTCGGGGGGGAGGCCGCCGACGTTGTGGTGGCTCTTGACGGTCTTGGCGGTTTTGGTGCCGCTTTCGATGATGTCGGGGTAGATGGTGCCTTGGGCGAGGAAGGCGATGCCGTCGAGCTTGCGGGCCTCTTCCTCAAAGACGCGGATGAACTCGGCGCCGATGGTTTTGCGCTTGGCTTCGGGGTCGGCCACGCCGGCGAGTTTGTCGAGGAAGCGGTCGGTGGCGTCGACGTAGATGAGGTTGGCCTTGAGCTCTTTGCCGAAGACCTGCACCACTTGCTCGGGTTCGCCCTTGCGCAGGAGGCCGTGGTTCACGTGCACGCAGGTGAGCTGCGGGCCGATGGCGCGGATGAGCAGGGCGGCCACGACGGAACTGTCGACGCCGCCGGAGAGGGCGAGCAGCACTTTCTTGTCGCCCACTTGGCGGCGGACGAGCTCGACTTGGTCGGCGATGAAGTTTTCGACGCTCCAGTTGGGCTGGGCCTTGCAGGTGGTGAGGGCGAAGGTGCGGAGGTCGGGGGCGCCGTCGGCGTCGTCGTCGACGGAGAGGAGGGGCACGCCGGCGCCGAGGATGGCTTCGGAGGGTTCGAGGATTTGGCCTTCGTAGGCGCGGTTGGGGCCGAGGGCGAGCACGAAGCCGCGGACGTTGGGGAGGGCGGCCAGCGCGTCGGCCGTGAGGTCGTGCGGGTGGATTTCGGAATAGACGCCGAGGGCGCGGAGGTCGCGGGCGAGGGTGGTGGTCCGCTCGCTGCCGAGGTCGATGACGACAATCATGTCCTGCTGCATGGGGGCTCCTTTGCGATTGAAAGGCCCATTATAGCAAAAGGGCGCTTGTCTTCCGGAGATTGGCCGCCAAGCGGCGCGAATGGGGGGCCGCACGCGATGAAAAAGGCCTTCCTCCGGTGGGGGAAGGCCTGTGGTGTTTTGGGGAGGCTTCGTTTATTTCAAGAACGTTTTGAGCCAGACGGCGGCTTCGGTGGGCCACTGAGCGGCCTCGGTGGGCGGTTGGCGGCGCTTGCCGAAGCCGTGGCCGCCGGAGGTGTAGAGGTGATAGCTCACGGGGCGGTTGGCGCGGAGCAGATGGCCGGCGTAGGCGAGGGAGGAGAGGACGTAGGCGCGGTCGTCCTTGCACTGGGCCAGGAAGGTGGGGACGGTGGGGGTGGCGGGCACGACCTCGGGGGCGAGGTTGGAGCCGTCTTTGCTGAGGTAGGCGGGGTAGATGAGGAGGGCGAAGGCGAGGCCGTGTTTGGGCTCGGAGAGGACGCGGGCGGTGAGGTGGGCGCCGGCGGAGAAGCCGATCATGCCGAGGTGGGCGGGATCGACGTGCCAGCCTTCGGCAGGTTCCCGGAGCAGGGCCACGGCGCGGCGGGCATCGGCCAAGGCGGCGTCGCGGTCGCCGGGGATGCGGTATTTCAGCACGGCGGCATTGATGCCGAGGGTGTTGAGCCAGCGGGCGATCTCGACGCCTTCCTTGGTGTAGGCCAAGCATCCGTAACCGCCGCCGGGGGCCACGAGCACGGTGGGCAGGGGGCGGCCTTCGGGGTTGGGGGCGGGGAAGCGTTCGAGGGTGGGCACCGAGACGTTGAAGATGTGCTCGTTTTTCAGGGTCTCCGGGGCGGAGGTGGCCTTTCCGGGCATTTGCCCCGCGGGCCAGATGGGTTCCGGCGCGGCGGAGAGGGCGGCGGCGGAGAGGGCGGCGATCAGGAAGAGGAAGAGCGTGCGCATGGGGAGGAGCCTCCATTGGGAGGAAAGGAACCGCACCCTCCCGGGCGTGGAAGGGGGCGACGGGGATTATTTGCTGCGGCGGAGCTGGATGACGCCGTTGGAATTCGCGGAGCCGTGGGTTCTGGCCTTGACGCGGAGGCGGAGCTCGGCGCCGAGGATGGGATCCTCGAAACGCAGGGTGTAGGCGTTGCGCGCGTTGTCGTTGCCGGTGGTGCCGGGATGGGCATCCTTGGAGACTTCGACGCCATTTTGCAGGAGGGCGACTTCGGCGATGTCGAGGCGGGCGCCGCCGTGGGTGTAGGTGAAGGTCACGATCCACTCACCGTTGGCGTCGAGCGTCTTGGTCACGTCGATGTCCCAGGTCTTCCATTCGGTGTTGGAGCAGTCTTTGGGCGCCCAGCGTTTGACGACGGCGCCATTTTGCTTCAGGGAGGCTTCGGCGAAGCGCCTGCGCACGGCCTCCAGCTGGGCGATGGGGTTGGTCGCGAGCTTTTCGCGGATGAGGGGCTCCCACTTGGCGAGGATGCGGCGGGATTCGGCCACGGGGTCGCCGGGGCGGAAGACGGTGCCGCGGTGGCCGGAGGCGATCCACCGGTCTTCCCAATCGGCGAGGGCGGAGAGGAAGGGGGTGGCGCGGAGGGCGGGGCGGCCGTAGTCCTTGGGCTTGATGGTGTCTTCATTCTGCCACGGGGTGCCCTTTTCGAGGCTTTCGGCGAGGGCGGCGTGGAGTTTCTGCCAGCGGGGAACGTAGTAACCGCGGATGAGCCCGCCCCATTCCTTCCAGGCGTATTCGTAGATGCGGGGGCGGTTATAGTTGTGCCCCCACTGCGTCACTTGGCAGGCGGCGCTGAAGGCGTAGAGATCCTTGTCGGCGGGGGTGCCTTCCATGGCGCGGGCATCCTGCATCCACTTGTCGAAGGAGAGGAGGGGCTCGGTGCCGCAGAGGGCGTCCATGTCAAGGGCGAAGGCCACGAAGGCGTCGGCGGCGGCCTTGAACTTGGCCTTGTCGCCATCGAGATAGGCGTTGGCCACGTCGGCATGGAGCGCGTGGAGGGTGTCGCCCATCACCTGGCGGCCCACGTCGGCCACGTCGAAACGGTAGCCGGGGGCGTCCTTGGCCTCGGGGGCGGCCTCAAGGAGGAGTTTCCACGCCTCGAGCACCTTGGTGGGATCGTAGGGGATGCCGAAGCCCCAGTTGGGGTCGGACTGGCGGACGTTGAGGGCGGGGCGGGCGGCGATGAGCGTGGAGGTGCCGCGCGTGCCGGGGCGGTAGACCGTTTCGCAGAGGAGCTTCCACGCTTCCTTGGCCTTGGGGGAGGAGGAGGCGTAGCGGGCCTGGACGTAATCATCGAGCCAAGCCGCGAAGTCGATCGGCCCCTTGCGCCACATCTGGTCGAAGACCATCGCGAAATAGACGGGGTTGTTGTTGATGGCTTCGGGGAAGAGGCCCATGCCCACGCAGTTGGGGGCGGCCTTCACGGTGGCGAGGAAGGAATTGCCGGCCAAGCCTTGCAGGTTGCCGAACATTCGGGTGCGTCCGCCGAAATTGTGGATGGTGCCGATGACGAAGGAATAGCCATCGAAGGCGTTCTGCCCGCGCCACCTTCCGCCGATGTCGAGCACCAAGCAGTGCTCCTTGGGGATGGCGTGGAGGATCGGCTTGCGGATGGACCACGACTGCATGCAGAGCGTGGCGTTGGGGTCGCTGGCCACGGCGGCTTCGTAGATCACGCGGCCGACGTTGGCGAGGTACTCATTGCCGGGCTGGGGCGGGGCCGATTCGTGGAAGGGGTCGGTGCCGTAGTAGCCGTAGGCGCCGAAGAGGCGCTTTTGCTCGGCATAGAAGAGCTTGGCCAATTTGGGGAAGAGCGGGTCCAGCGGGTCGAGCTGGGCGCTCCCGGCGAAGCTCCCACACCACGGCGGCTGTTGCTTGATGGCCGCCTGCGGGAACTTCTCCTTCATCCGCAGGGGCACAAAGCCGGTGAAGCCCTGCTGGATCGGCGTCATGCCGAACTCACGCTCGCGGGCGACGATCTTTTGGCCCAAGGCGATGTGGCTTTCGATGAAGGCCTTGGGGAGGGGGCCGCCGAAGCGCTCCATGTTCGTCATCCACTGCCAGGCGAAGTAGGCCGGGCCCACGAGGAACTCCCGCGCCTCGGCCTCGGTGAAGCCCACCTCCGGCCGCTGGAGCATGTGGTACCACACGCCCTCAAGCCCCACGGGCTGCAAGGGCATGTTCACGCCTTGCAAGGCCATGAGGTCGATCTCATATTCCCAGCGCTTCCAGTCCCAGAAGGCGCAGGAGTAGGAGAGGGTGCAGTAGTTGAAGTAGACGCGCTTGGCGTAGGGGGTCGTCTGCTCCACGCGGGCCGTTGCCGGGGGGAGGACGGCGGGCAGACGCTTGGCGTCGAAGCCCTCCCAGAAGGGGGCCACCTTTGCCGTGTGCCGCAGATACCATCCCAGCGCCGAAGCCTGCGCCACGGGCGTGTTGCCCTCCAGCACGAGCTTGCCGCCCTCGGTGACGTAGGCGAAGCGTTCCGGCTCGCCCGCCTTGGGCGCGGGCAGGTCTTTCAGCGTGATTTGGCCTTTGTGGTCCGGCAGAAGACGGCCGATCAATCCTTCCACGGCGGGAAAGGCTTGGGCCATGGCGGCCGTGAGCGTCAGCAGGGCCAAGGGAAGCAGTCGTTTCATCGTGTGATCCTTTTCGGGGGCGCTCAGCGCTCAGGCACCAGTTGCCAGTAGGCGTCGAAATAGCGCGCGCCGAAGATGACGTAGGAGGCGCGGTTGAAGTGGACGTTGTAGCCGTCGTGGGTGCGCAGGCCCGTGGAGGGCACGAACGCGGCCTTGGGGAGTGCCTGGGCGACCTTCCGCAGGGCGGCGCGCACCGTGGCGATCTGTTCAGGGTTGCGGCCCTTGAGGTTCGGGTAGAACTCCGCCAAATCACCGATGACGATGGGGAGCGACGGCTGTCCCAGATCGGCCCTCAATTGGGTGAGGAAGCCCGTCAGCCGCGTCTCGTAGGTGTCGGCCAAATCCTTCCGCACGGTGTCCGATTCCCCCTGATGCCACAGGATTCCGCGGAGCGTCCCGTTGGCGGCCGCCCAGCGGGCCTTGGCGAGGGTGTCGGCATAGAAAGGCGTGCCCGGCACGAAGTTGGAGAGCGGCGCGCCGCCCCAAGCCAGCGGGATCAATCCCACCGTGCGCGTGGGCCACATTTCCCGATGCAGCAAGGCAAAGGCCCCGCCCAGCCCGTAACGGTCGGATGCGGGATGGCGCGTATGGAAGGGGTGCGCCGCCGGCTCCCAGCGGAAGCCTTGCTTCGCGTCGCCGCGCAGGACAAAGATGCCCTCGTGAGGCTGTTTGTCCTCCGGCAGCATCGTTCCATAGCCGGCCATGTTCGATTGGCCCATCAGCAGGAAGACGTCGGTTGTCCCCGCTTCGGGGGCCTCCGCGCGCACCGTGGCGACGAAGCACCACGCCAACATGAGAAGTACCGTTTTCATATGTTTCACTGTAGCACAGTCCATGTGAAGGGGGACACCTTTCGCCAACGGAAGATGGGGGTGCGCACGAAAGAACGCAGGACGATTCCGCCGCATGAAAAGACGTGCGCCGTTTCAATCCTTGCGTTAGTCTGTCTTGTGGAGGACACGTGCGGATGTTCCGCGTTTGGCCGAAAGGAGCGTTTCATGGATTGCAGCCGGAGGGCTTTTCTTGCATCGTTGGCGGGCACTGCCCTAGCGGCCGGCCTGCGGGGGGCGCCGTCTCCCGCAAAGCGCCCTAACGTCCTTTTCCTCTACACGGACGACCAAACCTTCAACGCCATCCATGCGCTTGGGAACGCGGACCTTCGGACGCCCAACATGGACCGTTTGGCCGCGCGCGGCACGGCCTTTCTCAATTGCTACAACCCCGGCGGTTGGCACGGCGCCATCTGCGTGGCCAGCCGCACGATGATGAACACCGGCCTCTTCCTTTGGGAGGCCATGCCGCTGGAGAAGCGCCGCGAAGCGTTGGGGAATCAGCCGCTTTGGGGGCGTGTGTGGCGGTCGGGCGGCTACCACACGTGCATGACCGGCAAGTGGCACGTGGGCGTTGACCCCAAGACGTGCTTCGACGACGTCCGCCACGTTCGCCCCGGAATGCCCAAGACCGTCGAGGCCGCCTATCTGCGCCCGGTGGAGGGCAAGGAAGACCCGTGGAAACCCTACGACACGTCCCTCGGCGGGCATTGGGAGGGCGGCGAACACTGGGCCAAGGTCACTGCCGATGACGCCATCGCCTTCCTGCGTGAGGCACCCAAGGACAAGCCCTTCTTCGCTTATGTCGCCTTCAACGCGCCCCACGATCCGCGACAGGCGCCGAAGGAATACGTCGATCTTTATCCGCCCGAGAAGATCACCCTTCCCCAAAACTTCCTCCCCGAGTTCCCCGGCGCGGCGGCCGCGGGCGCCGGAAAGGAACTGCGCGATGAGCGCCTCGCCCCCACGCCGCGCACGCCCCACGCCGTGCGGGTGCATCGCGCCGAGTACTACGCGCTCATCACCTATCTGGACGCCCAGATCGGCCGCGTGCTCGATGCGCTCAAGGCCACCGGCCACGAAGAGGACACCATCGTGGCGCTCGCGGGGGACAACGGTCTCGCCGTGGGCAGCCATGGCTTCATGGGCAAGCAGAACATGTTCGAGCACAGCATGAAGGTGCCTCTTCTCCTCGCGGGCCCCGGCATCCCCAAGGGACAGGTGCGCGATGCGCTCGTCTATCTCCAGGATCTCCGCCCCACGTTGCTCGACCTCGCGCACGTGCCCGACAGCCCGAAGGTCAAGGCCTTCCGTTCCTTCGCGCCGTTGCTGGACCCCACCGCCAACCGTGGCACGCCCTTCCGTCCCACCATTTACGGCGCTTACGTTCACCACCAGCGGATGCTCCGGCGCGGCGATCTCAAAGTGATTTGGCTCTCCGAGGGCGAGGGCAAGCCCGGCCGTTGGCTGCTCTATGATCTCCGGAAGGACCCCTTGGAGCTGAAGGATTTGGCCGCCGATCCCGGCCACGCCAAGCAATTGGCGGAACTCCGCGAAGAACTCCGCGAAGAGATGCGCCGTGTCCGGGACCCCCTCCGCGACGCGCCCGCCTTCAAGGCGCCCTAAAACATCCAAGCGAACCCCAAAAGACGTCGGGGAGCATCGGCCAGCCGCCGGCGCTCCCCGATGAGGTTGTGCCGTCGGAGGATTCAGCGATAGAGGTCGTCCCACGCGGTCACGCGGCAGACGTCGGAGGGATAACGCTGGTCGGGGGCGCCGGGCGGGGGGCAGACGTAGACGTGCCCGAGGCCGGCGGCGAGGGCCGCCGTGGCCCCGACGCGGGAATCCTCGAAGGCCACGGCCTCGGTGGGGGCCACGCCCATGCGCCGGAGGGCGAGTTGGTAGCCATCCGGAAAGGGCTTGCCGCGCGGGGCGTCGTCGGAGGGAACCGAGCGGGAGAGGTCGAGCAAGGCATCCAGCCCGCACCGTCGGAGATTGGTCTCGATGGTGGCGCGAGGGCTTCCGGAGACGTAGGCGCACGGGACGCCGGCCTCCCGAAGGCGGCGAAGGAGCGCCACGGCCCCGGGGATGACCGGGGGATCAAGGGCGAAGAGGGCGTCGAACCGCACGCAGAGCGCATGGCCCAAACGCGCGTCGGACCACCCGTCGAGGCGGCCGGGGAAGTGCGCGCGCAGGGCCGCGCAGGCGTCGGGCCAAGCCAAGCCGTACGTCAGCTCCGAAAGCGCGCGGGCGCTTTGGCGCAGGGAGAGCTCCTCATCGAGCAACAGCGCGAGGGCCTCGGCCCACAGACGCTCCGTGTCGAAGAGGGTGCCGTCAATGTCGAAAAAAGCCGCTTGGGGAAGAGGGTTGTCCATGCCCACAGTGTAACATAGGGTGGAACCTGTCGGACGCAGCCACGGACTTTCCGCGAAAAAACCGTGCGCGGCCCGGGGCTTTCGCCTATAATAACGTGTCACGGGAAGGTCGTTTTCCCACCCGAACGAAAGGAGCCCCCACATGAAACGCTTTCTTCTTCTTGCCATGCTGAGCCTCACGGTTCCGCTGTTTGCCCAGAGCGGCGAACAACAGGCCGCCCGTCAGGCCCGCAGTGTCCATTTGGGCTACCGTGAATGGGGCAAGCCCGCCGAAATCTTTTACATCGAGGCCACCGCCACGCGCTTTTGGCCCGGCAGTTACATGTGCCTGCTCGGCTTCGATGGCGGCTATGCGGGCGTGCAGGAGCATGCCAACGGCAACCACGTGGCCATCTTCTCCATTTGGGAGCCCAGCAATCCCTTCGACTTCTCGGCCCACCCCGACGCCGTCCATGAGGACAAGCGCACCAAGGAGCTCTACCATGGCGAGGGCGTGCGCATCCGCCGTTTCGGCGGCGAGGGCACCGGCGGGCAGTCGATGACGGACTTCGCGTGGCGCGTGGGCGAACCTGTGCGCATGGCCGTTTCCTGCGCCCCCGACGGCCCCTTCCGCACGGCCTACACCTGCTGGCTCTGGAAGGGCGACGCGTGGTTCCGCATGGCCACCTTCTCCACCCTCGTGGGCGGCGACAAGGCCACCCTGCGCGGGCCGTACTCCTTCCTTGAGGACTTCCTCCGCAACGTGAAGAGCAAGGCCGAGGTCCGCGCCGCCACCTTCTCCCGCCTTTGGGCCTACTCCGACGGCGCGTGGCACGATTCCAAGAGCGCCCAGTTCACCGCCGATTCCAACACCCTGCTGACCATCGACGCCGGCCCCGCCCCTGACGGCTTCTGGCTGGCGACCGGCGGCGACACCACCAATGCCACCGTCAAGCTGTGGGGCACGGTGCGTCCCGGCGGCGCCCCCGACGCCTCCGCGCCTTACCGCGCCAAGCTGCTCGAGGCCGTCCGCGCCGCCACGCCTCGGCAGTGATCGCCCATGCGCGTCGCCTTCCTCTCCGACATCCACGGAAATGTGCCGGCCCTCGAGGCCGTCATTGGGGACGCGCGCGCCCATGGCGCCTCCCACGTCATCTGCTTGGGCGACACCGTGGGTTATGGCCCGCAGCCTGCCGAAGCCCTCGACGCGTTGCGGGCCGTGGCCTCGGCCGTCGTCCTGGGTAACCATGACGCCGTCGCCTGCGGCCTTTTGAACCCCGCGCTCTTCAACCCCTTCGCCCGCGAAACCGCCGAGCGGGCCTCGCTTGCGCTTTCGCCCGAGGCCAAGGCGTGGCTCCGCGGCTTGCCGTATGTCCTCGAGGGCGACGGCTTTGCGTGCGTCCACGCCAGCTTCGACGCCCCCGAGAGCTTCCGCTACGTGGAGACGAAGGAAGACGCCGCCCTAAGCCTCGACGCGGCCCCCGGCTTCCCGCTCCTCGTCGTCGGCCACACCCACATTCCCTGCGCTTTTCTGCGCGAGACGCCCCAATCGCCCGTGCGCAAATTGCCGCCCGCCCCCGAAGGGCTCCTGCTCAAGCCCGGCGCGCGCGTGGTGCTGAACCCCGGTGCCGTCGGCTTCCCCCGCGGCGACACCCTCACCGCCGATTACGCGCTCTACGACACGGTCACCCGGCGCATTCTTTTCCGGGCCGTGGCTTACGATCTCGCGCCCTACCGCCTCGCCGTCGTCCGCAACGGTTACAACATCCTCAACTACTGGTTCCTCAGCCCCTCCGCCCGGCGCCGTCAAACCGAGCAGGCCTTCCTCAATCCCACCCGTGCCGCCGGCGCGCCCGTGGGACAAAATGCGCCCTTCCATCCGCGCCGCCCGCGCAAGGGGCTCGGCCTTCCGCGCGGGTTTTGGCCGCTGGTGACGCTGTTCCTCTGTCTTGGCTTGGGCTCCTGCGTGGCGCTCTGGGCCTCCGATCCGGAGCCCGCCGCCGTGGTTCTTTCCGGGGAGAGCGTCCTGCCGCCGCTCTCCGAATGGACCCATGGCGGCCCTGACCATCTCTTCGGCACGCCTTCGTTCGCCGCCGACGCGCTCACCGTCACCCCGCAAGGCAGCCCCGCCCGGGGCAGTCTCCTCTCGCCTTTGTGTCTCCTGCCCTCCGGCGCGGAGCGCCTCCGCCTGTCGTTCCGCGTGGAGGCCCCGGAGGCCAAACCGCAGGGCCTCGCTTACCGCGCGCGGGTGCTCTTCTTCCTCGCCGACGGCTCCCAGCGGCTTGACGAGTGGCACCGCTACAAACGCCCCGGCTTTCAGGGATACACCCTTCGCGTCCCGCCCGATGCGACCCATTTGCGTGTGGCCTTTGATTTCGAGGCCCCCGTGCCGATCACGCTGTTCCGCCCCACGCTTCGTGTGTTCTGAGCGTGGGATTTTCGTTCGCACCCTCCCGAGCGCGTGTGCGCGTTTTGTTATACTTCCCACCACAAAAGGAGTCGCCGATGGACGGACAGGAACAGATTGTGGTGCTGGACTTCGGCTCGCAGTACAGCCAGTTGATTGCGCGCCGGATTCGCGAAAGCCATGTGTACAGCCAAGTGTTGCCCTTCTCCACGCCGCTGGAAACGTTGCGCGGATTGAAGCCCAAGGGCATCATCCTTTCCGGGGGCCCTTGCAGCGTTTACGAGCCGGGTGCGCCGGCGGTGGATGCGGGGCTCTTCGCGCTGGGCGTCCCCGTGCTGGGCATTTGCTACGGCATGCAGCTCATGGTGCAGACCCTCGGCGGGGCGGTGGGGCCGGGCGCGGCGCGTGAATATGGCCGCGCGGAGCTCCGCGTCACGGACGCCACGAGCCCGCTCTTCCGCGGCATTCCCGAACGTTCCGTCATGTGGATGAGCCATGGCGACAAGGTCATCGCCGTGCCCGAAGGCACGCGCACCGTCGCCGTGACCGACAACACCGAATATGCCGCCGTGGCCCTCGGCGACCGCGACCTCTACGGCATCCAATTCCACCCCGAAGTGGTCCACTCCGACCACGGCGCGCAGCTCCTGCGCAACTTCTGCTTGGGCGTTTGCGGGTGCCGCGGCGATTGGTCCATGGCCTCCTTCATCGAAACGCAGACCCGCGCCATCCGCGAAACGGTGGGCGACCGCCACGTCATCCTCGGCCTCTCCGGCGGGGTGGACAGCTCCGTGGCCGCGGCCCTCATCCACCGCGCCATCGGCCGCCAGCTCACCTGCATCTTCGTGGACAACGGCCTCCTCCGCAAAAACGAGGCCGAGCGCGTCCGCCGACTCTTCGCCGACAACTTCAACATGGATCTGCGCTTCATCGACGCCTCCGAGCGCTTCCTCTCGAAACTCGCCGGCGTGGATGAGCCCGAAGCCAAGCGCAAGATCATCGGCCACACCTTTGTGGACGTCTTCGCCGACGCCGCCCGCGCCATCCCCAACGCCGACTTCCTGGCCCAAGGCACCACCTATCCCGACGTCATCGAGTCCGTGCCCATCAACGGCAACCCCTCGGCGATGATCAAGAGCCACCACAACGTCGGCGGCTTGCCCCCCGATCTCAAGTTCCTCCTGCTGGAGCCCCTCTCCCGTCTCTTCAAGGACGAAGTGCGCGAAGTCGGCCGCCTCCTCGGTTTGCCCGACGACGTGGTGCTCCGCCAGCCCTTCCCCGGCCCCGGCCTCGGCGTGCGCTGCCTCGGCGCCGTGGACAAGGAAAAGCTCGACATCCTGCGCGAGGCCGACGAGATCTTCGTCAGCGAAATCAAGGCCGCCGGCTACTACTACAAGACGTGGCAAGCCTTCGCCGTCTTCCTCCCCGTTCGCTCCGTCGGCGTCATGGGCGACCAGCGCACCTACGATTACGTCATCGCCCTGCGCACCGTCCAATCCTCCGACGGCATGACCGCCGACTGGGTCAACCTCCCCGACGACCTCCTCCGCCGCATCTCCGCCCGCATCGTCAATGAAGTCCGCGGCGTCAATCGCGTGGTCTACGACATCACCTCCAAGCCGCCGGGCACCATCGAGTGGGAATAAACGGCTTTTGCCGGATGGGCGCCCCGCATGCGGGGCGCTCGTGTTTTTGAGGGACAACGCCCACGTTCGCCGGAATGTGCCTTTTCGAGAGGCACGGAGAATGCTGTGGATTGTTCCCCATTTGTGTTACAATGAGGGTCAAAACGGCGAAAGGAACGTGTGATGGTGACGAAGACAGAGACGATTCGTGCACGGGTGGCCCCGCAGTTAAAGCACCGGGCGGAGGCGATTTTGGAGGCATTGGGGATGAACGCCTCGCAGGCGATCACGTTGTTCTACCGTCAAATTGAGTTGCACAACGGTTTGCCTTTTGACTTGGTCTTGCCTCCTCCCAATGCCGAGACGCGGCATGCCATCGAAGCCGCCGCGAAGGGCGAGGAACTGGTGGCGTGTGCCGACGAGACAGATCTTTATGCGAAGCTGGGCATTGGATGAAGCGCCCCTCCTTCTCCCGAACCTTTGAGCGCGACGTCAAGCGATGCCAAAAGCGGGGCTATGATCTCGCGCGTTTCAAGGAAGTGGTGCCGCTTTTGCTCACGGGCGCGACATTGCCTCCGCGTTGTCGCCTGCACCGCTTGAGTGGCGATTACGAAAACACGTGGGAGTGCCACCTTGCCCCGGATTGGCTCCTTGCCTTTTCCGAGACCTCTGAGGCTGTCACATTCCTTCGCATGGGCACGCACGCCGATCTTTTTTGAGGTGCCACCGGTTCTCCTCCGACGCCCCGCATGCGGGGCGCTCGTGTTTTATGCGGGTTTGCGGATGGTTCCGCAACGCACACCCGGAGGCTCCGTGTCTCGGGGTGGGATACGGAGTCTCTCGGAAGGTGGCGGGGGCTCTCCCTTTTCCTTCTCCTTGCTGCATACAAGTGTGACCATCCCCTTGACCGGGGAGGAAGGTAAAAAGTGGATTTATAAGGTATTCTATGATATACCTCTTTTTAAGGAATAGAAAGATTAACCGAGAGTTATGGAGGGCCTAATACAAATGGAACAAGGAAGAATTCTTGTGATTACAGGATCGCCAGGAACCGG
>CASDPK010000028.1 GCA_949282555.1 uncultured Lentisphaeraceae bacterium | reverse complement strand
GCTCGGATCTTTTCTTTAATAATATTTATCCATCTATACAATCAATCGGATACAAAAATGTGGGATAATTTATCCCGAAATTTTCCGGGATAAGCCTGAGGAGAAAATCACTTGCCTTCTCTGTCGGACTTTGCTATCCTTCCCGACGTTTTGCCAACTTAGCTCAGCTAGGTAGAGCAGCGCATTCGTAATGCGCAGGTCGTCGGTCCGATTCCGTCAGTTGGCTCCATTCGCCCGCAGGATTTCCTGTGGGCTTTTTTGTTTGTGTCCGCCCATACCCAAAACCGCCTCCGCACCCACCTCCCATGGTTTGATAGACTTTTGGTGTTCCGCGGTCAGATCCGCGGTCTCGGAGGACGCATGAAACGAGTGCTGATTTTGGCGTTGGTGGTCGCTCCCCTGCTGGGGGGCTGCATTTGGACGCGGGCAAAGGTCAACGACGCCGCCGTGCGCGAACGTGCGGCGGCCATCGTGCCGGGCAAAACACGTGCGAAGGAACTTCCGCGCCTCATGGGGGCCATGCCCTCGGCGGTGATCCCTTTGAAGGATGGGCGAAGGGTCTATTCCTTTGCCTATGGCGACGCAAAGACCGAAGGATTCACCCTCATTCTTGTGACGCTCTCGAAGACCAACTCCCACTTCTCCTCGGTCTACGTATTGACGGACGCCGAGGGAATCGTTCGGAGCGTGCAGGCCTCGCCGGAGCCGGAGGATTTGGCATGGGAAACCTGGCCTTTCGGCGAATGAGGGGCGTTGCCCTCCTCTTGATGTCGCTGGCGCTGGGCGGCGGCTGCACCTTCGCGCGAATCCGTACCAACCGCAACGTGGAGACGCTGGACACCTCGTGGATTCGCCCGGGGGAGACCACCTATGCGCAAGTCATTGAACGGCTGGGCCTTCCCCCGCCCGTTGGGCGGGCCGACGACGCCCCGGCGTATCTCTCCTCCGACGCGCTCCATTACGTCTCCATGGACACGCGTACCTTCAAGCTGGAAGTGGGCTACATCGTCACTCCCGCCTTTGAGCGGACACGCTCACTTCCGGCGCACGACATCCTCATCCGATTCCGGGAAAGTGTGGTCTGCCAAGTCTCCCGCATACGCCGCCGCGGTGGCGAGGTGGAAGTGCTGGAGTTTCGGGAGGCGGCGCCATGAAGCGACTGTCGCTCATCACCTTGGCCGCACTTAGCCTGTTCGCCGCGACGGGTTGCATCTCCCGCCGCACGGGATATGCCGTATCGGAGGAAGAGCCCGCCCTCGGCACCCCCTATCGGGAGGTCTTGGCGCGGCTGGGCAACCCCACGGCCGTGCGTCCCTTCGCGAAGGGCAATGGATTTGAGGCCGTTTGGTCCGGCACGGCGACGCGCGGCGGCGGCGTGAAAGTCGGCTACTATGGCGTGGGCGTTCGCTTTGGGCGCACCCGAAACGCCGTGCATGGCCGCCGCATGACCTTCGACGCGCACGGCCGCCTAATCGGTTCGTGGCCGGTTGGCCCGGATGAACCCGCGTGGGGATGGTTCCCCTTCGGCGCAGAATGACGGAACACGCATGAGCAAACATCGCAGACCCTCCCCCCCCACTCCCCCTTCCGAACCGGCGCCCCGCCCCACCGGCCGCGCCCACCCTTGGCTGTTGCCGCTCGGGATGGCCGCCCTGTTCGTGGCGGCGATCGTGATGTGCTTCTGGCAAGTGCTTTCCCCCTCGGTGGTCTTCCTTGCGCCCGATGCGCCGCTGGAGGCGTGGCCCTTCGGCGAGGCGGTGCGGCGTTTCCTCTCCTCTCCGCCCACCCTGCATGGGCTCGTGGGGCTGTTGCCCTTCGGCTTTGCCTACGAGGGAACGTTTTGGGTGGATGCCGCCGTCATGTGCTTGGCGGGCGTCTTTCTTCTCCGCGGACGCGGGATGCCGTGGGGGGCGGCTTGGGTCGGGGGCTTCTGTGCGGCCTTTGCGGGTTATTTCTTCACGTTGTTCTGCGCCGGGCATCGGGGCGTGGTGGATGCGCTTGCCGTGACGTGCCTCTGTTTCGGCACGCTCCTGCGGGCCATGCGAACCCTGCGTCTGCGGTGGTTCGCCCTGCTGGGGGCCCTGCTCGCGTTCGGCCTCGGCGCGCAGGCCGACGTGTGGCTGCTCACCGTCTGCGCCCTCGGGGCCTACGGCGTGTGGCTGTGGGTGCGGGAATGCCCCTGCAATGCGGCGGAAGGGCTGCCGCGTTGCTTCCGGTGCGGGAGATCCGCCCCCTTGCGGCGAATGGGCGTGCTGGCGCCCCGGCTGGCCCTCACCCTTGCCCTCTTTGCGCTGGTCGGCTGGCCGGCGCTCCGGCACACCTTCGGCGCGGCGCGTGAGACGCGCGCCACCCAGTTGGCCCAAGTCGGCGCCGCAGACGCCTCCCCGGAGGCCGCCCGCGAGACCCAATGGCGGTTCACCACCGATTGGTCGTTGCCGCCCGAGGATCTGTTGGAGCTTCTGATTCCCGGCGTCCACGGGCGCACCTCCTATCCCTTCGACGCCCACCCCTACGGCGGGCGCATGGGCTCCGGGGACCGTGGCTTCCGCCAGCACACCATCCACCTCGGTTGGCTGACGCTCCTCTTGGCGGGACTGGCCTTCGCGCGAAAGGGCGGCGGCGCCGCGCGTGACCGCGCCTTTTGGGCGGGGCTCGCCCTCCTCACGCTCCTCTTGGCGCTGGGGCGTTACACGCCGCTCTATCGCCTCCTTTGGCAATTGCCGATCATCGACCAAATCCGCGCCCCGGTCAAATGGTTCCACCTCACCGGCTTTGCCCTCGCGATGCTTGCGGGACTGGGCGCGGAGCCGCTCGTGCGCCGCTGGGGCAATGGCCTGGCGCTGACGCTCTGCGCGCTGGTGGCGCTCAATGGGGCGTTGGTGGCCCGCGCCTACGTCTTCCCCATCGACCTCGACCCCGCACGAACCGTCCGGCGTCTGCCGCCGGGAACGGAAGTGCTCGCGCAAGCCTCCCTGCACGGTTGGCTCCGCGCACAGGGACTGCGCCCGACCGATCGGCCGGGGCCCGACGTTGCCCTGCTCCTTCGCCCGGTGGGGCAAGGCCGTTTCCGCTTGACCCTTCGCTCCTTGAAAGGTTTCCGCCAATGAACGATTTCCCGACCCTGCGTGAGCTCTTGGAAGAGGCCGTCCGCGCCGAACCGCGCGACCATGTTTTCGCCCGTTGGCACGAGGGCGGCGCATGGCGAACGCGCACCTACGCCGAAACGCTCGAGCGCGTCCGCGCCCTGAGCGAATGGTTTGGGAACCAAGGCCTTGTGCCGCACCACACACACGTGGCGCTGCTCCTGCCCAACAGCCCCGAATGGCTGGAAATCTACCTTGCGATCGTGGGCCTTGCGGGCACCGTGGTGCCCATCGACCCCAAGCTCACCCCGGCCGAACTCCACCACATCCTCTCCGATTCCGGTGCGGCCCTGCTGGTGACCGACCCTGCGCACCTGAAAACGTTGGCCGGGGCCTTGCCGACGCTTCCCTCCCTGCGCGGCGCGTTGGTGGTGGGCGGTGCGGTTCCGGAAGGGCTGCCCTTCGCGGCCGAAACGCTGGAAGCCGTGTTGGAGGCCGTCCCTGCCGACACGCCCTTGCGCTTTTGGGACGCGCCGGGCCACCGCCCCTCGCCCGACGACGTCTGCGCCATTCTCTACACCAGCGGCACCACCGGCAAGCCCAAGGGCGCCATGCTCACCCACCGTAACTTCTCCGCCGACGCCCTCGGCGCCTTGAAGCTGATTTCGGGATATGTGACCCCGCACGACGATTTCCTGGTGGTGCTCCCTCTCTTCCACGCGTTCGCCTTCACCGCCAACTTCGTGGTGGCCCTCCGCGCCCACGCCACCCTCTCCTATCTGCGCTCCCTCCGCACCCTTTCCGAGGATCTCCGCCAGGTGCGCCCCACCGTGCTGATGACGGTGCCACTCATGGCCGAAAAGCTCCACGCCCGCCTGATGGAGAGCGTCCGCAAGAATGTTTGGGGACGGTTGGCCCACCGTCTTCTCCCTCGGCGGGTGGGGCGGCGGGTGCTCGACGCGATGGGCGGCCGCCTCCGTCTGATCATCGTGGGCGGGGCGAAGGCCGACCAAGCCATCCTGCACGACTTCAACCGCATGGGCATCCCGATGTCCGAAGGTTACGGCCTCACCGAATGCGCCCCCGTGGTCTCCGTCTGTCCGCCCGAACGCATCCGCATCGGCACCATCGGCCCGGCCATCGGCGGCATTGAAGTGCGCCTCTCCGAGGCCGACGACCAAGGCGTCGGCGAGCTTCAGGTCCGCGGCCCCATCACCTTCCGCGGCTACTGGGGCAATCCCGAAGCCACCGAGGCCGCCTACGATGGCGATTGGCTCCGCACCGGCGATTTGGCCTCCCTCGACGCCGAGGGCTACATCACCATCCGCGGACGCGCCAAAGCCCTCATCGTGAACCGTGAGGGCAAAAACATTTACCCCGAAGAGGTCGAGCAAGCCATCGCCCGCGATCCGCTCGTCGGGGCCGTCGTCGTCTTGGCCTACGCCACCCGTGGCGAGCCCGGCGAAAAGGTCGGCGCGTTGGTCTCCCCCAATCGCGACACCCTGGCGCGCCTCCACCCAAAAGCCACCCCGGAAGAGACCCGCACCCTTCTGCGGGAAGCCGTGAAGCGCCAATGCGCCGCCCTCGCGGCCTACAAGCACCCCCGAAAAATCGAAGTCTCGCTCGAACCCCTCACGCTCACCTCCACCCAAAAGGTTCGCCGTTGCCTCTACGCCGGCACCCTCGACGAGGTCTGAGCACTGCCTGCACGCGCCCTTTCGCGTGACGCTCCGCATCCGACCTCGGGATACGGAGCGTCACGCCTCGAGATGCAGTGCATCCCGACAACGGATGCGCCACAGGGCGCCCGTTCCGCCTCCCTAAACACAAACGGCAGGGGCGAACCCCTGCCGAACCATGGGCGCTCTTCCGCCCGAAACAAACATACCTTCGCCTCACCTCAGCCGCAACCGATAGCCCGATTTCGGCGCCTCGTATTCCGCCGTAATGGTGATCACTTCGATTCCGGAAAGATTCTCGGCGAATTCCACGCCCGCATCGTCGGGGCCGACCCACGTGTTCGCGACGCCTTTGTCGGCCGTGAGCTTGACGAGGCGGCGGCCGCCCTCCAACGTCAGAGGCACGAAGACGCGCTCCCCGGGCGAGGCCGTTGTGGGCCCGGCCCAGCCGATCCAAGACACCATCGCCTTCGGCACCGCATACGTCGCCGTCACCGTCGCGGTGGTCAAGCCCGTAAAATCATCGGTAAAGGTCACCGTTCCCGTCGCGAGGTTCACAGAGGCGGCATACGCGGGGGCAACCGTCACCGAAGTCAGCGTGCCGCCATCGGCACGCGGCCCAAGCGGAATCTTCACCGCTTCGCCGGGCTTCACCGTCGCCGGGCCCTCACATCCACTGTAGGTCACGGACAATGTTTCCGAAACGGCGGTGTAGGTGGCCTTGATCAAGGGATCCCCCGTCGCCGTCGCCGAGAAGGTCACCGTTCCTTCCGTTCCCTTCGTCTCGCACGTGCCGGAGCCGTCAGGCGCAATCTCCAACGTCGTCATCGGTGCGCCCGTGGGCGATTTGGCATAAACCGTGATCGTCTGCCCCGGCAACGCCGTTTTCGGCCCCGTGCAGCCTTCGTACGAAAGGATCAACGGTTTCTTCTCCGTGTACGTTGCCGTGAAGGTCACTTCCTTCGTGATCCCCGAGGAGACCCACTGTCCGCTTTCTTCCGTCAGCGCACCCGCCGAAGCCTTCCAGCCGGCGAAATCGTAGCCCGTCCGAACCTGTTTGGCCAATCGAACCACCTGCCCGGGCAACACCTCAAAGGGCCCAATCTTCTCCCCGGAAAGGCCATCCTTGATCCACACCTTCACCTTCTCCGGCACCACCACCGCCGGACGAACGGCACCTGTACCCTCCGCCGAACCTCCGGTGACAGCCTTGTAATTGAGATTAAAGGCTCTTGGATAGTTCGTCAAAGCATCCGCTCCAAGGCCGGCATAGCCGCCCTGCCCCTGCTTGTCCGAAAGCCATTCGATTGCATTCCCCCAAAGGTCATAGAATCCATAGGGATCGGGTTTCTTTGTCCCCACAGGTTTAATGGAATCCCAATAACTACCTTTTCCTTCATAAACAATCATCTCTCCCGTTACCCGCTGGTGAAAGACCTTCTTGTCATCTATGTAATAGTCTCCATAGCGGTTGTTCGGATCGCAATAACCCGCGCCGTTGTACGCTTCGCTGGATTTAAGGCCAGCCTTCGTGATGTTTTCGATCTGCGCCACCGTCGGCCGTTTGGCTGTCAGGCCAAATGCTTGACCAAGCGCATCCATAAAAAGATTCGCGTTTTCGTTGGGGTTTAGGACATAAGGGTGCGTGTCACTCTTCGAGAGCGCCGAAGACGACAGCTTCTGTGTGCCCTCTGCGCCGTAAAGCGTCGTGAAAAGCGTCTTGAAGTGTCCCACGGTTGTCTCGTAAATGCCAACGTAATAAGTGTCCCCGGAGGCATAATGCGTGCCGGCGGTCGGGCGAATACGCTTGAGCGGCAAATAACGTGTTTTGTTGTCGGCGTTGTTCTCAACGGTCGCGGCGTAGGTGGTGGTCTTGTCCGTGAGATCCAGCACGGCATAGTCCGGCTCGGGGGTCTTGGTGGGATGGAAGACGAACGTATTGCCAAGGAGCTTGTGCGTGGTGGGCGTGTCCGCCTCCCAGCCCAACGTCACGGCGGTTTGGGCGCCGCTTCCCTCCGCTTCCACGCCAATATGGGTGACGGCAGGATTCTCGGAGGGTTGCGTGTTGTCTACGATGTATTCTGCCGTTAAAGTCACCGTTCTGTTGAGGAGCGTTTTATTGACCGTAAAGGTGTCGCCGGCCAGCACTCCCTCTTCTCCGGAGCTCACCCACTTGGAGAACTTGTAACCCTTGGGGGCCGACCCCGCCGTCAGCGTGAGCAGTGCGTCGATGGAGTAATAGCCCTCGCCGTGGGCCGTTCCCTGCGTCACACGGGCGGAGCCTCCCGTCACGAGCACGCGCGGCAAAAGGTCATATTCGGCCGTAAAGGTCAGCGTGGAGCCGGGCTCACTTCCCGTCGGGATAGTGTAGGTGAAGGGATTGTCCGTGGAAATTGTGGCCCCCGTCCATTGCTTGAAGACACGATACTTCGGGGCCTTTGCTTCCAACGTGATCTGCTCCCCGACCAATGGGGAAGCATTGCTGACGCTTCCGCGCCCTTGCACCACAACATTCACATAAGCCTTTTGGACATAGGTCAGCGTCATATCCGCCGTGCCCATGGTCGCCGTGCCGCCGGTGGCATCGCCCCCCTCCGGGAATGAGACGAGGCGATAGCCCGAATCCGGCGTCGGGGCGGGATAGACGAAGGCGGCCCCCTCTTCAAACGTGCCGCTCCACCTCGCCTTCCCTCCCAGCATCACACGGGCCGTGTGCTTCGGCGGAGGGTCGAAGACCGCCGTCAACGTGATCGTCTGCCCGGCCAACCTCACGTCATCGGGCACAGAATACAAGAAGCTGGCGTCCGAAGAGACCACCTTTTCGCCATTTCGCCATTCCTTGAAGACCCAGCGGCCCGAAGGCGTGGCGGAGAACCGCACCGCGTCGCCAATGAAGGCCCCGGAAGCCGCCGCCGTGGCGGTGCCCTGGCCTTCCGCCTGCGCAACCAGCGAGACATAAGCCTTGGAGGTGTAAGCAAACGTTTGCGACTCCGCAGGCATATTGAACGTGAAGGGCTTCAACTCCTTGGGGCCGGAGAAGAGGCGATAACCCGGCTTTGTGGGCGCGGGGGGCTCCACGGAAACAAGTTCACCCTCCGCGAAGCGCTTGGGCCATCCCTTCACAGAAACGCCGTCCAACGTCACGTTCACCTCGTATTCGGGCCGCTCAAAGACCACGGTGAAGGTCAACGAGGTTCCCGCCTTTGTCCCCTCAGGGAGGACGTAGTCCCACGTCGTCTTCGTACCGGCATCCGCAATGGGCGCACCCTCCGCATCTCGCCACTCCTTGACCTTCCACGAAGCCTCGGGGGTGGCCGTCAGCGTCAGCGTCTCCCCCACGTAAGCCTCGTTCTCCGGCAACGTGTCGAAGGACTCCAACGGTTCCTTTCGGGCGAAGGTGACCGTTCCGCCCTCTCCCTCCACCGTCACCGACACCGTCGCGATCGCCTTTTCCTCAAAGGCCAGCGTCACATCCGACGCAGGCATTTTGAACAGCGAAATATTCCCTTCATCAAACAAAAACGTCAATTCTTGCGGCGTCACCGTCCGCGTGATCCGCCGATGACCCGCCGTCGGTTGCGGCCAATCCAGCGTTACCGTTTCGTCTACTTTGAACAGTTCAGGCTCCCCAACGACTTTCCCGCCCAACATCACCTTTGCGGTATACTGCACTTCCTCCGGAGGCATATACACCAATCGAATGCCAAGGCGGCCGTTGCTTTCGGCGATTTCGTTCGGATTTTTCCCGTTCGACCAAACCTGTGAAAGGTTGGAATAATCCCCCGCAACGGAATTATTGGAGGCCCAGCCACCGTAAAATGCACCTTTATCGCTCGTATACTCGGCCACATTGCCAAAGATATCCACCACGCCATGTATGTTCGCCTTGGCGGACTTCCCGAGACCATCCACCCACCATCGTGACGGTTCCTCGTACGCAATATATGTAAAATCTTTCAATCCGTTTTTGATGTTACAAGGTTTTTCCTGAGAGGTCACATCCGCATAGGCCTGCCATTCGGAGACCGTCGGGAATCGAAGCTGGGGGTGTTCTGCGGGGATCGTCCACGTCACGGCAGAACTTGCCTGCTGAGCAAACGCTTGTTCTAAGGGCTTAGTGTCAGCTGCAGGATCCTTAAACCCCAATATCTCGGCCTGTCCTTTGGTGAGCTCGAAGACGCCGATATAATGCGTGCTTACGGAGGGGTCACGCACAAAAAGGATTTTGGTGGGGCTGTGCCAGGTGTCCTCATGGATATCCGCTGGGGCCTCCGAAAGGACAGTCCCGGACTTCGCGACCAAATCATACGCCACGTATTCCAGCTCCGCGCGTGCGATGGAAGCTGTCAGCGTCGTGGCCGCCAAAAGGGGGAAAAGGCTGTGTCTCATCTCATTCCTCCAAGTTGTGGGACAGTATTGCACAAACCTCCGTCCCGAGGCAATCTCCGAGGGGGTAAAAGAGGCCGAACGCCGCTCATGCCCTGCCACAACGTTGCAACAAGGTCTCGCGCGTGGCACCTTCGAGTTGCAAGGTGTAGAGTTTCTGAAGGAGTCTTCCCATTTTCGGGCCAGGCGTGTGCCCAAGGGCGATCAAATCCTTCCCCGTGACCAAGGGCGGGGGAAGGAGCGGTTGGGCGGCGTACTGGGAAAGCTTGGCTTGGGCGTAGTCGTAGAGATCCAGCTTGGCATGGGAGGAGAGACAATCCAACCGGTGCAACTCCAGCTCCAGCGCCATGGTGGGGCGCCCCAGCATTCGGCGGGCCGTGGACTCCCGCATCTTCGGCAACTCCACAAACTGCATGTGGTAGCGCACGGCGGCGGTGACGGCCTCCAGCGTCTCCCGGCTTTCCTTGAAACGCCGCAGGATGCCCGGGGCCATCGCGGCCCCCACCCCGGCGTGGCAGGGCGTGCGATACCACGGCGACCCATCCGGTTTCGTGCCCACCTTTAGGGTGCGCGGTTTGCCGATATCGTGCAACAACACCGCCCACACCAGCGTGGGGTCGCGCGGGGCAGGCAACAGATCAAGCATTCGGACGGTGTGCACCCAAACGTCACCCTCCGGATGCCACACCGGGTCTTGAAGGCATCCGCGCAGGGCCATCAATTCGGGGAAGAAGACCTTTAGCAAGCCTCCCTCGGCCAAAAGCTCCAACGCCTGCGAAGGTTTCGGCGCCTCGCACAACATTCGCAGAAACTCCGTGCGGATGCGCTCCGCGCTCACGCACGCCACCTCCGCCGCTTCGGAGCGAAGGGCCGCCCACGTCGACGGATCGATGCGCCACCCGCACACGGCCGCGAACCGCACCGCCCGCAACATCCTCAGTCGATCCTCGCGGAAACGGCGCACAGGGTCCCCCACCGTCCGAAGGAGACCCGCCCGAAGATCCGCCTCGCCGCCCACGAAATCAATCAACCGCGCCTCCAGCGGGTCATAGAAGAGCGCGTTTGCGGTGAAGTCGCGCCGTTGGGCGTCGTGCTCGGCGGTGTCGTAGGCGATGGATTCGGGGTGACGCCCATCTTGATAACCGCCATCCGTCCGGAAGGTCGCCACGTCGTAGGCAATGCCCCCCAACGTCACCAGCATCACCCCAAAGCTCCGCCCGACGCCGACGCTTTGCGCGGGGAAGAGCGCCGCCACCTCCTCCGGCGTCGCCGAAGTGGCGATGTCGATATCCTTCACCGGGGCGCGTCGCAAGGCATCGCGCACGCATCCGCCCGCAAAATACGCCACAAACCCCGCCTCCCGCAAGCGCCGCACCAAGGCGACCGCCTGCGGGACCAAAGCCTCCCGTGTGCTCTCAAACCGCAATTCCATGCTTCAGCCAAGCGGCGTTAGCCCTCGACCTCATCGGGATAGGGCACCGTTTCCCCGGTGGTCTTGACCTTCGGCATCTGGGCGCCGCGCGCACGCAACAGGCGCCCCATGATGCCACGGAGTTCCCGCACACGTTCGGGTTGCTGAGACGCGAGGTTATGCGCTTCCGAGAGGTCTTCGGCAAGGTCGTAAAGCTCAAAGGTTCGATCCGTGTGCTGATAGATCAACTTCCAGCGTCCCAAACGCAAGGCGGAGTAAAAGTTATACTGGCGCGGCGTCGCCGAATACCAGAAATTCGGATGATGCCACAGAAGCGGACGCGCCGCGCCATTCGCACGCACCGTACGACGTTTGCCCAGCAGCACCGGCAAGAAACTTTCCCCGTCGATGACCTGCCGCAACGGACCGTCCGCATGCACCCCGGCCGGCGTCTCGGCCAAGCCGGAAACGCGGAACACGCCCGCCGCCTCCAAAATCGTGGGATAGAAATCCTCGATGATGACCGGCTCGTGGCAGACACTCCGAGGCCTGACGCGCCCCGGCCAGCGCACGATCATCGGCTCGCGCGTGCCGCCTTCGTAGCACGAACCCTTCCCTGCCTGAAGGGGTGCATTGGCTGCCTTCATGCGGCTGTGGGCAGACAAGCCCCCATTATCGGCCATAAAGATCACCAATGTCTCATCCGCGACGCCAAGGGCCTCCAGCTTACGCATCAGCGTGCCGAGTGCGTCATCCATTCCCCTGATGAGCGTGCCGTAGTTGCGCTCCATCTTGTTCCAAGGGAGGCCATCGTCAGGATTCGGATTCTTGGTGTCCTTCGCGAGGTCCGGACTTACCGAGCGCGACGCATCCCACGCCACCCCATCGCTCAAAGGCGCATGGATGGCATAAGGCGCAAAGTAGAGATAAAAGGGCTGATTCGGTTTGGCCTTCACGTGACGCTCCAGCGAACGCGCCGCCATATCCGCCAATGCGTCCGTCTGAAAGACGTTCCGCTCGTAATAGCCATTCACGTCGAGCCCCGGCGTGGCGAACTGGGCATAACCCTTCCCGTTGCCATACTTCTTGTCGCCGCGGTAATTCGCCGGGCCGCCGATCTCACTGCCGGCGATGTTCTCGTCGAACCCGAACGCCCGAGGGTCCGCCCCCGGAGACGAGGGCAACCGCGAATCCCGCTCATTGTAATGGCACGAGCCGGCCCCCCAGTGCGCCTTGCCGCAGTGAATCGTGTGGTACCCCGCCTCCCGCAGAAACGCCGGGAACGCCTTGGCATTCGTGAAGGGCACCTTCATGTCATACGCCACCGCCCCCGCCGCAGAGCCGAAGGGCGGCTGATAAAACTTCCCGTCCGCCCCCGTCCGCCACGGCGGCTGGCAACGCCCCTTCGCCTGCGTCCCCTCCGGCTGGAGGCCATTCGCCGACCACAGCGGCGGCAAAAGACCCTCACCGTTCGACTTCAAACGCCCGGGCGCATCCACCCCCAGCGTCCAATCCGTCACACGGTGGCGCGCCGCGTTCATTCCGCTCATCAGCGAGCACCGCGTGGGCGAGCAGACCGCGCAAGCATAAGCATCCGTGAAGAGCATCCCCTCCCGCGCCAAACGCTCCATGTTCGGCGTGCGGTAGCGCCGATTCAGAGGCGTCAGCACCGGCTTCCCGCCACGATAGAGAAAGGGCACCGACGTGTCCTGCCACCCCATGTCGTCCACCATGAATAGCACGATGTTCGGACGCTTCCCCTGAGGGGCCGCGCACAGCGGCTCCACCGCAAGCCCCCCCAATCCCGCGCCCAGCGCGGCCAAGAACGAACGGCGTGTCAGCACAAAAGACTCCTTTCCGCGACTCCGGGGCCTCGCCCCAACCCCCACAGTTTGGCACAACCCGCCGCCCCTCTGCAACCGGAGCCCCGTGCTCCGGGGCTCCGATGCGTTTCCAATCATGTGTCTGCGGGAGCGATTAACGCGCGTCCCTTGCGCGAAGCAACCGTGCGGCGGCTTCCTCCTGCGAGGTCGCAGGAGGGATTACCTTCACCTTTAGCGAGGTCGTCGTCCGTTGCGGGAAGTTCTCCTCCGTGTACGGGATGGCAAACCAGCTCGTGCCTCCGGAGCGGGTCTGCTCCGCCGCCAACGGCCCACCATTGAAGGCCGAGAGCTCCACAACGCCATCAAACTTCACATAATCGGTAAAGTCCTTATGCGGAGGCATTGAGGTCGAGCCTTCGGCCGTCGTGGCCGCCGCGCCCGGACGATGGCCGTAGAGCTCAAAGGCAACGCCCGGGGCAAAGGCCGCGGTTCGAGTGAGGCCGCGCGCCAAATTCGGCCATTGCTCGGTCACCTTCTGCTCCACCTTCACCTCGGCGATCACATAGAGATCGTCATCCGTCTTGCTCAGCTCCGGCACAGGGGCCACCGTCACGCGAGAGATGCCGAACTCATACGCCATGTAGAAGTTCTGCGCGTCCACATAGGTGACGCCTTCGGCCTGTCCGGCTCCTTCAGCCTTCTCATGGTCGAAGGTCCACACACCCTCGAAGCAACGGAAGGCATTGCCAATCTCCTCTTCGTTGAGGCGATAGTTCCCTGCCTGCGTGAGCGCATACGCCGCACCCAAATAGGCCGCGTTGTCGCCGCGATAGTAACGAATCATCTGCTCGGCGAAGGCAGTGTCATACCCGGTGGAGCCATCGGTGGGGCTCTCAGGCCGCGGCATACCGGCCGGCTGGGCATAGTAGACCGTTGTGTCACCTTCGATTTTCGCCACCGTGTCCCACTGGTCCGCTCCCTTCATCGACTTCAAGCGGCGGCGAGCATGGCTCTCAGAGCGCCCGACCTCAAAGAAAGGCTGACGCGCTTCATAACCCTCCGGCAACGCCACCGTGATGTTGGCCCCGGCATTGCCCGCAACGGCGAGGCCCTTGGTCACCATCAGCGGATGCCCCTTCGTCACACACTCGGAGGCATCGAAGATCGCCCCTTCGCAGAGCCGCAAGAAGCCATCAATCGTTCCTGCGCCCGAAAGCGTCTGTCCATTCGGGATGCAAGCCAACACATGCTCGGCACTCTCCGAGGCCGTCTCACCCGTCTTCGCCAACGTTGCCCCTGCGGCGACATGGAGGCCGCGATGCCCGATACCAGGGCCAGAATGCGTCGCCGATTCCGACGAATCCTCGGCCGTGGCCGCCGCAGGTGCCACGCACAGCTTACCTTCATTCACGCTCACCATGCCCGCCACCGTCGGAGGCGTGCTCACCCCGCCGGAAAAGGTCACCGTACCGGGGCCGGCCTTCGTCAGGCCAAGGTTTGCCCAATCCACCGTCGGGATCCGCCACGTGGTCGCGCCGTCCGTCGCGTCAAGCGTCAAGGTCGCACCCGCGGCCCATGTCTCATCTCCCACCGGCACGGGGCCGCGGAAGGCCGCCGCGGAGAAGACCGTATTGCCGGTAGCTTCGGAACAAAGCGTCGCATTTCCCGTCAGCGTCAGGTTGCCGTCGAGCTGAACGCCCATCACGGCCGCCCCTTCGCCGCCGTCGGTCGCCGCCGACTTGAAGGCAAAGGTCGCGCCTTCACCCAGTTCCAACCCCGCGGCACGCAGGGTGTTCCCCGCATTGGCCTGACGAAGGGTCGCGCCTTCGCCGACAGCCAAGACCGTCCGATACGTGCGGAGGTCCTGCGCCCCCGAGAGTGTCACCTCACCACCCGGAGCCACCTCCAACCGCGGCACCGAGCTCACGCCCAACGGCCAATTAAACGTCTGATTGCCCGAGATGTACGCACCATAGAACTTCTCACCAAACGCATCACCGCGATGAATCTCCACCCCCCGAGCCAGTGCAAGAGAATCCTTTGCTTCTCCCGTGCCGACGTTCGAAACATCCAACGGCGTGCGCACAATGACGCTCTTCTGAATCGCCAACTGCGTTGTACCATCAGACTTCAGACTTAGTGTCGGAGCATCACCCGTCGGGGCCGCCGCCGGCTCCACAAAGAAGGTCTGCACCGTTGCCTCCGGCACCTTGTCCATGTTCAACGTGGCATTTTCCGGCAAGCGCACTTGGAAGGCAATGGCCAAATTAAAGTCGCTTTCCGAGGCTTCCACAGGTGTCATTCCACTGGGGGTCGCCGTCCCGGCCCCAGGATAGCCGTAGCGATACCACTTCTGTGCGGAAAACGCTTGGCTCTTCTGATACACTTCCTTCGACGCCTCATCCGTAAGGTCGAGATAGAGACGACCGGGCGTCTGGAGCCCCTGGGCGAAGAGACCCTTTGTCGCGCCATTCCCGTTTGTCTCACCACCTTCCGTGAGCGTCCGGTCAAAGAACGTCCACTTCGCCGCATCGGAGGCCTTCGCCACCCATACGTCCTGAGAAAGTTGCTCAGAAACGGCGTTCGCGTTGCCCTGAACGGGATCCGTCCCATCCGGCGACGTTCCCTCCACGGTCACCGGCCCCGTGAGCTGCCACGTTCTCGACTCGTCGTCCACACCGCGGGTCAAGGAAAGCCCTGCCACCAATCGCAACACGTTGGGTTGCGTCTCCCCAGTTACCTTCAGATAGAACGGGGCCAACTCCGAGAACCAACACACGCCGGCATCGAAAATACCTGTCACGCCCATTGTCCCCGAAGGCAACAAATATCCCGCGCCATGGAAGTCGGTAATCGTCGTATCATCATGAATCGGATCCTCCGCGCCGCCGAGGAAACGCAAGCGCCCATAATGGAAGGTCGCCCCCGTCTGCGCGTCATCTTCTGTCGCAAGCTCCGTGTACCACGCATTGTTGGTGATCCACGAGGTTCCCTGCGAGGGGGTATTCTCATATTCCGCCGACTCGACGCCAACCGGCACCAAGCGCACCGTCCCGGCCGCCGTCGTTCCCACCTTCGGTTCGACCACGAGCGTGGAATAGAGACGATCTGTGGAGTAAAAGAGATTCGTCGTATCGCGCGCCACATTCACTTGGAGCAAGTGCTCCCCCGATGCTGTCACGCGCAAGCGGATCTCCGCGCCTTCCTCGGGCTCAGCATAGGTATCGGCGGAAGACACCCACGCGGACCCATTCCACGTCTCCTTCGTCCACGGCTTGTTCGTGCCGTCCACCCACAGGTTGGACGTTCCGGGCACGTCGCGCACGAAGCGGACATTCTCGAGCACCGGCGGCGAAGCCTTGGTCAATTCCTCCATCGCCTTGTCCGTCAACACGCCTTTGTAGAAGCGGATATAATCGAGCACACCACTCGTGTAATTGGGAATGGTACCACCCGTTTCCTCTATCGGCCCCAATTCCGCCCAAATGGCGCTATTCACGAAGCCAACACTTTGATCCCCTGTAGTATCTTCTTGACCTAACATCGCCCCTACTTGGAGGCCCGTTCCAAGTTCAACGGCAGTGTCCGGCGTGTACGTTGTCAAGAGCGCCCCATCCAAGTACGTCCGGAACGTCTGTCCGTCAAAGACCACCGAAACCACATGCGCCGCCGTCGTGGCGTTCGCAAGCTCGACCTCCGCGACCTTCGTCATGGCCTCCTTCCCGGAGTTTCCGCGAACCAACCACACCACGAGGTGATTGCCACTGTCCCCCGTGGCAAAAACCAAGGAATCGGTTTTGCCATTCACGGAACCAGCTTTATCGCTTGTGTGATTCGCTCCCAGTTGGAGAATACATTTCTTCCCGACATTCGGGGTCATCACACGCAACACCACGCTGAAGGCCTCGGGATAGGTCAGCGAGGAATAGGATACATACGGACGACTATACAGTTTCACACCTTTAGAGACTGGATGGCCCGTTTCTACGAACACCCCCTTCACATAACCCACCGCGTTTTCCTCGTCGGTCATGACGACCTGTTTACCGCTGTGATTTGTTCCATTGCCCAACAACAAGCCGTTGTACAATGCGTCATCGACCTCGCCATGTTCCCCTTTCAGGGAGAACCACCCGGTGTTCTTGGATGTTCCATCGAACTCCACATCAATCCAAGCGCCTTGGCCGGTGAAGGAGGGATTCCATGTCACATCCGAAGTGACGCCATTTTCGTTGGGGGTGACGGTCACGGGGACATCGGCATCAAGCAGACCGCCCCCTTGCGGATTGTATCGCTTGAAATGAATGGTGCCGGGGAAGGTGGGGATGACCGCTTCGCCGCCGTAAGCACCGGACTCAATGAGGTTGAAGGTGATATTCTCACAATTTGCCGGCCAGCGGACGGTGGTTCCGACGTACTGATCGAGGCGCATGGTGATGATGCCTTGGGTCATTTGGGAGAAGTCAAGGGCATAAGGGAAGTCGATCACATCACGCAACACGGAGAAATCAAGCGTGTTGGCATATTGCTCGGTGAAAGCCAACGTCCCACGATACCCCGCCGCGACGGCAGTGACCGCGGCCAGCGCCGCCGCGTCGTCATCCGCTCCCGCGGGAGTTTTGTAACCTAAATACCCGACCGTCACCGTGCCCGTGGAGCCGAGGATCTTTTCGATCGTCAGCTTGCTGGAATCTGCCCCCTCCGCCTGCACGATGCCATCATAATTGTAAAGCGTCTCAATGGTCACCTGGCCGCTAGCCGTGAGCGTGCCATTCCCGGAAACGGCGGAGAGCGTAAGCGTGCCGCCATTGCCATCCAGCGTTCCACCGCCAACGACATGAAGGGTTTCGGCTTCACTTTCCGGAACGCCATCCTGACCAATGCCGTATGGGCCAAAGGTGGCCGGAGCCGCGGCCCCCTTCGTCGCCGCAAGCGTACCGCCCCTGAGGATCATACCAGGGATGGCCCTATTGAGGGAGAGAGTTCCAATTTCAAGACGTCCGTCTGAGAACACCTCCACCGTCGCGGCGGCACCGGCACTTTGTGCTGTGAGGCTCTCAACGGAAGTCGTAGCCGTTAAGGAGGTATGGTCATCGTCACGATCAATGCCATCGCCCACGCGGAAGAGAGCTTCCGCTCCGGACGCGACCTCCACCTCTCCCAACCTAGCCTCACCCGCATCTTGTCGGAAGGCCCCGTATCCACCCGAAGCAAACGTAATCCCGGGAAGAGCCCCATCAACGCCTTTAATCGTGCCGATGTGCTGATAAAGCGTGCCGCTGCTCCCTTCTCCGTTGCCAAGGCTCACGGCCTTCGGGAACGTCAGCGTCGCCCCCGGAGCAAGCAAGGCCAACGTGTGCGTAAGCCCGTTGTAACCCACCCGAAGTTCATCGTCCGTCCCCGTGTTGGGATCGGGCGCAATCGTGGCATTCCGCCCCAACGCGATGACACCGGAGGAGTTGCGCAAGACCGCGCGGTATTTTTCGGGGATATCCGTCTTGCTTGAGTCTTGGTTTTGCCCCGCAAGGACGAGGGTGGAATCGGCCGAAGCAAACGCCACGTCAGGGAGTTGCTCTTCCGTGTAATTGGAGTGATCCAGCACGAGGCGCCGCCCCGACGCAATCGTGATGGGATGCGACGCAAACCAGTTCCCTTCCCCCGTCTTGGGCACAGGACAATCCAACCGCAAATCCGCGCGAAGCATGAAATCCATCGGCAACCAAGCCGTCGTATCCCCCGCCAAGCGAAGCTCGGCCGCCATCGGCTCAGAGCTCCCGGTCGGGGTGCCGCCACGCACCGTGAAGGGCCCCGTCACGGAAACAGCGTTCTCAAACGTGATCGTCGGGACGGTGGTGGACTCCAAGCCGTGATCCACCAACGACTTGGTGGCATAATAGGAGGCGGCGACAACGGCCACCCCCTCCGGCACCTCTACGTCCATGGTCAGCCCGGCGTCTTCGGAAAGTTCAGCCACAAGAACCACCGCATCGGCTTTGGAATCCTTTACATAATCCGTAAGCGATTTTCCCTCTCCCATCGCTTGCCCCAGCAACGTGTCGAGTGACATTCCCCCATTCTTCACCGGAAGGATGAAGCGGTGAATATAAGCGGTGCCCGTAAACCGCACGTGCGGGACATATCCGCCTCCCGTCGAACCTTCGAGGGAAACACCCGGCAATGCAATGTCCCCAAGGCTCTTGGAAGGATAGGCCAGCACCGCCGGCAAGACGGACGATTCCTTCCAATTGAAGGCCAACGAATAGCGCACCCCCGTCTCAACCGACACCTCAGAAGAGAAGGTAAACGTCACCGGCACCGCGGCGACCATTCCGCCCTCCGTGGGCAAAGTCACCGCTTCTTGTCCGCGCTCCATGCCAGTTGCGGTGGCCACAGACCCCGTCTCACCGTCCTTGTAGAGGGTTACGGGCGTCGATTCAAAACGTTCAGGTATCAACGTACCGGCCGTATCGTACACCGTGATGGAGGAAAGCTTCATCCTCTTGGGGACAATATTGGCCTCCAATCCGGCGATGGTGCGATCCGTCAGCGTGACGGACTCATCCAACCGAAACGTGAGATTCCGCCCGGCACCCAGCGACATCATCAGCGCCGGCGTCGTCTGACGCAAGGTGCTGGCCGTTATGTCAAAATCCTGCGAGACCACCGTGGGCGTCTCAGACAATTGGGCATTTGCCATGCCGGCAAGGCCCGCCAGCACACATCCCAAGAGGACACTCCGTCCCCAGAAGAACAGTGTCAAACGCTTCATTGCAGACTCCTTTTACATCCAACCGGGGCACCATACTCCATCCCCGAGCACGCGCGAATTATACACACAGCCAAACCCCTGTCAATATAAAAATATCTAAATGCGCAAAATGAATCGTCCACAATGGTGTTGCGCACCTGCGGGAAAGAGAAGGAGGCGAAAGAAGGATGGCAAGGGGGTGGCGGCATTGTTGGCGACTTTTGGGGCACGTGGACCGGCAAAGGCCCCATGCGAAACCTGCGTGTCGATCTTTTGCCGACCGCGCGGCTCACCGCCCCCTATTCCGGAGAAGGCGGACGCGGAGCCGGAGGCGTGATGGGTGCCACCGCCTCCCCGGTCGCGCTGGAAAACGTCCTTGTCGTGCTCCAAGCAGGTGTGACCTTCGATGCGCCAGAGAAATGGCGAGGCGGCGTAATGGCGAGACAGCGCGGAACTTATTCCGCCCAAGCAATCACGGTGGTTGACTTCGGCACCCCGGCGACCCACTATCTCGCCACGGGCGGCAACGTGGAGGGCCTGCGTCTCTTCCGGGCCTCCGCCGCCAGCGCCGCCATGCCGGAAGGCTCCACGCCCGTGCTCTTGGAGACGGGAAGTTTCTCGGCCCGAGACGGAGCAACGCGTGCCCTGCTGAGCGGCACCGAGGAAGACCTTTTGCTTCTGCCGGAGCCCACGCCCGAAGATGCCGCTTGGGCAATGGTCCCGGCGGAAGGGGCCAACACCGTGACCGTGACACCCACGGATTCCACCCGCCAAAACCCCGGGGCCACCCTCCCCTTGGAATACACATTCCGCGCAATGGATGAAGCCTTCACGGAAGAGACCCTATGGTCACCCACCGTCACCGCCGTTTGCACCCCCACCATGCTAAGCGACGATGGCGCCATTGAGCTCCGCTCCGCGAGCGACTATGAATGGTATCTGGAGGCCTGCCCCAACGGGGCCACCGTGCGGATGACCCAAGACATCACGCTCCCCCCAAAAAACCTATCAGGCCCGAACCTTCACCACACTCACATTCGACGGCAACGGGCACACGCTGACCTTCCCCTCCGGCGCGACCATCAACGGAACAGGCGCAACGACCGGGCAAGACTACTGCGGTCTCGTGGCCGGCCAGCTCCACAAAGGCGAAATCAAGGATGTCACCGTCGTTGTTGGGGGCAAGGTGTGGGCGAAGCCCTATGCCGGGGCTGTCCTGGGGGCGACCGTTTGGGGCGGCACCGAAACGGTCGCCCTCTCCGGGGTTCGCGTCCGACTCCTTGAAGGCGGCGAAATCTCCGCCACGCCGGGAAGCGGCAACAATGCTTACGCAGGCGGGATCGTGGGCAGGAACTACCACAGTCCGGCCATCCTCTCGGGGTGCGCCATCCTTCTTGAACAAGGCGCCCGACTGACGAATGCCAATTCCAACGAGGCAAAATGGAAACAAACGGGCGCCGTTTGCGGAGGCCTTCACCAAATGGGCCGCGAACAGGGTGTCACCGTGATGGATCTAGGCGTGATCATGCCCGAAGGCTCCTGTTACAGCAATGACGCTTCCGGTGACATCCGCTTGTTCAAGGCCTCCGACGTGACAACGGATTACGGCGTCGCGGCGTCCGGCACACCGCAAGCATTTCTCCTTCGGGGACAACAAGAAGGAATCTTTGAGGACGGCCTTTTGCGACTCTCCGACAGCGAAGCCGCCATCGTGAAGGCCGGAAGCGTCAAAGCCGTCAATGGCGACGAATGGGCCCTCCGCCAGGAAGGGAACGCCGTAACGGTGACCGAAGGCCCCGGAGGACGTTGTGAGCTGACCTACGGGGTGGAGGGCTTTGAGGACGTCGTCATCCCCGTGGCCTTCACCCCCATGGCTCTGGCCGAACTCCCGGAAGGCACAACGGCAACCCCGGAACAACGGACCCGCCTGATGGCGGAGGCCGCCCAAGCCGGGCTTCCCCTCCCGGCGAAGGTGGCGTTCCGAACGCATGCCGAAAGCCCGACCTTCGAGGCGTTGGACGTCTTCGATGGCATCCTCCGAGCGGATAAGGAAACCGGCACCCTGATCCTTGGCTATGACTTCGGCATCGTGGGGATCACCCCGAAACACGCAGAGGCTGACGGCCCAACCATGCTCAACGTCACCATCCGCGTGCAGGGCGATCAAGGGGCCGCGACGTTCGCCGAAGGCACAACCATCGACCTCGTGCGGATTTCAGACGGTTCCTCCCTGCTGGAAGCGCCCGTCTCCCCCACCCCCGGCACCTCGGAGATCCTCTGCTCCTTCCCGCTGAAGGCAGACACCGAATGTTTCCGGGTCAAAGCCTCCAAAACGCAGGAAACCCCATAAGCCCCGCATCCGAGGTCTTCCTCTCCCTGCCCAAAGACTGACCGGCAGGGGATTGCCCAGAGGCGCCCCCTGCCATCTTTGAAAGACTCCGCATCGCGAGGTCGAAGACTCCGTATCTCAGGGCACGATACGGAGCCTCTCGGGAAGGGCGGCAGGGTCTCCCCCTCCGCCTTGCGATCTGCTATCATTTCACGTCATGGCAGATCCACCCCTTTTGAGCGTCAGCGGCGCGACGGCGATCATCAAAGACCGCCTGGACGACTTGCCGCGCATGACGGTGGAGGGTGAGGTCTCAAACCTTCGCCCGCCGAACGCCTCCGGCCACCTCTACTTCACGCTGGGCGATGAGGGCGCCAAGCTCAACGTCACCTTCTTCTCCTTCCGTCAGAAGGCCCAAGGCGAGGTTCCCCGCTTCGAGAACGGCGCCAAAGTGCGCGTGACGGGGCGCATCTCCCTTTACGCACCCCACGGGAGCTACCAGCTCAACGCCGAACGGCTGGAGGTGGGCGACGGCACGGGGGCCCTGCTCTTGCGCTTCGAGGCCCTCAAACGCAAACTCTTCGCCGAGGGGCTGTGCGAGGCCTCGCGCAAGCGCCCCTTGCCGCGGTTGCCCCGGCGCGTGGGCATCGTCACCGCGCCCACCGGCGCCGCCGTGCGCGACATCCTCAACATCCTCTCCCGTCGCTATCCCAATCTCCACATCCTCTTGGCCCCCTGCCGCGTGCAGGGCGCCGAGGCCACGGAGGAGATCGCCCGCGCCATCGAGTTGCTCAACGCCCACTTCGGCCCCGATTCCCCCGAGCCCCTCGACGCCATGATCGTGGGGCGCGGCGGAGGTTCGCTGGAGGATCTCTGGTGCTTCAACGAAGAGCGCGTGGCCCGCGCGGTCGCCGCCTCGCGCATCCCCGTGATCTCCGCCGTGGGGCACGAGCCCGACGTGGCCATCACCGATTTCGTGGCCGACCTCCGTGCCCCCACCCCGTCCGCCGCCGCCGAACTGCTCTGCGGCCGCAAGGAGGATTTCGAGCGCGCCTTGGCCGACGCCAAGGATCGTCTCCTCAAAGCCCTGCGCGTGGCCTATGCCGAGGCCCGCAACACCGTGCGCCGCCACGAGGGCTCCGCCCTCTTCCGCGATCCCCTGCACGCCCTCGAAAACCGTGCCCAGCGGATCGACGCCCTCGACGCCCGCCTCGTCCACGCCTTGGCCGACGCCTCCGCCCGCGCCCGCAAACGCATTGACGCCGCCCAACTCGCCCTCGAACGCGCCGGCGCCGCCGTCTTCCCCAAAGCCGCCCAGCGGCTGGCCGACCGTGCCGCACGCCTCGACTTCGCCCTGCGCCGCGCCGCGGACGCCGCCGCCGCGCGTCTTGCCACCGCGGCCGCACGGCTGGATGCCTACAATCCCTATGCCGTCCTTGCGCGCGGTTATTCCCTGACGACCGACGCCGAAGGCCACGTGCTCACCGATGCCGCGCACGTGCGCCCCGGCGACGCCCTCACCGTGCGCCTCTCCAAGGGCGCCCTCGCGGTGCGCGCCGAGGGTCAAGCCGAGCCGCGTTGATGGTGGGGGCTCCTCGCCCCCACACCCCCCGGCAGGGGATGCTCCCCTGCACCTGCGTTTGATTGGGGAGATGAGGACACGGCACACCCGCCGAAAGCCCAATGTTTGGAGCTTCGGAGGGGGAGGTTCTGGGCGCCAGAGATAAACGCTACGGATTGAGGACGCGCTGCCACAGCGTGTCCAGTTGCTTTTCGGAGGTGCGCAGGGGCGGGGTCAGCCCCGGACAGAAGGCCGCCAAGCGCAGGCACTCCACGGCCCAACGGTAATCGGAGAGCGCCACGGCGTTGTGCCGGGGCTTCTTGGCAAGGGCCACAAAGTCGCAATAGCGTTGCCAATGGCGGCGGATGGGCTCGGCCTTGCGCCGATCGCCCGCGGGATTGTTGCGGGCACGCTCCAGGCGTTCGGCGACGCCTTGGAGCAAGAGGGGATAGCGCTCCAGCCACTCGGGGGGAACGGTGGAGACAAAGCCATCGAAGACCAGCCAAGCCAGTTGATCGAGGATATCCTCCTGCGTCTCGGGATAGACCCCCACGGCGGTTTGCGCGGCGTGCTCCAGCCGGGCCGTTTCGGCGAGGATGTGGAGCACGCGGCGGCGCCACTCGGCGGCGGTTTGGGAAAGGCGGCCCTTTCGGGCGGCATAACGGGCGGCGAGGGCGGCCCCATCGGCGGGGTCGTCGCCGTCGCGCAGGAAGGTCTCTTCCATCGCCCGCGTGAGCAAATCGCGGCCCAAGCGGTCGAGGTCAATGCCCGCGGCCTTGACGAAGGCCTTGGAGGGGGCGGGGAGCGCGGGGAGACGTTCGTGGTTGTTCCACTGTGCGCCGCCCAGCCGGCGGAGGGCCTCAAGGCACTCCCGGCGGCCGGCAAGGCGCGCAAGGGCCGGATCGGCAATCGCCCCGGCGCTCGGGGGCGGGGCTTCCCGATGTTCGGCAAAGAGGTCGATGAGCGGGCGAAGGTTGCGGCCTTGCCCCAGCACCGCGTCGCCCTGGCGCACCCGGAAATTCATGCGCAGATGGGCGGGCAGGCGGTCTTCCTCCCACGGGGTCTCGTCCACGCGCACGCCCTTTTCGTCGCGCAAGATGCGGAAGAGGGTCTCGGAGAGGGGGCGGGCGTAGGGCTTGGCGCGGGAAAGGATGAGGCTCTGCACCTCCGGCAGGGGCCCCAGCACATGGCGCACACGGCTGGGGAGGGCGTTGAGCATCCACATCACCTTTTCGGGGAGGAGCCCGGGCACCAGCCATTCGGCGTGCCAGTGGGCAAGCAGGAGGAGATTGGCGGGCGTGGCTTCGAGGGTCACGCCATCGTCGGGGGCGGCGGGGTCGTGGGCATAACGCACGGGGAAGCGTTCGCCGCCGATGGTCAGCTCTTCGGGGAAATCATGCAACGTGGCGGCGTCCACCTCGAAGGCTTCGCCCTCCAAGGGAAGGGGCGGACAGCGCCGAAGGGCGGGCGCATTGCAGATGTCGGCGGGGAGGCGGGCCTCATAGAAGGCCAAGAGGTTTTCGCGCAGGGTGTCGCGGTCGTTGCGGCGCAGGGAGAGCAGACGCTCCAGCAGACGCTGCCGCCGCCAGTTCGCTCGGAGCCATTCGGGGGCGTGGCGGATGGCGTCGGGCACGGTGAGCGCGTCGGCAATGAAGAAGCGGCGCGCGGCCTCGGGGTCGAGACGCGAAAGGTCGCGCAGTCGCCCGGAGACAAGCGGCAGACCGAAGAGCGTCACGTCCTCATGGACGCGCACGAATCCTTTGTCCGCATCCCAAAAGGCCGAATGGCGGTGGACCTTGCAGAGCGGGCCGGCGAGCGGCTCAATCCAGCGCGGGTCGATGCACGCGGCCATGCGCCCAAAGAGGCGCGAGGTCTCCACCAGTTCCCCCGCCAACACCCATTCGCGGGACTCGGGGAGGACGTCGTCGCGCGGACGTGTGGGGCGCGGGGCCTCGCGCGATGCCTTCCGGGCGGCCTTCGCCAACCCGCTGCCGGGGAAGAGGGCGAAGCGCACGGCGAAGGCGCCGCGATAGTCGCGGGCTTCGCGATCGTAGTGGCCAATCCGGGAGAGCAAACCGCTGAGCAAGGCGCGGTGCAATCCCACCTCGCCCCCCTTCGCCTCGCCGACATGGAGGCCGCGGGCCTTGCACAGCTCCTCCAATTGGGCGCGGACGTTGGCCCATTCGCGCATTTTTGGGTAACTCACGAAGGCGGCCTTGCAACGGCGGCGGCGTTGGGATTCGCTGGTGCCTTGGGCGGTGTCGTTCCACCAGGCCCAGAGGCGCAGGCGGGCGTTGAAGTCGGAGTTGGCGCACCGGAAGCGGGCGTGTTGCTGATCGGCCTGCTCGGTCTTCTCCATCGGGCGGAGCAACGGATCGTCGCAAGCCATCGCGGCAACGGCGGTGAGCGCGTCGCGAAGGGCCAATTCCCCTTCGGCGGCCAAGAGAATGCGCGCGAAGCGCGGCTCCAAGGGGAAGGCCGCCAAGGCGCGCCCGATGCCCGTGAGCGCCCAGCCGGGCTCTGACGTTAGGGAGGGCTCCTTCCGGGGAAGTCTGCGAAGGGCGCCCAACTCCAGCAGTTCGCGGTAACCTTCGCGGATGGCGGCGCCGGTGGGCGGCTCCAAGAAAGGGAAGTCTTCGATGGGGCCGAGGCGGAGATCGGCCATCGTGAGGATGACGCCCGCCAGTGCGGTGCGCTTGATCTCGGGGGCGGTGTGCGACTCGCGGCGGAGGTAATCTTCCTCGGAGTAGAGGCGTACGCAGGTGCCGGGGCCCACGCGGCCGCAACGGCCCATGCGTTGGCGGGCGCTGGCTTGGCTGATGGGCTCAATGCGGAGCGTCTGCACGTGCCGCTGGGCGGAGTAACGCTTGATACGGGCAAGACCGGAATCAATGACCGCGCGGATGCCGGGAATGGTGACGGAGGTTTCGGCGACGTTGGTCGCCAAGATGATGCGGCGGTCGGGCGAGGCGCGGAACACACGCGCCTGTTCTCCCGGCGGAAGGCTGGCCAACAGCGGCAAAATCTCCGTGCGCGGGAGCCGCCGCCCCTCCAAGAAGGCCATCGTCTCGCGGATGTCGCGCTCGCCGGGAAGGAACACAAGGATGTCGCCGCTCTCCGGGCCCAGCAGATCCACCGCATGGGCCACGCGGCGGGGAAGGTCGTCGTCCTCTTCGTCCTCTTCCGGCAACCAGACGGTCTCGATGGGATAGAGACGCCCCGGGATGGAGACCACGGGTGCCCCGCCAAAAAAGTCGGAGAAGCGTTCCGCGTCGAGCGTGGCGGAGGAGACGATCACCCGCAGGTCGGGGCGGCGGGGCAACACGCGCCGGAGCAAGCCAAGCAGGAAGTCGATATTGAGGCTGCGTTCGTGGGCCTCATCGACAATCAGCGTGGAATACTTGCGGAAGAGCGGGTCATCGCGCGTCTCGGCCAGCAAGATGCCGTCGGTCATGAACTTGAAGCGCGTGGATGGCGAAAGCCGCCGCTCGAAGCGGTGCTGATAGCCCACCGTCGCGCCGAGGGGCGACTGCACCTCCTCCGCCAAACGCCGCGCCATCGCAATGGCCGCCAGGCGCCGCGGTTGCGTGATCCCGATCAACCCACGCACGTCGGGCCGCGCCATGGCCGCCAATTTCGGCAACTGCGTGGTCTTTCCGGAGCCGGTGTCGCCGCAAACGATGGTGACCGGGTGCGCACGCAACGTCGCAACCAGCGTTTCGGCATAGGCGGCAATCGGCAGATTCGGAGGGATGGTGAAGGTCGTAGGCATGGGCGGAAGGCGTGGACGGGATACGTGTGTGGAGGGGCCATTATACGACATCATCCTCCCCGTCGGCGACAGGAAGGATGACGCGCAGCGGAAAACGCTCCGGCTTATTCGCCGTAGAGCTCTTCGAGGGAATCGCCGATGATCTCCAGCGCCTCTTCAAGATCCTTCTCGGAGATGTTCAGCGGCGGCAGGAAGCGCACCACATGCTCTCCGGCGGTGCAGCAGAGCACGCCGCCCATGCGGCAGGAATCGACGACCTCCTTGGCGGAACCTTCCACCACCATGCCAATCAACAGGCCACGGCCGCGGACCTCCAAGATCTGAGGATAGGTGTCCATCAGCGCTTCCAGCCCTTCGCGGAGCTGTTCGCCGGCGGTCTTGGCGTGTTCCAGCAAACCCTCCTTCTCGATGGTCGTGATGACGGCAAGCGCCGCCGCGCAAGCGCAGGGATTGCCGCCAAACGTGGTGCCGAGCATTCCGGGATGCAACAGATCCGCGATGTCGGGGCGGGCCAGAACGGCACCGAGAGGAAGACCGCCGCCAAGGGCCTTGGCGAGGGTGAAGAGGTCGGGCTTCACACCCGTCTGCTCCCACGCGAAGAAGGAACCCGTGCGGCCCATACCGGTCTGAATCTCGTCCATAAGGAGCAGGAGGCCCTTCTCCTTGCAGAGGTCGGCGACGCCCTTGAGGAAGGCTTCATCGGCCGGGATCACACCGCCCTCGCCCTGAATGGGCTCAAGCATCACGGCCACGGTCTTCTCGTTGATGGCGGCCTTCACGGAGTCCAGGTCATTGTAATCGGCGTAAGCGAAGCCGGTGGGCATGGGGTCAAAACCCTTTTGGATCTTGTCCTGCGCGGTGGCCGCGCACATGGCCAACGTGCGGCCATGGAAGCCCTTGTTGAAGGTGATGACCTCGTATTTGCCCTTCTCGTGCCCCCACAGGCGGGCGAGCTTGATCATGTTCTCATTGGCCTCGGCGCCGGAGTTCGCGAAGAACGCCTTGTAGCCGCCGGAAAGACGCGAAAGCGCCTGCGCCAACAGCACCATGTTGGTGTTGTAGTAGAGGTTGGAGAGGTGGGGAAGCACCTTGGCCTGGTTCACGATGGCCTCGGTGACGGCAGGGTGGCAGTGACCGCACGCCAGGCAGGCAATGCCCGAGGTGAGGTCGATGTACTGCATGTTGTCAATGTCCACGACCTTGCTGCCGGCGCCGGAGACGAGAGCCACGGCGGGGGAATAGGTCGGCATGAGGTACTGGTCGTAAAGCTTTGCGATATCGTCGGTCTTATTGCTCATCGTTCTTGATCTCCGTTCCCACGCCTTGCTTCGTGAAGATTTCGAGCAACAGCGAGTGCGGCATGCGCCCGTCGATCAAGTGGACGCGCTGGACGCCGGCCTGAATGGCCTCGACGCAACTGTCCACCTTCGGCAACATGCCCCCGCGGATGACGCCCTCTTCCTTGAGCTTCCGCACATTCCCGAGTCGCAGCGTGGAGATGAGCGACCCAGGGTCATCGACGTCGCGCAGGAGTCCCGGGACGTCGGAAATGAACACGAGCTTGCGCACGCGCATGGCCTTCGCGAGGGCCACGGCCGCGACATCCGCGTTCACGTTGTAAAGCTTTCCGTCTTCCTCACCCACGCCCAACGGTGTGACCACGGGGATCACGCCGGCATCGGTCATCTGGGCGACGGCCTCGGTGTTCACGGCCACGGGTTCGCCCACGTAGCCCCAATCAAGCGGTGCGCCCGTCTCCGGGTCCTGCCCCGTCACCTTGCGCACGGTGAGCACCCAATCGCCGTGCAACGGGCGCGCCAACACATGGAACTGTTCATTGAGCTGGCGAAGGATATTGGCGTTCACCTCGTGCTTGATGACCTGCTCCACCACCTCAACGGTGCGCTCGTCGGTCACGCGCAGGCCCTGCACGAAATTGGGCGGGATGCCCTCGCGCTCCATGGCCCGGCTGATGGCCTTGCCGCCGCCATGCACCAGCACCACCTTGATGCCGACGGTGCGCATGAAGGCGATATCGCTCAAAAGCCGCCGCAGATTCTCCGGCGACTCCATCACGCTGCCGCCCACCTTCACCACGACCACGCTTCCGCGGAAGTCCTGGATGTAGGGCACGGCCTCAATGAGGACGTTGGCCTTCTCAATGTACTCGCGCATCGCCGTCATGTCGTGTACTCCGCGTTGATCTTCACGTACTCGAACGTCAGGTCGCAGGTGTAAATGGTGTCCTCGCCGGAGCCAAGCCCCAGCTCCACGGCCACTTCGAACTCGCGCGCCTTCATCAGCTCCTGCATGGCCGCCAGCGTCGCCGCATCGGCCACCGTGCCGCAATCATACGCGCACACGCCGCCGTAGAGGATGCGCACCTTGCGCTCATCCACCTCCGCGCCGGAATAACCCGCCGCGCAAATCACGCGGCCCCAGTTCGGATCGCGCCCAAACCACGACGTCTTCACCAACGGCGAACGGGCGATGGCCCGCGCCACCAAATGCGCGTCGCCGGCGGTGCGCGCGCCCGTCACCCGCACGGTCACGAACTTGCTCACGCCCTCGCCGTCCATCACGATCTGCTTCGCCAACGCCGCGCAGAGCGCCTTCAGCGCGCCCAAAAAGACCGCCGCCTGCGGGTGCGCCGCATCCAACGGACGGTTCCCCACCAAACCGTTGGCCAAGCACACGAGCGTGTCGTTGGTCGATTCGTCGCCGTCCACCACCACACGGTTGAAGCTCACGTCCGCGGCGGACTTCAAGGCCTCGCGCAACCAAGCGGCATCCACGGCGGCATCGGTCGTCACATAAGCCAACATGGTGGCCATCATCGGCTCGATCATGCCGGCGCCCTTGCACATTCCGCCGAGCGTCACGGTGCGGCCATCGATCTCACAGGTCACCGCCGCCCGCTTCGGGCGCGTGTCCGTTGTCATGATGGCACGGCTGGCATCCTCATCGGCCTGTGGGCCGGAGGCCAACGCGGCCTTGGCCTTTGCCACACCCGCGATCACGCGCTCCGCCGGCAACGGCGCACCGATCACGCCCGTGCTGGAAACCAGCACCAGCTCCGGCGCAATGCCCAGCTCCTTGGCCGTGGCCTGCGCCACCGCCTCCGCGGCGGCCAATCCCTGCGGCCCCGTGCAAGCGTTTGCACAGCCGGTGTTCACCGCAATGGCTTGCGCACGCGGGGCCGCCGCCAACTTGGCGCGGTCATGCACCACCGGCGCGGCGGCCACGCGGTTTGTCGTGAAGACCCCTGCGGCCACGCAAGGCGTCTCAGAGAAAATCAACGCCACGTCGCGACGGTTGGCATACTTCACTCCAGCCTCCACGCCTGCGGCGCGGAAGCCTTTCGCGGAGGTAATGCCACCATCCAGGAACGACCATTGTTCCATGTCCGACTCCTTAATTGCCTATAAACGCACAAAGTATGCCATAGTTTCCCGCCCCTCGCAAGCAGGCGGGATGAACAGGCTTATCCCGGAAAATTTCGGGATAAATTATCCCACATTTTTGTATCCGATTGATTGTATAGATGGATAAATATTATTAAAGAAAAGATCCGAGC
>CASDPK010000027.1 GCA_949282555.1 uncultured Lentisphaeraceae bacterium | reverse complement strand
CGCCGACAGTTTTCGCCGCATGATTATGCGTGCCGCCTTGGACCCCGCCTACCTCGAAATCCTCTTGAATCTTCAGCAAAATTAGATGCGTTTGCCCTGCTCTCGGTCATGCTTGCTTCCAAAGAGAGGTTTTTGCTATATAATAAAGGGAAACGGAATACACAACGGAGCTTGAAAATGATGAACGAATACTTGAAGCGTTTCATGGATCAGTTCCCCTTTGAGGGCCTGACGTACGACGATGTGACGCTCGTGACGCAGTACGCCGATTTCCTGCCGGACGACACCTCCCTGAAAACGCGCCTGACGAGCCGTCAGGAGATGAACATCCCTTTCATGTCCGCCGCCATGGACACGGTGACCGAGGCCCCGATGGCCATCGCGATGGCGCTCGCCGGCGGCATCGGTTGCATCCATAAAAACTTGACCGAAGAGGAGCAGGCCGCGCAGGTGGCCCGCGTCAAGCACTATCTCAATGGCCTCATCGCCAAGCCCGTCTGCTTCCATGCGGGCGACGACGTCGCCTTCCTGCTCGCCGAGAAGAAGCGCCGTGGCCTGAAGTTCGGCGGCTTCCCGATTCTCGACGACCAGGATCGGCTGGTGGGCATGATCTCCGGCAAGGATTTGCGCTACTCCGACCGCGGCTCCGAGAAGCTCTCCGAAGTGATGACGCGCGCGGCCGTCACCGCCGCCCCCGGAACCTCGCTGGAAGAGGCCTACAAAATCATGCGCGAGCACAAGATCGGCAAGTTGCCGTTGGTGGACAAAGACGGCCACTTGGCGGGTCTCTACTCCTTCACCGACGTTCAGCAGCTCATCGAGAATCAGAACCCCGCGTATAACCGCGACGCCAAGCACCGTCTGCGCGTGTCGGCCTCCGTCTCCGGCGGAACGGGGGATTACGAGCGCATGGAGCGTTTGGCCGCCGAGGAGGTGGATGTTGTCGTGGTCGATTCCGCCCACGGCCACACCAAGGGCATCATGGACATGGTGCGCTGGATCGCCAAGCATTTCCCCGACATCGACATCATCGCCGGCAACATCGCCACTTCTGAGGCGGCGGTGGCTTTGCGCGATGCCGGCGCCCATGCCGTCAAGGTGGGCATCGGCCCCGGCTCCATCTGCACCACGCGCGTGGTCTGCGGCGTCGGCATTCCCCAGCTCACGGCCATCTACAATGCCCGCAAGGCCCTCGAAGGCTCCATCCCCGTCATCGGCGACGGCGGCATCAAGCTCTCCGGCGATGTGCCCAAGGCGATCGTCGCCGGCGCCGACAGCGTGATGCTCGGCTCTGTGCTTGCCGGCACGGAAGAATCCCCGGGCGAAAAGATCCTCAATGGCGGACGCCAGTACGTGGTTTACCGTGGCATGGGGTCGCTCGCCGCCCTCAAGAACGGCAAGGGTTCCCGCGCTCGCTACTTCCAGGACAACGAGTCCGATGAGGAGCTCGTGCCGCAGGGCATCGAAGGCATGGTGCCCTATTCCGGCCCGGTGCATCGGATCATGACGCAGTTCTGCGGCGGCCTGAAGAGCTCGCTAGGTTACTGCGGTTGCCGCACGATCCCCGAGCTTCAGGAGCGCGGACGATTCTACCGCGTCACCGCCAACGGTGTCCGTGAGGCCCACCCGCACGACGTCACCATCACCAAGGAAGCCCCGAACTACCGTTCGTAAGGCCGCCGCCAAGCGGAAGGCCCCGTCAGATCAGGAAAGAGCGTTTCATGGCCGTGCAACAAAGCAATCCCTTCGGAAAGGGTGATCCTCGCATCATCTCGCTCAAGGAGCCCGTCGCCCCCACACTCAAGGGGGCGCGGCCGCCCGTCGAGCCTCCACCGCTGTTGAAGGTGGAGGATCTCAACACGTGGTTCCCCATCCGTAAGGGTATCTTCGCGCGGACCGTCGGCTACGTGAAGGCCGTCAACGGCGTCAGCTTCACGATGCAGGCAGGCGAAACGCTCGGCGTGGTGGGCGAGAGCGGTTGCGGCAAAAGCACGCTCTCGCGCACCATCCTCCGGCTGGAAAAAGCGCACGGCGGAAGTGTGCGGTTTGAGGGGAAGGACGTTTTTGCCCTGCGTGGGAAGGAACTGCAGCAGTATCGGCGAGACATGCAGGTCGTCTTCCAAGACCCCCACGCCACCCTCAATCCGCGCCACTCCGTGCTCGACATCCTCACGGAAGGCATGCTTGTGCATGGCCTCATCAAGCCCGCGGAGGCGCAGGACGTCGCCGCCCAGCTCCTGTTGGATGTGGGGCTCCAGCCCGATGCGATGTTCCGCTATCCACACGCCTTCTCTGGCGGCCAGCGGCAACGCATCTGCATTGCCCGTGCGCTCGCCCTCAAGCCGAAGATGATCATCTGCGACGAGGCGGTCTCCGCCCTCGACCTTTCCATCCGCGCCCAGGTGCTCAACCTGCTCATGGAGCTCAAGGCGAAATATGGTTTGGCCTACCTCTTCATCACCCACGACATCGGTGTGGTGGAGCACATCGCCGACAACATCATCGTGATGTTCAAGGGCGAGATCGTCGAACGCGGCCCCGCCGAGCAAGTCTTGCTCCATCCCAAGGAGCCCTACACCCAGCGGCTCATCGCCGCCGTCCCCCGCGTGGGAGCCTAAGGATTCTGACGCCCCTCAGAGCGCCGCCATCTCCATCCGGAGAGGCGGTGCCTTTTTCCGAAACCGCCCTTCTTTCCCATTCCCCTTTCCGGAGGTCTCTCGAAATGCAACATCGCGTGGTGCTTACGATTGATCTAAAGACGCTGGCCGAGAATTACCGTGCCGTCTGCGGCGTTGCCGCGCCCTGCGCGGTCATGCCTGTGCTCAAGGCCAATGCCTACGGCCTGGGCGTGGGGCCCGTGGCGCGGGCCCTCGTCGCGGCCGGGGCGCCACGCATTGGGGTGGCCGAACCGTTCGAAGCGCTGGAGCTGGCGGGGCTCGGCGTGCCGATTCAAATCCTAAGCGGCATTTTGCCCGACGAAATTGGGCCGATGCTGGAACACGGTGTCACGTTGCCATTGGTCAGTCTGGAGGCCGCGCGCCTCATCTCCGCAGAGGCCGTCCGACAAGGCATCACCGCCAAAGTGCACGTCAAGCTCGACACCGGGATGGGCCGTGCGGGCATCCTTTGGGAAGAGGCCCCGGAGGTGATCCGCGCCGCGGCCCGCTTGCCTGGTTTGGAGCTTGAGGGGCTCTTCACCCACTTCCCTCTGGCCTACGAGGGCGGCTCCGCCTTTACGCGCGAGCAACTCCGCCGCTTCCGTTCGGTGCTGGACGCCGCGACGGCCGACGGCATCCATTTCCGCTGGATTCACGCGGCCAACTCCGATGCCATCAACAACGCCCCCGAAGCCTGTGTCGCTCCCTTCAATTTGGTGCGCAGTGGCATCAACCTGCATGGCGCCTTCGATGCCGCCGGCTCCCTCCGTGTGCCGCTCCATCCCGTGCTCACCATGACCACGCGGCTGGCGCAAATCCGCGATCTTCCCGCCGGCACACCCATTGGTTACGGCCACACCTACCGCACGCGCCGCCCCATGCGTGTGGGCACCGTGTGCGCGGGTTACGCCGATGGCCTCCCGTTGGCGCTTTCCAACCGCGGCTTTGTGCTCCTCCACGGCGTGGCCGTCCCGATCCTTGGGCGCCTCTCAATGGACTATCTCACCGTGGGGCTCGATGATGTGCCGGATGCCCGCGTGGGCGACACGGTGACACTGTTGGGGCGCGACGGCGACTTGGAAATCCCTGTCCAAGACTGGGCCAACCTCAAGGGCACACACGCCTACGACATCATCTGCTCCATCGGTTCGCGTGTGGCCCGCGTCTGCCGCTGAGGCCGTTGTGCCCATCTTGATCGGCGGTCGTTTGAGTCGCTCCTCGTCACACAGATCCCATCAGGAAGGGGCATTGACCGATTTTTCACTTGAGAACTCCCGCGGAATCCTGCATAATGCTCCCATTCGTTTCCCCCACGGCGGGAGCGTTGTTTTTGGATCAGTAGCTCAGTGGTCAGAGCAGGGGACTCATAATCCCTTGGTCGGTGGTTCAAGCCCACCCTGATCCACCACTTTTTCCCAAGCGGCTTCCCTTCTTCTTTTGCCTAACGTCTTTGGCGAAATAGGTTTGCTATACTAAAAGACCATGGCGAGGATTCTCATTACGGGCGGCGCGGGATTCATCGGCGCCAATCTCACACGGCGGCTCTTGGCACTCGGCCACGCCGTCACAGTCTTGGACAATTTCTATACGGGGCGCCGGGAAAATCTCGCGGGCCTGCACGGCGTCACCCTGTTGGAGGCCGACGCTCGTGCCCCCATCGAAGGAGCCTACGATTGGGTGTTCAGCCTCGCTTGCCCGGCCTCTCCGCCCCATTATCAGCGCGACCCCCTCTTCACGCTCACCACATCGCTGGAGGGGATGCGGCGTGTGCTGGAGCTTGCCCACCGGTGCGGAGCCCGCATCCTGCACGCCTCCACAAGTGAGGTCTATGGCGATCCCTTGGTCCATCCCCAGCCGGAATCCTACTGGGGCCACGTGAACACCCTCGGCATCCGAAGTTGCTATGACGAGGGCAAGCGTGCGGCCGAAACGATGGCGTTGGAATATCGGCAAACCTTCGGCATTGATGTGCGGCTGGTGCGCATCTTCAACACCTACGGCCCCCACATGGATCCGAAGGATGGACGCGTGGTCTCCAACTTCATCCTGCAAGCCTTGCGCGGTGAACCCATCACGCTCTATGGAGACGGCGGGCAAACGCGCAGTTTCCAGTATGTGGATGACCTTGTGGAGGGCTTCATGGCCTACATGACCGCCGCTCCCGAGACGTTGGACGCTTTCTTCACCCCCAGGGGTTGCGCCATTCCCGTGCTCAACATGGGCAATCCCGGGGAGTTTACCGTGCGCCAACTGGCCGAAGAGGTGCTTGGGTTGCTGCCCGAGAGTCCCAGCCACATCGTCTTCCGTCCCCTTCCCGGCGACGACCCCAAACGCCGCAAGCCCGACATCACGTGGGCCAAAGCGTGCCTTGGCTGGGAGCCCCGTGTCCCCTTGCGCGAAGGGCTCGCCCGAACCATTGACTACTTCCGGAATCACTTATGACCGACTGGGCCAGTCTTCTCAATCCCGAACAATGCGCCGCCGTCACTGCGCCCGATGGCCCCTTATTGGTGCTTGCCGCCGCAGGCACCGGAAAGACGCGCACCCTCACCTATCGTGTGGCCTATCTCATGGAGCAAGGCGTTGCCCCCCACGAGATTCTTCTGCTCACCTTCACCAACCGCGCCGCACGGGAAATGTTGGAGCGTGCCGAAAGCCTCGTCGGCCCAGCCATTGCCAACCTTTGGTCCGGCACCTTTCACCACATCTGCCACCGAATCCTTCGTCTGGAAGCGGAGGCGCTGGGATACTCGCGCAGTTTCGTCATCCTCGACCGGGACGATGCGCAAAGCCTCCTTGGCAAATGCCTCAAAGCCGTCGTTGCCGATCCCAAGCATTTCCCCAAGAAGGAGGTCATCGCCGCCCTCATCGGGAAAGCCGCCAACACAGAGGGCGACCTCCGCGCCGAAGTGGAGGCCGCCACCTTCAAAGATCCCGTGGACCCGGAACAGGTGCTTGAGATCGCCCGCCGCTACGAAACGGCCAAGCGTGAAAGCAACGCGATGGACTTCGACGATCTCCTCACCCTCACCCTGCGCCTCTTCCGCGAACATCCCGAAGTGCAGGAACGCTACGCCAAGCGCTTCCGGTATGTGCTGGTGGACGAATACCAAGACACCAACATCGTGCAATCCCAGCTCGTGGAACGCCTCGCCCGCGCCCACAACAACCTCATGGCCGTGGGCGACGACTTCCAGTGCATCTACTCATGGCGCGGGGCGAACTTCCGCAACATCATGGATTTCCCCAAGCGCTGGGAAGGCTGCCGAATCGTCAAACTCGAGCGCAACTACCGTTCCGTCCCCGAAGTGCTCAGCGCCGCCAATGCCATCATCGCCGGCAACCCCGAGCAATTCCAAAAGACGCTCCTGCCCACCCGCCCCTCCGCCGGCCGCAAGCCCCTCGTGGCCTTTGTGCGCAACGCCGCCGAACAATCGCAGATGGTCATACGGCACGTGCAACGCGCCCTCCAAAGCGGCTACCGCCCACAAGACATCGCCGTGCTCTATCGCTCCCACTTCCACGTCATGGAATTGGAACTCGAACTGCGCCGCCTGCGCATCGGATACGTGCTTACCTCCGGACAAGGCGTCTTTGAGAGCGCCCACGCCAAAGACGTCATCGCCTTCCTCCGGATGTGCAGCGGCGGTGCAGACCTCTTCGCCTTCACCCGCATGATGGGCCTCCTGCCCGGCGTCGGCCCCAAAACCGCCGAACGCCTTTGGGGAAAACTCGGCGGCCGCTTCGACGCCACGCTGGATACCGACCGCAAACTCCTGCTCTCACTCATCCCCGCCAAAGCCCGCGAAGACTGGCAGACCATCGATGGCCTCATCGGCCGCTACCACGCGGAAGGATTTGAAGAGAATGGCAGCAAAGCCGTCATCGCCTTCCTCGACACGTGGTACGAAGCCTACCTCCAGCGCACCTACGACAACGCGGAAGAACGCGCCGCCGACGTCTCCGAACTCGCCGCACAGCTCCCCAAAGGCGAGCGCGTCGCCGAATTCCTCTACAGCGTCGCCCTCATGACAAATCTCGATGCCGAGAACGCCCAAGCCCTCAAAGACGCCCCCGGCATCCGCCTCTCCACCGTCCACCAAGCCAAAGGCCTCGAATGGCCCGTGGTCATCCTCCTCTGGTGCGACGAAGAGATGTTCCCCTCCGCCAAAGCGCTCCAGGAAGGCGACGACTCCGAAGAACGCCGCCTCTTCTACGTTGCCGTGACCCGTGCCAAAGACGACCTGCTGCTCTGTGTCCCCTCCCTCCGCTTCCTCCCCGGCAACGGCGGCACCCTTTACCTCCGCCCCTCCCGCTTCGTCAAAGAGCTCCCCCCCGACCTCATCACCAAACGCTATGGAATGTATTGAGTGCCCCCAAAAATGAATATGCCAGCAACCTATTCCTATACACGTCTGTTCCGTTCCAAGTTCTTCGCGCCCTGTCGAGAAATTCTTCGCCAAGCGAAACGGCCCCTCAAAGTGGGAGAGATTGCGCAACGGTTACATCAAGATTATCCCGACCTTCAGTGGCCAGGCCGATGGAGTTCCATTTATCCCGTTCTCAACCGGGCTTGCATGCTTCCAGGCACCCACATTCTTCTCGTACAGACCACGCCGATCCGTCTCTATCAATATACCGGAGATGATACAACTCCGGATCTATTGGAGCCAACCATAGAGGCTCCAGCCGAAGAGCTTTTCGATTCCGCAGAGAACAAAGCATACGCGGAACTCTCCGCAAAGATAAAAGACATCATTTCAAACATGAATGAATACGCCTTTGAGGAATTGGTCAATCGGCTAATTGTTCAAATGGGCTTCGGCAAGAAATATAAAACAACTCCGAAGAGTGGCGACAGTGGCGTTGACGGCATCATCTACGGCGACGAACTTGGCTTAAACACAATCTATGTCCAAGCCAAACACTACAAGCCTGAAAACATCGTTGGGCGGCCTGCCATCCATCAATTCATCGGAGCACTCGATGGTCGTAATGGTATTTTCGTAACGAGCTCCTCCTTCTCCAAGCAGGCACACGAAGCCGCACAAAAGCCGGGAATCGCGCTCATCGATGGCGACCGACTTGTCGAACTCCTCATCCGACACAACATCGGTATCATTGAACGCCGCACATTCATCTTGCACGACGTAGACACCTCATACTACGAGGAACTCAATGAAATGTATGCCCCCTCCTAATGCGTTTATCATCGCAGTATTCATAACCGCCCTATGGGGCCTCCATAGTCATGCACAAGGGGGCAACTTTCGGGTGCAAAGTGAGGCGCAGGTCTCCCTCTCCTTGGCGCAAGAGGCCGATGAAGCCATTGATCGGGCGCAACGATGGTTGCGGGCTCAGCCTCCCGTGACGAACGACCTCTCCCGTATCCTGCTCCGCCGATATGCGCTCTCCTCCCCCGGAGAGACCTTCCACCTCTCCAAATGCGACCTCACCCCCTTGGAGCACGCCATGCCCGCGGAGCTTGCGCCTGAGGCGATGACCAACCTCACCTCCGCCATCTCCCTGCGCCGTGAAGACCCCAAGGCGCTTTTCGCCCTTCAACGCGACCTGCCATCCGCCAATCCCCCTCCCGACTGGCGCGAACGCCTCGTCACGCACTTTGTGAACGCCCAACGCATTGACGCCCGCGGCGGCCATTGGGGCGATGCCGAGGCCACGGTTTGGGCCATCCTATCCTTGCGCGCCCTGCTCAACGAATCCATCCCCGTCACGGTCGAATAGACACAAAGGGAAGCGTTGCCGCAGAACATTCCTTGCGCCCATCGCCTGGCGTCCTTTTCCGAAGGCTCCGTAACGCGAGGCGGGATGCTCCGTATCTCCCTTCGGGATACGGAGCGCCTCGAAGGGACGCACGGAGGGGCATGGTGGAGGTCTTCCGGAATATCGGGCTGTGCCTTTCCTTTGGGACAAAAAAAGAGCGGCGGGGATCTCCCGCCGCTCTTTGACGTTCACCTCTTCGCTTATTTGCCAAGGGCTTCAATCGCCGCGTCGATTTCCTTGAGGTCCCGACGATCCAGCGGCGACAGATGGGCGCCGAGGGCCTCCCGCAGCGTGTCGCGGGCCTTGATGGCGGCGGGGGCATCCTTCTCGCTCACCGCGATCCAAATGTCCACATAGCCCAAGCGCGGGTCGTTGCCGCCGGGAAGGGTTCGGGCCTTGGCCAGCGTGCTCTTGGCCTTTTCGGGTTCGCCGCCGCGCGCGAGGGCCAGCGCATAGGTGCCCCACGTGCCGTAGCTTTCCTTGGCCATCTGAACGGCCCGAAGGCCCATCTCCTTGGCCAATTTGGTGTTGGGGGTTCGCGCAAGGGCGTCGGCGTAATTGTTCACGAGGTCGACGGAGGGATTCTCCCCATCCTCAACGGCGACACGGAAGTACTTGATCGCCGTTTCGACGTGTCCATCCTCCAAACGCTGGGAGCCGACGATGAAGTTGGCGAAGGGATGGTTCGGATTCTCGCGAAGGATGGCGAGCGCATCGGCCTCGGCATCGGCCTTTTCACCCAAGCGGCGGTTGAAATCCAGCATCAGCTCCAGCAATCCGCGCACGTTGGGGCGGACGGCGTAGGCGCGGCGGTAATGGTTCCGAGCCTCCAGCCATTTGGAGCGGGCCAGCTTGGCCGCATCGTTCCGCGCCTCGGCATTGACGGCCTCGCGGGCGGCCTTTTCGGCCTGCTCGGCCTCTGCCTGCGCCACGCGGCCTTCGAGGACGTGGAGGAAGTAAAGGTCACGCCCCTTGGCCGTGCGCCGCAAATGCTGGGCAATGAAGCCGGTGGCACGGTCGAGGTGGCCCTCTTCGATTTCCAACATTCCCAGCATGGCCCAGCCGACGGCGGAATCCTGATGGTTCTTGGTGTAGCGGCCGATGGATTTGCGGGCGCCTTCCAAATCCCCAATGGCCATGAGATAGGCCGTGCGGTCAATGTCCAGCGCGTCCTGATCGCCGCCGGCCTGCTCCGCTTTGGCCAGCCACTGACCGGCCTCGTTGGCCTTGCCTTCCTGAATGGAGAGGCGGGCCAAACCGCGCAGGGCCTCCACGTTCTTGGGGTCGGCCTGAACGGCGGCGCGGTAGCCTTCCATCGAGCGCTGAGTCTGCCCCTGCAATTCATAGACGGCGGCGGAGACGGCCTGAACGGCGGCATTGCGCGGGTCGCCCGGGGCCAGCCCGCTTTGGGCATTACGAAGGCCGGCAAGCACCGATTCCGGCGCGGCGCTCACGGCCCATTCCCAACCCATTTGCACAAAGAGGTCGTAGTTGCGGATATAACCGAAGTAGCGGCCCACGGCGCTGAGGTCGTATTTCCGCGGGGCCTTCGCACGCGCGGCGATGAAATCCTGGAACGCGCGGTTGACCTTTTCCCGCTGATCCGGCAATTGGCCGCGGCGGACGCAGATATCGTACAGGTTGAGCAACGCGGAGATGTTTTCGGGATCGGTCTCCGAGGCGTAAAGATAGCACCGTGCGGCCTCGGGCAGGTTGCCTTGGTCATCGAGGACGGTGCCAAGGTTGTTGGCCACGAAGGCGAGGTGATGGCGGATGGAGGTCTGAATCCCCGCATTGAGGTCGAACCACGGCAACCGCTCGGGCTCAAGCGTCTTGGCCCAACGGGCTTGGAGCGCCCGCTGGGATTCAAGCTGCGCCTCCGAGGCCTTTGTGCCCTCCGGCACACCGAGATAGAGGGTGCCATAAGGGAGCGGACGCAGTTTTGCGGCATACCACACATCGGGAAGATCATAGGCGGCAGCAATCTGCGCGGCGTTGGCTTGGGAGACGAAGAAGTCCTGCACAAAGACCAAGAAGTTATACTTCAGCAGGTTCGTGAGGCGCAGGCGGTCCGCCCCATCCAGCAACGGGTCGGCATTCAAACGGCGCTCCAAGTCCTCGAGGTAGGCCGCATCCTGCGCACGCATGGGCGTGAAGAGCGTCAAGGGCACACCGTGCGCCTGCGCCTCAAGCGCCAAGTGGCGATCGATCCACGCCGCGCCCAGCACAAACGCCCGCCCCTCGGCAAGGGAACCGGAACCCTTCGCCAAGGAGGCAATCGTCTCGGCCGCGAAACGTCCGGCCATGCCGCGATCCACGGAAGCAAAGCGCCGCCCATGCACAAACAACGTCACCCCGGCAGCCAGCACCGCCAACGGGAAGAGGAAGATCGCGGTCACGCGCATCGCCGTGACCTTCGCGGGCATCCGGCCACGGTCAAGTTCCTCGTAAATGTTGGGGTTCTTGGCGAAAAGCTGAACGCCCCAACCGGCCAACAACATGCCGCAGGCAACCGCCGTCGCCCACGCCGTCGCCACCGGCACCGACCCCATGCGGAGCCATGTCCGCAACGGGGAGGGCCCCACGCCATACATCAGGCCAAAGCCCGCCAATGTCAGCACCAGCGCCGTGAACAGCAGGCCCCACGCACGATCGTTGTTCAGCAAGCGACGCGCGGTGATCCACGCCAAGAACGGCCACACGCCCGCCGCCGCCACATTGATCAGCCACGGGCCCACGACAAATCCCCGCAAGGCGGCAAGGTGCGCACGCAAGACCTCGGCCTCCGTCCGCCAAACGCCGCCCAGCGTCGGATCGCCCATCCGCAGGGCATTGCCGACCAAGGCCAGCACCGCCCCCACGACCAACGCGATGAACCACAGCGGCAAGTTGCGCACGTTTCGGTCCCACAGGCGCCATTCGATGGCCGCCGCGCGCATGAAAAAGAGCGGCAACGCCACCAACACCCACGGCGATTCCACCGCCGCCACGCCCAGCACCACGCCAAAGATCGCCATGGTGCGGCGATGGCCGCCCCCGATTGCGTAGGTGTTCTGCAACACCACGCACAGCAGCAACAGTGTAAACGACCACAGGGCCTCGCCAAAGCCGGTCAGGGCGTAGAGCCCCGCAAGCGAGAAGACGAAGAAAGCACAGACGATGTTCCCAACGAGCAACGACATCCAACCACGGGCCCCGACGATCGAATCATCGTCCATTGCGTCCAGCACCCAAAACCGCACGGTCAGCAAGGTCAGCGCCGCCGTCAATCCCATAATGGCCGCACCCAGCAGATTCAGCGCCGTCACAGAAGGGGCCGCACCCAACACTCCCGTGAGCATCCACAGCAATGGGTAGGCCTCGCGCGCCGCCGGCATCGCGCCGGAAAAGACCGCAAGCGCCGTTGTGTTGCCGCCCGGCACGGCAAACGCCGTCCCAAACGCCAACGCCACAACCATCGACAAAACGAACCAAAGCACCGCATTCGCGGCGACGATGATCCGCCCCCGCCAACCGGTCATCTCCGGAAAGGGACGAGAACAGAAGAAATCAAGAAGTGCACCGAGCATTCGACCTCCCTTTAATACAATTGGCCATAGTGTAGCAACTTATACCCACCCCTGCAAGAAGTGGAAACGGTGCCATCCTCATAGGGAATGCACCCAAAACGCGCGTGTCACAGAACGAAACTCGCATCCGAAGGCATCCGCCAGTCCCCGCGCGGAGAAAGCGCAACGGTTCCGACCTTCGGCCCATCAGGAATGGCCGAACGCTTGAACTGCTGCTGCACAAACCGCCGGCAGAAGATCTCAAGCGTGGACGCGATGGTCGAGGCCACGTAGTCCTTCCCAAGGAGAAGCGCCGCGAGTTCCGCCAGCTCGGCACGGGAGCAGCCGTACTTCATGAAATAGTAGAGGAAAAAGTCGTGAAGCTCATAACTTCCCACAATGGCCTCGGTGTGTTGCTCTCCGGGGAGCAGTTCGGGAGAGACGGGCGTGGCGCAGATGTCCCGCAACACGTCGGCAAGCGCGGGGGCGCTCTCGTCGGCCACCGCCTCCACGCAAGACCGCACGAGCGTCTTGGGGACCCCGCAGTTCACGGCATACATGCTCATGTGGTCGCCGTTGTAGGTGCTCCAGCCGAGGGCGATCTCGGAGAGGTCTCCGGTGCCGACCAGCAGTCCCTGCGTCTGGTTCGCGAGATCCATCAGCAAATACGTGCGGGCGCGCGCCTGAGCGTTCTCATAGGTCACGTCGCGCACGGCCGGATCGTGCCCGATGTCCCGAAAATGCTGCTCCACCCCGGGGCCAATGGGAATCTCGCGCAGCTCTGCGCCAATCTCCCGGGCAAGCGTCCGGGCATTCCCATTCGTGCGCCCACTCGTTCCAAAGCCCGGCATGGTGACGGCCAAGATCGTTTCGGGGGGCAACCCCAGCGCCTGACACGTCCGATGGCAAACCAGCAACGCCAACGTGGAATCCAATCCGCCGGAGAGGCCAATGACCATCCGTTTGGCCCCCGTGTGGCGAATGCGTTGGGCGAGCCCCTCCGATTGAATGCGCAGAATCTCACGGCAACGCGCGGAGCGTTGCGCCGCATCTTTCGGGACGAAGGGCCGGGCATCCAGCCCCGCCAAGGAGCCGTCGGCATGGCCATACGCGCCCTCTTCCGGCGAAAGGCAACGAATGTGGCGAAGCGAAGGGCGGGGAAGATCGGGGAACCCCGTCTCGCGTTGCCGCACGGCATCCACCCACGCGGGGCGGAAATCCATGAGGCTCACCCCCTCTTCCCAGCGCGACTCGGCCATCAACCGCCCATTGACGGCCATGAGACGATGCCCGCCATAAACCACATCCGTGGTCGATTCGCCGGCACCCGCGGAGGCATACGCATACGCACAGGCCAGCCGCGCCGACTGCATCCGCACGAGGTCACGGCGGTAATCGGCTTTCCCAACGGCCTCCGTGCTTGCCGAAAGGTTGAGGATGAGGTGCGCCCGCCCTGCGGCCAATCGCTGCGACGGCGCATCCACGGCCCACAGATCCTCACACAACTCAATGCCAAACCGAAGGCCACCCGCCTCAAACAACAAATCCCCCCCAAACGGAATGCCCTCATGCAAACCATCAACGGCCGCCGCCGCAGGGACGAAGTGACGCTTCTCGTAGAACTCCCGGTAGGACGGCAAATGCGCCTTCGGCACATAGCCCAGCACGGCCCCATTCTGAAGCACCGCCGCGCAGTTGAAGAGCTGATCGTCTCGGCGGACGGGCAACCCCACAACGAAAATCCCCTTAGAGGGCAATTCCCGCAAAAGCCTCCGCAAGGCCTCCGCCGTCTGCGCCTCCAACGAAGCCGACCCAAAGAGGTCCCCGCACGTATAGCCCGTCAGGCACAATTCCGGGGCCACGGTGATGTGCGCTCCCTGCTCCGCCGCCTTCCGGAAGACGCTCAGCAAAGCCTCCGCATTGTGCAAAGGCGCCGCCACCCGTACCCTTGGCGTCACGGTCGCCACGCGAATGAATCCGTTCATTTCTCTTCCTTTCCCTTGCCGCTCTTCACCAGCACCATCACGCCGAGAATCAGGCTGAGCACAAAGACGCCGGCCAACGCCCAATACGCCCATGCACTCAATCCATGCGTTGCCAGCACCCAAACAAAGAGCGTGACCAGCACCGCCTCAAGCAAGGCATATATCACCAAGATCCATTTCATGTCCGCCGCACTCAAAAGAGACTGTCCTGCACGTAAACCGAGGGCGCCTTCGCCTTCGGTTCGCCTTTCACCGCGACCGCCACCTCTGCGGGAGGGGGCACCTCCCCGGAAAGCAACTCCATGAACCCGGCTTCCGTCAGAAGCGGGATGCCGATGGCTTGAGCCTTGGTGTACTTGCTCCCGCCGGGCTCGGCACCGACAAGAAGATAAGAGGTCTTCTTGGAAACGGCGCTTTGCACCGTGCCGCCATTCTCCCGGATCTGCCGCTCAAAGGCCTCGCGCGGCTTGGACAATGTGCCGGTGATGACGAATGATTTGCCGGCGAGCGCCGTCCCGACAGGCTTCGCGGCCTCCGGCACAGGGTCAAGCCCCAGCGCGGCCATCCGCTCAAAGAGGCGGGCGGCATAGTCGGACGACAGGAAGCGCAAGAGCGACCGCGCCATCTCGGGCTTCACCGTCAGCAAATAACGATCCCGGACAGGGCGCTCCGGATCTTCGCTCAGCAACAATCCCTTCGCCTTGAGGGCGAGCGCCCGCCCCATCAGCTCCTCGGCAAAACGCTCACGGTCGGCATCGCGGTCAAGCCGCCGCTCTTTGGTCTCATAGAAGGCGAGAATCTCTTTCAGGACAGAGACATCCCCCATTCCCGAGAAAGAGGGGAAAAGCCCTGCAAGAAGCCGCGCGGCCGTCACGCCAATGCCCGGCACCCCGAGCGCGAAAAGCCAACGATGCAACGGAAGCGTTCGGGCTCGTTCCAACGCCTCCTGCACATCCTGCGCCTTTTTGCCGAATCGCCGCTCCGTGCCATCCTCGGCCACCAAGCGAAACCCCGCAAGCGTCTCGGCCTTCAACCCGTACAGATCCAACGGATCCGTGACCAATCCCGCCTGCACAAGCGCCTCGGCCATGCGTCCGCCGATGGCCGCGATGTCCAACGCATTGCGCGAAACGAACAACTCCAAATGGCCGACACGTTGCGCGGGACAGGCCGGGTTGAGGCACCGCGTGGCCACCTCACCCTCCAACCTCGCCACCTCACCCCCGCAGACAGGGCACCGCACCGGCATCTCAAACGGCCGTTCCTCTCCCGTCCGAAGCTCCGGAAGCACCCCGTCCACCGCAGGGATCACATCGCCATGCTTGGAGATCATCACGGTGTCACCCACGCGGATATCCTTCTCTCGGACGTAATCCTCGTTGTGCAACGTCGCACGGGCAATCACCGAACCCGCCAGCGGCACAGGCTCCAACTCCGCCACCGGCGTAAGCACCCCCGTCCGTCCCACCTGCACCGTAATGGCGCGCAACCGCGTCCGCGCGCTCTCCGGCGCATACTTGTAGGCCCGGGCGAACCGCGGCGCATGGGCCGTGCTGCCCAGCCGTCCGTAAAGTCCCCGCTGATTCACCTTCACCACCGCCCCATCCATCTCGAAGGGGAAGGCGTGGCGCAAGCTCTCCAATTCGTCAATCGCGGCCATCACCTGCGCCATATCCATGCACAGGCGTTGCCACGGCGGCGTGCGGAAGCCCCACGCGGCAAAGGCCCTCAGCATCTCGGTGTGCGTGGTGAAGGCAATCCCCTTGAGCGCGCCTGCGGCATAAAGCACCGCATCCAACGGACGCTTGGCGACTTCCCGGGGATCAAGGAGTTTCACCGAGCCCGCCGCCGCATTGCGCGGGTTGGCAAAGGGCTCATGCCCGGCTTCCTCCTCCTGACGGTTGAGGGCGGCAAACCCCTCTCGCGTCATATAAATCTCGCCACGGACTTCCACCAACGGCGCATCACATGGGATGGTGAGCGGGATGGAACGAATGGTGCGGACATTGGCGGTGATGTCGTCCCCCACCTCACCGTTGCCACGGGTGGCGGCGCGAACCAACCGCCCATTGCGATAGAGCAGCGAAAGCGAGAGGCCGTCCACCTTCGGCTCCACCACATAATCCCAGGCCTCCCCGGGAAGCTGGGCCCGCAAAAACGCATCAAATTGCTCCAACTCCTTGCGGTCATACGTCTTGTCAAGGCTCCGCATCGGCGGGTCGTGGCGCACCTTGGCAAACCCCTCCAGCGGGGCGCCGCTGACACGTTGCGTCGGCGAATCCGGCGTCACCCACTCCGGATGGGCACGCTCCAGGGCCTCCAATTCCGACCACAGCGCATCATAGTCCGCATCGGAGATGACGGGGCGCGCCTCCACATAGTAAAGGCGATCATGGCGAAGGATTTCGGCACGGAGATAAGCAATGCGTTCAGCGTCGGTCATGGCAAAAACAGTTCTCGGAACAGCCAGAAGAGGCCTCCGGCAAGGAGCGTAAAGAAAAGCGACAGCACGAGAAGACATCCGAGCAACCGCAACCACGAAAAGCGCTCCCGGAAGGCCCGCTCATGACGCATTCGCCGCAAATCGGCCACGGAGAGGCGAATGGTGCGCTCGGCACGGGCGCGCGCCGCGGGGTCCGGGGGCGCGATGACGGAATCCGAAGGGTTCCTTCCCGAGGGCGCGATGCCTTCCCCCGCCTGATGCAGGTCGAACAGCACCTCATCCCAATCCGTGTAACGATGTTGCGGGTCTCGCTGCGCCAACCGCGCCAACACCCCGGCCAGCGCCGGCGGGAAATTGGGCACAAGGTCACACGGCGAAGGCACGGCCGAGGTGAGCTTTGCCTGAAGGATCTCTTCGGGCGGCAACGCCCCAAAAGGGACCTGCCCCGTGGTGAGCGCATACAGCGTCATCCCCAAGGCAAACATATCCGCGCGCGTATCCACCGCCGCGGGCTCCAAATACTGCTCCGGCGCGACATAAGGGGCCGAGCCCGTCGGCTCCACCGGAGGATTCTCCCCATAACCGGCCTCAAACCGCATCGGCGAGAAATCCGGCAGGAGCGGTTCCATCCCATCCACAAGGTAAAGGCTTCTCGGACGCAGCCCCCCATAGACCAAATGCGCCGCGTGAAGCCCCACAAACCCTTCCGCCAAACGCGAAGCCAAGCGCAACGCCTGCGCCGGCGTGAGGCGCCGCCCATCGAGCAGCTGCACCACGTTCTGCGCGTGCGCATCCTCCAAAATCACATAGGCCTGCGTCTCCGTCCGAATGATATCAATCACATCGGGCAGGAGGGCGGTCTTCGCCTGCGCCATCGTCCGCGCCACCGCGAACAACGCATTCCCCAGCGCCGGATCGGCCATCGCCTCCGGCTCAAAGACCGCCACCAGCACGTCGCGCTCCAACGCCGTCTGCTCGGCCCGCCAAAGCGGACACCGCGCCGATTGCGTCAGTTGTTGACGAAAGACAAAGCCTTCAATTTCCGGAACACCCGTCATAGCGGCCCTATTCTAGCAAAGAACCTTTCCGTGCCATCGGCGAAACATGGTTTCGGCACGCCTACTGTTCGGTCGAGGGATCTCCGTCGCCTTGCGCCTCGTCCCCCGTGCACCGGGACGGCGGCACGCCGTAGAGGCGATGAAACCGACGCGAGAAATACAACGGGTCCGAGAACCCAACGGCAAACGCGGCCTCCTTGACGGATGAGCAAATCCCCTCGCACAGCAAACGCCGCGCACGCCCCAGCCGATATCGTTCCGCGTAGGCAAGCGGCGATTCCCCAAAGGTCTCCGTGAACCGATGGGCGAAGCGGGAAGGTGAAAGCCCCGCGGCGCGCGCCAATGCCGCCACCGTCTGTGGCCGATGGAGTGTCCTAAAAAGGTGAGCTTGCATCCGTTCGGCAAACGCGTCCTCCTCCTTCCGTCCGTTCTGCTCCTCGAGCAAACACCGCAGAAGCGCACGCTCCAACAGATTCCGCGTCAAACGCGCCTCCCACGGGGCATATCCCCGGGCATGGCGGGCGGCGGCACGGAGCCGCACCCCAATCTCACGCTGGGCCTCCTCCCTGAACGCGGAAAGATCGAGCACGTTCAAGCCCTCCGACATCGGCCTCCACGTCAGCAAAGGCCCCCACTCCACGGGCGCCCGGAAATGCAGCCAAAGGAAATCCCAATGCCCCACACTCGGCGTCATGCGGTAATCCTGCGGCGCGCCGGGGGCATAGAGCCCCAGTTTCCCGGGCCCCAAACGCACCGTGTCGATCCCACGCCCGCCCAACAATCCCTCTCCGGAAAGCGTGAGGAACAAGAGCCAATCTCTGCGCCCCTGCGGGCGGCGGATGTGGTAGGGCATTCCGGGACGGATCGCGCAGAATCCGCCCGTCACCCCTTGCGGCCCCCGATCGGTGCCGGGCCCCATCTTCCATTTGCCGCGTTGCTGCGCCCCTGCGGGCCGTCCCTCCGGCGTCTCCTTCAGCAACGTGCTGGGAACGACGCCATAGATTCCCCTGAACCGCTTCGCGAAGTAAGACGCATTCCGGAATCCGGCCACCTGGGCCGCCTCGCCGACGGTTGCGGCCAAACCCGCCGCAAGCATGCGCTTGGCCTGCTCCAGTCGATAGCGCTCCCCATACACCGTCGGCGTCATCCCGAAACACTCCCGGAAACGCCGGGCGCAGACCGCGCGGGAAAGCCCAAGTTGCCGGGCCAACGTCTCCTCCGTGTTGGCGGGATTCCGCTGGAAAAGCTCTCGGATTCGCTCCGCGAAGGCCTCATGCTCATCCTTCGGGCGCGGCTTCACCGGGCGGCACCGCAGAAACACGCGCTCCAGCAAGTTCATGGCCTGGGCATCCCCCAACGGCGTCCCATCCAGCGTCCGGCACACCGCCTCGCGAAGCTCCGCCCGGATCGCGCGCTGGGCCGCCTCCGGCAAAACGGCGGAATCAAACGCGCCCACGCCCCGCACCATCTTCGGCCACGCGAGCAACGGCGCCCAATCCGTCCGCGGATAGAAGTGAACCCACAACGATTCCCAGCCCTTCGCCTCCGGATGCTTCCGGTAAAACTGCGGCGCTCCCGGCGCGAACAGCATCATCTGCCCCGGGGCCAAACGGCGCATCGTCTTGCCGTCACCCACAAGGCCCTCACCCGAGAGGGTGAGGAGCAAAAGCCAATCGTAGCGCCCTTTCGGCCGCTCGATGGCGTATTTCGGCTGGGCCCAATAATGCCCCCCGATAATTTCGGGGAAGACGTACCGATGGCTCTCGGCCCCCTTTGGATATCTCCGTTCCATACCTTCGATTTTATCAAAACGCCGCAGGCCCGAAAAGGGCACAACACGCAAGATTCCGCGGTGCGTTCGCCCCACGCCGCAGCCTCCCCTTTGCGCTCGTGCTATAATGGGGCACTTTCGGAAAGGAACAGACCATGGATACCGTCATGGAAGAGACGATTTCGGGCGCCATCGTGCGCGCGTTTTTCAAGAAGTTTGAAGACCACTTGGCCGTGGACGTCGGCATCGTGGGAGCCGGTCCTTCGGGGCTCGTGGCCGCGAAATACCTGGCGGACATGGGGCTAAAGGTCGCCGTCTTCGAAAGCAAGCTGGCCCCCGGCGGCGGCACATGGGGCGGCGGGATGCTCTTCAACGAAGTGGTGGTGCAGGACGACGCCGCCTCCATCCTCCACGCCTTCAACATCACCACCGTGGACATGGGCAACGGCTACCACACCCTCGACTCCGTGGAGATGGCCTCCGGCCTCATCTTCGGCGCCCGCAAGGCCGGCGCCGTGATCTTCAACACCATGTGCGTGGAAGACATCTGCGTGCGTGAAGGGCGCGTCTGCGGGCTCGTGGTGAACTGGAACCCCGTGCGCCGCCTGGAAATGCACGTCGACCCCGTGGTCGTCACGGCGCGGGCGGTGCTCGATGGCACCGGCCACCCCTCCGAAATCGTCCACAAGGCCGTGGACAAAGCCGGACTGAAAGTCGATTCCCCCACCGGCGGCATCATGGGCGAAAAGCCGATGTGGATGGAAGACGGCGAGCGGACCACCGTGCTCAACACCAAGCGCCTCTATCCCGGCCTCTACGCCTCGGGCATGGCCGCCAACAACGTCCAGGGCGGCTTCCGCATGGGGCCCATCTTCGGCGGGATGCTCAAGTCCGGCAAGAAGGTGGCCGAGCTCATCGCCGCCGACCTGCGCGCGTGACCCCGGCCCCAACGTTTCCCGCCATGGAAAGCGCCTCCCCCACCCTTCACAACGAGCCGCCGTTCGGGCTCTACCTTGTCGTCACCGATCCCGTCACGTCCTATGAGGCCGTGGCGGAGGCGGCGGTTCGGGCGGGGCTTCGCTTCCTCCAGCTCCGCATGAAGCGCACGGCGCGGGAGACGGCGCTTGCGACGGCAAAGGCCGTGCGCGCCATCACACGCGGCTCCCGGACGATCTTCATCGTGAACGACGACCCCGCGCTGGCCGTCGAGGCCGAAGCCGACGGCGTCCACCTCGGGCAAGGCGACATGCCCCTGCCCGAGGCCCGCGCGCGCTTCCCCGAGCTTCGCATCTTCGGCCTCTCCACGCATTCCTATGCCCAAATGGAGGCCGCCAAAGCCGTCCGCCCCGACTACGCCGGCGTCGGCCCCGTCTACGCCACGCCCACCAAGGCCATCCCCGATCCCACCCTCGGCCCCGCCGAAGCCGGGCGCATCGTGCAGGCAAGCCCATGGCCCACCGTGGCCATCGGCGGCATCGACGAAGCCCGCCTGCCGGAGGTCATCCGTGCCGGGGCCATCAACTTCTCGGTGGTTCGCGCCGTCTGCCGTGACCCTGCCCCCTACGACGCCATCCGCCGCCTTCAGGACCTGTGGCACGCCCTGCGCGCCGAGCCGCGCCCGTGACGCGGCAACGCAACGGAAGAAAAAGCGCGCCGTCCCCGTCGCCGGGGGCGGCGTTTTTTGTGGCCTAGGGCCTCCCGCCCCGAGGTGCTCCGTATCCCGAGGGGAGATACGGAGCGCCTCCGAAAGGGGGACGGCCCGTCATGGGCGAGGCTTGGCCGTGAAGGGTTGCGCGTCCGTGCGGGCGGCGAAGTCCGGGGCGACGACGGGAGCCGCCGTGGCAAGCCCCGGGCGGCACGCGCCGGCATGGGTCGCCTTCAGCTGATAACGCAGGGTCGTGACGCCGCGCGGAAGCTCAGGGAGGAAGCAGTCGATGCCCGTGTCTCCGGGGCGCACGTAAGCCCCCGACCCAAAATCCCACCACGGGAGCGCGCGCACCGGTTCGGTGTTGGCGGGGCGTTCGTCCCGCACACGCACATGGCTCATCGGCTGGGCGGCGGTGAGGGTCAGCGTCACCGTCACGGTATCGCCGACGTTCGGGCATTCCGGCGTGAGCGTGCGGGTGAGCGTGAGGGCCGCCGTGTCGTCCACGATGGGCGGCGGCACGCGATCGAGCGGCAGACGGTAGGTGGCGACCAAACGGCCAAAGCTCAGGCCGGGCTCCGTCCGGGCCAGCGTAACCTCGCGGCGGGCGCCCCCTTCCGCACGGCGTGACGTCACGCGCACGTCCGCCGCCTTGGCGGGCGTGGTGTCCCACCCCGAAGGTTCCGCGCAGAGCGCGAAGGCGGCGGCGAGGGTGGCGCGGGGCGTGCCCCAATCGTTGAGGCGGCGGTGCTGGAGGAGCCAACGGGCCGCGGCTTTCGCCTCCGCGTCCTTTCCGAAGGCTTGGAGCACCTCCAGCCCAAGGGCGTGGCTCTCGATGGGCGTCTGCCACCGATTCCACCACGTGCGCTCCTGCGGCCACCAAGCGCCCCACGCTTCGGAGGTGTTCATCGCGTCGAGCACATCCTTCAATCCCGCTTCCGCGACTTTGCCGACGCCGAGGCGATGCGCGGCCAGCGTCAGCATCCGGCGTTCCTGCACGCTGTCGGCCTCACGGTACGCCCGGAAGAGACGGTCGGAGACATCCTCCGCCAGCGGCCATTCCTTCGCGAACGCGCCGCGCACATAGGCCCACACGGCAAACGGCAACCGATTCCCTGCCTGGGTCAGGGTCTCACGCACGGCCTCCACGAGCGGTTTGGGCGCAAGGCCAAGGCGATGCAGTCGGGCCACCCCCACGCAAATCTCGGCACTGACATAACCATCGCCCGCCCCCTCGGGGAACCATGCCCAAAGGCCCTCCGTCCGCTGGGCAAGCAGGCGATTCAGCAAGGCCTCCTCGCGGACGTCCGCCCCCTCCGGCGCCGCATTCATCCGACGGAGCAACGCAAGCGCGCCAAGCCGCGCGAAGGCATCGTCGCACCCCATCTCGGGCTGCCGAAGCAGGGCGTTGAGCGCCTCCGCCACGGCACGTGCGGGCGTGTGTTCCCACCGTTGGGAAAGGTCGAGCAACGGCACCGGTTCGGCAACGGCAACCGTTGACGGCTTCGTGTCCACCAACGTGACGGGATAGACATCCTCCACGGTCACGCGGTCATCCAGCACGGGCACTTCCAACCGCACCGCGTCGCCCTCGGTCGCGAACTCAAACACCTGCGTCCCCGGCACGGACTGCGCCGCGACGACCCACGAGACGGTGGCCGAGCCCTTGGCCGGAAGCACCACAGGACGGCGGTTGGCACGGTTGAGCTCGGCCCATGTGGTCAAGGGGCGGTCGGTCGTATTGGTGAGGAGCACCTCAAGCGTCAGCCGATCGCCCACGCGCAGGGTTCGCGGAAGATATGGCTTGAGCATCACGTCAAGGCGGGCCACACAGTCGCGGACGAGTGTGCCGCTCCGACCATCGGGGGTGTAGGCAAAGGCCATCAGCTTCCACGTGGTGAGGCTGTCGGGCAACGTGAAGGTGAAAACGGCTTTGCCCTTTTCCAACCGTTTCTGCGCGGCCCAAAACGCCGTACGCGCAAAGTTCGTCCGTACCGACGGACGGCTCTCCGAGCGCTTCCCCGAATCAAAACGTCCGAGAGCTGCGCCTCGAGTGCCTGGTGTTCTGCTCCCCATTACATTCTCCATCACCACTGCACTCTTCATCATCACATGAGAGGTCGCCGCTGGGGCATCGACGTCAAAGATAGCCTCTGCCGTGACCGACGCATCATCGCAAAACTCAAACACGTTAATGGACACATCCCAAATGTTCTCATCGGAGCAGAAATCCCTCGGCAGATTTTCCTGTAACCATAAGGTCGAAGGAGACAGCAAGGCTCGTGCAAGATTCCAAGTCCCCCAATATCGATAAGGTGGGGCGAAGGGCGACCATGTGCTTTCTTGGAGGGCATCCAACGCCTTGTCATAACACGTCACCACCAACTCGGCGGCGGGGTCATCCACCGCGATTTCCCACGTCTGCGCAGACCCGGGCCGGGCCGTTGGGGCGAAGCGCACCGCCTCCACCTTCAGTTCTTCCGGAGGCTTCACCGTGTAGGTGTTCGTTTCCGAGAGGAATCGCCCCTTGTGGAAGCCGTAGACGGTGAGCGCGAAGCCCTCCCGCAACCCTTCCTCAATCGTCAAGGAATGGAAGGGCGAGGCCAACGGCAGGATGCGTTCAACGCCGTGCCGCGTGCTCACCATCAGGAAGGCGGGGCCCTCACCGCGAATCCCGGCGAACAGCTCCACGGTCTGTCCCACCTCGAATGGCGGTTCTTGGCGCACCCGCACCAAGGCATCCAACGGCTCGGTGAGGCGTCCATCCCGCGGAAACACAATCACACGCCCCAATGCGTTCGTCACGGGGCCGGAGATCGCCGTGAGGTCATGGGAGCCTGCCGGAAGGGTGAGGCGCACGGGGCCGGGCTTGTCGAAGGCCACACACACCACGGCGTTCGTCTTCCCGGCCTGCTTGGCCATCAGCGTCCCGCCCACGGAGCGTTCGGATTCCAGCGTGACCTCAAAGGGCTCCCCGCCCATCTGCCACTTCGGGAGTTTCGCCTTGAAGTCATATCCCCAGCGCGGCACATAATCGGAGCAAGAGGCCTCCTGCCGTTCGCCGTTGGCATTGAGCACTTGCGCCGTGGCCGAGATCCACCGTCCCTCAACGGTTGTCTTCGCCTTCGGCAACTGCGCCGCGAAGGCAAAGGCGCCATCCGCCCCAACGGTGGCAACGCCCGTCACCTTCCCTTCTTCGCTCTCAACACACCACGTCACGGCCGCGCCGGCCAAGGGCACTCCGCTCAGGTCAATGGCCGTCCCCTTGTAGTGAATGGGCTCAGAAGTGGGTGTGCCCCGCTTCTCACGCTCCACCGTGACGGCAAAACTCGGAGCCTTGAACTCTGAAACGGAGAAGCGCCCCCCTTGCAATTCCTGATTGTCCACCTTCAGACGGAAGAGACAAGAGCCACTGAAATCCTTCGGAAGCCTCCATTCCCCCGCATAAGAGCCATAATCGGAGAGGGTGATGGTCTTGGTCTGAAAGGTTCTTTCGCCCTTCATATCCCAGCCCATGAAGGTGAGCTCTCCCTGCGCCTTCGGCACAGGGCGCAGACTTCCCACGGAGTCCTTGGCAAGGTAAATCAGCTGGAAGTGCACCGTGTCGCCGGGGCGATAGAGCGCACGATCCGTCAAAACGCGGCAATGGCCCCCTTTCATTTCGGACGGAGAGCGCCAAGCGGGCGAGATTACCATTTCAAGGGGAATTTCCAGCGTCTCCCCCCGTGCCGTCACCCGCAGATGCAAGGACTGCAAGAACACTTCCGTTTCGTCTTCCTGCGACGATATCGGAACGCCATCGATGGTAACGCTTACCTTTAGCCCATCACTGTATTTCGCTGCGTCTTCCAAGGGCGGTATTGAAACGTGAGCCAACCCCAAGGCATCCGTCGTCGCGGACCAACGCGCGCGGGGCGTGGAGCCGAAAGAATGAATGTACTGTGTCACTTCCGCGCCCGAAAGCGGCGCCCCTGTTCGGATATCGGCCACACAATAGGCTTGAGGGAGCTCCCATCGTCTATCGTTCGCTTTGGGGTCGGGAGCGCTCTGCCGCCCAATCGCGGCCACGGTGAACGAGCACGCATGGACTTCCTGACGATGAGAGATTTTGGGAAGGTCCTCAAAGTTGTTTTCCAACGTGAAGACCATGGACGTCTTTCCCGACGGAAGGGCGGGCAATTCCACCTCGCGCTCGTCCCAAACGTAGGGGGCCGTGTTGGCGAAGGTCAAGGTAAGCGGTTTGCCCGAATAGGCGCCGGAGAAGGTCACCGTCATGGCGCGGGCATTGCGGTGACGTAAGGTCACACGAAACGGTTCGTTGGGCGGAACCACACGCGGGAGATTTTCGAGGCTCACTTCCGCTCGACGAATCCCATTGAGCCGCTCCTGCGCCTTAACCTTGAGGTCATGGAGCATCGCCGCGTCACGCGCATCGGTCAGGAGTCGTACGGCTTCTTGCAACGTCTGCGTGTCGGACGCTTTGGCAGACTGCTCCAGCCGCCGCGCCTGTTCCAGCCAAATCCCGGCCTGCACGTCCCCCGGCCAAGCGCGTTCGCGTTCCAGTGCCTTCAAGGCGGCCATCTGTTGCGCTTCGGGAATGTCTTTGATGGTCATCAGCCGCCACATGCCTTCCTGCATTGTGTCCCCCGCCTTGCGGGCGGCGGCCAAGATAGGCCCCGACAGTTCCGTCCGTGCTTCGGACGAGACGCCCTCCGCAAGCGTTTGCACCACCGTCAGCGCGGAAGCGTTCGGCCAAGGGACTTGCTTCCTCTCACGGAGCGCCGCGAAAAAGGGCATCGCGGGAACCTTTGCATACAAATCGGCATACTTGCCAAGCTCCTTAAGGCGGGCCGAAAGGAGGGCCGCGCGCTGTTCTTGCGTCCAGCTCTGAGAGGGTTTCGTGAGGTCCGGAAGCGGTTCTGCCGCATCGCAGTAGAGGGGGAACCACTGCTCCATCTGGAGTTTCCGCGTGGCGTACAGAAAAAGATACGGCCGATCCTCCGCCGACGCTTCATGCTCGGCCTTGAGGGCCCGATCCAACGTCACGAAGCCCCGATCATCCTTCTTGGTTCGCTCCACTTCGTCCCGCAAGAATGCCTGCCAATCCGCCCGAAGCCCAACGGCAAACAGCAACATCGCCCAACAAAGCAACCGCCTCATGGCAACCTCCAATACCATCCGCCCGAACGCGAACACCGCTCCGATCCGCTGGCACGTCCCTCACTCTACCATATCCTTTCAGTGGCCGCAAATACCCCGTAATGGACGGCAAGGACATTCGCGGCGCCCTTCAAAAGAAGCGCCTCCCAAAAACAAAAAGCCCCGCAGAAGCGGGGCTTGTGCTGTTACACCTCTATCGGGGAAGGTCTCAGTAGGCACCCTGGGGTTCAAGGGCGAAGTAGGCCTTGGGATGCTTGCAGACGGGGCACTGCTCAGGGGCATTCTCGCTGATGACGATCGCGCCACAGTTGAGGCACTCCCAACGGTTCTTCCCGGTACGGACGAAGACTTCACCGGTCTCGATATTCTTGCAGAGGGCATTGTAGCGGGCCTCGTGGCGGGCCTCAACCTCGGCGACACCGCGCATCTGGCGGGCGATGTCGTGGAAGCCTTCGGCATCGGCCTCGTCGGCCATGCGCTTGTACATCTCCGTCCACTCGTAATTCTCGCCGGCAGCGGCGGACTTGAGGTTGGCCGCGGTGTCCCCGATCTGCTGAAGGTGCTTGAACCAAAGCTTGGCGTGCTCCTTCTCGTTGTTGGCCGTTTCCTCAAAGATCTTGGAGATCTGGACATACCCTTCCTTCTTGGCGACGGAAGCGAAGTAGGTGTACTTGTTTCTGGCCTGGGATTCGCCGGCAAAAGCTTCCCAGAGATTCTTTTCGGTCTTGCTGCCTTTGAGTTCCATTGGAATCCTCTCCTTCTGTGATCATCATCTCACGGCAGAATCACCGTGAGTGGCCCCATTATACGAAAGTGCCGACACGGAAGGCAAGAGAGAATGAAACAATTCCAAAACACTTCCCGTCCATGGCCCACGCCACGTCTATCCTCAGAGGGAATGTGCCACCTTTTCTCCACACTAAAGACTGACCCATTGACAGTTCCATACACCGATAAAACGCTTGAAGTGGGCCTCTCTGCCCACTCCAACAGCAAAAAGGATCTCTTGTGCCGCTCGCGTCACAAAAAAGACCGCCGTTTCGCACGGCGGTCAAATGCGCTTTCTTCCCCAAAAGCCTTAGAAGCTCTGGAACGGAAGAGAATGGAGAGTGTTGCCCGTGGCAGGGGAACCATCCGGAGAGGCCGCCTGCTTCTGAAGCACAATGCAAAGCACGATGGTCGCAATGATGGAAAAGGCCGCGGCCACGATCCCGATAATGGTGAACGCCTTGGCTCCCGTGCTCTCCACGGCAGGAGGCGGCATCATCGTGGGGGTCAGCTCCTCCAGCTCATCAAGAGACTCCAGCGCCTCCATCTCCGGTTCGGGCTTCGGGGCGTCCTTCTTGAGGCCAAGCGTCGCGGGACGCCTGAGCTTGATGGTCTTCTCCTCTCCGGCCACATCGCCAACGGAAGCCATCGGCGCGGAGGCCGCAGGTTTCACCGTGGGAGACGGAATGGAACGCTTGAGCTTGATGGTCTTCTGCGTGGTGTTGGCCAAAGGCGTGTTGGACTGGATACCGCCCAGCACGGAATCCAAAGCGATGCGCGCCGTCTTGGACTTTGCCGCCTGCACGTTCTCCTCCGGCGCAGGCACCGCGGTCTGACTGATGGGTTTGAGCTTGACGGTCGCCTCCCCGCCCGCGCTCATCGGCTGCTGGGCGATTTCCGGGGGCAACTCAATGCGGGAGGTCTGGCGCTTGGCCTGCTCAGCCGCCGGCGGCTCAGGCGCGGGCGCACCCACCTTCTTGAGCACAATCGTAGGCTTGGATGCCGGGGCCGGAGGCGGGGCGACCTCCGGCGGCAACTCGACCCGGGCGGTCTGATGCTTGGCCTGCTCTCCCGCGGTCTCGGCGACGACGGGCGCAGGGGTTTCCGCCGGCGGCGTTGCGCTCTCGGGAGCGGGAGCGGCGGCTCCGGCGGCAGGGGCTTCGGCCTTCGGAGCCCCGGCGGGCTTCGCACCGACGGGACGGAGTTTAATGGTGATCTTACGGGGTTCTGCCATGGTTCCGCGCTCCTTTTTTGGACTCTTGTTCGAGACTCGGCCTTAGACGGCCATCACCTCGGACTCCTTGGCCTTGAAATCGGCATCGACCTTCGCGATCTTCGCATCAGTGAGCTTCTGCACATCGTCAAGCGCCTTCTTGGCGTCATCTTCAGGGACCTTGCCGTCCTTCTGAAGCGCCTTGATGGCATCGTTGGCGTCACGGCGGACATTGCGGATGGCCACGCGGCACTCTTCGGCCTGGGTCTTCGCGACCTTGACGATCTCCTTGCGGCGCTCTTCGGTCAGCTCAGGCATCATGATGCGAATCAGGCGGCCATCGTTCCGGGGCGTCACCCCGAGGTTTGCCGCGAGGATGGCCTTTTCAATCTCGGCGAGCACCGATGGATCGAAGGGGGCAATCGTGATCTGGCGGGGCTCGGGGGTGGAGATGTTCGCCATGTCGCGCAGACGGGTGGGAACACCGTAATACGGCACCTGCAGGGAATCAACCAGCGAAGGGGAGGCCTTCCCGGTGCGCAAACCGGAGAAACGCTCTTTGAGGGAAGCAAGAGCGCCATCCATGCGGGAGGTCGCGTCGGCAATCACTTCTTGGGCAGTGTTCATTGCGGGTCTTTCGTTAGGGGGTTACATCCGCGACCACGGTGCCGAGTCCCATCTCTCCGCAAACAATGCGGCTCATGACGTCGGCGTTGAAGTCGAAGACGATAATGGGAATGCCGTTGTCTCGGCAAAGGGCAAAAGCGGCCGCGTCCATCACGTTCAGACGCTTGGCGAGCGCCTCTTCGCACGTGAGCGTGTCGTAACGCGTGGCGGTGGGATCCTTCTTGGGGTCTGCGGTGTAGACGCCGTCCACCTTGGTGGCCTTGAGCAACACATCGGCCCCAATCTCGGCCGCGCGCAACGCCGCGCCGGAATCCGTTGAGAAGAAAGGATTCCCCGTGCCGCCGGCGAAAATGACAACCGTCCCGCGCGACAGCAACTTCCGGGCCTTGCGCACGTCAAACGGATGCGCGATCTGAGGCATCTGCTGGGCGGTCATGACGACTGCGGGCGTCCCGAGATGCTCAAGCGCGTTCTGAACGGCCAGCGCATTGATGACGGTGGCCAGCATCCCCATCGTGTCGCCAAGGACACGATCGGTCCCATGCTCCGCCCCGGAAAGCCCTCGGAAGATGTTGCCGCCTCCAAGGACAACACCGACCTCCGCGCCAAGTTTGACCAAGGCCGTCAGACGGCGGGCGACTTCGGCAAGCACAGCCTCATCATGACACCCCGGCGCGTTACCTTTCAGTACCTCGCCGCTGAGTTTGAGCAAAATCCGTTTGTACTTTGGTTGCATCCGTTCTCACGCCTTCACGCATTTACGGGAACATTATAGGCCAATCGTCCAAGGAAGGCAAGGGGTTTCGACGCCCAAAACACCGCACCGACGGCACCACGAAGCGCCCCCATCCGCGATGTCCCCTACCGACGAGGTTTTGCAAGCGGCTCCTTCCCGACGATGCGCCGATAGAGCGCGCGGAGTTCCGGAGACCCCTTCGCACAACGATCCTCGAAACACTTGGCGAACCATGTGGACAGCGGAAGATTTTCAGCGACCTCTCGACCGTCCACGACATCGACGGAACCGGCGTAAACGGGGGTCTGAGGATTGGCTCCCAGGTCAAGCAACAGATTGGCGGCACGCACGGCCCTTGCGCATCGCTCTTCGGACGCAGAGAAGAGATCCCTGAGGGCTTCGCTCAGCAAAGTCTTCGGGGCGGTATTTTCGGGCATATCATCATCCGGCAACCACGGGCAATTGGCATCCGGCGAAAAGCCGTACCGTCGGAATCGGACAAGATCGCCGCGGCTCACGAGCGCCAGTGCCACAGAAAAAGCCTGTTTGACGGAACAATGGGGGTCATAGCCTGCATCCAGCAAATCGGGCACAAGGGGCGAATGCTTGCAAGCCGCAATCCCGAGTGCGGTGAAATCATACGTCATGAACGGCATCTTCTGATTCAACGGTTCATGGCGGAGCAACACACGCGCCGTCTCGGTGTGACCACGGATAAGGGCCGCCTGCAATGGGGAAAGATGCGTGGCGTCGGCTCGCAACGTCGCTCCCCGCTCAATCAACCACGCCGCGATTTCAGGCGAATCCGTGAACCCCGCCACGGGATATGACGTGATGTCCGCGCCACAGTCGACGTAATGGCGGACAAGCTCCATATCATTCGACATAAGCGCGCCCTCAATGCCCGACCTCAACCCTCCATCCATGCCACCAACCGGCCAACCATTGGGGTCGGCCCCCACATCCAGCAAAAAATGCTGCGCACGGGTATTCGCCTGCGTCAAAAGCAACAACGGCACCCCTTCCGGTGACGTCGCTCGAACATCCTCCTCAAGAAAGGTCTCAAGAATGGACGCATAAAGGACACCCTCCAAGTCGGCCTTCACATTCAGAGAGGCCTCATAAACGCGCCTCACTCGGCGATTCGGATCGGCCCCGCCTGCCACCGCCAAGCGTCCAACCGCCCGATGGTCATAAATCATCGCCTTTTCCAACAAAAAGTCCCAATCCATCCCCCAGCCTCCGCCCTCCAAAGCCCGCCGCAAAAGCGCTTGATACTCCTCGTCACGTCCATCCTTCTCCAAAGCCGCGAGGATACTCTGCGGCGAAGCCCACGTCTGCACCTGTGCATCCGCCCAAGCCAACGCCTCCCGATTTGGCCAACGGATATCCTGCAACGCCTCTGCATCCAAGCGCACAAGGACTTCCGTCGTTGCCCGCGTCTGAACGCACCCGACCAATGCCCATGGCAACACGATCAACATCAACCACTTCATGCGCTCGCCTCCTTAGCGCATCCAACCATCCAAAAGATAAACCCGGCGGAAAAGGGAGGCCCCCGTCTCCGCGTCATGCAATTCAATCTCCACGCCGTAGTAATCCTCCCAATCCCCCTCGTAAATCGTGAATTCGCCGCCCTCCTTCGGGAACGATTGACGATCAAGGCCGGACAGAATCTCTCCGCCGGGAGAGGTCTTGGCCGTCAATGTCAGCGGACGGCCCAAGGTGGACGTCAGCTCATAAATGCCCGGTTGTATCCCCACGCGGAGAAAA
>CASDPK010000026.1 GCA_949282555.1 uncultured Lentisphaeraceae bacterium | reverse complement strand
ACCTCGCCCCACTCCCTCCATCCTTCAGTGTCCAGTAAATGACGAACACCTTCCCACCCCTCTCACCCCTTCGGTGTCTTTTCTATTTGACGAATAGCGGAGGGTGAGATACTCCGCATCACGTGTCGAGATGTAGTGCATCTCAAGGAGGGATACGGAGCCTGTGAGAATGAGACCTTTTGGGGAACGGTTAAACTTTGGGATGGGGGATTATTGCGGTGGACACGCCTGTGTATTTCTGTATACAGTAGTTTTATCCATGCATTTTGGCTTCCAAGAAGGGGACGTTTAAGTATATAGTATGAACATGGTTGGCCGTTGGGCCGCATGGATGACTTCAACGGAAGTGAGGATAAGCCGATGAAGGCTGGAATGATTGCTTTGGGCGCGCTGCTTGCCGTAGGGCAAGTATGGGCGGAACAGGTACGGATTGAAACGGAGGATACGGTTATCCTCTTGGAGGCGACGAAGGATCGCGACGTCGGTTGGCTGTATTGGGGCTCGAAGGAGAATGTGCCCTCATCGTTGGGTTGGCAGGGGCCGTTGTTGTCGGCCTTCGGCGGCTGGGCGGAACGCGATCCGGCGTTGCGGGTGACGCATGCCGATGGGGTGTTGACCACGGAATTGGTCTTGGAGAAGACGGAGCGCATGGCGTTGGACGCGAACCGGGAGCGCACGGTGCTCACACTTCGCGATAAGCTCTATCCCATGCAGGTCGCGGTGACGTTCACGGCCTACAAGAAGGAAAACGTCATCACGCAGTCCGTGACGCTGACCCACCAGGAACCCGGCGACATCACGGTGCACGCGATGGCTTCTTCCGCGCCGTCGTTCCCTGAGGGGGATTGGTGGCTCACAAGTTTTCAGAATCGTTTCCTTGATCGGTGGCCCAATGAGATGCACTTGTTTGAGGAGCGGCTGATGCCCGGCACCAAGCGCATCGCAAATTATCGCAGCACGCGCTCGGCCTACTTCGAGAATCCGTCGATGCTCTTGAGCAAGGGCCCGGCGGAGGAAGCGAACGGCGAGGTTTATGGCATGGCGTTGGCGTGGACCGGCAACTGGCAGCTGGACTTTGCCATGCGCACCGGGCGTGAGCTTGAGGTCAAGGCCGGCATGGCCGAGCTGGGCGCGGATTACCGTCTGCCGCCGAACAAGCCCTATGTTTCGCCGGAGGCCATCCTCGCATATTCCGCAGAAGGAAAGGGGCGGATCTCCCGCAATCTGCATGACTATGCCCGCAACTATGTGCTTGTGGGAGGGTTGAAGCCCAATCCCATTCTGCTCAACTCGTGGGAGGGCGTCTACTTCACGTTTGACGAAAAGAAGATCAAGGAGATGATCAAGGATGCCGCCGAAATGGGGCTTGAGCTTTTCGTTCTCGATGATGGCTGGTTTGGAAACGGCGAAAACGCCCGAGACGGCGCCAACGCGGGTTTGGGCGATTGGCAGGTGAATGCCAAAAAGCTTCCTTGCGGCATTCAGGGGCTTGCTGATTATGCCAAGGCGCAGGGCATCCGGTTTGGCCTTTGGATTGAGCCTGAGATGGTGAATCCCAAGAGCGAGCTTGCCAAAAAGCATCCGGATTGGGTGGTCAAGAGCGGCGCGCGCGACATCCCGCAGGGGCGCAATCAGTGGTTGCTCGACCTCACGAATCCCGCCGTCCAAGATTTCGTGGTGCAGACGTTCGACGACATCATGAAGTCCGCGCCCGGCATTTCTTACATCAAGTGGGATGCCAACCGCACGGTGGCCAACGTGGGTTCCACGTACCTCCCGAAGGATCGCCAGGCCAACTTCTGGTATGACTACGCCCGCGGTCTTTATTCCGCCTACGCCCGCATCCGTGAGAAATATCCTGATTTGGAGATTCAGGTCTGCGCGTCCGGCGGCGGCCGTGTGGATTATGGTGCCTTGGCCTATCACAACGAGTTTTGGACAAGCGACAACACGTCTGCCATCCGTCGCATCTACATTCAGTGGGGCACCTCGCACTTCTATCCCGCCAAGGCGATGGCCGCGCACTTCTCGCGTTCGGCTGTGGGGAATCCCTTGAACGTGCCCTTCCCGGCGTCCTTCCGGTTGCACGTGGCGCTCAGTGGGCGTTTCGGGTTTGAGCTTCAGCCCTCGCACCTCACCCCGCAGGAGCGTAAGGTCGCCGAGGCGGGCATCAAGGCCGCGAAGGAATACATCCGCGACATTGTCCAATTCGGAGACCTCTACCGCCTCCACAGTCCCTACCTGCGCGATGGTTATGCCGCATTGTCCTACGTCACCAAGGACAAAACCCAGGCCCTCGTCTTCGCTTACAGTCTTGATACGGCCTATGACAAGGAGCCGCTGGCCCTTCGGTTGGCCGGGCTTGACCCCAACCGAAGCTACAAGGTGGAAGAGGTGCTCACGCCCGATGGACGGAAGCCGCTTCCTTGCTCGGGCCAAAGCCACACCGGCAAGGCGTTGATGCGGGATGGGCTCACGCTTCCGATCACCAAGCTCTACGATAGCTGTTTGCTTCGCCTTCGAGCTGAACCATAAATGGATCTTCGGCTCACCCCAATGCGTTGGGGAGGGCCTTCATGTTTTGTCAAGTAACGGAGAACTTCCATGAATGTTGTGCGCCTCATTGCCGCCCTATTGTTCGGAGCGGTTTGTTCGATGGGTTTGGCCTCGCCTTACGCCTCGCTGACACCTCGCCCGAAGACCGTGGAGGGCATCAAAACCCCCGTGTTGTCGCTGGATGGTGCCTGGCGGTTCGGTGAGGGGCAGACGATTCAAGTCCCCGGAGAGTGGGCCATGCAGGGATTCGAGATCCCCAAGGGGAAGGCCGGGGTTTATGAGCGGGAGGTCATTGTCCCGGAAGATTGGGCGGGGCGCACGGCCATCGTGCGGTTTGATGGCATCAGTGCCGAATGTGCCGTCTATTGGGACGGCGTGGGGGTGGGGGCGCACAAGGGAGGTTTTGTGCCCTTTGAGATTCGCTTGCCCGGTGGGGCCGCTCCGGGGAAACACCTTTTGCGAGTGGAGGTGACGGCGGAATCGATCTCTGACACGTTGGCTACGGCCTCGCAATATGCGGCGCATCAGTTGGGGGGCATTTTGCGCCCCGTCACGCTCACGGTGCTCCCGGACGTTCGGCTGATTTCCGAACGCGACGTCACAACGTTGCATGAGGATGGTTCGGCCACGTTGGCTTGGCATATCTCGGCGGAGAATCTCACGGGGCGTTCCGCGGAAATTCGTGTGACGCTCACGCCGCCGCATGGTGACGAAGCCGCCGCCTCCGCGACGTGGGCCGTCCCTGCCGAGGGCGGCAGTGCCACGCTTTCGCTCAAGGTGGCGGATCCCCAATTGTGGACGAGCGAAACGCCGCATCTCTACACGCTGGCATGGTCGGCGATGCAGGAGGGGAAGCCTCTGTCCACAGGGGCTCGGCGTGTGGGGTTGCGCACGGTTCGTGTGGAGGGGAATCGTCTGCTTGTGAATGGACGCCCCGTGAAACTGATGGCGGTGAATCGGCACGAAGTGCATCCCCTCACGGGACGCAGCATCTCCGCCAAGCAGGCATGGGAAGACGCTCGCATCATCAAAGCCTGCAATGTGAACACGGTGCGCACCTCGCACTATCCGCCCTCCGAGGCCTTCTTGGAGGCTTGCGATGAGATGGGGCTTTTCGTGGAATGCGAGGCGGCCCTTTGTTGGATTCAGCACCACGCCAATGCCGCATGGCGCACCGGCTGGAATTGGCTTGACCGCCGCTATCTCCCCTATATGGTGGGGGCCAATCGTGACATGGTGCGTGCCTACGGCGGCCATCCTTCCATCATCCTTTGGTCGCTTGGAAACGAATCCCGGTGGAGCCCTTTGTGGGAAGAGGTGCAACGTGCCGTAAAGGCGAGCGATCCCACGCGCCCAATCGTCTTCCACGATCAGTGCTGGGGTGGGTTCAACAACGCTGGGAACCAAGCCGACGTCGCCAACTATCACTATCCCTCCGAGGCCAATCCGCAGATGTGGAGCGAAAAGGGCAAGCCCGTCTGGTTCGGTGAATATGCCCATGTGCAGTGCTACAACCGGATGGAGCTGGAGGCTGATCCCGGGATTCGTGCGGACTGGGGCCGACCGCTTGCGCGCATGGTGGATTTGATGTGGGAGCAGCCCGGGTGCCTTGGCGGTGCCATTTGGAGCGGAATTGACGATGTCTTCTGCTTGCCCGATGGCCGCCGAGTGGGTTATGGCCACTGGGGAAGCATCTGTGACGGGTGGCGCCGGGCGAAGCCCGAAAGCGATGGCGTCCGCAACGCCTATAGCCTGGTGCGTGTGTGGCGTGAGGGGCGAACCTTTCGGATTCAGAACCGGCAAAACTTCTCCTCGCTTGAGGCGTTGCAATGGGAGGCCTTGGAGCCTGCGACGGGCAAGGCAACGGGCGCGAAGGGAGAGATTCCTCTTCGGCTTGCGCCCCATGCCATGGCTTCCGTGACGTTGCCGGAGGGAGAGGCGTGGCACATCTCCGTTCGTACGGCTTCGGGGGTGTTCAATGCGCGTTATGGTCTGCGCTCCGATTGGGTGCGGCGTGTGGTCGGCCAACCTCTGCCTGAGGGATTGAAACCGGGTGCGGAGGGGGCGCTGGTCGCCCAAGGGCTGACGCTTCCGGCGCCGCTTCCGGCGCTCATTCCCCTGAATGGCGCGGGCGGAGCCGCCGGCCCCGCAGGTTCCGTTCTCGCGGACGAGATCCCCGCCTTCACGCCCATTGAGTCCGATTGGCGTTGGCGTTCGGAAGGGAATCGCTGGGTTGGCGGGAATGCCAAGGCCGAGGGAACGTTGGAACTTCTTCCGCAGGCGGATGGATCGTTGCTTGTGCGTTATGCGCTGATGGTGAAGGAAAAGTTGAATCCGCGCCAATGGGGGCTTGTCCTTACGTTGCCGAAGGGGTATGACCGTTTCGCGTGGGGGCGTATCTCCGAGGGCCTTGTGGCCGAGACGGGTTTTGACCCAACCGAAGGCGTCGCGGAGGCGAACCCCTTCATCGGAAAACCTGACTGGCGGGTGCCACCGAAGCAGGTTTGGGGAAATGATGCCAATGCTTTGGGAAGCAACGCGTTCCGGGCGACCCGGCGCGATCTTTCCGGGGCACTTCTTTCCGCCGGCAAGGCGTCCCCCGCGCTGGCCGTGCTTCCGGAGGCGGAGGAAGGGGTGCTTCCTGCCGTTCGCGTGTGGAAAGAGGGTGACCTTACCCGTCTGCTTGTGGCGGGATTCTCCACCGGAGGCTCTGACGGTTTCTTTGCGTCGCACTACGCCGCGGAGCGTCGTCCGCTGAATGCGGGGGATACGGTACGCGGAGCCTTCCGTCTGCGGTTGTGTGCCGCGCCTCGTTGATGGAACTCCGAGTGATGGCCTCAGCCGCGCGGACTTTAGCCGTGGCGGAAGACTGGGAATGCGTCCACGGCGGCAGAGGAAGTTGTGGTAAAATAGCCATATTATGACCAAACGTATCGGCATTATTGGTTCGGGGCGCTTCGGCGAGGCGCTTGTGCAGTCGTTGGCCGCACAAGGGGCGGAAGTTGTGCTGATGGACACCGACCGCCGAAAGATTCAGGAGCTTTCGGATTACGTGGCCAAGGCCATTGAAGGCGACGCCACGAACATTCACGCGCTGGAAGAGGCCGGATTCGCCGCTTGCGACATTGTGGTGGTGGCGATCGGCGAGAACATTGAAGGCAGTGTGATGGCCACGGTGAACTGCAAAGACCTAGGGGTGCGCACGGTGGTGGCGAAGGCTTCCACGGAGGTCCATGGGCGGGTGCTCCGCCGTGTGGGGGCGGATGTGGTGATCTTCCCGAATCGTGACCGTGCCCAGCGGCTGGCTCGGAGCCTGTTGACGACGAGTCAGGTGGATCTCTTTGATGTGGCCGATGGCCTTTACGCTGCGGAGATTCCCGCGCCTGAGGCATTGGATGGGCGGACGTTGGCGGAGGCGGATGTGCGTCGGGCGTATGGCGTGACGGTTCTGGCGGTGCGCCGACTGGATGATGCCGATCCCGCCGCTCCGCGTCGCCTCATCATTCCCAAAGCCGAGACGGCGATTCGTGGGGATGACCGTTTGTTGGTCGTCGGCACGTCTGAACAGATTGATGCTTTTGCTCAGGCTTGAGGAGTACCCGAATTATGGACGAAGACATCGTCATCCGCCGAGCGACGCTTCAGGATGTGCTCGCCATTCACCGTTTGATTCAGAGCTATCCGCACGAGTTGATTCTGCGACCGGTGAATAACATCGTGGAGAATATCGATCGCTTTACCGTGGCCGCCCGTGGACGGGAAATCTTGGCCTGTGCCTGCTGGCAGATTCTTCCGGAAATCGGTTGTCCGGAGGGGGCCACGGTTGAATTGCAATCCGTGGCGGTGAGCCAAGCCTATCGTGGCCGTGGCATCGGGTCTAGGTTGATTCGGTTTGTGCTTCAGCGGATGGATGGATTCAAGCCTGCACAGGCGCTTGTGCTGACGTTTGAGCCCGAGTTCTTCGGGCGTTTGGGATTTCGTCGCGTCGAGAAGACTCAGATCATTCACAAGATCTATCGCGGGTGTGTTTATTGCACCAAGCACGCCAATCCGTTCACCTGTCCGGAGATTGCGATGATGCTTCAGCTTCGCTGAGGGATGCACGGGGCGCAGGATGCGTGTTCCGCGCGCGGAATCTTTCCACGGCGAACCAAAGGAGCAGGAGCGGAAGTGTCGTGGCGGCGGCGCCGAGGGCGTTGGCTACCATGTCTCCGACATCAAAGCTACGGCTCCCCCATCCAAGAAGCGTTTCTGCGAGTTGCGCGAATTCCATGAGCACGCCCCACATCGCCGCGGCAAGAAAGGCAATGAGGGGGGAGGGGAGGCTTCGGACGCGCCACGGCAGGGAGAGCCAAAGCGCGCCCGAAAGCGTGACGTACATGAAGAAGTGGGCGATCTTGTCCTGTGCCGTTCCGGTGGCCCGTTCAATGCAGACAAGCCAGTGCATGAGCTCATGATGGCGCAATCCGTTGGAATCGGTCAGAGAAAGCCACGTGATTAGGCCAATCATTGCGAGGGCCAATCCTCGCCGGCTCCATAGCAATATCGTTGAAAGCGCGTGCATTCTTATCTTTGTCCCTCCAAGGACGCGTACGATACCAAAAATGGTGTGCGCCGTCCTTGGCGAGGTGATGGGAGATACAACGCGGAATACGTTAGGCATTCAAAGGCGCTCACAGGGCACCGTAACGGCGCTCCCGGGCGGAGAAAGCCGAAAGGGCCGCTTGGAAATCGGCCTCCCCGAAGTCGGGCCAAAGCGTCGGAGTGACGTAGAGCTCGGCATAGCTGGCTTGCCATAAGAGAAAGTTGCTTAAACGAAGTTCCCCGCTGGTTCGGACAATGAGGTCGGGGTCAGGAACGTCGGGGAGATAGAGATGACGAGCCACGGTGGCCTCGTCAATGGTTTCGGGGTCCAGCTCCCCCTTGGCTACGAGCCGCGCGATCTCGCGTGCGGCATGCGCGATTTCGGTGCGTCCACCGTAGCTCAGGCAAACGATGAGCTGACGCTCATAGGCGGCTGTGGCACACTCCACCCGTTCAAGAGCCTCACGCACGGCGACGGGGAGATCCTCCCGGCGCCCCATGACGCGGAGCCGAACGCGATGCTCGTGAAGCATGGGCTCTTCTCCCGCGAGATGGGCCACAAGCAAGTGCATCAGCGCGTCCACCTCCTCCTTGGGGCGCTTCCAATTCTCCACTGAGAAGGCGTAAAGGGTGAGGTAACGGATGCCGGCGTCACGGCAGTAGCCTAGCACACGGCGAACGGTCTCCCCTCCGGCACGATGGCCCTCTGTGCGCGGCAATCCGCGGGCTTTGGCCCAACGGCCATTGCCGTCCATAATAAAGGCGATATGTTGGATCTGCTTCATGGCGACTCAAAAAAACGGAAGGGCGGACGACTCTTTTGAGACTGTCTCGCCCTCTTTTGTTAGGTATACGCTTTGTTCGAATCAAAGGCCGATGCGGAGGGTCGATTCCCGCGCAGGACCGATGGAAAGGATACCAAGACGTCCACCGGAGAGTTCAATCAGACGCTCGACATAGGCCTTGGCCTTGAGGGGCAACTGGGCCATATCGGTGATGTGCGATGTCTCTTCCTGCCATCCGGGCATGGTCTCGTAGATCGGTTCGCAACGCGTGAGCTCTGCGGCGGAGGCAGGCATGTCCTCAATACGGCGGCCATCCAGTTCGTACGCCACGCAAATCTTGATTTCGGGAAGGGTATCCATCACATCCAGCTTGGTGAGGGCCCAGAAGTCCACGCCGTTGACCATCTGCGCATAACGGGCGACGACGGCATCGAACCATCCACACCGGCGGGGACGCCCCGTCACGGCGCCGAATTCGTGCCCACGTTCGGCCAAAATGCGCCCCACTTCGCCGAAGTCTTCGGTGGGGAAGGGGCCTTCGCCCACGCGCGTGGTGTAGGCCTTGATGACGCCGACCACGCGGTCAATGCGGCGAGGGCTGAGGCCGGAGCCGATGCAAGCGCCACCGCTGGTGGGGTTGGAGGAGGTGACAAAGGGGTAGGTGCCGAAGTCGATGTCGAGCATGGTTCCCTGCGCACCTTCCAGCAGGATGGATTGCCCGGCGCGATCGGCCTTGTGGATGAGCGGAATGGTGTCGATGATATAGGGCCGCAGACGCTCGGCCGCCTCGATGTAGGTGGTCACCATGGCGTCGGCATCAAGAGGCTCGGCCCCCAACTGGGCGAGGCGGACATTCGTCTCTTCCACTTGCTCGCGGACAAGGGTGGGGAACTCCGGGGTGAGCATATCGCCACACCGCAGGCCGGTGCGGGAGACCTTGGCGGCATAGGCAGGGCCAATGCCGCGGCCGGTGGTGCCGATCTTTTTGCCTTCCGGACGGGCGGCCTCATCGGCACGGTCAAGCGCACGATGGTAGAGCATGACCATTTGGGTTCGCGTGGAGATGAAGAGCCGTCCACGGCACTCAATGCCGGTCTTGCGGAGCATCTCAATCTCCTCAATGAGATCGAGCGGGTTCATCACCACGCCATTGCCGATGACACAGACCTTCCCTTCGTGCAGAATGCCGGAGGGAACAAGGCGCAGAACACGTTTCTCGCCCTCTGCGATAACGGTATGGCCAGCGTTCGAGCCTCCCTGGTAGCGGACGATCATATCGGCCTGTGCCGTCAGCACATCGATGATCTTGCCCTTGCCTTCGTCGCCCCATTGAGAGCCAATCAACACGGTATTTGGCATAACCACATTCCTTCGTCGGTCAGTTTCTTCGGCACCTTCCAATGCGCCGCAAACGTGTGCGTAGCATATCACATCGCACGAATCCTTGCAGGGAGGCAGAGGGAGACCTCAAGCGAGGGGACACGTCGGACACGTGATTCTTGGATTCTTGCAAAAGTCGGCGTGAATCTGCAGCAACCCTTGTTGGCGGAGGCCATCTTTGGGCAATCCTTGAAGGTCGCCGGTGAGGCGGTGCCAAGTGTCGCGCATGGGCATGGAAACATCTTCCCCGGGGAGATCTTTCAATTGGTTCGGCCCGAGAGTCCCCAACGCCAAGCGATAGGGCACAAAGAGGTTGGTGACAATGGCGTTGGCGCGGTTTCGGCCAATTGGGGTCCCTTTCAACTTAAGGGGTTCGGCGAGCAGACCGGAGGCCTCCACAAGGTTTTGGGAAAGGTCGCGCAGGGGGAGTTCCAGGAGTTGGGCGATATGGTGAAGGATGCCAATGGCGCCGGCAAGCCTGCGGAACGGGTGGTTGGCCGGGCGCATGGCACGGAAATCCCACGCATAAGGCTCAAGCGGCGGCGGAAGACCGCTTTGCCACCATAGATCCCAAAGGTCTCGCTGCGTTTCCTTCAGCAGGCCGGCCGTCCCGGCGAGGGTCGCGAAACGGGTCAATGAGGGAAGACGCTCAATGCGCGTGAAGGGGACCTCCTCCGCGAGACGATGGAACGGCCCGGTGTTGCGGCCGTAACCCATCGCGGTGAGAAGCCCGGCATAGAAGGCTTGGAAGGCATCCCCTGTGGACAGCGCGGCCGTGAAGGCCCTTGCCTTTGCAAGGAGCCGGAAGGTTCCCGCGGAAGCCAGCAGTCGATCCGTTTCGCCTGGCAGTGCCGATAACCGCACCCGGCAGGGGCGCACATCCGCGGCGGAGGTGTACGGCGCACAGGAAAGGTCTAGGTCTGCGAAGCAGAAAGGGCGTTCCTTTTCGGCGAAAGGGCGCAACGCCAAGGTCGGCACACCCTCGGGCAATGTCTTCGCCGGCGGCCCCTCATGCCAAGAGACGTGAAGCACCAGTCCGGCATAGGCGGGGTCAGACGCATGACGATGGGCATCCCAGTCGGCGGGGTGAACGTGGAGTTCCACATCCCCTCTGCGCACGAACCCGCCAACGGCAATCAGGGCGTCTTGGAAATCGGGCCCTGCGGAACGATTCCACCGCCCGGCATCGAGCACCTCCACGGGCGTGCCATCGGGCAACGCGAGGTCACGTGGCCGATGGATGCTATCCTGCCACAATGCCTGCAAATGGCGTTCGTCCGGTTCATCGGCCTCACGGCACAGGCATCGGCGGGAGGCCAGCGCTTGCAACGCCGCATAGGATTCCGCCGCGTGCTCAAGCTCAGTGGCCATCAGAAAAAGCGGCGGCGGGAGAAGAAGACGACCGTGACGATGATCAGCAACAGCGCCACTCCCATGATAATCCAAAATCCCGTGCTGCCCGAACTGGCGAAGGGCAACCACGTGTTCATGCCGAAGATGGAGGCGATGAGCATGGGCACCGTGAGGACAATCGTCATGGACGTGAGGAACTTCATGACGTTGTTCAGGTTGTTGCTGATAATGGAGGCGAAGGCATCCAGCGTGCCGGTAAGGATGTTGCTATGGATGCTTGCCATTTCCAAGGCCTGCTGGTATTCGATGCGGACATCCTCAAGCACGTCCAAATCATCTTCGTCGATATCCAGCTGGCGCGTGGTGCGGATGCGCCCCAAGAGAATGTCGTCCGCCTTGAGCGAGGTCGTGAAGTAGACCAGCGATTTCTCAATGTTGAGCAAGCGCATGAGGCCTTCATTGGAAATGGACTCGTGAAGTTCCTGTTCCACCATGTCGGCGCGCTGCCGGATGTCGCGCAGATAGCGCAGATAAAGGATGGCCGCATGCCACAGGAGATGGAAGGTGAAGCGGAACTTCTGCTCAGGAGGGCACACCCTCCGGATCTGGTCAAGGAAGGAGGCGGCAATCGGCGTGGGGCGGTTACAGACGGTGATCACGGCGTTGGACGTGTGCACCACGCCCAACGGCAATGTGTTGAAGGGGTGTAAGTTTTCGTTGGGCTCGTGATAGGGCACGTGAACAACGATCAACACCGTGCCGTCATCATCCACATCCATACGCGGTCGTTCGTCGCGGTCGAGCGGGTCGGAGAGAAACTCCCGGGAAACGCCTGTCAGCGTCTGCACTCGGAGGATTTCCTCCGTCGATGGATCGGCCAAGTTGATCCAGCACGGGCCATCCGGTGTCACCACCTCGCGCAGGCTGCCATTGACCCACTGATAAATCGAAAGCATCTTAGTGCCCTCCCTTCCCATCCTTGCCGAACAGGTACAGTTCGATGCCTTTGGGTTCGCGCCGCTTGAAGAGCGTATAGCCCTTGAACACCCAAAGCCGGCGCAAACGGAAATGCCGGCGCAGGAGGGCCTTCCGATCTTCGCTCAACTCGCCGCGCACGCGATACCAATGCTTATAAACACCTGAAATATCCGCCAAGCAAAGGATCTCGCGCAACCAACGCGGGAACCATCGGCGGAGCGTCACGCCTGCCTGGAAGTCGAGCAACCCCGGGCGATCCCCCGGCAACACCATCACGTTTTTGGCATTGCGGTTGTCCAAATGCGTCACGTCACGGCGGTGCATCTCATGCACCATCGCTTCCAATTCCTCGAAATAACGTTCGGGCAAGGTGCCGCCTCGGGCGTTGAGCGCACTCAGCGTCTCCCCCTCCATGAACGCCATGCCGAACGCATAAGCGTCCACGCGGAAGACCTTCTGCGGAACGCCCTCAATCCCTGCCAGCCGCGCCAGCAGACGGCATTCGTGCCCAATCATGAACCGCCCAAAGGTCCAGCGAATCCACCACGGGCTTTTTCGGAAATCCTTGATGACGAAGCGTCCTTCAGGCGACTGCACCAAGTAGACACGCGCATTCCCCGCTCTGCCCTTGCTGAGGCAGACCGCTTTTTGCCGTTCCCAACTGTCTCGGGTGATTCCGTAGGCCGTCATCTCTGGATCCTTGTTTTCGCCTTATCCTAGCACAGACCTGCCCATGTCTGCTGTCATCCTCCCCGTGTGACACGGCAACACCGGGCGCATGAAGCGGATTTTCATGCGGAAGGCCGTGCGGACCTTCAACCGTTGGGGTTTGCCTTCCCTCTGCGCGGGTGTTTCTCGTGGATGTTTTTGACCACGTCGATGAACTGGCGGACATCGTCAAACGCGGAGTAGACCGACGCGAAGCGAACATACGCCACGGTGTCCAACCCCTTCAGACGCTCCATGATCAAGGTGCCGATTTGTGTGGCGGGGACTTCGGCCTCGTTGCGGCGCTCCAATTCGGAGACCACTTCATCGATGAGGCGTGTCAGGGCTCCGCTGGGGATCGGCCGTTTCCGGCAGGCCGAAATCAGCCCACGCTCGATTTTGGCCCGATCAAACGATTCACGGCTTCCGTCGCGCTTGACGACGCGGGGAAGATGGCGCTCAATCCGTTCGTACGTGGTGAAGCGGGCGGCACATTTCAAGCATTCCCGTCGTCGGCGGATGATGTCGCCCTCCACGCTGGAGCGGCTGTCGATGACGCGGTCACTGTCGGCCCCACAACGCGGACAACGCATGGTGCGCCCCCTTACGCAATGAGGGTGAGTGCGGCTTGGGCAATGGCCGCGCCGTCGATCCCCTCCAAGCGCGAGACGTTGCGGGGATCAATGAACACCCACTTTTCGGGATACTGTTCCGCGGAGTAGACCACGGCGGGGAGATCCTTGCCGGCGGGCAGCTTGCGGAGGATTTCCAACACGATGTCCGCCGTGAGGCCCACGGAATCCATCGGGAGGATGAGGCCCGCCGGGCGTCGGGCAATCACGGCCTCAACCGCTTCGGCGCCGGTATGCACCCCTTCCACGGAGAAGCCCGCCTTCCCGAGGGCCTCCCGCAACGCGTTGGCCCGGATGGGATTGGGCTCGGCGAGGACGACCACGCGGCGGATATCATCGCCCACCATCATCGTGTCGCCTCGGGGAAGATCCCCTTCCATGAAGAGGATGCGCTGCACCTCGTCCACGAGTTCATCGGGTTCCGCCGGCTTGGTCATGAACCCGGCGATCTGCTTGTCCGCGAAATACTCCGCCATGTCGGCCCGTGCGGTCAGCACCAACACCGGCACACGGGTGCGCCCAAGCCGATCGGTGATACGCTGGAGGAAGCCCGTTCCGCCCATCCCCGGCATTCCCATATCGAGGATCACGAGATCCGGGAGATGCTCCGTCATGCACCGCAAGGCCTCCTCCCCGGATTCGGCGCACGTCACTTCATAGCCGGAGGCCATAAGAAAGTCGCCCAGCATCGTGCGGATGTTGGGGTCGTCGTCTACGAGCAACAGGTGTTTAGGCATGACAATCCGACATTGGTGCTAAAGAAACAAGAGGCCCTCATCGCCTTCTGGCGCCCCCAACCTTTTCGGTGGCTTGGCGGCCACATGGGGTGGGGCAGGGGAGGGGAAGGCGCAGAGGGCACGCCATGCGCCTTCCCTCGTGGCGGCGTCAATCCGCCAAGAACGCGCGGTAAGCGCGGTAGGTCATGTAGCAGTCAAACTTGGAGGCGGTCTCCCACGGCGCGTGCATGTTGAGCAACGGCACGCCGAAATCGACCACGTCCATGCCATAACGCGCCATGAACAGCGCAATGGTGCCGCCGCCGCCCTTCTCGCAACGGCCCAGCTCCCCGGCCTGCCACACGGTGCCATCCTTGGCGAAGATGCGCCGCAGATCGGCGATGAACTCGGCACGGGCATCGGAAGCGCCGCTCTTTCCGCGGGCTCCGGTGTACTTGATGAGGCAACCGCCGGCGTTCATCTTGGCCATGTTGTTGGGCGAATCGGCGTTGGGGAAGTGGGGATCGCTGGCCGCGCAAACGTCGGCCGAGAGCATCCGGCTCGCCTCAAGCGCCCGACGGACGATGAGGTCCGGCGTCTGCACGTTCATGGAGCCCTTGGCCTTCGCAAGGGTCGGGGCCTGGAGGGCGATGAGCTCCGCCACGGAGTTCTCGAAGAAGGTCGAGTCCATACCGGTGGCGCCCACGGAGCCGATCTCCTCCTTGTCGCAGAGAAGCACCATCCCCGTCCGCCGAGGACGGGTCGGGAGATCCATCAGGGCACGGAGCCCGGCATAGGCGCAGACGCGGTCGTCGTGCCCATAGCCCACGATCATCGAACGGTCAAGGCCGAGATCGCGCGGCATTCCCGCCGGGACAAGCTCCAATTCCGCGGAAAGGAGATCCTCTTCGGTGAGGCCGTATTCGCGCTCCAAAATCCGGAGGATGTTGAGCTTGACCTTTTCCTTGACGTCCTTGTCGTCTTCCTTGTCCGCGACGGGCAGGGAACCGATGAGCACGTCCATGTCTTCGGGGTCAAACGCCTCCGAAAGCTTCTTGGCGGATTGCTCGGCGCCGAAATGCGGCAAAATGTCCGTGATCTGGAAGACCGGATCTTCGGGCTTGTCGCCAATGGCGATTTCCACCTTCGAGCCATCCGGCTTCACCACCACGCCGTAAAGCGCGAGCGGATGCACCAGCCAGTGAAACTTCTTGATGCCGCCGTAATAATGCGTGTCGAAATAGGCCAATCCGCCCTTCTCGCACAGCGGCACGGGCTTGAGGTCAATGCGCGGCGCGTCGGTGTGCCCGCCGATCACGTTGATCCCCTCGGCCACCGGCTGCGTGCCGATGACGGCCGCCATAAGCGTCTTGCCATGATAACCGCGATAAACTTTGTCGCCGGGCTTCAAGACTTTGAACGTGGACAGCTCACGGAATCCCTCCGCCTCAATGCGGCGGACGGCCTCGTCATAGGCCCGGCGTTCCGTTTTGGCGATGCCGAGATAGCTCAAATAATCCTTGGCGTAAGCCTCGCACGCGTTGGCGTCCTCCGCCTTCATCGAGCGGAACGCATTCTCGCGCTTAAAAAGACCTGCGATCTTTTTCATGTCTTGATCCTCCAATGTCAGCGATCGCCGGAGCCTCCGGCCAAGCGTTGCGTCAGAAACCGGTACGGTAAATATCCACGACCTCTTCGGGCGAAGGCATTGCGCGATAACGGCGCACCACGCTCAGGCGCAGAGGTTCGCGCGCAAAGCGCGCCAGCTCGTCTTCCGTGGGGGCCTCACGCTCCGCCCCCGTCACGTCCAGCAGGGCGTCCACGAGCGCCTGAAGCTCTTCCGGCCCATGCAAGCCCGCGGCATCCAGCAACCGCCGGGTCAGCGGCCCGCAGGGGCGCTCCATGAATTCCAAATAGCCCGCCAGCAGAATGCCGTTGGCCCGACCATGCGGGATGCCCTTGTGGTAGGTCAGCGGATAACCCATGGCGTGCACCAATCCCGTGCCCGTCTGGGCGATCACCATCCCCGCAAGCATCGCGGCATAGTGCAACTGCGGAAGGTTCACAAACTCCCCATGCGCCAAGCGCAGGAGCTCCGGCAACAACGTGCGGATGGCCTCTTCGCTCATGGCCAGCGTCAGCTGCGTGGCGCGCGGCGAATAGGCGCCCTCAATCGCGTGCGACAGCGCATCCAGCGCCGTGTCGCACATCACGGCTTTGGGCAGGCTTTCGAGATAGTGGGCATCCAGCAAGGCCACCCGCGGGAAAAGATTGGGCCCCGAAACATTGACCTTGGTTTGGGCCTCATGGTTCGTGATGATGGCATAGGGCGTCACCTCGCTCCCCGTGCCGCACGTCAGCGGCACCGCCACCACCGGCAACACCGCCTCGCCGGGGGCCGGGCTCCGCCGGAAAAAGTCCTCGCGCGGAACCTTTGCGCCCGCCGCCCAAGCGATGGCCTTCGCGGCATCCAGCGGCGAACCGCCGCCGAGCGCCACCACGAAATCACATCCCTCTGCCGCCGCAACGCCGGCGTAAACCTGCTCAGCGTCCGGATTGGCCGAGACGCCGTCGAACAGAACGGATTCGATCGCACGGTCGTTCAGGATAGACATCACGTCATCCAACGCACCGGAAAGCTTTGCTCCATGCTGGCTTGTGACGATCAACGCCCGGCGTCCAAGCACCCAAGCATCCGCGTGCGCACGGACGCATCCGCGCCCTGCGAAGACTTCCGTCGGAAGGTAGAAGCGAAACTTATCCATAAAATCCTCAAATCGCTCCGAAAAGTATACCAAAGAATGGCCTTGAACGGGCACGCTTGTCAGGGCGTGAAATGCGGAGCCATTGCTTCCCGATACGGGGCCGAGGAATTCGCTTGCTCCCTCCCTGCTTTTGTTGTCATACCTTTTCAATGATGCTGAGTTGTATCGTCCGAGGCGAACCAGGGGTTATTTCCAAATAGGCATTCTCATCGCACGAGCAACGGCTGGTGGCTTCCTTTTTCCAATTTCGGCTTATGAAGGCCAGAGGGCCTTGTGCCTCATGTTGAGATGCACCGTATCTTGGAGGACGATACGGAGCGTCGCGCTTCGGGATGCACTGTGTCAGGATGATGTGCGGTGAGAGGTGCGGTGTGTGATTCCGTGTTTGGGTGGCAATTGCTATAATGGGCGCATGTTTGGACAGTTGCGGGCGATTGCTTGGATCACGGTATTGGAAGCGCTGGGACACCCGGCGACGTTGCTTTTGACGTTGGCTTCGGCGGCGGGGACGCTGGCGTTGCCGCTCTTCCAGTTTCAACGGTTCACGGAGGATGGTCGGTTGGCGCGGGATTGCGGCTTGGCCACGGCGATGTTTTTCGGCGTGTTGCTGGCGGCGGGCGGCGCTTGCCGGCTGACGCGGGCCTTGGGGGATGGGACGTCGGCGGTGGCTTTGACCAAGCCGGTCTCGCGGGGCTTGTGGCTGTGCGGGCACGCTTTGGGGACGGGCGTTGCCCTCATGGCCTATTGGCTGACGCAGGGGGCGGCGGTGTTGCTCGCGGAGGGCTTTTCCCCTCGCTATCACACGATGGGGACGTATGCGGATGTTCGGGGCATTTTGATTTCACTGGCGTTTCTTGCGGCGGCGCTTGTGTTGGCGGCGCTGAACCATCGTTTTCGCGGGGGACGGTTTGTGTTGTCGGCGGCGCTGTTGATGCCGGTGTTGCTGTGGGGGCGGGTGCTCATGTTGCAGGGACCGCATTGGGGGGATCTGTCGGCGTTGGCGGCGTTGGCGCTGGGGGTGGCGCAGGCGGGGGCCTTGGCCACGGCGCTGGCGGTGCGGTGTCCGCCGGGGATGACGGTGGGGCTGACCTTGGCGGCGGTGGCCGGGGCGATGGTTTTTCTGAATGGTTCTGCTTATTTGCCGTTGGATGCGCTTTCCGGCGGGGGGCAGGTGCCGTGGGCGACGCTGGGGTGGCTGGTGCCGCAGAGCGTGTGCGCCGTGGCGTTTTTCCTTTGGTGCGGGGCGGAGGCCCTGCGGGCGCGGGAGGTGGCATGATGTCGGTGCTGGAGCTGAAGGACGTACGGAAGACGTTCCGCGATTTTTGGGGCCGTCCGACGGTCGAGGCGGTCCGTGGCATTGGATTTGAGGTGGGCGAAGGCGAAGTGTTCGGACTGTTGGGACCGAACGGTTCGGGAAAGAGCACCACCATCAAGCTGTTGCTGGGGTTGTTGCGTCCGGATGGGGGGCAACTGCGGGTGCTGGGGGCCGCGCCGGGCTCGAAGGTGGCCGCGGCGGCCACGGGTTATTTGCCTGAGATCACGTATCTCCATCCGTTCCTGACGCCGCGGGAGACGTTGCATTATTACGGGCGCTTGTTTGGCCTCGGCGGCGCAACGTTGAAGTTTCGCGTGGATGATTTGCTTCGCTTGGTGGGGCTGGAACACGCCGCCGCCCGTCGGGTGGGGACGTTCTCCAAGGGAATGACGCGCCGGGTGGGCCTGGCCCAAGCCTTGCTCAATGCGCCCCGGTTGCTGGTGCTCGATGAGCCCACCTCGGGGCTTGACCCGGTGGGGACGCGGGAGGTGAAGGATTTGATCCTCGGGCTGAAGGCGCGCGGGATTTCCGTGCTCATGAGCTCGCATTTGCTGGCCGATGTGCAGGATTGCTGTGATCGGATTTTGATTTTGGATCGCGGGGAGTGCCGCGCCCAAGGGGCGGTGAAGGAGCTTTCCGGCTCGCTGGAATCCTTTTTCCTCGCAACGGTTCACCAGACGGAGCGCACGCCGCCGCTGGAGGCGGCCGGTGGGTTGCCCTGGCTGGGAGGGCGGTCATGAGCCGGGGTGGGCCGGTGCGTCAGCTGTTCGCGGAGGGTGTGTTGGGCTGGCGCCGCGCCATGAGGGGGGCGTTGCCGTGGGCGGTGACGGTGGTCTTGGCTCTGTGCCTTTGGGTGCTTCCGGGGCGGAGCGATCCGGAATCCGTGCGCACGGGATATGGGCTGATGTTGGCGTGGGCGTTTTTGTTGATCTGTGCCCTGTGGAGCGGAGGCACGGCGTATGCGCTGGATCGGGAGCGGCATTGGCTGACGCTTGCGTTCACCAAGCCAATCCATCGGGTGACGCTGTGGTGGGGGCGGTGTTTGGGCACGTGGGCCCCGTTTGCCTTGGCGGTGACGATGATTTGGGGGATGGTGGCGCCGCGGCCGTTGCCGGCGGGACGGACGGTGCAGCGGCCGGAGCTCCCTTCGTTGGATTTGATGGCGCAAGCGGAGCTGTCGCGGTTGCGTGTGCTGGGCCGTGTGCCGCAGGGCGTCTCGGAGGCGCGTCTCTTGCGGGCCGTGCGCGACGATTTGCAGGGCCGCCACACGGAACTGCGGCATGATGCGCCGCTGACCTATCATTTCCGCGGGCCGACGGCTGGGGCGTTTGATGCGGCGATGCCGGCGACGTTCCGATTGTCGGGGGCGCCCTTTTTGGGGGCCAAGGATGCGCTTTCGCTGGAGGTGGAGGCCGTCAGCGGGGATCGGAAGGTGACGTTGCGCCCGGAGGCGTTGAAGGATTCGGGTTTCCTGTTGCCGCTTCCGGCGGGGTTTGTCCGGCCGGGGGAGGCGGTGACCGTGACGTTGAAACGGCTGGATGACAACGGCGCGGCGAGCGTGTTGTATCGGGAGCGGGAGGATTTGGCGTTGCTGTTTCCCGGGCAGTCGGCGTTGGCCAATCTGACGGCTTTCTGTGCGGTGGTGTTGCTCACGCTGTTTTTGGCGGTCGCGTTGGGGACGGCCTTGGGGTGCAGTTTTTCGCTTCCGGTCACGTTGTTTGTCGGGACGCTGGCTGTGCTGGCGATGGCCTCGGCGTCGCTTTCGCCGGAGACGACGGTGGCGGATGAGACGGCGAACCTGTGGGCGCGCGTGAGCGCTTCGGTGTCGTGGGGGGTGGCGGCGCCGTTTCGCGGGTTGGTCGCGCTCAATCCGATGCGGTGCCTGTTTGACGGGGAGGCCATCACCTTGCGGGCCGTGTTTGGCCTTGCGCTGTGGTTGGGGGTGCCGTGGGCATTCCTGTGCTCTTTGGTGGCGGTGTTTTCTCCCGTGCGCGATGAGGAACCGTGAGGCGGAGGGGCGCTCAAACGCTCTTGCGATGAATAAAGAAAAGGGTCTCGGCGCATTCGCCGAGGCCCTTCTTTCATGGTTCTTGCGTCACGTTAGGCTTGGGCGCAGAACTTGTCGAGGGCATGGCTCAACTCGTCGCAAAGGACGTCTTCCGTGTCGCTCTTCCTAAGGCCCTCGCGGACGCTTTCGCGGAGCTGGCGCTCAAGGGCCATCTGCCCCACGCGGTGCAGTGCGCTCAGCGCGGCGCTCACCTGAAGGAGAATCGCCTCGCAGGTGTCTCCCCGCTCGACCATGCGCGCAATGCCGTTGCATTGGCCGATGACCTTGTGGATACGGCGTTGAAGAGCCTCTTGCTCGGTCAACTTTTTCATGTCTTCACCTCTCGTTGTCCAAAGAAAACCGCCGGGTCCTCCCCGACGCCCACGTTAACGATGGCTCCCATTATACGACAAAACACGGATGTTGTCAGAGAGTGGAATGAAGAAGCCCCGACCATATGGCCGGGGCTTCTTCATGAGGAGGGAGGGTGTCAGATCTCGACGGTGGAGCCCGGAGGATATTTTCCGGCGATGATGTCGCGGGCGATCGGCGTTTCGAGCATCCGCTGGATGGTGCGCTTGAGCGGCCGCGCGCCGAAGTCCGGGTCGTACCCTTCGTCGATGATGGCCTGTTTGGTCTTGTCGGAGACCTTCAGGATAAGCTCCTGCTCGGCAAGGCGATCGGCAAGATCCTTCAACTGGAGGTCGACGATTTTCACGAGGCTCTCCTTGGAGAGAGGCTTGAAGATGAGCGTTTCGTCGATGCGGTTGAGGAACTCAGGCGGGAACTTGCTCTTGAGCAGGGTGGAGACGAGATCGCGGACGGCCTTGTCTCCCTCCTTCTTCTCGGCTCCGGCGATAAGGTCGGAACCAAGATTCGAGGTCATGATGATGAGGGTGTTCTTGAAGCTGACGGTGGTGCCTTTGCTGTCGGTCAGGCGGCCATCGTCAAAGACTTGCAGGAAGAGCTTGAAGACGTCGGGGTGGGCCTTCTCGATTTCGTCGAGGAGGATGACGCTGTAGGGTTTCCTGCGGACGGCTTCGGTGAGCTGTCCACCCTCTTCATATCCCACATAGCCGGGAGGCGCACCGACCAAACGGCTGACGCTGTGCTTCTCCATGTATTCGGACATGTCGATGCGCGTCATGGCGTCGCGGCTGTCAAAGAGCTGCTCGGCGAGCACACGCGCGAGCTCCGTCTTGCCCACGCCGGTGGGGCCGAGGAAGAGGAAGGCTCCGATGGGTTTCTGGCGGTTCCGAATGCCCGCACGGGCACGCAGCACGGCGTCGGAAACGGCATCGACGGCTTCGTCTTGGCCGATGACCTTAGCCTTGATTTGCTCTCCGAGCCGAAGGAGTTTCTCGCGCTCACCCTCCAGCAACTTGGTGACGGGGATGCCCGACCAGCGGCTGACGGCTTCGGCGATCTCTTCCGGGCCGACCTCTTCACGGAGCATGACATCGTCACCTTGGCGGGCGGCGTCTTTCAGCTTCTGCTCCAGCTCGGGGATGGTCTTGTACTGCAATTCCCCGGCCTTGGCGTAGTCGTACTTCCGTTGGGCGAGCTCCAACTCATGGCGGGCGGCATCAAGCCGTTCGCGCAGGTTCTTGGAGGCTTCGTGGGCCTTCTTTTCCTCCTGCCATTTGGCCTTGAGCGCATCGGCTTTCGATTTCTCGTCGGCGAGTTCCCGGCGGAGCTCTTCCAAGCGCTTCTTTGAGGCATCGTCCTTTTCCTTGGCAAGGGCCGCCTCCTCGATCTCCAACCGCATGACTTTGCGGCTGAGTTCGTCGAGCTCGGCGGGCATGGAGTCCATCTCGGTGCGGATGGCGGCGCAAGCCTCATCGAGCAGGTCGATGGCCTTGTCGGGAAGGAAGCGGTCTTGGATGTACCGATCGCTGAGCACAGCGGCGTTGACCAGCGCGGCATCCTGAATGCGGACGTTATGGTGGGCTTCGAAGCGTTCCTTGAGTCCGCGCAGGATGCTGATGGTGTCTTCCACCGTGGGCGGGGCCACCATGACCGGCTGGAAACGACGTTCCAGTGCCTTGTCCTTTTCCATGTAGAGCCGGTGCTCGGCCAGCGTCGTGGCGCCGATGCAGTGAAGTTCGCCGCGGGCCAACATAGGCTTGAGCATGTTGCCGGCGTCGCTGGAGCCTTCCGTCTTTCCCGCGCCGACGATGGTATGGATCTCATCAATGAAGAGGATGATTCGCCCCTCGCTGGCTTTGATCTCTTTAAGGACGGCTTTGAGGCGTTCCTCGAAATCTCCGCGGTACTTCGCGCCTGCCATGAGGGCCGTCATGTCGAGGGCGAAGACCGTGCGGTCTTTCAGACCTTCGGGCACGTCGCCACGCACGATACGCTGGGCCAAGCCTTCGACGATGGCCGTTTTGCCGACGCCAGGCTCGCCGATGAGCACGGGGTTGTTTTTTGTCTTGCGCGAGAGGATGCGGATCACGTCACGGATTTCCGTGTCACGGCCGATGACCGGGTCCAGCTTGCCCTTGCGGGCCAGTTCCACCAAATCCGAGCCGTATTTCTTCAACGCTTCGTAGCTCTCCTCCGGATTCTCGGAGGTGATCCGTTGGTTGCCGCGGACTTCCTTCAACGCCTTGAGGAGCGCCTGCTCGCTTAGGCCAAGATCGCGCAACAGCTTCATGCGGTCAGTCATCGCCAACAAGACGTGCTCAATGGAGACGTAATCGTCGCCCATCTTTTTCGCGCGGTCGAAGGCGTTTACCAACACTTCGTTGAGCCCTTGCGAAACGTACACCTTGTTCGCTTCCATGGCCCCGGTCACCCGCGGCAACCGATCCATCGCTTCCGCGACACGCGCCCGGGCGACCTCGGTAGACACACCGCATTTCTCAAAAAGGCTCCCAGCCAAACCCTTCTCTTGGGAGAGCAGAGCCCACAACACGTGTTCCGGCTCCACCGTCTGTTGCTGACGGCGGATTCCCTCTTGTTGCGCCATCGTCAATGCCTCGCGCAACCGTTCCGTCATCTGATTCATATCCATAAGTGAAGTCCTCCTTTGCTTGGCATTCAAGCCTTGCACCTTCTTTTGCAACATCTGTGCCAAAGTCTCCTGAAGGTTCGCTTCTCCCATTTGGGGGCCCTTTCGTGCCAAGATGTGTGCCATGGTGTGCCATGATGGCACGCGGCAACTGTTTGTGGCACATTGTCGAGACAGAATTCCCGGTCTCTTCGAGAGCGGTGCCATGGTAGGGAAAATCGTTCAGTTACGGGCAAAATGAAACGTATGCTATAATGCGCGGAGAAGGAGAGAATGTATGGCGGAGGATACGCCCGATACACGTCCGGACTGGGACACCTATTTCATGTCGATCGCCAATGTGATCGCCACGCGTGCGAATTGTTCTCGGCGTAAGGTGGCGGCCGTCATTGTGGCGGATCGGCGCATTATTTCCACCGGGTACAACGGGACGCCGCGTGGGATTCGCAATTGCTTTGAGGGCGGCTGTCCGCGTTGTTCAGGGCATGTGGAAAGCGGCGCCTCGTTGGAGGAGTGCCTTTGCGTGCATGCGGAGCAGAACGCGATTTGTCAGGCGGCTTATTATGGGATTCGTCTTGCGGGTGCCACCATTTATGTCACGCTCACGCCTTGCCTGACCTGTGCGAAGATGATCATCAATGCGGGCATCCGCGAGGTAGTCTACGCGGGAGAATATGCGTTCGACGCCCAGACCCGGAAACTGTTGGCCGATGCAAACGTGCTCTGCCGGAAATACGTTCCCGAACAATGAGACGGCGGCGGCAGTTGAACGATGGGCGATGGCGGTGGGCGGCCGTTGGGGCCTTCGCCCTTTTGGCGCTTTGCCCAGTGTTTGGACGTGCCCAAGGCCTTGCGGAGCGTGCCCCTCGGTTCGCTGGAATGGTCAATGAGGCCGCCTTGGGACGCCTTAAGGCGTTGCCGCCGCCAATCCAGTCGAGCGATGGCAAGGTGTTTGTTGGGGTGACCACGCCCGAACGGTCGGCGTTGCGTTGGCCCGTGCTCCGTTTTGTCGACACGGTGCGGGGAAATTTCGCGGAGGTCTTTCTGCCGTTGGGTTCGACGGAGTCGCCACTCTCGCTTGAGCTTGGCTCGGTGACAAACCGCGTGGAGACCGTTGAGCGCCGGACATTGCGCACGCCCGATGGCTTTTCGCAGCTGATTATCCGTGTTCCCAATCCCGAGACGGTGGATTTGGATGTGCTCCGGCTTGCGGTCGTTGAGGCTTTGTTGCGTGAGCAGGCGCGTTCGGTGGGCGGGTCTTACGGCAGCTTCACATGGCCCGAATGGTTCCTTTCCGCTGCGGTGGATGCTTCGAGGGGAGGCGTTTGGCGGGTTGAGGCGTATGAGCGCCTGCGTGCGGCGGGTGACACGCCTCAGACGGCCGGGTGGCGGCTGGACGATTTCTTTTCATCAACGCCTCCGCCACGGGAGGCCGCGGCGTTTTTTGCCCAGTGGTTGTTTCAGCGTGCGGGTGGGCGAACGGTCAAGCAGCGGATGGCGCTGTTGACGGCGCCGTGGACGCGCGCCTCCATCGTGGGCGGCGCCACCGATTCGGAGTGGCGTGCGTGGTTGTTGGGGCAAGAGGATACGGTGTTCATGCCGGGGGTGCTCACGCGCAGTCAATTCACGCGGTGGGCCTCCGAACTCAAAGATCCCAAAACTGCCGAAGAGGCCATGGCGCAGTCCAAGCGTCTGAGCCGTTTTGCCGTTGGGCGGCCGCAGGCATTCCGTGATCTCACGGAGCTTTATCTCCGTGCTTACGCCGCCGCCGCACTTGGACAGACCGAAACGTATGCGGAGCTTCGCGCACAAGCCGACGAGGCCAAAACGTTTTTGGAGACCTATCTGCGGCGCAATCCCGTTCTCTCCGATGAGGCGAAGGAGGCCGACAGCCCATCTTCAGCCTCGCTTTCATCACCGTCCCTCTCACCGGAACAGCCATGAGCCAGCAAGATACCGCTACAACCGTTGGAAAAATCAATCCAGATGTTCTCGCCTTCACGGAAGGCAAAGACCCTGTGCTCGACCTTGCCCTCGCCGAGGCCGATTGCATCGGCACCGCCGCGCATGTCACGATGCTTTCCCGGATGCCCTTCCGCCCGACGCTTTTCACGGAAGAGCAACGTGTTGCCGTGATTCGCGCGCTTAAGGACATCATCGCAGAGGCAAAGCGTGGGGCATTCACCATCACGGCGGCCGATCAGGATGTGCACCTCGCCGTTGAGCGCCGCCTGACGGAACGCTTGGGCGATCTTGGCAAGAAGGTCCACACCTGCCGTAGCCGAAACGACCAAGTGGCCGTGGATATTCGCCTGCACGTCCGAAACGAGCTCAACGCGCTGGCGTTGGAGCTGGCGGATCTCGCGGAGGCGCTTTTGGCCTTCGCCGAGGCCCATCGGGATATTCCACTCGTTGGCCGCACCCACCTTCAGCCCGCCATGCCGAGCAGTGTGGGCATGTGGGCCAGCGCTTACGCCGAGATGCTTTTGGATGACGCGCCGCTTTTGGAGGCCGCGCGGAAGGTCAATGACCTCTGTCCCCTTGGTTCCGCCGCGGGATATGGCGTGCCGTTGCCGATTGATCGCCAGCTCACCTCGGATCTCCTTGCCTTCGCTCGCCCGCACCACAACGTGTTTTATGCCTCTTGTGCGCGTGGGAAGGATGAGGCGGTGCTCCTCGCGGCATGCACGCAGGTGATGCTCTCGCTTTCCCGGCTTGCCGAGGATCTGATTCTCTTCTCGATGCCGGAGTTTCGCTACTTCACGCTCCCGCGCGATCTCTGCACCGGAAGCTCCATCATGCCGCAGAAGTATAATCCCGACGTCCTTGAGCTGATCCGTGCCAAGGCGGCGCTTCTGCTGGGACAATCCACGGCGGCCAACGTTATCCTCAAGGCCCTCCCCGGCGGGTACAACCGTGACCTCCAGGACACGAAGGAGCTTTACATGGAGGGCCTCCGGGTCACCCGCGCTTCCTTGCGAATCATGCGCTTGATGGCGGAAAATCTCAAGGTCAATCCCGAGGCCTGCCGCGCCGCGTTTGCGGAGCCCGGCGTTTTCGCGACGGATCGTGCCCTTGAGCTTGTCGCGGGAGGGATGCCTTTCCGTGACGCCTACCATCAGGTGCGCGACCACCTCGAGGATCTCCGTGGCATGGACCCCGATGCCGTCATCGCGCAGAAAACGCACCTCGGCGGCACCAACGGGCTGGACTTCCCCATGTTGCGGAAGCGCGCCGAAACGTTGCGTGACGAGATCCATGCCGCGCAGGCGAAGATTGATGCGGCCTTTGCCGACCTTCTCAACGTCTAAGTGGCGGAGCCCACATGGGGCGACGTTTCGGGAAATGCGCCAATCTCCTCTTCGTGCCGGTCGTGATGACAGTGCTGGCATGCGGAGGGGCGCGCCGTTTGGCGGATGTCGCCGCGTTTCCCCGTCCGCCGCTCCGTTCCGGAACGCCACAGACTGCGTCGATTCCCCTGGGGGAGGATGCCACCGGAACCCTTTGGGTGGTGCGCAACGAACAGAGCCCGTGGTCGGTGCTTTACTTTCATGGGAATGGTGAGGATCTTCACGATCTTCGCGGGATTGTCCGTGGGCTCGCGCGTCATGCCACAGTGTATGCCGTGGATTATCGCGGCTATGGCTGTGGTCGTGGCACGCCTTCGGTCGAGACCTTCGAGGCGGATGCGCGGGCGTTTTACGATGCGGCGGTGCGGCTGGGCGCGGAGCCCAGCCGATTGGTCGTTCAGGGATATTCCATCGGCGGTGCGGCCGCGGTGGAGGTCGCGGCGAGCCGTCGGGTCGCGGGATTGCTGTTGGGTTCCACGTTCACTTCATTGTTGGGGGTGCCGTGGTTCGGGCGCTTTCTGCCGGTGGATTGGTTCCGCTCGGAGGATAAACTGAGGGGTGGCCCGGAGGGGCGTGGCGTCGCTTGCCCGGTGCGCATTTATCATGGCACCGCGGATCGCTTGATTGATTTTTCGCATGGGGAGCGTCTTTTCGCCGCGGCGCCGGAGCCGAAGGTGTTGGTGCCGCTTGTGGGGGAGGATCACATCAGTGCGCACAGACAGGATGGGGCGCAACTCGCCGCGTTTCTGGCGTGGTTGGAGGCATTGCAGTGAACGCGGCTCTTCGGGGATGCCTTCGATTTTGGTGGCCAGACGAGAAAGTGCCGATGACGCGGTGGATCTTTTGGACGAATGCGGTGTTGTGGCTGGTCGTTTCCTTTGGGGGCTTGGCGTTTTGCGTGCAGCGCAAGGGCGTGGTTCCGGAAGCGATTCACTGGTTGGCTCTGACCGTGGCCTTAGTGTCGCTCGTGGCGCTGGAAACCGCGCTTCGGGGACGCCTTCGGGATGCGGGGTGGCCTCCAGCGCTCGTGGGGTGGGCGCTCTTTTCGGTGGCGATAGCCTTTTTTCTTGTGATTCGCCTTGGGGTTCCTCCGTGGTTGGCATGGGCTCCGGCCGCGCTCTTTGCCCTGTGTTGTGTCGTCGGGGCCCTGTGCCCGAGTGTCTCCCATGCGGGCACGAGACGACAAGCTGAGGATTGGAAGGGTAGTGATGGAACGGCTTCCTGAGTTGTTGGCGCCTGCGGGAGATCCCGCTTGTTTCCATGCCGCGCTGGAGAACGGCGCGGATGCCGTTTACCTTGGGGTGGGGCGGTTCAACATGCGCCGTGCGTTGGATGGTCGGCTGGAAATCAACCAACTCCCGGCATTGGTGCGGGAGGCGCACGCCCGCGGCAAGCGGCTTTATGTGACGCTCAATACCATCGTCTACCAAGAGGAACTGGAGCTTTTGGGGCGGACGTTGCAACGTGTGGCGGAAGCCGGGGTGGATGCCGTGATTGTCTCAGACTGGGCGGCGATTCTTCGGGCACGGGCCTTGGGGCTGGCCGTCCATGTTTCCACCCAAATGTCCGCCTCCAACGCGGAGACCGTGCGCTTCCTCGCGTCGCAAGGGGTCGAGCGCGTGGTGCTTGCGCGAGAGTGTACGCTGTCGGAGATTCGGGCGATCGGCCAGGAAACGGGGATGCCGTTGGAGGTCTTTGCCCATGGGGCACAATGCGTGGCCACGAGTGGGCGTTGTTTCCTCTCGCAGATGGCGTATGGCTGTTCCGCTTCGCGCGGTCAGTGTCTGCAACCGTGCCGCCGCCGTTATCGCATCACCGAGGTGCCGGATGGCCCGGGTTCCGGGGCGGCGTTTGAGATTGGCGATTCCTTTGTCCTGTCGGCCAAGGACCTTTGCACGCTTCCGTTCCTGCCGGAGCTTGTCGCGGCAGGGGTGGCCTCGTTGAAGATTGAGGGCCGCGCCCGCAATCCGGAGTATGTGGCGAATGTGACCCGTGCCTATCGGCTGGCCTTGGACGCCATCGCGCAGGACGCTTATGACGAAGCGACGCGCGCCGAATGCCTGCGCCTCGTCGAGGCGGTTTACCATCGTCCCTTCTCCGAGGGGCTTTTGATGGGGCGTCCCGGGAGGGATCAGTTCGCCGAGAATGACGCCAATCTGGCGACGGAGCGGAAGGTTTATCTTGGCGTCGTCCGCAATTACTACGCTCGCCCCTCTGTGGCGGAAGTGTTGGTCCATGACGGTTCTTTGACGCCTGGGGCGCGGCTGGCGATTCACGGCCCCACCACCGGAGTGCTTGATTTCGTGGCCGGTGCGCTCCGCCGCGATGAAGCCACGCCAACGGCTGTCGGGCGTGGGGAGTGGGCCACGCTGACGATTCCCGGTCGTGTTCGCCCCGGGGATAAGGTCTACCGTATCCTTCCTGCCGAGCCCCAGCCGTTACGGTAGCGTCCGGTGCATCCCATAAGAAGATGCACAGCATCTCGGCTTGAGATGCAGTGCATTTCGATAGGCTTTAGAGGCCGGCTGAATCTTCGATGGAAGCCGTGGGATTAGCGCACCTTCCGAAGGAAGATGTTGCCGGAAGAGTTGTTGTCGCCATCCGTGCGCACCTCGGCACGCAAGGTGAGCCGAACCTTCTCGGGGCACTCCTTCAACGAGAGGCGATAGACGTTGTCCTTGTGTTCGGCCCCGGTGCGCCCCTCGTGCGCATCAATGGCGACACGGGTGCCATTGAGGAGGAGCTCCACGTTGCGCATATCGAGGCGTGATTTCCCTCCCGTGAAGCGGAAGGTCACCTCATAGTCTCCCGGTCCCGCGATGCGGGGCGAGACATCCCATGTGCGCACCACCCACTCTGTGGGGATGTCGCCGGGCTTCCACTGGGCGACAGGGGTCTCCGGAAGGGGGGCACTGTTGATGCCCATCATGCGCAAACGTGCATGATCGGCTTCCATGCGTGCGCGGAAGCCCTTCCAGTCGCGCAATCCTTGAGGCGTCCAACCCACTTCCGCGATGGCGGCGGCACGGGGCCATGCCTTCCACTGCTGCTCTGCGGCATTCCAAATGTACTCCGCCCACAGATTGCCCTGCACGCCGATGACGTGCTTCCACATGGCTTCGGGGATGCCGTCGGTCGGATTCAGCGCGTACACCTTGGAGAGGGGAACGTTGCCGCCGATGTATTCGTACGGATCGTCCGGGAGCATTTGGTTGTAATCCAAGTAGGCGTGGGAGTTCGGGCTCATCACCACGTCGTGCCCCTGTTTGGCCGCGGCGATGCCGCCCTGGGCGCCACGCCAGCTCATCACGGCCGCACCTTGGGGCAGGCCGCCCTCGAGGATCTCATCCCAGCCAATCAGGTGCCGTCCGCGGGCTTCGAGGTAGTTGGCAAAGTGCTGCATGAACCAGCTCTGGAGACGGTGGCTGTTGCCTAGACCGAGATCCGCGATGCGCTTTTGACACTTCGGGCAGGCATTCCAACGGGTCTTGGGGGCTTCGTCGCCACCGCAGTGGATGAACTTCGAGGGGAAGAGGTCAAGGACTTCGTCGAGGATGTCTTCATACACGCGCAACGTGCGGTCATTGCCGGCGCACGCGATATCCGGCGCAACGCCCCAGCGGCTCCACGTGGTGTAGGGGCCTCCGGTGCAACCGAGGTCGGGGAAGGCCGAGAGGAGGCCCAAGGCATGGCCGGGCATCTCGATCTCCGGCACCACCGTGACGTGCCGCTCGGCGGCATAGGCCACAAGCTCGCGGATCTGCTCCTGGGTGTAGTAGAACCACCCATAGGGCACCCCGTCGCCGGTGTTGCGCTGCCACCGCTTGGGTGATTCGGCACGGCGGGCGCCGTTGAGCGTGATTTGGGGATACTTGCGGATTTCGATTCGCCAGCCCTGGTCATCGGTGAGGTGCCAATGGAGGGTGTTCAGTTTGTGGGCCGCCATGGCGTCAATCATCGCACGGAAACCGTCGGGGCCGATGAAGTGGCGGCATTCATCCACCATCAGGCCACGCCAAGCCAGGCGGGGGGCGTCCTCAATGGAGACGGCCGGAACCGTCCAGCGCACGCCGGTCTGCGGCACCTTGGCATAGATTTCGGCCGGCAGAAGCTGGCGGAGCGTCTGAAACCCATAGAAAGCGCCGGCGGGCGTTGAGGCCTCAATCAGCACTCCCTTGGCCGAGACGGAGAGCCGATAGGCCTCCGGACCAAGTCCTTCAACTTCGCGGAAGGTGATCTCGCCTTCGCGTCCGAAGAACCATCCGGCTTTCGCCGCTTGAAGGTCAAATCCCGTGGCGCGGTTGAGTTCCCGTGCGGCATAAGCCGCTTCTTTAAGGAACGCATCGTCCGCCACGATGCGGCTTCCCGCCGTAAGCGTGAATCCTTCGTTGTCCAAGGCCTCCATTCGGATCGGCAACGGAACAATCGGAGAAGGGGCGGCGACGGCAACCGTCGTCAACAATGCCAAAGCGGCAAATAGGGCACTTCGCATGATGAATCCTTTTGTTGGTGGGCTCTCCCCCAGCATAGCACAACCTCTGCCGCTTGTGCAGAGGGTACCGGCGGTCGAGACAAGGATAGGACCCCGCCCGAAAGATGGGCGGGCGGGGCGATGGTTAGGGGCGTTGCGTGGCGTGAACGGCTTTCCACGTCAAATAGCCGCCCGAAAGGTTGTGAGCCCGGAACCCATGTTGCGTCAAAATCCGCTCGGCCAAATAGCCGCGCAAGCCGACCTGGCAGGAGACCACCACGGGCCGGCTCCGGTCCAGTTCATGCAATCGCTGGCGGAGGGTTCCGAGAGGGATATTGATGAATCCGGGGATGCTGCCGCGAGCCGTTTCCGCGGGTTCGCGGACATCGACGCCTTGCGCATCCGCGGGGAGGGCCTCGGCATAGACAGGGTCGCTCTTTCCGGTCTGAATGTTTTGGACGACCATGCCGAGGAAGTTCACCGGATCTTTGGCGGAGGAGAAGGGTGGGGCGTAGGCGAGTTCAAGCTCGGCCAAATCCATCGCCGTGCGCCCGCTCTGCATGGCGGAGGCAATCACGTCGATACGTTTGTCGACGCCTTTGGTCCCGACCGCTTGGGCTCCGTAGATCCGCCCGTCTTCGGGGGAGAAGAGGAGCTTCAGGTGCATTTGGGCGCCGCCGGGGTAATAGGAGGCGTTGGAGGCCGGATGGGTGTAGATTTTTCGGTAAGGCAATCCGGCGCGAAGCAGGCGGGCCTCGGTATATCCCGTGGCCGCCGCGGTGAGTCGGCCAACCTTAATCACGGAGGTTCCCCAGCTGCCACGATATTCCGAGGGGAGCCCGGCGATGGCATTCGCGACAACGCGAGCCTGACGGTTGGCGGGGCCGGCCAAGGGAATGGCCGCACGCCCCCCGGTGAGCGGGTCGCGGACTTCGGCCACGTCTCCCGCGGCGTAGATGCTCGGGTCAGAGGTCTGCAGTTGGGCATTGACGGCGATGTGTCCGCTTTTGGCAAGGGTGAGGCCGGCATCGCGGGCCAATTCGCTGTTGGGGCGAACCCCCACGCTCATCAGCACGAGATCGGCCGGGAGGGCGTCGCCGCCCCGGATTTCGGCATACAGGGTCTCGCCTTCCCGGCGGAACCCGGCCAACTCCGCGTTGAGCCGAACGTCGATGCCCTCTTCCGCCAGCTCGGCGGCCAAATAGGAGGCCATTTCCGCATCGATTGAGGGCAACACATGGTCGGAGTGTTGCAACACCGTCACGTCGAGGCCGCGGCCCCGCAGATTCTCCGCCGCCTCCAATCCGATGAAACCGCCCCCAACGACAACCGCACGGCGCGCATGGGCGGCCAACGCGATGAGGCGATCCATGTCGGGGATGGTCCACAACGGGCAAATGCGGGGATCGTCGCTGCCCGGAAGCCCAAGGTCAAGCGGACGCGCCCCTGTCGCGAGAACCAGCCGATCGTAAGGTTCGTCGTATTCCGTTCCGTCGGCACGGCGGACATGAACCGTCTTTGCGCCGCGGTCAATGGCCGTCACGGTGTTTCCTGTGCGGACATCGACATTGAACCATGCGCGGAACTTGGGCTCCGGCATAATCAACAAATCGTCGCGGTCGGGGATCACCCCGCCCAAGTGGTAAGGGAGCCCGCAGTTCGCATACGAAATGTGTTCTCCCCTTTCGAGAAGGACAATCTCCATGGTTTCGTCCAGACGCCGCAGACGCGCGGCGGTGCCTGCTCCTGCGGCCACGCCGCCCACAATCACCGTTTTCATTCCTGTCTCCTCTTCGGTTGCGCCCGGCCTTCGGACGCACCCCGACACTATAGCACAAGCACCACTAGTGTCCGGGGAAAGTTTTAGAGGAATTGGAAGGTGAGTTGGGTGGCTGGGGGATGGAGAGGAGGAGGACGGGAAGGAGAATCGTTTCCAAAGA
>CASDPK010000025.1 GCA_949282555.1 uncultured Lentisphaeraceae bacterium | reverse complement strand
TACGCCCCTCCTCCTGTTTCGCTTTGCCCAAAGCCCGTCCATCTTTCCTCTTCCTTCGTTTCGGTCCTACAAGTGCGCAATTACATTGTGGACGATTCAGAAGAACCCAATTGAGAATCAATGCTTGACTTTTTGTCGTGAGGTGTGATATCTTGAAAAGACTTTTGTACACCGCATCAGAGATTCGGAGGATTTGCAATGGGAACTGGTCGTACCCTCAATAAGAAGCCGGCGACGCGTCCGGTGAAGTCTGTCGGCGCCCGTCGCCGCCGCGATGCCGTGCAGCGCAAGCGTTTGGTTGCCCTGGGCATGGACGAGGCTGTGGTGGCTAAGCTCAATGCCGTGCAGATCCGTGATTATCTGCGTACGCCTGCCAAGACCAAGGCCGCGTTCGCGAAGTAATCGCCTTTGGAACTGAAACGCAACGGCACATCCGCGGCGCGGGTGTGCTTTGCTTTTTGATGGGATCTTCCATCAGGGGAGAATGTCCATGAGGGCTTTTTTGGAACGGTTGGCGGCACGGCGCCGGTTCGGGATTCGGCCGGGGTTGGAGACCATGCGGGCCCTGTGTGCGGCGCTGGGGAATCCAGAGCGGGAGTTCGCGGTCATTCATATCGCCGGCACCAATGGAAAGGGAAGTGTGGCGGCCTTGTGTGAGGCCGCGCTGCGGACCATGGGGATTCCTGTGGCTCGGTATACGTCGCCGCATTTGGTTCGGGTGAATGAGCGGTTTGTGGTGGATGGGGAGCCGGTCACGGATGAGACGCTGGCGCGTGCGCTGGATGCGGTGGAGGCGGTTTGCGCACGTGAGGGGCTGGAGCCGACCTTTTTCGAGGTCTTGACGGCTTGCGCGTGGTGGATTTTCCGAGAGGCCGGGATGCGGGTGGTGGTCTGTGAGGTCGGCATGGGGGGGCGTTGGGATGCCACCAATGTCATCGAGGCGCCCTTGGTTTCCGTGATCACCCATGTGGCGCTGGACCATTGCGATGTTCTGGGGGATACGGTCGAAGCGATTGCCGCCGAAAAGGCCGGAATCGTGAAGGCGGGGCGCCCTGTCGTGGTGGGGGCGATGGATCCTCGGGCCAAGACGGTGATCGCCGATGTCGCCGCGAGGTTGCAGGCGCCCTTGCATGACGCGGCGGAGGAGGTGCGAGTCGCCGTTTCCCGTCGCACGCTTCATGGTCAGACGCTCCAGTGTTCCACGCCGATTTGTGATTATCCCGCAGCGCTCACGCGTTTGGCCGGGACGTTCCAAGTGGAGAACGCCGCGACTGCGCTCTGTGCGCTCGAACGTTTGGGGGAACAGGGCCTTCAGGTGCCGCCGAAGGCTTTTGCCGAGGCGCTGCGCACGGTGTCTTGGCCGGGGCGGTGCCAGTTGCTTTCCGATGATCCGCCCACGTTCCTGGATGGCGGCCACAACCCCGATGCGCTGAGTGCTCTGCGTGAGGCGTTGAAATCCATGCATATCCGCCGCCGTGTGGCGTTGGTGTGCGGCTTTTGCGGCGACAAGGCCGTGGGGGCTGCGTTGCGGGAGATCGCGCCTCTTGTTTCGGCGGCTTGGGCCGTCCCGATTGACAATGCGCGAGGCCTGTCGCCGGGGGCCCTCGTAACGGAGCTTCGAGGCGTGGGCATCCCTTCGGCAGTGCCGATGGCGTCGGTCTCTGAGGGGCTTGAAGCCGCGACGGCTTGGGCGCAGGATAACCACGGGACGGTACTTATCTGTGGTTCGTTGTTCCTCGTGGGGCAGGTGTTGGCCCTTCGTGGGGATTTGGGCGGCATTGATCCCAGCGAGAGTGTCCGTGCGCATTGATCCGCCAGTGGACAAAGATATCCGCTGGGTCTATGAGGATGCCCGGATGTTGGTGGTGGATAAGCCCGCCGACCTTCCCGTTCACAGCAGTGGCAGTTACCGCCTCAATACGCTCGAGCATCTTTTGCGCCTCTACCGTCCCGGCAATACCATCCATTTGATTTCGCGGCTTGATCGCGAGACGAGTGGGCTTGTGCTTGTGGCCAAAGACCCCGAAATGGCCGCCATCTTGGCCAAGACCCCGAAACGCAAGATTTATCACGTGATGGTGGAAGGTGTCTTCCCCGAAGGGCGATGGTGTGCGGTCGGCGAGATTCGGCGCACCAATGCTCCGCCTGTTTATTCCATGCGCCGGTTGGAGCATGCGCGTCTTCTGCGGGAGCTCCCTTCGCTGACGGAGCCTCGTGCCGCCGCCACATGGCTTGAACGGCTGGGGGAAGGGTTGTGGCCGGGCACCTCACTGTTGCGGGCCGAGCTTGTTACCGGGCGAACCCATCAAATCCGAGCCACGCTTTGCACGCTTGGATTCCCGGTGGTTGGCGACAAAATCTATGGCCCGGAGCCTGAGATGTTTCTTCGCTTTCGTGAGGGATGTCTCACGGAGGAGGATTGTCTTCGCCTTCGATTGCCCAATCAGGCCCTCCGAGCCGTTACGCTTGATGTCCTTGGGCGCCACTTCCATACCGTTCGTCCTCCGTGGGTGCCGTGGGAGGTGGATTGAGTTTGTCCTTGGGGTGTAACGTCGTGTAGGGAAGAAGGTCTGCGCCGTGCCTCTTTAAGCTTTGCGTACTCGACATTTCCTGTGGATTCCAGTATCCTATACTGACATTGGATGAGCCGGAAGGAGCCCGATTATGGCAGAGAGCATGGAAGCGCTTCAGCAGAAGATCAAGGCGCAGCAGTTTCTTGATAAGGCCACGAAAGCCGCAGAGCGCGGCAGTTTTGACATTGCCCTAACGTTGTGCCGTCAGGCGCTTGCGCTTGCACCGCATGATGAGAATGCGCGGCGACAGTTTCATGAGACGCGCATCCGCCAATTCCGCGCAGAGAAGAAGGGCGGGCTGGCGTTGAAGATGGCCGAGATGGGCGCCCAGTTGAAGATGGGCAAAGTGCAGGCGCTGATCAAGCAGAACAAGCTTGAGGAGGCGATGACGCTGGCCGAGGAGATCTTGGACGCCAATCCCATTTCCGGCAAGCTGAACGAGTTTTATTTCGATGTCGCCCAGCGGACCAATCATCCCGAGGCATTGCTTTCCGCGATGGAGACCTTGTCCGACGCTTGCCCAGATGACATGGAATTGATGCTTCGCATGGGCAAGACGTATATGCAGACGGGAGTCTTCAGCCGGGCCCGAGATTGCTTCCAAAAGGCGGCGCAGGCGAATCCTGCGGATCTCAACATCCAGAAGTTGCTTAAGGACGCCATGGCCAAAGACACCATGGATGCGGGCGGTTGGGAGGCCAATGCCGGCAAGCGTGGCGGTTTCCAAGCGTTGATCCGTGATAAGGAGCTGGCCGCGAAGCTTGATCGCAATGCCAAGGCCGTGGTGACCGGCGACGATGCCGAGGCGGCCATTGCCGAAGCCAAGGAGAAGATCGCCAAGGAACCCAAGAACATCAACTATTACCGTGGCTTGGCGCGTATCTACATTCAGAACAAGCGCTTTGATGAGGCATTGGAGACTTTTGCCGCGGCCCGCAAGGTGAACCCTGCAGACCCTGAGCTTGACCGCAACTGGTCCGACACCAAGATTCGCTCCTATGAAGCGAAGGTGGAAGCACTCCGTGCCGAAGGAAAGACAGAGGCCGCGGATGAGATGGAGGTGGAGAAGGAGCAATTCGCCTTTGACGACCTCGTCCGCCGTGTGGAGAACTATCCCAACGACCTCGGCCTGCGTTATGAGCTTGGGTTGAAGTATTACACTTACGAAGCTTACGACGATGCCATCCAGCAATTCCAGTTGGCCCAGAAGAGCCCGAAGCATCGGTTGGAGGCCCTTTACTATCTTGCCTGCTGCTTCAAGATGAAGGGGCAGCCCGATATGGCGGTGATGCAGTTGGATGCGGCCAATAGCCAGTTGCAGGTGATGGACGATCTCAAGAAGCGCGTGGTCTATACCCTCGGACAAATCGCCGAAGAGGCCGGGGATTTGGACAAGGCCTTCGATCATTACAAAGACGTCTACGCGGCAGACATTGGCTTTGCCGATATTGGTGAGCGGATGCAGCGTATCCATTCCGCCCGCCAGGGATAATCTCTTTCATGCGGGGCCGGAAACGCCGTGGCGACAGATTGTGTGCTCGCCCGGCGTAGTCTTCGCTTGTTACTTGTCGAACCTTTCATTTGTTAACCAATGATGACGATTACCGAAAAGATCCTTGCCCGCGCCGCGGGTAAAGACAAAGTGGTTCCCGGCGAATCCGTGTGGGTCAAGGCCGATATCCTCCTCACGCACGATGTTTGCGGACCTGGGACGATTGGCGTGTTTCACCGGGAGTTCGGGAAAGATGCCAAGGTCTTCTCCAAGGAGGGCGTGGTTATCATGCCCGACCACTATATCCACACCAAGGATGAGAAGGCGCACCGCAACATTGACATCGACCGCGCGTTTGTGAAGGAGCAGGGGTTGCCTTACTTCTACGACCCAGGGACGCCTTCGTACGTCGGCGTTTGCCACGTGGGCCTTCCTGAAAAGGGACACGTCCGCCCCGGTCAGGTTATTTTCGGCACAGACTCGCATACGTGCACCCATGGCGCGCTGGGCGCGTTTGCCACCGGCATTGGCAACACGGATGCCGGCTTCGTGATGGGCACCGGCAAGCTTTTGGTAAAGGTGCCGCATACGTTGCGCTTTGTGCTCAATGGCACCTTGCCGCCCTTCGTCACCGCAAAGGACGTGATCCTTCGCATCATTGGCGACATTGGCGTGGATGGGGCGACCTACTGCGCAATGGAGTTCCGCGGCGAAGCCATCGATGCGATGAGCGTTGAGGAGCGCATGACCCTCTGCAACATGGCCATCGAGGCCGGAGCCAAGAGCGGTATTGTGCCGCCCGACGCCAAGACCGTGGAATATGTGCGTGCGCACTCCGGGGAGCAAGACGTGGAGTTGATCGATGGTGACCCCGAGGCACCCGTTCTCGCCACGTATACTTACGATGTCTCCACCTTTGTCCCCTGTGTTGCCAAGCCCCACCTCCCGGGCAACTATGCGCCCGCTTCGGCTTGTCGAGACGTCAAGGTCGATCAGGTCTACATCGGTTCCTGCACCGGCGGCAAGATTGAAGATTTCCTGTGGGCGGCCAAAGTGCTCAAGGGACGCAAGGTCGCCATTCGCACCTGCCTGGTGCCCGCGACCTGTGAAGTGATGCGCGCCCTCACCACGCTTACCATTGATGGTCAGACGCTGGAGCAGATCTTTGTGAATGCTGGGTGTGAGCCTATCCAGCGTCCGAGTTGCGGCGCTTGCTTGGGCGGCCCTGTCGATACGTATGCTCGGACGAAGGGACGCGAGGTCGTGGTGTCCACCACCAACCGTAACTTCATCGGCCGTATGGGTTCGAAGGAGTCCCTTATTTACTTGGCCTCGCCTGCGACGGCTGCGGCCACGGCGGTCGCCGGGCACGTCGAGAGCCCGTGGACGATTTTGGGTATTGACCGGAGCGAGCCTCCGCGTGTGCCGCCAGCGAAGGTGGAGGGCCATCCCGAGCGTCAGGTTGCGGCCCGTCCCGACAAGCCGGTCTCAGACTTCAAGGTCACCGGTAAGGTTTATGTCCTCGGCGACAACATCGATACGGATCTCATCATTCCGACGATGTACCTGAATCTCGTGCCGACCATTCCCGAGGAATACCGTAAGCTCGGCTCCCACGCGCTTGCCGGTCTTCCGGACACGTACCCTGTCTTCTCCTCAAACCCCGATGGCACCACCCCTTATGCCATCATCGTGGCCGGCAAGAACTTCGGTTGCGGTTCTTCTCGCGAACACGCCCCGATTGCCATCGGCGCCGCGGGTTGCAAGGCGGTGGTCGCCGAAAGCTACGCGCGCATTTATTTCCGCAACGCCGTGGCCACCGGAGAGGTCTTCCCGCTTGAGACGCCGGTCTCCCTCCAGGACGCCTTCAAGACCGGGGACGAGGCGACGTTGGATCTCGCCGCCGGGACGCTCACGCGTTGCTCCGATGGGAAGGTGTTTACCCTTTCCGCCGCCGATGCGGTGGCTCCGGTCATTGCCGCGGGCGGCCTCTTCAACTACGCCCGTCAGAACCACATGGCTCAGTGATCCATGTTGGCACATTGAGCGATCTTCGGCAAAACAAAAGGCCTTCCCGTTTGGGAAGGCCTTTTTTGTTGAAGAATCGCGTCCGTCGCTTGCTTAGCGCAGAGCAATGGGCGTGGCTTCCCGGGTGACGAGGTCCTTTGCTTGGGCAACGCCGGAGGCGACATCATCCGGTCCGATGAAGACCGCGGTGCGCGCGATGGCGTTGCCGGCTTTGCCGAAAAAGTGCTTGGGCTTCTGCGGCAAGAGCGCCAAATCAACGTTGTGGCCCTCGGCGCGGAGGCGTGCGGCCAAGGCAATCGCGGCTGGACGCTGCTCCGGCGTCATGTAGCCGATGGCATAGCCATGGCGCTCCACGGGGCAAGTGTCGCCCAACGCCTCGCGGAGGACTTCGCCCACCACCACGTCGCCAAAGCCCATGCCCACGGCGGGCGTCGGCTGACCGCCCACGAGCGCCAAGAGCGAATCGTAGCGGCCTCCGCCGAAGATGGCGCGGAACTTGCGCTGAACGTCAAAGGCCTCGAACACAATGCCGGTGTAGTAAGAGAGCCCGCGGATGACGGCGATGTCGAAGAGCAGAAGGTCGCCATAGCCCATGGCGCGTGCGGTCTCGAAAAGCGCCCGGAGGTTGGCGATGGCCGGGGAATCCTCGCCGGCGAGGGCGGCGGCCTCTTCAAGCGTGGTCACGGCCAGCAACTCAAAGGTTTTGGCCACAGCGGCTTCGTCGAGGCCCTCCGCGCGCAACAGATCGGCAATCTCCTCATCGGAAATCTTTCCGCGCTTGTCAAGCGCGATGAAGACGGCCGGGTGCTGCGCTTCCGGGATGCCGCTCTTCGCCAGCAGTTCGCCGAGCAACGCGCGGCTGGACACATGGATGCGCCAAGCGGCATCGGGCAACCCCATCGCACGCATGGCGGAGACGGCGGCGCCGAGGATTTCGGCTTCGCAGAGGACGTCTTCCGAGCCGATAATGTCCATGTTGAGCTGATAGTGCTCACGCTTGCGGCCGCGCGTCATGCGCTCATAGCGGAAGCACTGGGCCACGGCATACCATTTGATGGGGAAGGGAAGGCGGCTCTGACGGGCGGCGACCATACGTGCGAGCGTGGGGGTCATTTCGGGACGCAGGGCCAATTTCCGCCCCGACTTGTCCTCAAAGGCGTAAATCTGCTCGGAGACTTCCTCGCCGCTCTTGCGCTGAAGGAGTTCCAACGATTCGACCACGCACGCATCGTAGTTCTGAAAGCCGAAGCGCTCCGCGGCGGCACGCCAGGCATCGAAGACCCGATTGCGCCAGACCATGTCTTCGGGATAGAAGTCGCGCATCCCGCGCGGGGCCTCAAAAGTGACGTTGTTCATACAATGGAAAAGGGTATTCAGTCTGAAACAAGAAAAACGGGGGTGAACGTCTGGCCCACCCCCGCTCCATTACCGTGAGCCTTGCCGCGGCGTGAAACCGTCGGCCGCTCGGAACGTGCTTTACTTCACGTTCTTTTCGGGGACCTTGGCCTCCGACAGATCGTTGCGCAGGAGGCGGGAAGCCTTGAACTTGATGGACTTGCGGGAAGGAATCCACACTTCCTGCTCGGGCTTCTTGGGGTTGCGGCCCTTGCGGCCCTTGCGCTCGACGATCTCGAAGACGCCAAACCCGCGGAGCTCCACATGCCCATTCTCAATAAGATTGGCCAACAGGGCCTCAAACGTGGTGTCGATGATCTGATAAGCCAGCGACTGCGCGATATGGTGCGTCTTGGAAATCACCATCGAAATATCGCGGCGGGTGCTGGTGGAGGGGATCTTCGTGTCTTCGTTCATGTCGGTTGTTCCTTTCGGACTCGGTATCAAGGGTTAAAGGGTCTGAAGCAATTGGGCGATGGCCTCGGCCGCGGCCTCCGGGGCAATGACGGCGGAATCCTTGTCCGTCCTGCGGCGCACCTCAAAGCCGCCCTTCGCCAAGCCTTTGGCTCCGGCGACAACGCGCACCGGCAGGCCGATGAGGTCGGCGTCTTTGAACTTCACGCCAGGACGCTCCGCACGGTCGTCCATAAAGACGTCGATGCCACGGGCTTCCAGCTCGGCCGCCAACGCCTCGGCCTTGGCGGTCACCTCCGGGGAGTCGGGGTCCAACAACAGCAACGCCACCTGATAAGGGGCCACCGAGGCCGGCCAAATGATGCCGTTCTCGTCGTTGCTCTGCTCGACGATGGCCTGAAGCGTGCGGGAGACGCCGATGCCGTAGCATCCCATGGTGAGCGTGCGCGGCGTGCCCGTCTCGTCCAAGAAGGTCGCCCCCATGGCCTTGGAGTACTTCGTGCCCAGCTTGAAGCACTGCCCCACTTCCGTGCCGCGGCGGATTTCCAACGGCCGCCCGCACTTCGGGCAGAGATCCCCCTCACGCACGGTGACGAGGTCTTCGTAGGCCGTGATCTTCGCATCGCGCGCAAGCGACACGTGCGCCAAGTGGAACCCTTCCCGGTTCGCACCCACAAAGACGTCCGCCGCCCCCTCCAGCGCCTTGTCGGCGTAGACGGGGATGGAAACGCCCACAGGGCCGATGGACCCGCAGGGGCCGGCCACCTTCTGCACCATCTCTTCGTCGGCGGCCTCAATCTTCTTGCCCCCAAGCACACGGCGGAGCTTCGTTTCGCTGAGCTCGCGATCGCCGGGCACCAACGCCATCACCGGCTCACCGTCGGCAAGCACCACGAGGCTCTTCACGATCTGCCCGATGGGGCACTTGAGGAAAGCCGCCACCTCTTCGCAGGTGTGCTGCCCGGGCGTGGCGACCGCCTCCGCCGCGCCATTCTCTTGCCCATAGGGCTGGGCGGGCGCCTTGCGCTCGGCACGCTCCTGATTCGCCGCGTAACCGCACGCCGCACAATCCAAAATCCCATCTTCCCCGCTCGCGGCAAAGACCATGAACTCGTGCGAGAAGTTCCCGCCGATGTCGCCGGTGTCGGCCTCCACGGGCTTCGCCGCCAGCCCCACGCGCTTGAAGATGCGCACGTAGGCATCGTACATCGCCTTGTAACTGCGATCCGCCCCCGCTTCGTCGGCGTCAAAGCTGTAGGCGTCCTTCATGATGAACTCTTTGCCGCGGATAAGCCCAAAGCGCGGACGGATCTCGTCGCGGAACTTGTCCTGCATCTGGTAGATGATGCACGGCAACTGACGGTAGGAGGAAATCTCACTCTTGGCAAGGGCCGTAAACGCCTCTTCGGCCGTCGGGGCGAGAACATACCACGCCTCCTTGCGATCCTGCACGCGGAACATTCCGGGGCCCATCGTCTCCCAGCGTCCGGTCTGCCGCCAAAGCTCCGCCGGCTGGAGGATCGGGAAGAGCGTCTCTTGGGCCCCCGCCCGCTCCATTTCCTCGCGGACAATCGCCTCCACCTTGCGCAGCGCCCGCATTCCCAACGGCAGGTAGGTGTAGAGCCCGCCGCCGAGCTTACGCAACATCCCCGCACGGATCATCAGCTTATGACTGACGATCTCGGCATCCTGCGGTGCTTCGCGCAACGTGTTCAGAAGAGCCTGAGTCCAACGCATCATTTTGAGAGATTCCTTTGCGAGTGTCCCGATTTCACGGGACGAATGCGCATAAGTATCTCAAATCTTGCGAAAAATGCAAGTGAAAAATGGGTAATCCACCCGCCTGCCTACAGGAGAGCCCTCCGGTATGTCGAAAACGGCCGAGCACCTCTCTTCAAGCCGCACGCAACCCAAAACGGGACGCTCCGTATCTCCGCTTGGGATGCTCTGCATCTCACCGCCCGATACGGAGCCTCCCACCCGGAGACACGGAGTAGGCCCCGATCTGTGCCAGATGGGAACCTCAATCAACGTTTTGACGCACGGAAATGTCTCCACGGCGAAACTCGCGGAGGACATCGGCAGGAAGGGGGTGGCCGTTGAGCGAAAGCGTTTCCACGTCAATCAAAATGTGGACGGAGGGGCCAAAGCTGAAAAAGTCAACACCTTGGGGATCCCACATGAACCCGAATGGGGTCGTGTCGTTGGAGATCCATGTATCAATGCTTAGTCCGGACTCGGAAAGGGCCCTATCTCGATTGGCTTCCCGTACACGGGGGAGCCAGTCCGTTTGGTAAAGGTTCTCGTCTATCTGCAAGTTGGTTCGGATATGCCTTAAGGTAAGTCTCACACGACGCTCTTCAAATGGCAGGGACGTCGAACCTTCGACACCGCTGAACGTATGGATGCAAGAGCTTGTCGAGAGTTCTTGCTCCCACGTGAATTCAGTGGGGGAGGTTACAAGATCACATTGGAGTGTGCCCAGCCAGGGGTAGGCCACATTGGTGTAACAAATTCTTCTCCAATTGGAATCCGTCGGCCACGACATTCGGAAGGTCCATGTTCCGGTGCGGGCCTCAATGACATTTTCTTCAAATTGGGAATCCATCGGCGGTACCGCACATCCCACAAGGGTGAGCATAACGATAAGTCGCGCAATGGTAATGTGGAGAACCGACACTCGCATAACATGGAGGAGTTTAACAGATTCCCCTTGCCATCGACAAATATCACTCAGCCGCCGTGTCCCGGGGGAGCGCGGCGGCTGAGTGTGCGGCAACGGTATGTCGCGATGGGGATTAGCCGAGGATGAGATCGTCAAGCTTGCGGATGAGATCGTCCACGGAGATGCGCTCCTGTTGCATGGTGTCGCGGTCGCGGAGGGTCACGGTGCCATCCTTCTCGAGCGTGTCGAAGTCGACGGTGACGCAGAAGGGGGTGCCGATTTCGTCCTGACGGCGATAGCGGCGGCCGATGGCGCCGGTTTCGTCCCAGAAGCAGTTGTAGCGGCGCTGGAGGCGCTTGAAGATGTCGCGGGCGAGGGCGTAAAGTTCGGGGCGATTCTTCACGAGGGGGAAGACGGCGACCTTGACGGGGGCGATGGCAGGGGCAAGGTGGAGGACGGTGCGGACGTCTTCGCGGCCCTTGTCATCGACCAGCTTCTGCTCTTCGTAGGCGTTGCAGAGCATGGCCAAGGCCATGCGATCGACGCCGGCGGAGGGCTCAATCACGTGAGGGATGTATTTGCCCTCGAAGAGGCGGTCAAGGAAGATGTTGGCGGCCTCGGCGGTTTTGCCGCGGGCTTCCCAAGCGGCGACGGTCTTGGCGCGGAAGGCGGCCTTTTCGTCGTCGGAGAGGCGCTTGACGGCGAGCTTGAGGGGCTCGTCGAAGACTTCCATGCTCTTGCCGGAGTGTTCCTGGTGACGGGAGAGGTCGAAGTCGGAACGGGCGGCGATGCCTTCGAGCTCTTGGGTGCCGAAGGGGAAGCGGTATTCGATGTCCACGCAGGCGCGGGCATAGTGGGCGAGCTCGTCGGGCTTCTGCCAGTATTCGACGAAGGAGTCGGCGGGGAGGCCATTCCGCACGAGCCAGAGTTTGCGCTGCTCCACCCAATATTTGTGCCAGCACTCCCAGCCCCAGTCGGCCTGAGGCTCGGAGAGGTCGGTTTCGGGCGTGAGCGGGGCCACGTGACCGCAGAGCAGCTCGACCGCTTCATCGGGCTTGATGAAAAACTCCAACTCCATCTGCTCGAACTCGCGGGAGCGGAAGATGTAGTTGCGGGGGGTCACCTCGTTGCGGAAGCTCTTGCCCACTTGGCCAATGCCGAAGGGCGGCATCTGGCGGGCGGAGACCATGACGTTCGGGAACTCCGCGAAGATGGCCTGGGCGGTCTCGGGGCGGAGATAGGCGACGTTGGAGGGGTCATCGACGGGCCCCACCACGGTCTTGAACATGAGATTGAAGGGGCGAGGCTCGGTCATGACGCCGCCGCAGTTGGGGCAGGGCAACGCCTCGGGTTCGCCGGGAGGGGTGGCCAAAAGCACGAAAAGGGCCTTGACGTCGGTGACGCCCTTCAAGGTCTCGAAGATGGCTTCCAAGTATTCCGGGTGCTGCACGGTGTAGAGCCCCGGGGCGACGGCCTTGCCTTTGCCCTTGCACCACGTGGCGATCTTGCCCGCATCGCCCAGCATGGGCTCCAAGGCGGCCTTGATGGCCGAATCGCCAAACACGTCCCAAATCTGATCGGCGCGCATGAGTTTGCGGCAATTGCCCTTGCACATGCTCATGGGGTCGGAGAAGGTGTCCAAGTGGCCCGACGCCTTCCAAATGGCCGGGTGCATGATGATGGAGGCGTCCAACCCTTCCACGTCCTCACGGTCGCGCACGGTGAAGCGCCACCAGCTCTCCTTGATGTTGCGCTTGAGCTCGCATCCCAGCGGACCATAATCCCAAAAGCCCGCGAAGCCGCCGTAGACTTCCGAACTCTGAAAGATGAACCCGCGCCGCTTGCACAGCGAAACCAATGCATCCAGCGAACTCTTCGGCGCTTCTTTCTTCTCCATGAAACCTGCTCCTTGATTAGAAAATCGTAGGTTGCGTAGTATAGCGCATTCTCCGCGCCGCCGCAGAGCGTCGATTGCGTTCGCCCGTTTTATGGATCACTGCGGTGGTGGAGAATGTGGTATTATGCTTTCGACGGTTCGTTTTCACGTGGCTTAGCGTAGATCGGCGGTGGCGCGAAGTGCAGGCGGTTCGCGTGGCACAGATCCACAAGGGGGCGGTGATGAAAAGACTTCAAGGGGTTGTGTGGGGGATTGGCACCGTTGGGGCTATGTCACTTTTCCATATCCAAGCCGAGAGGTGGGCAACGCTCTTGTGGGTGGTTTGTGGAAGCGCGTCGTTTCTTTTGTGGGCGTGGAAGCGCCGAGCGGTGCGTCGGGGAATAGGGTGGTTGCCGATGGTGGGGATAGTGTTGGCGTTGGTGGCTGTGGGCACTCCGAGTTTGGCGGGGTGTGGGATGCCTAGGTGCCATCATGCGTCGTGGCCGTTCTTTTTGACGCTGGGATGGGTGGTCGCGATGGCGTGCTTCTCACTGGGAAACAGCCGTTGGGTCTTGGCCCGAGGTGTGCTTGCTTGTGGGGCTCTGTGGGGGTGCCTGGCGTGGATGGGTGTGGGATACGCATCGTATGACGCGGCAACGGCGGCAACCTTCGCATTGGCGGTGTGGCCCTTGGGCGTGGCGCTGATGGCGGTGAGGACGGGACGGCTCTCCTTGTCGCTTGCCGTAGTGGCGGCAATGTCCTTTGGGGCCGTGTTGTGGGTCACGGCGGCAGATCTTTTGCGAGAGGCCGTGGGTTGATGTGCTTAGGCGAGGCGCTCAAGCAAGGAACGGGCGAAGTCCGCGAGTGCGGCGGTGTCGCCGGGGACGGCTTCCAGCGCTTTGAGGGCCTCTCGGGTGCAATATTCGGCGGTGATGCGCACGGCCTCCGCCTCGCCGTCGTAAACGGCCAGCGCGTTGAGTTCGTTGCCTTCCGTTGACTGCTGGGCGTCGAGCAGGTCATCGACATATTGGAAGGCCAGGCCGACGAGTGTGCCGTAGGTGAAGAGGGCCTCACGCACGGCTTTGGGCGCCTCTGCGGCGATGGCCCCAAGGCAACAGGCCGTGGCGATGAGCATGGCGGTTTTGTTGGTGAAGACGTATCCCAAAAGGGCGGGGTCCCACGTGGAGGGCTCGGCCTTTGCCGCGGCGATGTCGGAGACCTGTCCGCGGATGACCTGTGTGGCGGCAAGGGCGAGCGCGCGGAGCATGGGGGCGGCATTTCGGCAGGGGACGATCTGCTCGAAGGCGAGCGCCTGGAGGAAGTCGCCCACGAGCACGGCGCACCCTTCGCCGTATTTGGCCCAAACCGTGGGGGCGCCGCGGCGTTCGGTGTCGTTGTCCATGGCGGGCAAATCGTCGTGCACGAGGGTGTAGCTGTGGAGGAACTCGATGGCGACGGCGGCGCGGAGGGCATCCTCGCGTTGCTCCGGCGTTGCCTTGCAGGCGTCGGCACAGAGCAACGTGAGGGTGGGGCGGACCCGTTTTCCGCCGGCTTTGATGGCGTGGCGGACGGCCTCATTGAAGAGGGGCTGCCCGAGCATCTTCGCACCGTCCTTGGGGAGGGCGGCTTCCAGCGCGGCTTCGATTTGGGCACGGGCCGCGGCCAGGGTTTCGTTGAGGGCCATAGGTCTCCTTTGGACGGTGCGGAGGTGTCGGATCAGGCGATGGCGGCGGCGATCATGTCGCCCACCTGTTCGGTGGTGAAGCCCATCTCGTTGGCGAGCTGGCTCTTCATCTTCGGGGTGACGGAGGCGATGGCGCGCTCAATGGCGCGGGCGGCCGCCGTTTCGCCGAGGTGTTCAAGCATCATGGCGCCGGCGCCGATGGCGGCGATGGGGTTGATGGCGTGCTTGCCGGTCCACATGGGGGCGGTGCCGCCGATGGGCTCGAACATGGAGACGCCGTTGGGGTTGATGTTGCCGCCGGAGCTCACGCCGAGGCCGCCCTGGGTGATTGCCGCGAGGTCGGTGATGATGTCGCCGAACATGTTTTCGGTGACGATGACATCGAACATTTCCGGGCTGGCGACCATGTAGAGGGTGGTGGCATCAACATGGAAGTACTGCCGCTCGACGTCGGGATAATCTGCGCCGACTTCGGCGAAGACGCGGTTCCACAGCTGATACATGTAGGTGAGCACGTTGCTCTTGCCCACGAGGGCCAGCGTGTTCTTCTCGCCGACGCCGCGGGCTTTTTTGCCGTATTTCCGGGCATACTCAAAGGCAAAACGGCAGCACCGCTCGACCTGTGCGTAGGTGTAGGTCATCACCTGGGTGGCCACGGCGTCGGTGGAATCGGCGCGGGAGATGCCGCCCATGCCGGTGTAGAGGCCGCCGGAGTTCTCGCGCACCACGCAGTAGTCGATGTCCTTGGGGCCTTTGTCCTTGAGCGGGGTGTTCACGCCGGGATAGAGGCGGATGGGGCGGAGGTTGATGTATTGGTCGAGCTCGAAACGCATCCGTAGCAGGATGCCCTTTTCGAGGATGCCGGGGGTGACCCGCGGGTCGCCGATGGCGCCAAGGAACATGGCGTCGTGCCCACGAAACTCCTCCAGCACGGAGTCCGGGAGAATTTCGCCGGTGGCGAGGTAACGGCCTGCGCCCACATCATAGTGTGTGTGGTCGAGGCGGAAGCCGAACGCACGCTCGGCGGCATTGAGGACTTTGAGGCCTTCGGCAACGACTTCGGGGCCGGTGCCGTCACCGGGGATAACGGCGATTTTGTAAGTTTTCATGGGGTAGGTCTTCCTTCTTCGGGGAGTAGATTGCGGAGGGTTTCGACCGTGAGGCGGAAACCGTCTTCGGAAAGGGTGTTGCAACGGGCAAGGAGGGCTTCCGCGTCGGGATGGGGAAGCTGCGGAATGCGTCCAACGAAAATCCGCGCATGGCCGGTGCGCTCCGCGTGGGCCGCCGAGATGCCGAGTTCCTCGGAGAGTTTCTCGCCGGGGCGGATGCCGGTGAAGCGGATGGGGATATCCTTGTGGGGGCGGAGCCCCGAGAGGCGAATCATCGTTTCGGCCAATGCAAGGATGGTCATGGGGCGCCCCATGTCGAGCACAAAGATTTCCCCTCCTTGGGCAAGCGTGGCGGCCTGAAGCACGAGCCCGCTGGCTTCCGCGATGGTCATGAAGTAGCGTTCCATGCGAGGATCGGTGACGGTGACGGGCCCTCCTTTGGCAATCTGTGCGCGGAAGCGAGGCACCACAGAGCCCGACGAGCCGAGCACATTGCCGAAGCGGACGGCGCAGAAGTGTGTGGTTCCCCCTCCCGCGAGATCGCGCACGAAGATTTCCGCCAAACGCTTGGAGATGCCCATCGCGGAAATGGGGCGGATGGCTTTGTCGGTCGAAATCAGCACGAAGGTGCCCACTTGCGCTGCCTGCGATTCTTCGGCGAGGGTGCGCGTGGCGAGGGCATTGTTGCGCAGGGCCTCCCCCGGATTGAGCTCCATCATGGGCACGTGCTTGTACGCCGCGGCGTGAAGCAGAAAGTCCGGACGCTCCCGCATGAGCAAGGCCCGCATCTTGGCGCGATCGCCGCAGTTGCCCACCACGGGCACCAGCGTCTCCGCTCCGGGGAGGGCAGAGAGTTCGTCGTGGATCAGGTAAAGCGCAGCCTCGCTGATGTCCACAAGAATGAGTCGGGCAGGGCCCGCGGCGAGAACCTGACGGGCCAATTCCCCACCGATGGAACCCCCGGCGCCGGTGATCATGACGACCTTGTCGTGGAACCCCGCACGCACGGCGGGGGTTCCCACCTCCGACTCATCGCGCCCAAGCAGATCCGCGACATCGAGGGGACGCAATTGCAACCGCCGCAGGTAACGCAACCCCAAGAGTCCGGCACATTCCAAGACCCCCGCCATCATGGCCACACTGGCCGGCGGACGGAGGTAGATGCTTGCGTCGCCGACCAATACATAGCGCAGAGCCAGCTGGCAGATCACCGTGAAGCCGGCCGCACAGGCAAAGCGCGGCAAGTTACGCAGGGAGATGGCGCGAGAACTTAGCCGATGGCAACGGAAAAGCCACAGTCCTGCCCATCCCAAAAGGAAGGCAGGGCCAAAGCCCAGCAACACCGGCCCCCAGCCCCAACGGGGCTCGCCGAAGTCAAAACGCAGCAGGAAGGCCGCCAGATAGGCGGCCAAAAGCACGGCGCTGTCGGCAAGAGCCCGCTTCATTTCTCCGAGATGCTCTTGCGGATGTAGGGGAGATAGTTGCGGGTGTAGACGTAGAGCGACCAAAAGTTGAGGAAGATGGCCACGGCCTCACCTGCGTAAATGACCCACCGGAAGGCCGTCATGGTGTCTTTCGGATAGTCGTAGAGCATGATGTAGAGGTAGATGAAACCGCAGAGCGGGAAGGTCATTGCGGTGCGGAATTTCCCGAGAAACGTGGCCGCGCAGTCCGCCCCGTAGAGCGTGCCCACGGAGCGGAGGAAGGTGACCCACTGGTCGCGCAAGAGGTAAAGCACCGTCAGAATCACCATGAAGAGGGCGTGCCAGCGCTCTTCCGGTTTGCCGATGGGCAACAGCCACAGGAGGGTGGGGAAGACAATCAGGTAAAAGACCTTGTCCATCAGCGGGTCGCACATCGCGCCAAACTTCGTCACGACCTTCCAGCGACGGGCCAGCGCGCCGTCGAAGAGGTCGGTCAACGCCGAGAGCGTGAGGCAGACGAGTGCCACCCACGCCCATACGTCGGAAGGGCTCGGGGCTTCTTTGAGGAGGTGCCGTTGCACGCCCCAACCGTGCGTGAGCGCGAGCACAAGGAAGGCGAGAATGAACGGAACCCGGATGAACGTGATTCCGTTGACGACGAGCAGATGGAGCTGGCGCAGACTCATCACGATGCCTCCGTTATTTCCGCGGCGCGTGCTTTTGGCGCACCGCCTCGTACATGACAAGGGCGCCGGCAACGCCTGCGTTGAGCGATTCCACCTGTCCTTCCATCGGGATGTACCCGATGAAGTCACAGGTCTTGCCCACGAGGCTGCCAAGTCCCTCGCCCTCGTTGCCCACGACGATGCCGCAACGCCCGCGGAAGTCGATTGCGGTGTATGCTTGGGCATTTTCCGTGAGGTCAAGCCCCGTCAGCCAAACGTTGCGCTCCTTGAGCGCCTTCATGGCTTGCGGGAGATTCACCACATGGGCAATGCGCAGATGTTCCGAAGCCCCGGCTGAGGCTCTCACCACCGTGGGGGTCACCAATACGCCGCGATCCTCAGGGAGGATCACGCCGCAGACGCCGCAGGCTTCTGCCGTACGAAGCAGGGAGCCCAAGTTCTGCGGGTCCTCCAAGTGATCCAACAAAAGCACGATGGCCTCCGGGTCCTCCTCCGCCGCGGCGTAGATTTCCTCCACGCCCACATAGGGATAACCGCCCACTTTGACGGCACAGCACTGATGGTTGACCTGTCCGAGGATGCGATCACACTCTCCCCGTTGGGCGGCACGGATCGGAATCCGGCGTGCATGGGCAAGGGAAATCATCTCCTCCGTTTCGTCCGTTGCCGGGCCGGAGGGAACAATCAACTCGAATATTTCGCGCCGTCCGGCCCGCAACGCCTCAAGCACCGGCCGCCGACCATAAATCCAGCTGTCTTTTCGTTTCGTCTTCTTGTCCATAGCCACCGAGTATAGCACATTGGCTGCGATTGCCTGAAAGGGCCCAGGGGCTTTCGGGTTTAGGGAAGGAGTTCCACCGAGCCGTAAGAGTCGTTGCCGCCGTTCCCCCGAACCTTTGCGCGAATGCGACAGGAATTGTTCCCGGTGGCATTGGCGGGAAGGTTTAAGGTGCAGACGTTGTTGCGAGAGGGAACGCCGGCATAGCCGTTCGGCTCAAGCGTCTGCACGGCGACGCCATCCATTTCGACGGTCACACGGGCGATATCCAAGCGGTGCCGGCCTTTGACGTAACGGAAGCGGAGGCGTTTGGCGGCTTTCAGGGTGGCGGAAGGGACATCCCATGTCAATTCGCGCCACTCCGTCCCGACCTCGGCTGGGGCCCATTGCCCGATTGCCTGGCCGGGGGTGGGGCGATCGAGGTCGGCGGGAAGTTTTTGGATGGTTTGCCAAAGCTGAAGGGCTCGTTCGCCATCGTCAAGCGCAGCGGCCTTCTCTGTCTCTTCCAGTGGGGGGCGTTGCTCCACCCATTGACGCTCAAAGTCATCCAATCCGGCCGAGGTCCCGTTGTCCGGCGCTTTCCACCAAAGGCGATACCGCGGGAAATAATAGGACCCCACGAGGCCAGACCAAATGCGCGCGGAGTAGTCGTTGACCGGCGGCCCCCAAATGGTGACGATGCGCCGGGCATTGGTCTCGTAACGGTCGGCCAGGGCTGGGTCACCCTCCGCCGCGGCGCGGGCCTTGGCGATCCAATTGCGGAGATCCAGCGTGGGGTGTCCCTCCAAAAGGGCGTCAATGCCCTTGAAAAGGGTGGCGGCGGTTTCGCGCAGGGCACTGACGCGCGGTGTGTCTCCTTCCTCACGGGCCAACGCCTCGGCACGGAGCACCGTCTCCAGTTTCGCGCCGGCGGCAAGCGCCACATTCTCGCGGAGGTCGAGCGCATAGAGCGGGGAGTCTTTGAGGGCGGGGGCCGCCTCAACGAAAGCGCCAATCGCGCGGAAATAGGCCGCGTTCGCGTTCACGCTTCCGCGCGAACCTCCCGGGCGGAACTGCCAAACATAGCGGGGATGGTCGGTGAAGGCCCCATAGACGCTGGCAAGCATCCCTTCCCAATAGCGCGTCAGCGGTTCAGGGCTGGCGCCGTAGCGGCAACGGGTGTAATTTTGGAGCCATTCACGCAGATTCAGCGGGGTGTCGCGCCAACCGGCGTCCGTGATCAGCTCATAGAGCACTTCGTTGTTTTCGATGCCTTCGGGTGCGGTGCCATAACCCACCAGTTTCCCACGGTTGGGGGAGGAGAGGGCGGGGAGGTGCCCATTGGCGTAAAACTCGAGGATGCCGGTGTTGGCGACCTTCCCTCCCATGTTGGGAATGGTGCTCCACACCCAAGGTTTCCCGCCGAACCCCTTGAACAGATCCCAGTTGGTGCCGTTGTGCCAAAAGTGCATGTTGTAGTCCACGGCCATGTCAAACAGCAACACGCGGTCATCGGGAATCCGCCGCAACAGGGCGTTGAAGCGCGCCGGGGTCCAAATGTGGCGCTGATATCCGAACATCCAGCCCGTCATCACCCACGTGGCCCCGGGGTGGCCGTCCTGAATCGCCCCAAAGACGTTTTCCCCGCAGTGGGCCAGGCCCTCCAACTTTTCCTCTTCGGTCTCCCAAGGGAGTTCCATTTCGTTGAAGGAGTCCGCGAGCCAATACTCACAAGGGCCAAACTCCTTCTCCCATTCCTCCACATACATCTTTCCGAGGGTGCGGAAGAGCGGCTGATCGGGCGAGAGGAACCAGCTGTGGAAGCCGGACCATCGCATTTTCAGCAACCGCGCCTCGGGATGAAGGCGGGCGATGCCTTGGGGGACGAACCCTGCGAAGCCCAACATCACAGGCTTCATCCCGAGCGCCCTCATCCGCTGGAGCACGGCATGCTGCAACCGCACGGAGCGTTCCCGCCACGCTTTGGGCAGTGGCCCATCCGGACGTTCGGAGAGGTTGCCCATGCGCATCCACGGAAGATGTGCGGGCCCCACAAGGTAAGCGTCGATCTCTTCGTCGGAAAGCCCCAGGCGCTTCCAGACACGTTCCGCGATGGCCTCATAGGCGATCAGCGCCAGCGGCATGTCGAATCCATGGAGCGCCATCCAGTCGATCTCCCGCATCCAACGCGCTTCGTCCCAGAAGGGCAATGAGTAGCCAAACGTGACGACGTTGAAATACTGATAGTGCCGGAACGGGGCCACCACACGCACCGGCTGGGAGGGCGTGAAAACCGCGCCATCGTCGAAACGGTTCCCGGTCCATGAGCAAATGCCCGCGCCCTTGGCTTTCACGTTTGCATAGAAGGCCTTGCAAAGCGCAACGGCGGAAGAGCCGCGCAACGTCCGCCCATTGTCATCGATTTCGTAGACGTGGCGACCCTCCACATCCGGAATCGAGGAAAGCGTGAGCGATTGGGCCACCGTATCGCCCGCAAAACGGGCAATGACCCCGCGCGCGGCGTCGATTTCTCCCGGCGTCGCGGCATGAAGCCATCCGAGGCTAAGGAGCAGGCAAGCAGAGAGTAACGGTTTCATCTTGGTTCCTTCCTGGAGAGGGGAGGGGGTGAACTATGACTTGTTTTGGGAGCCTTGGCGCCGTTTGGATGGCGGCACCCGGGAAGGGGAACGCTTTGGGGTGTCGGAGGCATTCAGCAAGGCGCTGGGAGGGAATCCGTAGACCGCGCGGAATCGCGTCGAGAACAGATAGGGAGAGCGGAATCCGACCGTGTAGGCAACGCTTTTGACGGAATCGCTCTGCCCGGTCACGAGCAAACGCTTGGCGTGTTCAAGCCGGCAACGTTCCACATAGGTTCGCGGGGTCTCCCCGAAAGCCTCGACAAAGCGATGCGCAAACCGTGAAGGCGAGAGACGGCAAATCTCGGCGAGTCGGGCGACGGAGAGCGGGCGGGAGAGATTGTCGAGGATGTACTCCTTAAGGATGCCAACGAACCCGATGTCACGGCTCCGCGTCGGCGGGAGGGCCCGGCGGCAACGGAGAAAAATGTTTTCAAGGAGATTCATGGCCAAGGCATCGTCATCCGGGGAGCATCCCTGGGCGAGCCGGGCGATATCCAGCGCAGTGGCTCGCAACCGTCGGCGCAGAGGCGGGGGGAAGCCAAGGAGGGAGAGGACTTTCGGCATCCCCTGCCCGGTGGAATCGGGCCACTCCAGCAGGAGCTTCCAGTCTTCCGGGAGATGGAAGTGGCACCAGCAGAAATCCCAATAGCCACCTTCCGGAGAGGTGGCGTAGTCCTGTGCGCAATCTGGCGGGAAGAGCACAAGGGTGTCGGGCCGACACGCGATCTTTCCCTCGGTGGTCCGCAGGAGCCCTTCCCCCGCGAGGGTGAAGAGCAGAAGCGCGCTGGGGGTGCCTTTGGGGCGGACGATCCGGTAGTTGGCGCGCATCCGATAGTGCCCGCCGATCAGCAACGGGAAGTGCTGGTCACGGATGGCCTCAGGGTTGAATGGATTGGCGCGCCGCATAAGGACATTGTAGCAGGTTTTCACAGGTGGTTGGCAGATTTCCGCAGATGGTTTCGATTGGTGGCGCAGGAGGGGTGGGCTATACTGAATGATGAAAGGAGAGGCATCATGCGTGCTCATGAAACAGAGAACCTGTCAGAAGACGGAAAAGGCTGGGGGCGGTTGCTCCTTGTTTGCCTTACGGCAGCCATGGGCGGTCTGCTGTTTGGCTATGATTGGGTCGTTATCGGCGGGGCCAAGCCCTTTTACGAGGCCCACTTTGGGCTGGTCGGTGCGGAGCAGGCGTGGCGGGCCGGGTTTGCGATGGCTTCCGCGGTGCTGGGGTGTATCGTCGGGGCCTTGGGGCTGGGGTGGATTCCGGATCGTTACGGACGGCGCCCGGCGTTGATCTTTGCCGCCGCGCTCTTCACGCTTTCGGCCCTTTGGACGGGGGCGGCCGTGGGCTATTGGGATTTCGTGGCCGCGCGTGTGCTGGGGGGCTTCGGCATTGGGCTGGCCTCCAACGTGTCGCCGGTCTACATCGCGGAAGTCTCACCCGCGCGCCTGCGGGGGCGTTTGGTGTCCGTGAATCAGCTGACGATTGTGGTGGGCATTCTGCTGGCCCAGGTGGTCAATCTGCTGATCTATCGCATCGCGCCCGTGGCGCCCGAGGCCTCGGCGGAGCTGTTGGCCACCTCTTGGAACGGTGTGTGGGGGTGGCGATGGATGTTTGCCGCGGAGGCTGTCCCGGCGGGAGCCTTTTGGGTCTTGGCGTGGTTCCTTCCGGAATCCCCAAGGTGGTTGGCGTCGCGCGGCGTGTCGCGGATGGGGAAGGGAATCGATTGGGAGGCGTTCCGGCAGCCCGGCACGTTGAAGGCCGTGGCGTTGGGGGTCTTTTTGGCGGCGTTTCAGCAGTGGTGCGGCCTCAATGTGGTCTTCAATTACGCGGAAGAGATTTTCCGCGCGGCGGGATATGACGTTGGGGGCATGATGCTGAACGTCGTCATCACCGGCGTGGTGAACTTGGTGTTCACGCTCGCGGCGATGGCCCTAGTGGACGGCGTGGGCCGTCGGCCATTGATGCTGTTGGGCGCGGGCGGCATGGCGGTGCTGTATGGACTGCTTGGCGGGTGCTACCGCTTCGGGCTGACGGGGCTTTGGGTGCTCCTGCTCGTGCTGGCCGCGATCGCTTGCTATGCGATGACGCTGGCCCCCGTCACGTGGGTGGTGCTCTCGGAGATTTTCCCCAACCGCGTGCGCGGCACCGCCATGAGCGCGGCGGTGGGCGCCCTGTGGATTTCGTGCTATGGATTGACGCTCACCTTCAAGCCCATCAATGCCGCATTGGGCGCCGCCGGAACGTTTTGGTTCTACGGGGCGGTTTGCCTGGCGGGATTCGTGGTGTTGGCGCTGACCTTGCGCGAAACCCGCGGCCGAACCCTTGAGGCCATTTCCGGGGATCAGCCTGTGTCCGATGAATGAAACGATGGAAGGAACAGATCATGAATGACCGTGTGACGGTGACCCGCGCCCCATTGACGCTCCCGACGTATCCCGTCGGCGAGCCGGAGCGCCTGCCCATGTTCTTTGAACGCCGGGTCTACCAAGGCTCGTGCGGACGGGTTTACCCTGTGCCGTTCATTGACCGCGTGGGGGATCGGGCGAAACCCCGCGCCTACGATGCGGTGACGCTGGAAAACGCCTTCGTGCGGCTTACGCTCTTGCCCGAGCTGGGCGGACGCATTGCCTTTGGGCAGGACAAGAGCAATGGGGACTACGATTTCTTCTATCGCAACGACGTCATCAAGCCGGCGCTTGTCGGCTTGGCCGGCCCGTGGGTCTCCGGGGGCGTGGAGTTCAATTGGCCCCAGCACCACCGCCCGGGCACTTTCCTCCCCACGGATGTGGCGATTGAGCACGGCCCGGCGGGGGAGGTCACGGTGTGGATGTCGGAACACGACCCCTTGAACCGCCTCAAAGGGATGCACGGAATCTGTCTGCGCCCGGGGAGCGCGGCCATCGAACTCCGCGCTCGCCTTTACAATCGAACCCCGCTGACGCAGACCTTCCTGTGGTGGGCCAACGTCGCCGTGCGTGTCCATGATCGCTACGAAAGCTTTTTCCCCGAGGACGTCACCTACGTGGCCGACCACGCGGTTCGCGCCATGAGCGACTTCCCGTATGCCCACGGCCGCTACTATGGCGTGGATTATGGCCGCCGCCGTGGGAAAAACGACCTTCGGTGGTATAAGAACATTCCTGTGCCCACGAGTTACATGGTGTGCGGGACGGCCTTTGACTTTTTCGGTGGCTACGACCATGCGGCCGGCGGCGGCTTTGTCCACGTGGCCGATCGCCACATCGCCCCCGGCAAAAAGCAGTGGACGTGGGGCAATGCGCCCTTCGGGCAGGCGTGGGATCGCGAATTGACCGATCGGAACGGGCCGTACATTGAGCTGATGGCGGGCGTTTACACCGACAATCAGCCGGATTTCTCCTACCTCATGCCCTTTGAGACCAAGACCTTCTCCCAGTGGTGGTGGCCCTATCAGCAATTGGGGCCCGTGCAGAACGCCACCTGCGACGCGGCGGTGCGCCTGCGTGTGGGGCGCGAGGGTCGGCTTGAGACGGGGGTCGCCGTGTCCCGTCCGGTCGCCGATGCCCGGATTGTGCTCACCGAAAACGGGCGGGAGGTCTTCTCCGAACGCCGCGACTTGGCGCCCAATGCGCCTTGGCTGAGCGAGGCCCTGCGGATGCGGGGCGATGCGCCGGAAGCCCTTTGCCTTCGGGTGGAGGATGTCTCCGGGGTGGAGTTGGCCGCCTATTCGCCGATCCCTCCCGCACGGCGGGGGGCCACCGTCGGGCGGCGTGCGCAAGCCACCGAACCGCCGCCGCCGGAGGCCATCGCGTCGGCCGATGAGTTGATTCTCACGGCGGAGCATTTGGAGCTGAACCGTCACCCCACGCGCGCCCCGGAGGGTTATCTGGAAGAGGCGCTCCGGCGTGACCCGGGGGATTCCCGCGCCAACATTGCCTTGGGGCGGCGGCTCCTGTGGCGTGGATGCCTCGACGCCGCGGCGGAGTGCCTGACGCGGGCCGTGGGGCGGCTCACGTTCCGCCATCCCAATCCCGTCACGGGGGAGGCGCACTACTTCCTTGGCCTTGTGCGGTTCCGCCAAGAGCGGCTGGCCGAGGCGTACGCGCTTTTCCGCAAGGCGACCTGGAATGGCGCATGGCGGACGCCGGCCTTTTGCTGTTTGGCGCAGGTGGCCTGCCGTCAGGCCCATTGGAACGAAGCGCTCACCTTCGCCGAAGAGGCCTTGCGCACGGATGTGGCGTGCGGCAAGGCCGCCGTCTTGAAGGCGCTTGCCTTGCGCCGTCTGGGACGCACCGAAGAGGCCAAGGCGTCGCTGGAGGCGCTGTTGCGCCGTGATCCGCTCGATCATTGGGCCCGCTGGGAGCTTGGGGATGCCGAGGGTTTCATGCAGGTGACCCGAAACGATGCCCAGACCATTTTGGACGTGGTCTACGATTACACCGACGCCGGCGCTTACGACGAGGCGGCGGCACTCTTGGCGGCCCACGCCAAGCGGAAGACGGCGGCGGTGGCGGTGCCGAATCCGATGGCCCGGACGTCCCTCACGGCCTATGTCGCCGCGTGGGTTGCGGACCGGCGGAAGGCCGGCGCGGGCAAAACGTTATTGCGTCGCGCCCGCGCCCTTGCCCCGGATTATCTCTTCCCCTCGCGTCCGCAAGATGCGGAGGTGCTGGCTTGGGCGCTCCGCCAGCCGGGGGAAGACCGCAATGCGGCGTATGGATTGGGCAACTACCTTTACGATCGCGGGCGGCACACGGAAGCGTTGGTCGCGTGGGAGCGCGCACGCAAGGCCGATCCGACCTTCGCCCCGGCGCTCCGCAATCTGGGCCTTGGCGTTTGGAACGTTCACCGTCAGGGCGAGAAGGCGTTGCGTCTCTATCGGCAGGCCATCAAGGCCGCGCCGGAGAATGCCCGCTTGATCGCGGAATATGATCAATTGTGCGGCAAGGTGGGGCGTCCGGCGGAGGGGCGTTTGGCCTTCCTTGCCCGCCGCCTGCCGTTGGTGACGGCACGGGATGATGCGTCCGTGCAATACGCCTCCCTGCTCAATGCCGTTGGCCGCCCGCAGGAGGCGCTCGATTTCCTCGCGTCCCGTCGCTTCCATCCGTGGGAAGGTGGCGAGGGAAAGGTGCTCCGCCAGTACACCGAGGCTCACCTGAAGCTGGGGTGGGAGGCCCTCGCGTCCGGCGACGCCGCACTGGCCCTCGCCCACGCCACCGCCGCGTTCGAGACGCCGGAAAATCTGGGAGAGGCCTACCATCCCCTCCAATCCAAGGCTGACGTGGCCTGCCTGCGTGGGGATGCCTTGCGGGCCTTGGGCCGGGGGGAAGAGGCCACCCGGGCTTATACCGAAGCCGCCGACGAACAGGGGGACTTCGTCGCGATGGCCGTCACGGCGCATTCCGAGCTCTCCTATTGGCGCGGCTATGCGCTGGCCGCCCTCGGCCGAGGGGAGGAGGCAAGGGCGCTCTTCCGCTCCATGCAACAATATGCCGAAGCGCGCCTGGCCACGCCGGCGAAGATTGACTACTTCGCCACGTCCTTGCCGCTCTTGCTGGTCTTCGAGGATGATTTGGACGCGGTGAAGGATGCGGAGGCGAAACGTCTGCTCGCCTTGGCGGAAAAGGGCCTCGCGCTTCTGCCGAAGACCTCCGCGTGAGGGTGGGGCGAACCCGGCGCGGTGACGCGCGCGGGTCTCAATCGCGCCCTAGTGCATCTCACCCCGAAAGGCTCCGTATCCCACCTCGGGATACGGAGCCTCTCGTTTCTTGGTACGGCGTCCTCTAATGTTGGCTCGTTGCATCCTTCTTTGTTTCGTTCCCACAAGTGCAACACCCTAGTGGACGATTCACGCACAATGCCGTCTGTTTTTTGCTTGACAGGGAGGGAACAAGTCTTGTAGTATCGGGGCAGATGGCGCGGGAGCGTGCGCTTCGTCGGTTGGCGTTGGGCATGCTTTTCGGGGCCGGAGCTGATGCGTTTGCGCGTACGTTCGTTTCAGAGGGAACCATGGCCTTTCCAAGCCTGGGCGAAATGTGTCGCGGAGGCGCGCCCAAGGGGTGCTCCTTGGGTGTGTTTTCTCGCGTTGCGTTTCCAAGCGCGGTTGTGGGTCCTCTGAAGGACTTTGGGGGGAGCCTCACTGGTTGTTGTCTCTCCGTTTCGTCGTTGGTGTGAAAACAGGGATTGGAGAACGGTCATGAAGAGGTTTGTCTTTTGGATTTGGGCGCTGTGTGCGGCGGCGCCGGGGTTTGCCGATCAGGTAACCATTGACGGGGTCACGTGGACGTACAGCGTCCGCTCCAGGGGAGGGGCGTCGTATGCGGTGATTGAGGAGGCCAGCGGGGTGCAGGGCACGGTGACCGTGCCGGCAACGCTGGGCGGGGTGCCGGTCACTGAGCTTGAAACCGGATTTATGAGCGGCGTCTTCTACGGATGCACCGAACTGACGGAGGTCCGCTGGGAGGAGGGGTGCGCGATCGAGAAGATCGGGGGGTATGCTTTCAGGGGGTGCACAAGCCTGACCCAGATCACGATCCCGCCTTCGGTGACGGAGCTGGGGTTCCAGGCCTTCAGAGGGTCGGGGCTGGAGACCGTCACGATTCCGGGCACGGTGAAGACGCTGGGCGCAGAGGTCTTCGCGAAGTGCCCCGACCTGAAGACGGCTGTCTTTGAGGAGGGCGATGAGCTCTATGGCGGGGATGTCGATGACGGTATGTTCGTCGCGTGTCCGGAATTGGAGACGGTGACGCTGAAACGGCTGCAGACGCTGAGCGATTCGTTTTTTCTCGACTGTCCGAAGCTGACGTCGGTGTCGCTGCCGGCGACGCTGAGGGAGATCAAGGACGGGGCCTTCGGCCTCAGTCCGAACATTGCCTTCACGCTCGATGCCGGAGTGACGAGATTCTCTGTCGAAAACGGATTGTTGCGCTCCGCGACGGGACTCTGTTATGTGCCGGGGAACCCCGAACGACTGGAAATCCCGGATGGGATTACCGATATTTCCGGCGGCATCTGCCGGGGAATGACGAACCTGCGCGAGGTGACCGTGCCCGACACGCTGAAATCCATCGGCACGTTTGCTTTCTACGGGTGTACGTCGCTGGAGGAGATCGATCTTTCGGGAACGCAGGTGACGACGTTGCCGGAGGGTGCCTTTGCGAATTGCCCCGCGCTGGCGTGGGTGCGCCTGCCGGCGACGTTCGGGAGTTTCATGATGGATTCGACCTTCGCGTATTCCCCGAACGTGCGGTTTGAGGTGGCGGAAGCGTGCAAGAGTTTTTCCTCGGATGCGTTGGGCACACTCTACGACAAGGACAAGACGGTGCTCTTCATCGGGCCCAATGTGGCAAGCTTTACGGTGCCCGAGACGGTGACGGCCATTGCACCTTATGCCTTCGATGGACATACGGCGTTGACGTCCATCACCCTTCCGGCGAGCGTCAGAGACTTCGGGTATTATGTCTTTCGCGGGTGCACGAATCTGGCGTCGGAGAACGGGCTCTGGCTTGATGCGGCGCGGACGACCGTGCTCGGGATTGACGCGGGAAAGACCACGATTGCCGCGGAAGATTTCCCGGAGACCGTCTGGCGCGTGGCCGATTACGCCTCTTATAGAAACGCGTCTCTGAGCTCTGTTGCCTTCCCGTCGTGGGTAACCTCCATCGGGGCTTCCGCTTTTTACTCTTGCAACAATCTGGGGAGCGTGACCTTCGCCGAGGGACTTGAGGAGATTCGGGACGGGGCCTTTTACAGTACCGGCATCGGCGGGGAGCTCAATTTGCCCGACACGCTGATGCACCTCGGGGATCGGGCGTTCGGCTGGACGTTTATAACAGAGGTGAAGATGGGCGGCGAGCCGGGGCTGCGCGATGACCCGAATCTGACGCTCGCGGGAAACCCTTTTTCCGAGTGCGAGTGCCTGCCTGTGGATCCCGAGACATGCATCATGTATGAGACTGCCGTCGCGAACGGTCCCCGCGTGGTTGTCGGCGTCGGTGAATATCATGACGAGACCACCGGCTACACGCACTATAATGTCCGGGTGTCGGATCTTGTCTTTCCGGAGAGCGTTCGCTACATCCTCAGTGGGCTTGACATCAGTGATAGCCCGAGAACCATCACGACCACGGGGCCAATCTACAGCGTTGGGAGCGCCGCCTTCATAAGTCCGACTGCCAAGGTGCACACCATCACCTTCGGCGGCAATGTGGGCGTGGTGGAATCGAAGGCCTTCTATGAGCTTCCGTATCTGCAGGTGCTGACTTTCAAAGGAAAAGTCGGTACCATCCGCAGCAATGTCCTCTGGGGGACCCCTCGCAGTCTGACGGGGGAAGGCATTCTTTCGATCACCTTTGAAGGGAACGTCGGCACAATTGAGGCAGGCGCCTTCGACGCCACTACCAGCCAGGAATCCAACGTGTACGGATGGTCCCCTTTAAAGGAGCATCTCACCTCGGTGACCTTCGGCGGGGCGGTCGGCACTATCGGAGAGGATGCCTTCCGCGGATGCTCCTCACTGAAGACCCTTGCCGGATGCAAGCCGGCGAACCTTGGCGCAAGAGCTTTTTACAATTGTCAGGCGCTGACGGAGGCTCCGGACCTGAGCCTTCTGAGCGAGGTGCCGCAGGGCGCTCTGGCGTATTGCTCGAACATAAAAGCGGTCGACGCCCGTGCGGCGACGGTCATCGGGCCCTCAGCTTTTAAGGGATGCGCGTCGCTCGTCTCGGTCGACGCCCCGATGGCGGCGACGGTGGGAGAGAGCGCCTTCGCGATGCTGCCCAAGACCGGCGGCGGTTGGGCTACGGCCCTGACGGACGTGACGCTGGCCGAGACCGTCACGCTTGGCGCTGGGGCCTTCAGCGGATGTGCCGAGCTGACGGGACTGAAGACCGCTTCCGGCGGTGAGCCGGTGGTGACGTTGGCGACGTCCGTCTTCGGCGGATGCGCCAAGCTCACCGGTGTCACGCTTAATCCGGCCACGACGGAGATCCCAGGCGCCGCTTTTTCCGGATGCGCGGCCATGACCGCCTTCCCCTGGCCGGCCAATATCAGAATCGTCGGAAGTTCCGCCTTCTACAACACCGGCCTTACAGGTGAGCTGAACCTGCCCGCCACGGTGGAGAAGGTCGACTACTCCGCCTTTAACGGGTGCAAGGGGCTGACCAAGATTACGCTTAATTCCGTGCCGGAGTTGCGCTCGCCCTTCTCCGGGTGCTCCGGCGTCACGGAGGTCGTCTATACGTGCGGCGTGCCGGAGCTTCCACGGGTGTGGGGCGGCCTCGCAGGCCTGACTTCCTTCACGGTGAACGGCGATATCGGCACGTCGGCGAATTTTGCGCTCTCGGATTGCGACAGCCTGGAGACGATGACGGTGAAGGGCAATTGGGGGACCATCGCGGCCGGAACCTTCTATGACCTTAGCAAGTTCACGACGCTGACCGTCACGGGCACCGTCGGCGCCGTCGGCGACTCGGCCTTTATGGGGTGTACGGCGCTGACTTCGGTGCCAACAATCGGCGATGCGTCCCTTGAGGGGGCCATCGGCAACTCTGCCTTCCAAGACTGCTCGAGCCTGGAATCCGTCACGCTCGACCGCGACATCCGCGCCATCGGCAACTACGCCTTCCGTGACTGCACCGGTCTTAAGACCGTCTCGATCTTGGGCGATCTCCGCACGATTGGCACCTATGCCTTTTCGGGGTGCACGGCGCTGAACAATCTGACGCTGCCGACCTCGCTGGTCTCCATCGGCGACTACGCCTTCCAGAACTGCAACGCGCTCCCAAAAGACGATGACTACATCTACACCTCGGCAGACAAGACGGTTATTCTGAGCCGGGTTTCGTCATCGCCCAAGCTGACCACGCTCAGCATCCCCGAGGGCATCACCATGATCGGCCCCAGCGCGTTCGCCTCGGAATACAATCTGACGACGCTGACGTTGCCTTCGACCCTGAAGACCATCGCCAACAGGGCCTTCTATTATTGCAACAAGCTTACGGAGGTCACCATCCCGGCCGGTGTCGTGACCATCGGCGACTATGCCTTCCAGAGCTGTTCCAAGCTTGCGACGGTGACCTTTGAGCCGGAGAGCCGGCTGGAAACGATGGGCAAGGGAGCCTTTTCCAGTTGCAGTGCGCTCACGGGCTTCGCCTTCCAGCCCGGGGTGACGGCCATCGCCGACAGCCTCCTGAGCGGATGCGGCAAGCTGGCGGCGGTGACCTATGAGCCGGGCTTTGCGCCGGAGTCGATCGGGGCAAGCGCCTTCAGCGGCTGCACGACGCTCTCCGCGCTGACCATCCCCGAAAGCGTGACCGTCATCGGCGACTATGCCTTCCAGAACTGCGACGCTTTGACGGAGATGGCCATCCCGGAATTGGTCACGGCCATCCCGGACAACTGCTTCAACAACTGTGACGGCCTCACCGCCGTGACCTTCGGGGAGCAGGTCACGTCCATCGGGGCCTCCGCCTTCTATGGATGCACCAAGCTGACCACGCTGCCGGCGGCGGATGCCGATGGCATCGTCATCCCGGAGACGGTGACCACCCTCGGCGAAAAGGCCTTTTACGGCTGCAAGGCCGTGACGAAGGTTACCTTGCCGGATGTCATCACCGAGATTCCCGAGTCGCTCTTCTATAGGTGTGCCGCGCTGGACACGGTCACGCTGGGTTCGGCCGTGACGAAGATCGGCACGAACGCCTTCAGCGGTTGCACGGCGCTGGAAAGCATTAACCTGCCCGACACGCTGACGGCGCTGGGGGCGTCGGCCTTCAGCGACAGCGGCCTGACCTCCGTGACCCTGCCGGACGGACTGACGAAGCTGTCCTATTACGGGTTCTCCGGGTGCAAACGGCTCACCTCGGTGACGCTGAGCCCGGACACCGTCGCCCTCGACACGGGGACCTTTTACGGGTGTACGGCTCTCACGGCCATCACCCTGCCCGCGGGGGTCACGGAGATTCCCCAGGCTGCCTTCATGAACTGCACCGCGCTGGAGACCGTCACGCTGGAGGGAGTGTTGACCAAGATCGGCTATCAGGCTTTCAGCGGTTGCCCATCGCTCCGCTTCGCGATTCCCGAGACGGTCGTCTCCATCGGCGGACAGGCCTTCAAAGGGTGCGCGGCCCTTACGGAGATCAGCATCCCGGAGGGCGTCACGGAGCTGGCGGCGAATGTCTTTCAGGATTGCGACGGCCTGACGGAAGTCACCATCCCGGCCACCGTCGGGAAGTTCAACGCGAGCGCCTTCGCGGGGTGCGACAACCTCACGACGGTGACGCTCGGCGGCTCGCCCACCGCCGTGCCGAATGCGATGTTCGACGGCTGCACGGCGCTGACCACCATCCGTCTGCCGGACTCCGTCACCACCATCGGCGACTCCGCCTTCCGGAACTGCACGGCGCTCACATCCTTCGACATCCCCTCCGGCGTGACCAAAATCGGGAACTACGCCTTCCAAAAGTCCGGCCTGACGTCCGTCTCGGTGCCCGGATCGGTGACCTCGCTGGGAACCTTCGTCTTCCAAGACTGCGCAGCGCTGACCTCGGCCACCGTCGGCGAAGGCATCGCCGCGATCGGCAACTACACCTTCCGCGACTGCACGGCGCTCTCGGAGGTGACGCTGCCGGCCGGCCTGAAGGAGATCGGAAGTTCCGCCTTCTACGGATGCACGGCGCTCACGGCCATTGACATTCCCTCCGGCGTGACCAAGGTCGGGAGCAACGCGTTTGAAAAGTCCGGTCTGATCGCCGCCGTCCTGCCCGACACCGTGACCTCGCTGGGGACCTATGCCTTCCAGAACTGCACGTCGCTGACTTCGGTGGATGTCGGCGCGGGGCTTACGAAGCTCGACACCCGCACTTTCTACGGATGCACGGCGCTCGCGGAGGTGACGCTGCCGGCCGGCCTGAAGGAGATCGGGAGCAGCGCGTTCCAGAACTGCACGGCGCTTGATGCCATCACAATCCCCGAGGACGTAACCAAAATCGGGAGCAGCGCGTTCCAGGACTGCACAGCGCTCTCGGAAGTGACGCTGCCGGCGACGCTGACGGAAATCGGAACCTACGCCTTCCAGAACTGCACGGCGCTCTCGGCCATCATCATCCCCGAGGGTGTGACCACCATCGGAAACTACGCCTTCAAGAACACCGGCCTGACGTCCGTCTCGGTGCCCGGCTCGGTGACCTCGCTGGGGACGTATGTCTTCCAGAATTGCGCGGCGCTGACCTCGGCCGCCTTCGGCGAGGGCATCAACGCGGTCCCCAATTACACGTTTGACGGGTGCGCGGCGCTCTCGGAGGTGACGCTGCCGGCGACGCTGACGGAAATCGGAACCTACGCCTTCCAGAACTGCGCATCGCTCACGGCCGCCGGTATACCTTCCAACGTGACCAAGATCGGAGGCTACGCCTTCAGGAATTCCGGCCTGACCTCCGTCTCGGTGCCCGGGTCGGTGACCTCAATGGGGACGTATGTCTTCCAGAATTGCACGGCGCTTACGTCCGCCGCCTTCGACCATGGCGTCACGGTGCTCCCCGATTACGCCCTTTACGGATGCACGGCGCTCTCTAAGGTGACGCTGCCGGCGACGCTGACGGAAATCGGCAACTACGCCTTCCAGAACTGCACGGCGCTCACGGCCGCCGCGATCCCCTCCGGCGTGACCAAGATTGGGAACTCCGCCTTCCAGTCGTCCGGCCTGACGTCCGTCTCGGTGCCCGGGTCGGTGACCTCAATGGGGACGTATGTCTTTCGGAATTGCACGGCGCTGACCTCGGCCACGCTCGGGGAAGGGATCACGGTCATCCCGATCAGTACCTTCTACGGGTGCACGGAGCTGGCGGCCGTCACGTTGCCGGACAGCGTGACCACCATCAACTCCAGCGCCTTCGGGAACTGCAGGAAACTGGTCTCGCTCACCATCCGGGGCGATGTGCCCACTTCGGTGAACAGCTACGCCTTCCCCACGGGGAATTCTCTGGCCGAAGGCGCCACGCTCTATTACCCGGCCGCGCAGGAAGCGGCGTGGAAGGCGGTGGCCGACGCGGACGGCAAATGGAAGGGCTTCACACTGGCCGTGCTCGCGGCCGTGGCCATGCCCAACGTCCCCGACGGCGCGGCCGGATACACCGACATGGCCGTGCTCGAACGCCTTCAGGCCGCCGCCTTGAAGGCCGGCATCACCGACGGCACGTTCGACGTCTTCCGCCAGAACAGCGACGGCACCGTGGTTCGGGAACTCCTCGCGCCGACGACCGTGGAGGATGCGCTGAACTGCTTCAACGGTCTTAAACCGGTGGCGATCACGCTTGAGGACGGGACGGCGACGGTGGTCTTGCCCTATACCTTCGACGTCTGCGGCGTTTCCGTGGAGGCGGCGGAGGTCGTCGTCACGGTCAAGGTCGAGAGCGGCCTTCCCGAGATGCCCCTGACCTTCGCCGAGGGCATCGCCTTCGCCGTTGTGCCTGCCACGGAGGGCGCCGCGCCCGCCGTCACCGTGCGGGAAGAAGTGGCCGGCGACACCGCCACGCTGGCGTTCGCCCCGCCGGAGGGACACTCCACCTACCTCTTCAAGGCGTCGGTTTCGCCTCTTCGGTAAATCAATGCCGAACCCGCGCTCCGGATTCCCGGAACGCGGGTTCTCTTCGGGCCTAAGGGGCGATTGACGTTCGCGATGCGGCGAATGGGACGTGAGCCGAAAACGCCGAGAATTGGGAATGGACGCCTCATTGAAGTGTGCGCTGAAGGGCGCCCCTCAATGGCATGTCGCGTTGTCCGGCCCATTCGGCGATCCCTGTGAGCCCCTTTCATGTGGGCTTTGCCCTTGAACCCCACGACCTCCCACAGACTCAGACGTCATGCCGTGCGATTCCGACGCGGCTCTGTTGCGGTTTTGGGATCAAGGGCTTGTGTCTGCCGGAAGAGGCGTGGCGCGTGCGAAGGGGCGTAGCCCCTCAAGGCCCCCGTGAAACAATCCATGTCCGCAATAACGGACGGAGAACCCCGACGAAACAGGGCGAACGCATCTAATTTTGCTGAAGATTCAAGAGGAGTTCGAGGTAGTCGGGGTCCAAGGCGGCACGCATGATCATGCGGCGGAAACTGTCGGCGGGCGTTTTGTGGTGGCGGAGCAGATTCAGGAGGCAGACACGAAGCACGGAGAGGTTTTGGGCGGCATTGCGCGAACGGGCGCGGCAGGCGTCTTCGCGGAAAACGACGTCCAACAGCCAGTGGCATTGGTTTTCGACGCCCCAGTGTCGGCGGACGGCGTCGGCGATGGCGGGGGCGTCG
>CASDPK010000024.1 GCA_949282555.1 uncultured Lentisphaeraceae bacterium | reverse complement strand
CCGCCCTTTTGGCAAGCACTTTTTTCAGAAAATTTTAACGACACCACAACCCACTCCCAATCAACACGTTAGAAAACCACCCCAAAGCCTCCCCCACCCGCTCCCTCCCCCTCTCGCGCAAAAAATGCGCCCGAAAGCCACCCTTCATTTCGCCTCCTCACGCTTCGGTCGGCCGTCCTCAAACTCGCCAAAGACCAAATTCCCAATCGCATCCGCGTTTTTGAGAATAGGTGAACGCTTCTCCACGGCTTGCTTGTAGGTTGGCAGTCTCGAAATCATGCCGTCATCCTTCATGAAGGGCCGCAACTCCTCCCAGCCGACACAAATCTCAAGAGAATCCCCACGATAACCGCTCGCCTCATAGTCATTGTAAATGAACACAAGACCATCGTCGTCAAACGCAAAGTTCAACGGCATCTTGTCAATGAAGACAAACTCCGACTCTCGATATTTCTCGTAATCGGAATATCCCCCGGCCGTCGCAGCGGTCTTGCGCACGACTTCAAGAATCTCTTCCTCGTGCCTCATATCGAGGATATCATCCAACCAAAGCGGACGCTTCCTCTCGAAACTCCACACAAGATAGCGATACCACGCCGCAGGATGAACACCACCCTCATATTCAACCAATCCGACCGCGTAAACGAGATAACGCTCGTCCAGGTAATGAACACGTCCCTCCAAACCGATGAACCAACCGGAAAGGAAGATCGGCAACGGCCCACCCTTTAGGGCCTTCTGAGCCGCCTCATCATAACGTTCATACCACGCATCACACAATGAGCGTACGGCCTCGGGGACCCTCACGCCATGCCGGAAAGGGTCTTGCCCCCACTCCACCTGATAATAAGGGATCGTGAGATAGCTACAGATGAAGCGCTCCAACAACGCTTGCTGATCGGCAAGTTCCGTCGGCAACGTTGGCCACATGGCCGACACGCGAAACGTCGCGACCGGCGAATCCTCCACCAAGGGATACGCCCGCCGCCGCTCGCAAAACTGCTCATACTCCCACTTAATCCCCCCAGCAAGGGCATACGACGCCAAACAAAGTGAACCCAACAGCGCTCCAATTTTCATCGGTTCTTTTCCTTCGATTGCGGTGGCACTGCGTTCGACACGCTACCATGCAGGAGTCCATTTCACCTCAATGTGATGTCACGTCCACACATCGCAGTGGAACGACACTCCAACACCCTCATGAAAGATCTTGTAAGTTTCGCCTTTCATACGCCAATCAAATCACCGGATATTTGTTCGGCTTTCCAAGCAGCACCAAAAAGTCAATCACCACTCCAATGAGAAAAAGTCCACACGTAAAAAAGTAGATAATTCCCAAAATGACCTTCCCCTCATAGAACTTGTGAAGCCCAAACCATCCACCAAAAATGCAAAAGAGAATCGCAATCCACTTATCGCACATGCGAACAGGATATCCTCCGATGCCACCTGTCCCTGCAACGTTCGTATTATTCACGTTTTGCACGACAATCGAAGGGGTTGGGGCAGGAGAAGACGGCTTCATCTCCTCCACCTGACAACCACACGCCGTGCAAATAATCGCAGCCATCGGGATCTTTGCTCCACAATGCTTGCAAAACTTCTTCCCATCGTCACTCATGGTTCCGAATCCTCCATTCCTATCCTCATCTCTCTCCTTAAATGAACTCCCGTCATTTAAGGAGAGAGTAGACCCTTACTCGATAAGCGTTAACGTCCGGAAGCTTTCCGAAGTTTCTTGCCTGCCCCCATCAGGACAAGCGCGGCAATCAACGTGGGAACGCAACCAAACAATCCCCAAATGGTGTGCGAAATCATCATCACACCACACGTAACGAAGAGATACAACGCGATGAGCAATGTCAACATACCCATCACACGGGCGACGGTTCCCATTGCATGCATCAACTTCCAGTTTCCGGAAAGCGACGCAATGGCCCCAACGATTGAGGCAAGCGCTCCGAGCAGAATCAAACCCGAACCGCCCCAAGTGCAAACATACATCATAATCACCCCGAAGCCCGCGGTGGCGGTTGTCGCCGCCTCCGAACCTGTCGCGGTGCCTGTCGCAATCGTTGTCGTTGCCGCACCGATACCACTGCTGAGGGCGGCAACGAGGTAGTGCACCGGGCACAGAATGAGGATGTTGACAATCCCCGAAACAATCGGGCCGCTGATCTTCTGCGGGGACGCGATGGATTCACTCATGGATATTCTCCTGTTTCATGGTTTGTCGCGCGTTTGTGAAAGGATAGGGTTTGGCGCAACAGCAAATCCTATCCTCAGAAAAGAGGTGAAGGTTCCCGTTGTCCGTTTTACCGAACGTAGAATGTTTTCCCGCCCACGTCTGGAGGTGGGCGGGAAAACGTGATTTATTGGATCTCACGCATAATGAGGGTATTGTTCTTGTCCTCTTCGTTGTACAAGAACTCCACATTCTTGCCCCGCTCGCGCGTCGTCGAGAGCCACCACTGTTGAACAGAAATCTTCGGGACGCTCACGACCGCGGTATCTGCCCCACTCATCGCGTCAAACAAAAGCAACTCGGGATTGAAGCTCGTCTGCGACTCCGCCTTCACGCTCATATCAAACTTGAAGTTCGACAACCCGAACTTCTTCGCAAACTCCCACTGGAAGCGATCGTTTTCAATCTCAAACCAGTCATAGCACTGCTTCGCCGTCCAGCCAAAGCTGGTAATGATGCCATTCTTCTCGCCGTAACTGAGAACCTTTTTTGGGGGCAATGCCACATGATCGATTTCACGCATCGGGACGTAACAATGATCGATTACAAGCCGCTCCTGCTTGGCCTTGGCCTCATTCGCCTCCGCTTCAGCACGAAGTTTCTCAATATGCGCCTGAATCTTCGCTTTTGATTCTGCCGAAACGGCATCCGCCTTCAGCGCCGCCTGCAAGCGATACAATCCAGTGGCGAATGGTGCCAAATCAATCCTCAGCAACGCTTCAACATTCTCATCATTCAATGCACATTCACCGCTAGCCGTTCGTATTTCTCTGATAAAGACATCAGGTTTGAGATCTTGTTTTTTCAAAATGTCATAGGCTGTTGCCACAGGGAGACGCTTTAAAATCGCATCAGACATTGGGCAAGGAGACTTCTTATTCTCATCGTAGCGAGAGACATGATGCCAAGTTCCGTCCTCAACAAACGCTTGTGCAATGGGAAGCGGCAATTTTGCGTATTTTTCGGCTTGACACGCATGCTCTGCTTTCAACAGCGATACCGCCGCCTTTGGTTCAACCTTTTGGGCGAACTCAGGGCAAGCATTCAACAAGTCAATAAACGCGAAAGCCTCCACCTCCTCGTCTTCGGGAGATCCAGAGGCGGCTCGCTTCTGCAAACGATCGAAGATTTTTTGGGCGTTTGCCTCTGTCAAAACAAGGTCGCGCCCCTTTCCCGTTTGGACGAGTAGAGAAATCGCCGAGGTACTGTTAGGATACTTGAGAACTTGTTCAACAATGGCGTTGTCCTCCATCCAGTTAGGCCAACAACTCTCCAATGCGAGCGACATCAACCTTTCATCATCGAACCGCTTTAGCAACGATGCCACCTCACTCCGATTCAAGTAAAATGAGTTGTTGCTACGGGCTGTATTCATCAAATCGAGCACTGTGAGAACATACGCTTTGGATTCTGAGGTTCCGATTAGCCCTTCGATTTCATCTACTTTATTGCCATTGAGTTTTGATACTATCTCACTATACTTTTCCTTCGGAATATAACTCAGAAGTTCAACAATAAGCTTATTTGCATTATCATCGTTCCCCGCGCCTAAAAGTAAGTCAGGTAGAATTTTTTCTGCAACGATTGCTTGAATTGCCCCCTTAGGCACATTGCGCACAAAGGCCAACAATATGTCTCGCTTTTTACCACACCCTTGGAGGGCGTTGACTAATGCGTTCCCGCCTTCTGCCGCGATAATCTCTTTGTCAGACGCTTTGGGAGTGCTGTTTAGCATTGCCAAAACGAGATCACCCATTTTATTGCCATAAACAAGCAAAAAATTCCTACGCCCGAGGAGGAAAAGTTTTTGCTTCGTGGAGCACAGCTCAAGAAGCCTCTTGAAGAAAAGATTTTCCGCATGAAGCATCTTTCGACACTCTGCCATTTTTTTATTCGCGGCCTCTACACGACTCTTATTACGATGAGGTTCTGGATCATATACCGAAAAATTATCCCAAGAATAGGGAAAATCGTGAAAATCAACATCCTCGTAAACATCCTCGTATAGAACTATTGCGGCGATTTTGTCGATTGCCTCCTGATTGTCTTTCAATCGCTCAAGTGCGTAAAGGCGGACATCCTCTGGATAATCGGAAATTGCGATGTCGAACCAATCTTCGACGGTAGTATACGATTTGACAGCCTCCATGCGAACGGCGGGGTCTTCGCTACGCAATTTCATTGCGGTGCAACCGCAGGTTACAATCGCCATCCCTGCCAAAAGGCAAAGGGGAACAGCACTGGTCACTTTCATCTTAACCTTCTTTCCAATGTTGAAGCAATTACTGGGCAACGCTTCAAAATTCATTCCAAACGTTCCGCGGAAGTTACGTGCCTCACTCGAGGGACAACCACAGCCGCAAAATCTCTACGTAATGCCTATGCATCCTTTCCCAAAAGGGATTCGTTACATCACCACGCTTTGTTTTTGTGAAGTTCTCCTTTCTCCCCCCTTTCGCTAGACGGATTTGCTGAATTCGGAAAGCACGCCACTGCTCAAGAGCTGGCGTAGCCAGAAAAAGATAACGGCAATGGTGATTCCAATAAGCACGAAGGCCAACTCTGGGGCATAGGCTCGCACGAATCCCATGGTTTCCCCACGGCCAAAAAGAAGAGCCGATCCATGCATCGCGACAAGCACGAGCCAAATCGAGAGAGAGAAGATCCCGAGAAACACCACACACTTTGATGTGGAAAAGGGCCCTGCGGCACAAGAAAAATAAGACTCATCGTGCGCCAGACGTTTCCAATGCGTTGCGAACTCCGGGCAGCGATGAATATTCAAGGCCGCGACCTCTTCCGCATGGAACACTTCCGTTCGATTATCGTTGCCGCGCACTATAGGCATTCTATCATTCAGTGCGCCAATGGCCGCTTCGTAGTATTCATACCAGGCCTTCGAACCTTTCGCCATCAACACCCATAGCGCCGACAAAAACATCCCAAGGCATGCAATTCCACACATAACAAGGTGAAAAAGGTTCCAATCCAATGGTTGCTGAATATCAAACGCCTTCACGCAAAGCGCCCCATAACCCGTATACGCCAAAGCGAGAAACGTCCCAAGAAAGACCGCACGTTGCCAAAAGTGCGAAAGCTCCGTGTTGTAGCGCTCCCAAAAGCACTTGTATACCTCTCTGAACGGAAGCACTTCGTTGTCATTCATTGGATGAGCCCTCACGTCCGATTGAAACAGAGACCGCAACAGGCGCTTTTTCCCCTACGCTTACGCCCCCCACAACGGTTTGTCGGAGACGAACAAACAACCAAACCGCCGCAATGATAACAACTCCAACCATCACGTATTTCACCACGTTTTTTGCAAAGTCGTATCCCTCCGTTCGATGGTACATCACCATCTCAACCTCGACCCTCCCATTCTCTTGCTTGTAAGTGATTGAATGTAACCTATAAAAGTCTCTTTGCCAAAGAGATAGCAAGTTAATAGATGACACACTCTCAACCGCGACATTCACGGCAGAAGAAGGTTTTTTCTTTTTTCTTTTGCTCATAAGGCACCTCCTCGACATTTGGAGGAGGCACGAATAAGGCGTGCCTCCGTCCGACATGTTTCCAACGGGGGCCTACCACAGCCTTGAGAGAAAACAGCACGGGAGAGTACACGCCAGGGAATACCCCTAACGCGCCTCCGCAGTACTTCGTCCTCTCACAGAAGGTGGTAGTTTCCGTTGAACGAAAGTATGCGTGAACGCATCTTATGCGCCCGAGGCGTGGCGGGATGACCCAAACGGGACTCCGCCCCAACTCGAACTATGTGCCCGTATGATATCACAAGATAGCGACTCGTCAACAAGGGAACTTGAAAAATCACGCGATGAGTCGTTTGCCATCCCCTCTGCCACACCCATGTCTCCTACAAGAAAGGGCCGCCGTAGATACGAACAACACGCATTTTTGCGTGTTGTTCGCCCTGCCCAATTCCCCTTCATCCAATACATGGTTGATACGTTTCTTGATCACAGATCCACTTTTATCAAACAAGACTGCCATTTGGTTGGCGGGTGCCCAATCGTCTTGTTCCGAACAATCACGTCCATCGACTTTATGGGGGAGATTAAAACAAAGGAGAAGGGGAACGCCGGCCCCGTCTCCCGTGAGACATTTTGAGGGACTCCGTATCTCCATGCGTGAGGCTCCGTATCGGGCAATGAGATACGGAGCCTGGCGGAAGGCAGGATGGCGGGAGGCATGGGCTTGGGTGGGGCTTCCTGTGGTACACTAGGGCCATGTTTTGCCACCCGTCCCATCCAATGCTTCGAGGAGCCGCCTGATGTTTGCGCAGGTGGCCATTGAACGGGTGCCGAATCAACTCTTCACCTATGCCGTCCCCGAGGGGTTGGAGGTGCAGGTGGGGCAGCGCGTCACCGTGCCGTGGCGGAGGGTGTGCCACCAAGGTTACGTGATCGCGCTCACGGAGACGTCGCCCTATGTGCCGAAGACCCGCCCATCCGCCCCGACCGTGGAGCAGGAGGATCTTTTCGGCGCGGAGGCTCCCCGGCAAGCGCAGGGCTCCGACGCGGGGGTGAAGCCGATCCATGCCGTCGACGATCCCCTGCCCTACTTTTCCGAGACGACGATCCGCCTGTTGCGCTGGATGGCCGACTATTATTCCGTGGGGTTCACGCTGGCCCTGCGCAGTGCGCTCCCGGCCCCCGTGCGCGAAGGGGGAAGCCGTGCGCAGGAACGCTTCGTCGTTTCGCCGATCCTGCCGCCCCCGCCCCACCTCCCGCCGCTGTCGGCCCGCCAAAAGACGCTCTACGAAAACATCGTGCGCGTGGATGGGGGGTTGCTGGCGCGGCTCTGCGAGGAGTTCCGCACCACCCCCGCGACGCTTCGGAAGTTGGCGACGCTGGGTTACCTCATGTGCGAACGTCAAACCGTGGCGCGCAATCCGCTGGCGGGGCGGCGCATCCTCCCCACGCGCCCCATGGCCCTGACGCCAAACCAGGCCGCCGCGCTGGAGGCCATCCTCTCCGCGGACCGCCCCACCCTGCTCTTCGGCGTGACGGGCTCGGGCAAGACGGAGGTCTACATGCAGGCCATCGCCCGCACGCTCGAAGAGGGCCGCGAGGCCATCGTGTTGGTGCCGGAAATCTCCCTGACGCCGCAGACGGTCAATCGCTTCGCCTCGCGTTTCGGCAAAACGGTGGCCGTGCTCCACAGCGCTTTGAGCGACGGCGAGCGGCACGACGAGTGGCACCGCATCCGGCGCGGGGAAGCGCGGGTGGTAGTGGGGCCGCGCTCGGCGGTCTTCGCCCCCGTCCGCCGCCTCGGGCTGATGATCGTGGACGAGGAGCACGACAGCGGTTACAAGCAAGACGAAAGCCCCCGTTATTCCGCGCGCGACGTGGCGGTGATGCGCGCCGCCTTGGAGGGCGCACGGTGCGTGCTGGGCTCGGCGACGCCCTCCCTCGAAAGCTGGGTCAACGCCACCGAACGCGGCAAATACCGCTTGGTGCGGATGCCCGAGCGCGTGGGCAACAGCCTCCTGCCCGCCGTCACCGCCATCGACATGCGCGAGGCCACGGAACCCGGCAAGCCGGTGCCCCTCTTCAGCGAACCGCTCCTCGACGCGATGCGGAACCGCTTGGCGCGCGGTGAACAGACCATCCTTTTCCTCAACCGCCGAGGCTACGCCCCCACCTTCCAATGCGAGCGCTGCGGACACGCGCTGGCTTGCCCAAGATGCAGCGCCAAGCTCACCTACCACGCGAAGGACGACACCCTCCGCTGCCACCTCTGCGGCACGTGGCGGCGTCCGCCGGAGCGTTGCCCCGAGTGCGGCGACCCCATCTTCAAGCGCCTCGGCTTCGGGACGCAACGCGTGGAAACCGTCCTCCGCACCCTTCTGCCGCAAGCCCGCGTCATCCGCATGGATGCCGACAGCACCTCCCGCCGCCACAGCCACGATGAGCTCCTCGCCGCCTTCCGCGCCAAGGAGGCCGACATCCTGCTCGGCACCCAAATGATCGCCAAGGGGCTCGACTTCCCCAACGTGACGCTGGTGGGCATCCTCGCGGCGGACCGTTCGCTCAACATCGCCTACGATTTCCGCGCCGCCGAGCGCACCTTCCAGCTCATCGCCCAAGTCTCCGGACGGGCCGGCCGCGGCGAATTGCCCGGCGAAGTGGTGGTGCAGACCCTCCAGCCGGAGCACCCCGTGCTCCGGGCCGCCTGCGCCTGCGACTTCGAGGGATTCGCCCGCGAGGAATTGGAGGAGCGCCGCATCGCCGGCCTCCCCCCTTACAAAAAATTGGCCTGCGTCACCTTCACCGGCCCCAACGAGGCGACCGTCTGCCAGGCCGCCAAAGCGGCGGCGGCGGCCTTTGAGGCGTGCCGAGGGCTGGAGGTCTCACCGGCGGAGCCGGCCCCGCTCGAACGGAAGGAAGACCTTTGGCGCTGGCAGGTGCTCCTGCGGGCCGACGCCTCCAAGGCATTGACCGCCGCGTGCGATCACGTGCTCCCGAAGGACACCCGCGTCAGCGACCGCCTGCGCATTCTCGTGGATGTCGACGCGGTCTTCCTCTCCTGATAAGCGCTCACGAACGGGCCGCGGACGTCCGCCGCAACAGCCACACCGCGAGCCACAGCGCCGCCATCCCCGCCACGGCACCGATGACGCCCCGCCACGCGGCGTCGGGCACCCACGCCCGCGTGCAACCGCCAACCACACGCCAAGCGGCGGCCCTGAAATTGAAGTAGCACGGGAGAAAGTAGAACCAAAGGGCGTTGGTGCCGATGAACGTCAGGAAAAAGAGACTCCGACGCAATTGGAACGTGTCGGCCAACAGGTGGAACAGCGCGCACAGCAACAGCGACCAGCCGCCCGCAAGGCAAACGTAGCTCGACGTCCACAAGCGCTTGATCACCGGCACCCAAGGCGAGAGCGCATAGGCCGCCCCAATGAGCGCAAGCCCCGCCAACGCCATCCATAACGCCTTGCGGCGGATGCCCGTGCGGAGGAAATCGCCCAGCGACATCCCCAAAAAGGCCGTCAGCACCGCGCCGAGCGTCGAGACCACCCCTTCGGGATCGGGAAAGCCCAAAGGGCGTCCAGGCAAAAGCGCCCTGTCCACGGCGCCCGTCCAGTTGTTGGCTTGGGCATAGGCCGCCTCGCCGCCGCAGACGGCGAACAGCAGCGCATAGGCCGCCAACCCCACGGGAAAGAAGAGATACCGCCACCGTCCCGGCAAAAAGACATAAGGGAGGGCCGCGAGGAAGGCCCCCAGCCCAATCCGCGCCAGCACGCTCGGCACGCGCACCGCCGCGAAGGAGGTCTGTTCCAAGGCGCCGTTGTAAACCATCCCCAGCGCCACCAGCAACGCCGTGCGCACGGCCAACCGCCCCCAGCGCCTCGGCGCGGAAAGGCCTTTGGCCTCCTGACGGCGCCACGCGAAGGTGAAGGCCGTGCCCGAAATCAGCAGGAAGGTGGGAAAGATCAAGTCCTCAAAACGGAACCCCACCCAATCGACATGGCGCAACTGCGTCTTCACCACATCGCCCCACGCGCCAGGGAGGCAAGCGCAGAGCGCAAGCACCACAGCCTCGCCGCCGCAGATAAAGAACATCGAGAATCCGCGCACCGCGTCCAACATCCGGACACGTCCGCCGGGTGCGGGCGAAGCCACCTGCGTTTCCATGAAGGGTCTCCTTTCCAACCTTGAGCCGCGGCGGCTTAGGCGTTGCCGTCGGGCAACGCATCGCCGCGAAGGAACGCGGCGATCGCCGCGGCGGCACGCGCGGTGGCATCGGGGCCGCCCAAGCGTTCACGCACCTCCGCATAGGCGGCGGCAAGGTCGCGGCGGGCAGGCGTGTCGCGCAGGAAGGCGAGCACCTCGGCGGCGGTGTTGTAGGGGGTGAAGTCGCGCTGGAGCAATTCGGGCATCACCAGCCGCCCGGCAATGATATTGACAAGGCCGGCGAACCGCAACCGCGCCCCAAGCGTGACGATGCGGGCAATGAGCTCGGTGGGCAGGCTCACACGGTAGGCCAACACCGCGGGGCAATCCATCAAACACGCCTCCAACGTGGCGGTGCCGCTGGCGATCATGGCGGCCCGTGCCTGCGCAAGGACGTGGCGGGCGTTGCCATCCACCACCGTGAGATGACGCGGCCCCGGCACGCGGGCGATGATGCGTTCCGCCTCGGCCCGCATTCTCGGCGTCGGCGCGGGCAACACGAACGAACAATCGCCGTGCTTCACCGCCTCAATCCGCCGTGCCGCCCGCAGGAACGTGGGCAAAATGGCGCGGATCTCGCCCGCGCGGCTTCCCGGCAAAAGGGCGATGCGATCGCGCCCATACCACGGAAACGCCGGCGGCGCCTCGGCGCGCGTCTCGGCGGCGCGCTCCACCAGCGGATGCCCCACATACAGCGCCCGCAATCCCGCCGGGGCGTACAGCTCAGGCTCGAACGGGAAGATGCAGAGCACAAGGTCGAAGGCGCGGGCCATCCGATAGATGCGGCCGCGCCGCCACACCCACACCTTGGGCGAGATGTACTGCACGGTGCGCACGCCCAAGGGGCGCACACGTTCGGCAAGGGCCACGTTGAAGGAGTAATAGTCCAGCGTGATCAAGACGTCGGGCCGCCACTCCCGCGCGAGCGCCTCCATTTCCGACAACACGCGCCGGAAAAACCGCAGCTTCCCCAACACCTCGAAGATGCCCATCGCGCCGAGCGCGTCGGTATGATAGAGCAACGTGGCGCCTTCCGCGCGCATCGCGTCGCCCCCCAGTCCGCGCACCTCCAGCGCGCGCCCGGGAAAACGCTCCCGAAGCGCACGAATGAGCGCGCCGCCGTACATGTCGCCGGAGACCTCCCCGGCGCACATCATCACTTTGAGCGGTGGGAGTGCCTGCGCCACGGTCATTCCGCCAAACGGGTGACAATGCGCTCAGGCCACTTCGAGCCGGAGGGCGAGGTGACATAGACGTGCGTCCAGTCCAAGCCGACGATCTGCCCTTCCCGCAACTCGCCGATCACCTTGCGCAAAGGCGCCGGCGTCGTCTCATCGGGGGAGCCGTCCTTGTGGGCCACGCGCACAAGGAACGTCTCTTGCTTCGGGTCGCCGTATTCGCCGGGCTTCTGGTAATCGGTGTACTCCACGATCGCGAACTTGGCGTAACGCCCGCCATGGTCGCAGCGATCCGGGCACAGCGAGGTCAGAAAACGGCACGGCTGATCGACCACGCCCTCGTAGCGGGCCAATGTGCGGTGCACCGACAACGTTTCGCCGGGCAGCGTCGAGAGGTTTTGGTAAGAGACGGTGGCGCATCCCGAGAGGAGCGCCGTGATGGCAAGCAAAGGAATGAACTTTTTCATAGCGTCTTTACTATAGCACAACCGCAGACAAGGCATCCGCCCCCAACGCACGCACGGCGAATCGTCCAAAATCGCGCCAAAGGGTCTCCCCCCGCATGATTCCACGGGGCGAACGCCCCCGTTTTCGGCCCCGAACGGGCGCTCTGCAAAAAAATCGCGCTTTTGCAAAAAAGTCTTGCCACAAGGCTTCGGGCTTTGATATATTATGTGCATTCCTTCTTCGGGGGTATAGCTCAGTTGGTAGAGCGTTTGAATGGCATTCAAAAGGTCAGGAGTTCGACTCTCCTTACCTCCACCATAAAAGAAGGATTAGAAGCAAGCGATGAAGCGGCGGGCGATGGCTCGCCGCTTTTCGTTTTGTTTGAAGGGGTTAGTGATTGGAGAAGGGCGTGAAGCGAGGGCTTTTCGGGGTTAGACTTCGGCATTAGGGTCTTTTCAGGGGTAAGAACAAAAGAGCCGAAGATGTATTCAAGGACGGCGTGTGCGCGATCAGGTGGAAGCGCATCTATGAATGTCTTTGGATTTTCAAGGAGTTTTGCAACTCGTTCAAGTGCCGAGACTTGCTCGTTGATGGACACTTGGACGTCGGTTTTCTCGTGGTTAGACCTCGCGATGGTGGCCTGAAGCTCGGAGGATTTCGTTGTGTAGATGGTTTCTGAAATCTTTCCGTCGAGATAGAGGTCTGTCAGTCGGTTGAGCCGTGCGGTGGCTTTTCGGGCTTCGCTTTCTTGGGCGGCGTAGAGTTTGCGTCGGTTTTCGATTTCGCGTTTGACGGCGTGGCGGGCGTAGACGGTGGCGGCCTTCAGAAGGTCTGAGAGGTAGTCTGCCTTTTTGATTTCTTCAGTGATGAGGGTGTAGGCCTTTTCTGCTCGGATGTTGGGCTTTCCGCACTTTGAGCATTTGTAGTAGAGGTGACCCTTGGATTTGTAGGGCGAGAGTGAGCGCCCGCATTCGCATTTGATGAGGCCTTTGTAGATGGCTTCTTGGCGGTCTGATGTAGGTTTGTTTCGTCGGGAAAGGGTGGTGGCCTTTTGTCGGATGGCGCTGAGCTCTTTCGGGGTGATGAGCCCGGGGAATGCGGCTTTGACGGGCTGTCCGCCTGTGAGGGTTTCGCGGATGATTCCGGCATAGATGTCGCGATGCGGGATGCGTTCCGCTTTTTTTGCGTTGATGCCTATCTTTTGGCATTCGGAGTAGTAGTCGGTTTTTGAGATTCGGCCTGCTGCGTAGTTTTTAAGGATGATTTGGAGGGCTTGCCCTGTGGCGTTTGGGACGAGGATTGGGAGCCCGTCTGCGGTTTTTGTCCGGTCGAATCCTTCGGGGGCTTTGTGGCACCATCCACCGCGCAGGGCGGTCTCTTCCATTCCTGTTCGGCAACGGATGGCTCGTTGGGCGTTGTCGAGCTGGGCGAAGGTGAGCAGGATTGACGACATCGCGTCGCCTAGGGGATCGGCCGTGAAGCCTTCGGTGGCGGAGACCACTTCGCAGCCGACGCGGCGAAGCATTTCGCGAATGGCGATGCCGTCGGCGGTGTTACGTGAGAGGCGGTCGACTTTCCAAACGAGGAATGCCGAGGTGTGATGTTTGACGCAGTGCCGAATCGCGGCTTGAAGCTGTGGGCGGTCTTCGGCGGTTTTTGCAGAGAGGCCGGCATCGGTGAACACGCCTTCTACGATGTATCCAGCACGATCGGCAAAGCGGCGGCATTCGGCCAATTGCGTGTCGAGCGATGTGCCGGAGACTTGCTCTTTGGAGGACACTCGGGTGTAAATGACGGCGGTGCGGGCGACTGGCGGAGGCGCAGGGATTGCGCGGGACGGCTTGCCGCAAGCGGCAAGGAACTGAACGGATTGCTTGCTGGGGCGGCTCATTGGGCGGCCTTTTGCTGACGGGCTTTTGCTTTTTGGCGGAGACGGGGCTTGCTGATTTTGATTTTCGTGATGTTGTCTTTCCCGTGTTCGCGATAGGCGGAGGCTTTGCAGGTGGTGCAGGCAAGATAGGTTTCGTGCGTTTTTAGGTTGTGGTAAACGCCGCCCAATTGTGTGATGGGCATGGGTTGCCCGCAGAAGTGGCACATTGGCTCATTGCCTGCGGCGTAGCATTCGGCAAGGCATTTTTCGGCTTGGAAGGTGGCGTTGATGTGTTGGCGGGAGATTTCCTTTTCGGAGTACCGCCTTTTTGAGAGGGGGATGGCGACGACTGTGGCAAGCAGATACCAACCGGGCTGTCGAAGGCCGCAGGCGTAGGCGATGGCGAAGAGGGTGGCGGCGGCGACAAGGAAGCGCAAGAGGCGTGCTAGGCGGCCTTTGCGCAAGAGCAAAAAGATCAGAAGAAGGGCAAGCAGGGCGGGAATGACGAGGGTTTCCACGGCGAAGGTCTCCTATAACGACTTGGCGATATACCAAAGTAATACCAAAAAAATACTAAAAAGGTATTGAATAGGGTCGTACGACCTGTTATAATGAGCGGCACAGAAAGGATGAACAGATGACACGAGTTCCTGATATTTTCCGAAAACGCGTGAACTGGTCGCTCGACCTAAAGACTACAAGACTTGTCGCAACCTATACGGCAAAGCACGGTGGTGAAGAACGGTTTAATGCCGACTATCTTATTCAACGGGGTGCGGAGGCCGTAGGGCACCACTTATCGCCTGATGATTTTCGCGCTATTGCAGACGAAATCGAAGAGAACCGCGCCCGCCGTGAAGCAGTTCGCAACGCAAGGAAGAAAGGGTTGCTGAAATGAGCACGAAGAAGATTGTCCTCCCAATTACAACCAGGCGACTGGTTGAAACCTTCGCCGAAAAGCTCGGCGTTTCCCCGGTGCAGGGCGCTTTTATCTTGGCCTCGCTAGGTCGTACGACCCACGGGGGCGAAGCGACGGGCGATTACCACGCCTATTTTTTGAGCAAGAAGGGTCGTACGACCCGCACATAACTGCGCGGCACCGGCAAGGACGAACCCTGCCATTGATGGCAGGGAACTGGCAAAGAAAGGAACACGATGATGGAAGAGAGACCCGAAACCCTCGGAGAGATGAGAGCACGTCACACAAAGGAGGCATTCAAGAATAGCGTTAAAAGCCTGAATGCGCTTGCCGCCGGACTTTCGCTTGAGGAGAAGTATACGGAAGACAGGCTTTTGATGGTAATAACGGCCAGAGACGAACTTGAAAAGATTGAGCACGAGGTGAAATGGATGAGGATTTACCTTGAAAGCCATTTGATGGCATTAGACGAAATCGTGCAGGAGAGGCGGCGATGAGGGTCGGCTTTGACTTGAGGCCTCGTGGCGCATTACTGCGTGAACGTAGGGCACGGCGAACGGTAGCGAAAAGAAAACGAAATGAAGCAGGAACGGATAGCGCGGGTCTGACGTGCCCGCATTTTGCCGCAAGGCGCAATCTTAAGCGGATGGGGTGACACAAATGAGCAATAACGGCATTGGCAAGGATGTGACGCGCAGTGTGCGCTTTCCTTCGGAGGTGGCGGCGGCGTTAGACGCGGAGAAACGCAAGCGGGCATATTTGAGCGTGAACGCGCTGATTGTTGAGGCGGTTCGCGAGAAGTATATGGCATCTGAAGCCGTGTTGAAGGAGGTGTGAGATGAAGTTTGAGGTTCATCGGCTGACGATGGATGATGAGATCGGCATCCGTGATGCGTTGATCCAATGTCGAAAGGATTTGGACCAACGGATGCGGCGGGCGCTGGAGCTTGATGCGCTTGATCTTGCTGAGTGTTGCCGGAAGGCGCTTGCGCGCCAAGAGATGCCGGAGCGGTTGTTCAACATTCGGTCGGGGAGTCTTTGTCTTGTTCGGTTGCCTTCGGGGATGCCGTTTGGTGAGTTTCAGCAGCGGCTTCAGTTTTTGGCGGCCGAGTGGGATTATGAGCGGGGTTGATATGCCGGAGGGGGATTTTTGTTTTTGGCATGCGCCTTTGCGGGTTCGGAGGGTTCCGGATGACCCTGCGAATTACGATCATGACGCGTGGCTTCGGGATGTTTTTGCGCGGACTGGGAAGACGCGGCCTTTTCTTGTTCATGGGAGGCTGGCGTGTTCGCCTTCGGAGGCGCCGGTGTTGCCTCCTCGGCGAGATTGGGCGGTGGAGACTTCGCGGAGGTTTCCGCTGGCGGATGAGTCGAAGCGCGAATGGTCGGTTTTGGAGCGGTTTTCTTCGCGGGAGAAGGCTGTGGAATTTTGCCATGCGTGGCGTTCGGCGGAGGCGTGGTTGGTGGCGAGGGAGGATGCAGGGATGGGTGAGGAGCCGATCTTTTTCAATCCCATCAACGAGATGCGCCGTTTGACGTTGCGTGAGAAGAGAAACGGGAGGTTTTGATAATGGACGAGGCTCAGAAGGAAACGGTGGAGGCTCTTGCGGGGCTGACGCTGAGGACGTTCAACGATCACTTTGTTTTGGCATCGATCAAGACGAGGTGGCTTGAGAGGATTTTGTCGGGCGAGAAGGTTGGCGAGGTGCGAAAGACGGCACCTCGGGCGTTTACCGCGCAGATTCGAGATAGGTTGCGTGGGGCGCCTGTGGTGCTTTTTTATGAGACGGCTCCGGTGGGGGCAATCACCGGTGGGGCGATTTTGCGTTCTTATGATTGGGTGAGTGTGAGGCATTACGGAAAGGATGAGGAGGCCGAGACGTGTGTTTCGAGGGAGGCGTTTGCGGCTTATGCCGGGATGCGTGGGGGTGCGTTCATTTGGCATTTGATGGGGGCGACGCGTTTTGCGGCCCCGATTCCGCTTGCGTGCGTTGGGATTGGGCGTGCGCCGCTTGGGTGGCGCTATCTTTCAGGCGTCGCGGGATATCGCATGAAGGCGGGGGAGGTGTTTACGCCTTTTAGGCGGTGCGCTAATTGTTTCCTTTCGAATGGCGATGGCGATGGGCTGAATTGTTACAGGAACGGTGGGTGCCGTGCGGTGTCACCGAATGATGTTTGCGAGCAGTTCTGCACGGTGGAGGATTTTGCGAAGGACTGCGGGGGCATTCCATGAGAAGCACTGTGCCATTTTCGTTTTTTGCCGAATTGATGCATGTGCGTGATGCCGATGGGATTGATCGATCATGCGTTCGGTGCGCGCATGGTTTGAACGGCCGTTGTGCCCACAGGCATGTTGACCCTGAGAGTGAGCAGTCGATTGGCGGATTTTCGACGTGTGACGCGTTTTTTGCAAGACCCCTTTGCCCCGCGCCCGCCGGGAAGGAACATCGCGGGCTTTTTTGTGGAACTCGAACCAGCGAAAGGATCGGACGATGAGTGAGAACGGTGAGCACCCGAAGCGTGAACGCAAGGATTTGACGGGGGAGCTTTATCAGAACGATTTCAAGAAGCCGGGGGACAATTTGCCTTCGATGCGCGGCTTCGTGAAGATCGATGGGAAGGAATACCGTGCCACGGCGTGGACGCGTTATTCCCAGCGAGACGGGAAGAAGTTTTTGTCGCTTTCGTTCCAATCGCGCGAGGCGTGGGAACGGGAGGTTGAGGCGGCGAAGGCGAAGAAGGCTTCCATGACGGCGACTCCGGCGGAGAACCCCGAGGCCGCGGACGGCAATTTGCCTTTCTGAAAGAGACGAGAGGTTCATGGATTCAGGGTTGCAGGTGGCGCTCGGATGCATTCCGGAAGGCTCTAGGCTTCGCCGGATGCCTTCGAGTGCGCTTGCAACCGTGGTTGAGGCGTTGGGCGGCATTTTTGCCGCAGAATTGGCTGAAGCATTAAAAGGTGCGCACGATGACGCTTGAGGCATTTTTGGACAGGCTCCCGGGGAAGAAGAAACAAATCGGGGATGAGTGGCAGGTGTGTTGCCCTATCCATGACGATTCGAATCCGTCGGCAAGCGTTCGGCTTGGCGATTCGGGGAAGATTTTGTTTCATTGCCACGGGTGCTACGCGACGATGACTGACGTGTGCGAAAAATTGGGCATTGAGATGGCGGAGGTGATGGGCGACGCGGCGGAGCCGAAACCGCAAAAGCAGTGGGAGGGAAAGTTTGGGCGTTACGTCGAATCGTATCGCTATCGTGACGAGGCGGGAAGGCTTGTTTTCGTCAAAGATCGTTACGTGAGGCCGGATGGGACGAAGACGTTCATTCAGAAGTGCCCTGCTGACATTGGGTCGACGAAGAAGTGGGAATATGGGCTGAAGAAGCTTGACGAGCGTGGACAGCGCAGGCCGCTCTACGAATTGCCGGAATTGCTTCACGGCATCAAGGCGGGGCGCGTCGCCTTTTTTGTTGAGGGTGAGAAGGATGTGTTGGCGCTCAAGGCGGAAGGCTTGCTTGCGACAACGACTTCGGAGGGCGCAGGCGGGGCGTGGCGCGACCATTACGTGGATTATTTTGAGGGTGCGCGGTGTGTGGTGATTATCCCGGACAACGACCCTCCGCCGAAAGACACCGCAACACCCGGATGGCAGGGGCAGGATTATGCTTTGCTGAAGCGTGAAAAGTTGGAGGCTGCGGGTGTGAACTGCCGTGTGGTGGAATTGCCGGAGCTCGTGAACGGAAGGCGCGTCAAAGATTGCTCTGACTTCCTAAAGGCCGGAGGGTCTCCCGAGGACTTGAAGCGTCTTGCGCAGGTGGCAATCGAAAAGGAAAAGGATGAGTGGGTGCATCCGCGTGAACGGCCGGACGCACCAATAATTCCGGAAGCGCCTGAGGGCGCGAAAAAGAAGGCGCGTGCCCCTTCCGAGGCGCGGATGAAGAGGGATTGGAACGACAAGAGTTTACCGGCTGAGACGCGGTGCGCCATCTACTGCGATTGGCTGATTTATCACGTGGAGAAAAAAGGCCAGCCGATTGCTTGGGCCGTTGAGGCGGCGGTGAGATTTGATGGAGACGGGGTCACACGTGAGTTGAAGAACGGGATCATGTGTCGCGTGGTGCTGCGATGGCTGAATTCTGTGGGGAAGCTGTATTACCACAAGGAACACAGGGACTTCCGGACGGGTATGTTTTTCTTGAAGGCGGACAAAAGCCTGTGCAATGTTGATTCGGACTGGTTCCGTTCGTGGGTGTCGCGGCGGATTGGGGTCAATCGTGAGGAGGCCCGGTTCAAACGGATTTGGTCGGCGATTCAGGATGAGGTGTTGCAAGGTGAGCAGGCCGTCGGCGTGTTGCCGGAGTGTTACTTCGCGAGGCGCGGGAATCTGTTCCCTGCTGCTGGAGAGAAGAGGGCGTGCGCCATCTATATTTCGAATGGCGTTGGGCAAATGGCAAGGATTACCGCGCGAGGCGTTGAGATGGTGGACAATGGGACCGACGGGGTGCTCTTCCCGTCGGACAAGACGCTTGACCCTTGGGAGCTGACATCCTCGCCGCGCGACCCATTCACGGAGTGTGCCATTTGGCGCGAGATGGAGGTGGCCAATCCACGAGACAGGCTCGTTTTCAAATTGTGGGCGCTTGGACTTGCGTTGAACAACGAGGCAAAGCCTCCGCTGTGCGTGACGGGCGGTGCCGGGTCGGGAAAGACGACGGCGGTGCGTGGATTGTTCCGGCTGTATGGGATCGCTCAACGAAATTTGACGGTGGACACATCCGAAAAGGGTGCGCAGTCGTTTTGGGTGTCCATGAACGCTGGAGGCCTGCTTTTGCTTGACAACATGGACACGTCGGTTCGATGGTTTGCGAATGCTGCGGAGTCCGCCTCCACGGGTGCCGATTTTGAGGCGAAGAGGCTTTACACCGATTCGGAGCTCGTTCGCCTGAAACCGCGTGCGTGGCTTGCCGTCACGTCGCTTAGGCCCGCCTTCGCGTCGTCCGCAGCATTGGCTGACCGAATGCTTTTCGTGTCCCTGCTTCGGCGACCCGACAAAGTGACAAAAGAATCGGAAATCTACTCTGAAGTGTCCAACATCAGAAACGACGGGATGACCTTTGTTTGCGAGATTATTCGAAAGGTTTTGGCAGACAAGTGGAACGGCGATTCGCCCAACCGGAGGCATCCGGATTTCGGGAAGGCAGCGATTCGCATCGGGCGTGCGCTCGGATGTGAAGAGGAGGTTGTGATGGCACTGAAGGCTGTGGAGTCCGACAAGTACATTTTCAATCTGAAGAATGACGTCTTCGGTGAGATCTTCATGCGGTTGATCGTCTCGCCAAGAGAGTTCACCTCGGCAGCGTTCTTCGAGCAGATGAGGAATGTGATGGGCGAGGATTACATTCGAAATGCGAGATGGAACGCCGTAAAAGTCGGGAAAGCAATCGACAAGCTGTGGGAATCTTTGCGATTTTGCTACAAAATTGACAGAAGATTCGTTCGTGGAAGTGCTGTTTATAGCGTAAATCCGAAAGATTTTATTCTTCGCGAGGCTCATCAGCTCGAGCAGGAGGGCTTGGACGTTTCCGCGCCTTCCACCTCTTCGGGAAATGTCGCAACCAATTCAACGTTCAACATGAAAACCGCAGAACAAGAGGGGGTGGAAGATGTTGCTGAATACTTCTAAAAGGTGGGGGTGGTGGAGGTTTAGGGGCTGTTTTACCTTCTTTATATTTTTTTATGCTTTTTTATATAAAAGTACAAAGAAGGGGGTAAACCTCCACCACCTCCACCACGGAGTCACGCGTTCGATGGCTGGGAGCGGAAGTGTCCACTCCGCCTTCCCGTGGTGCCCCCTCCCCCCGGCAAAGGTTCTTTCTCGTCCAAAAGATGAAGAAGGTCAACTGGCACAAGCAAACGAAAAGCAAGTGAGAAACGAGAAAAGTTGCAGTCGTTTGGAGGTTGTCCATGTCGCCGTTTGATTTTTTGCGTAGAAAAGTAGTCACTGGAAGGGAGGCGCGGGCGATCGGTGCGGCGGTTGCGCGAGCGGAATGTGCGGAGGACGTGCGGCGGTGTGTCGCCGAATTGGCACGGACCGTTCGGAGCGCGGAGAGAATGATGGCAGCGCACGGCATTCGCCTTGTGCCTGTGTCGATGCCGCTTGGCATTCCGGTAGACTCGAGATTGGTCTATCCCGGAGAGGGGTGCGAAGTGTCCCCAAGAATGTCTCGCTTCTTTTTCCTTCGTCCATCGCGTCGGTCTCCGTTGCTCTTGCCTGAATGGGCGGTCCAGTCTGCGGCGCTGACGAAAATCGGTGTTCGTTGCATCAATCGGCACACAAACCTTCGCCGTTTTGATGATGTCCGTCGCGACCTGGTCGCCGCATTGATCGTGCGTGAATCCGAAGCCCGACGCAATCTCGCTCGCATTCCAAAGGGGGCTATCGTCTCAGACGTGATTGAGATCTTTCCGGCAGAGCTTAGACAGACGATACTGGAGGTGTTTCGGCGGTGAACACGTTGTTGGACTACAAACGCTTTCGAGATGTCCGCGAATCGCTCTCACGGGGTCGGCTCCTCAATGATTCAGACGCATCGTGGCTTGCCTCCGCCGCGATTGCGGATTGCGACCGCGAGTCGACCTATTCCTTGGCAAGAGCCAATGCAGAAAACCGCATCCAATCCGGTGCTCGCATCAACTCCGACAATCTTCTCGCCCTCCAACGCTTCGCTCCCGACCTAATGCAAGCCTACGCCGCCCGGCGTCGTGGCAGCACAGAGGCAAAGTCGAATGCCGAAAGAAAAGCCGCGTGGTCAGCTCGTCATGCCGATATCGATGTCCCTCCTCCCGTTGCCAATCCTCAACGTCGCGCAGCCTGTTCCCGAGACCTCGCGGCGTTCGGGCAAACCTACTGCGCTCAAATGCTCGCGCACGCCCCATCGCCGCACATTCTCCGCTTCGTTTCCGCCATTGAAGACGCACTGCTGCATGGGGGGAAGGTGCACGTCCGCTTCCCCCGTGGGAAAGGAAAAACGACATGGATCAAGATCGCAACGCTGTGGGCGCTCTCCTATGGCCACCGGCGCTTTGTCGTGATTGTCGCCGCGACAGCGAAGCGAGCCCAACGCCTCCTCAAGGAGATCTACCGAATCATTCGCTTCGGTGACGATTACTACGAAGATTTCCCCGAAATAGCACACCCCTTTCGTGAGCTGAACGATGCGCCTCAGCGTGCGAAGTTTCAACATATCAATGGCCTCAAAACGGAAATCGAGATTGGAAGCGATCGTCTTCGCTTACCGACGGTCGCAGGTTCGGCCGTGTCCGGCTCAATCGTCTCTTGCTTCGGCGTGGGTGGTTCCGTCCGAGGCGAGTCTGACGGGGCGCTTCGCCCCGATGAGGTCCTGATCGACGACGCTCAGAAGCGCGGAGACGCACGCTCGTTGGAAAAGACAAACGATTTCGAAACCTTCGTGACGCAAGACCTCTACGGCCTCGCAGGTCACAATAAGCAAATCTCCGTTCTGATGGCTTCCACACCTGTATCTCCGAATGACGCATCCTGCCGGTTTGCCGATCCAGGCAGGCACCCCGAGATGCGCACCGTCGAGATCCCGTTGATTATCACGCCCCCCAAAAATACCGCGCTTTGGGAAGAGTTTGCGCGTCTCTTTCAGCAAGATCAACTCATCTATGCCGACGACAAAACCGCGCCTTGGATGTCACGTCAATTCTACGATGCGAACCGCGCCGCGATGGATGATGGCTGCGAAGTGATCGATCCCTTGGACGGAGACCCGGACTTCGAGTCCTCGGCAATCCACCACGCATTCGTTCTTCGTTCGCAAATGGGCGAAGACTCGTTCAACGCTGAATATCAGATGACGTTGCGCCGCGAAGCGCAGATGATCGAACTCTCGCCCACGTTCGTCGCCAACCGGCTCAACGGCACGCCCGTTTGCCAGCTTCCCTTGGCCACCACGCAATGCGTCGCTTATTGCGACGTGAATGCCCGTGCCGATGTCGGCTTGCGCTGGGGCGTGATGGCCTTCGGTAGAGGCAACGTTGCCGCGCTCGTGGCCTACGGAAGATACCCCGAGCAAGGAAGGCTTTATCCCGAAAAGGCGACGGATGCCGAAATCAACAATGCCGTTGCTCGAGGCCTTGCCATCGTCACACGTCGCATCGCCGCACTTCCGCTTACGCGTTCCGGCGTGCCTGTAAAACTGACCGCGCTCTGCTTCGACGGAGGCTGGCGAACGGCCGCCGTCTCCGCCTTCTGTCGAGCCTTTCAGGCGCCCTTTTCGCTCATCCACTCCAAGGGCTTCAACTGGCGCTATTACGCCCCCTCCGACAAAATTGCTCGCCCCGCCAACCACTGCCACCTTTCGGAAGCCGAGTACGGCCGATTCTTGGCGATCCATGCCGACTATTGGCGAGAATACGCCCATCGCGCCTTGCTTTCCGAGCCCCTTCAATATGGTTCGCTATCCTTCTACGGCACAGACCCGAAGGCGCACGCGCAGCTTGCCGAGGAAATTTGCGCCGAAGAGCTCATTGACACAGGCACCACGGATGCCGGGAAAGCCTTGTGGGTGTGGAGAAAGAGATCCCCCGAAAACCATTTTGGCGACGTGGTCTCTTCGCTCTTCGCCGTTGCCGAGTGGTACCGACTCCTTGAGAGGCCTGAGCGCCTGTCTGTCGTTGCGGCGGCGTCCACGTTGTCGGAGGCCTCGGGAAGCGCCATTCGGCCGCGCGTTTCCGTCAAGAAAAAACGTCGCATTCGCTACGCCGCCGCACTCCCTTCGTGACAGGCGCCCCCCTGCTCACTTTTTGCTCAAACCCTCCACACAACGGTGTTTCATCGCTGTCGTCATTGTGATTTTTTGCAATGGAGTAGCCTCCGAGGCGATGCGAGGGTTATTCTGTGGTCGCTATGGGACAACTGACGCTGCGCCGAAAAACGAAAGACGAAATGCTCGCCGAAATCAAAGACGAGCAGGCTCACTATGACCAGCTGAAGGTCGCACTCGTTGAGCTTTCGAACGGCGCGGTCTCCGCCTCCATCTCCACGGCTGGCGGATCGCAGTCCTACACTCGCGCGAACATCGAAGACCTTCGCGCCCTCCTGCGCGTCTCGGCGACACGCCTCAACCGACTGATTCGCAAATGGCAAGGCCAGCGGAACGTCGGTAAACCGTCACGAACCTACTACCTTTGGGACTGAGGAGGCTTTGACCGTGGACCGAAGAAAAGCGCCATCATCGAAACCGTCGAACCAACGACGCAACGCGCAAACGCGCGGGCGTTCGTTCAAAACGCTTCCGGCCGTCGATGAATACGAAGTCATCCGTCGGGCCCATGAGCAGGCAAAGCGCATTCTCATCGAACGCAAGGGAGAAGACGATCAGTTTCGCGGCAATCAACGCGCGGAACTACTTGCAATGATTCGCGCAGCGTTTCGCTGCTCTCCCCTTCCGAGGGCGCTCGTGCTCCAGCGCCGGTTGAACGTCGTCGGGGCCATCGGCGGAAAGTTGCAGCTGACAACCTCAGACGCCGACTTCAACGCCTCCGCCGCCGCATACTTCAAGCTTTGGGCGCGAAATTGCGAATACACCGACGGCAAGTGTTTCAACGAATTGCTCCAGCTCATTCTGACATCGCTCGACACCGGTGGCGATTGCGTGATCGTCCACGACGCATGGGACATCTCGGGCGGCGTGCTTTGCGGATCGAATAAGATCCGCGTTTTTGAGTCCGACGAAATCGGCAATCTGCCCGAAGACGTCTTTCAGGCTCGCTTCCCGAACCACACACAACGCTCAGGAAAGATCTACAACGCCGCTGGACGATTCGTCGGCGTCACCGTCTCCGCCTCCCAGCGTGGGCAAACCACATTTTCGAGGGATGCCGCAATCACGCTTTTGCGCGATCCCGATGCCCCCACCGAAAACAGCCCGTGGATCTACGTTCAAGACTCGTGGCGAATCAATCAAGGGCGCGGCGTGTCCACCTTCGCCGCATCCGTTGACTTGATCGATGACTACGGCAACATCCTCTCCTCCGAAAGCAAAGCCGCGAACCTGAACGCGACGATGCTCGGCGCTTATGTCTGCGAGACGGAAGGCGATGAGGCGACGTCCGACCTTGACGATTTCACGATTGAGGAGACGTCCCCCTCCGAGTCGAAAAAAGCGTTCGCCGTCGGCGGAGAGGTGCAGGAACTCGCCTCTCCCGATGATCTCGGGCTCCCCGAGGGAACAGAGCAATTCCCCGATTTCATCGCACGCTCGCGAGGCCTTTTCGCCGACAACCTCCCGCCCGGCTACAAATTCCAGCAGTACGACACCAAGCGCCCGAACGACAAGGTCGCCGACTTTCTGACCATGCTGGCCGGGAATGTCGCCGCAACGCTCGGCCTGAACCAAACCTATGCCACCCTTGAACCGAAGACCTCCTACACCGCCTTTCGGGGTGGGCAAGTCTTGGTGCGGCCATCCTTTGTCGCTGCGCAAAAGATGCTCGAGCGTTATGTTTGCGACTGGGTCGCCGCCCGCGTGATCAACGACGCCATCGCCTATGGCTTCCTTTCGCCGCCGAAAGGGTTCTCGGCGCCGCTCAATGGCCTCGACCTGCGCCTTGTTTGGTCGTGGCCGCGCCAAGAGGAGGTGGATGCGCTCAACGAGCAAAACGCCCTCACCGCACGCTTGCGCAACGGTGCCACCACCTACCGCGAAGAGTTCGGCGTGGACTGGCGAGAACGCATCCGCCAAGTCGCGGTGGAAGCCGAAGAGATGGCCAAACACGGTCTCATCCACCCCGCCACGCAAACCGTTTCCGGGCAAGTGTCCACCGCGTCGTCTGCCGCAGCCCCCTCCTCGCCTGAGAATAAGGAGCCTGAAGAATGAACCGAATCAATGTCTACGGCGTGATTTCTCCCTCCGATTTCGACTGCTTCCGCGATTTCGCCTCGCCGATGGCTGTCACCTTTCCCGTTCAGGTGTACGAAGCGCTCGAATCGGCCGACGTCACGCAGGATATCGACCTTCGCATCGACTCTCCCGGAGGCTACATTGACGCCGGGCGATCGATGATTGCGATGATTCAGGAGTGGTGCGACAAAAACGGCCGCAAATGCAATGTTTCCATCGGCGGGCTTGCCGCCTCAATGGCTGCGGTGATGGCTGTGTCGTTCACGGGGCGCGTGACCGTGCACGAGTGTTCAATGGTCATGTTTCACGCCGCGAAAGTGTGCCCGTTTGAGGACGCGACGGCCGAAGAGCTCCGCGATACGGCATCCGCGCTCGACGTCTTCAACCGCTACGCCGCAAAAATGATCGCCCGGCGTGCGGGAATCGGCGAAGACGAAGCCGCATCCATGATCGAAGGACGCAAGGAATCCTATTTTGGGGCGGACGACATGATCGCGTCCGGCCTTGCCGACGAGGTCGTTGGGGCGGATGATGGCGGTCAAACCATCCAAACGCCGACCGTCTCCGCGATTCGAGCGCTTTCCAAAACCATTTCCGCCCGCACGAAAGATTCGGGCGGTCTTCTCGCCGCCGTCGCCGTCGCGACGCTCGGCACTTCTCAAAGCAAAGGAGCACCCATGCCCGCAACGAAAAAGAAGGCGAAAGCCTCCGCCGCTTCGATGAATGAAGAGCCGGTGGAGAAGCCCGCCCCCGAAGAGACCCCTCCCAACGAGGGAGAACCCACGCCACAGGAGACCCCCGCGCCTGCGCCTGCCGAAGGAGAGCCGGGAAGGGAGGACCCCTCCACCCAAGAGATCCCCCAAAAGGAAGACGAACCCGCGAAACCCGAGGAAACGGAAGAGGTCAAGAACCTTCGCGCCGCCCTTGCGCGTTCCGAGGCCTCGGAAAAGGCAGCACGTGCCCGCGCCGAGGCCGCCGAGAAAGCCCTGCGCGATGCGAAGGCTCAGACGGTGCGTCGAGCGATGACCCCTCCCCAAGAGCCTTCCGAGCCCAAACCCATCCTCAATGCAGCCATTGCTTGGCGAGAACACGTCTGCGCTTGCGGGGGGAACACCGCGCGAGCCAAGCAGACCCGTCCCGACCTTTTCGCCGCAATCACCCAAAAGTAAGAAAGGATCACTTCCATGTTTTTCCCTGCCAACCGCGAGGCCGCGCCCGAACTTGCCGCGAAGCTCGCCCTGATGAATCCCCCTGCCTACACCACCTTCCAAAAGGTCCTTCCCTTCTGCCGTGTCCGTGAAAAGTCCGGCCTTGTCACGTTCATGACGGCCTACGACATGAGCAAAGGCACCGCCCTTCAGGAGAACCGCGAGGAAACCGCCGCAATCACTGCCGAGGCCGTTGCCACCGGCTCCGCCAACTACACCCTCGGGCTTTACGAAAAGCGGACCTATATCGCCGAGCGCGAAGAGCCGAACTATGGCACGATCGACAATCTCAAGAATGCCGGAGGGACGGCGCTCGCCACGCAATTCTTCCTCGGCCTTGAAAAGAAGTTCATCGCCTATCTGATCGGCGCCGCGGATTCCGCCACCACGATGACCAAAGGCTCCGTCATCGACACGTTGCAGGAGGCCTGCGACGCCGTCGCCGCCTATGGGAAGCCCGTGATCATCCTCACGCGAAAGGCGCTTCGAACCCTGCGGAAAAATACCGAGGTGCGCGAACAGATGATCGCCTCCGGGAAAGTCTCCGGAAACATCTCCTTCGTGCTGGGAACGCCCTCCGCCTTCCGCGTGGCGCTTGCCGACATGCTCGAGATTCATGAGGTCATCGTCGCCGACCCCACCGCATGGGGCACCACCTATGACAACGAGATCTTCGTGACCGCCGTCCGGCCCGAATCGCTCGAACGTCCGGAAGATGTGCTCGACACCATCAAGGCAATGCCCTTCGCTGGATTCGTCCCTTACGTCACCGCCGATGGCGAAGGCGCCGACCCCTACAGTTGCGCCAAAATCACGATTTGGGGCGACAACGTGAACAAGCGAAATATGTTTGATGCCGATGGACACCTTGCCTTCGTTTGCCTCGATAAGGCATCCGTCAAACGCTTCTCGCTCCCCGCTGACGGTGCAGAGCCCATGAGCCAGCAGGCATCCATGCAGTCCGTTGCGCTGCCCCCGTCCGGCGGTGACACCGAGCATGCCGCCGAATAAAAGGGGGACGCAATGAAGCCCGCCCGCACCGACTTCTTTGCCGTTTCGCCCACCGTGTTTGCGCCTTTCATGCGCGAACCGGTGGAAATCCACGCACACAACGGCACACAGAAGGTGCGGGCGTCTGTCTTGCTCAACCAAAAAGACGCCAACACCTTCGCCGACACCTTCGGAGATGTGTTTGGCGTCGCCTTCATGCGTTCGGATTGGGCCTTGGGAGACCTTCCGCGAAAGGGCGCGTTTCTCATCTTTGGCCATCCTGAACGAAAGCTCTACATTGTTCAGGTCCAGCAAGTCGGAGACGTTGTGCACGTCGTCGCAGCGGAAAACGCCACGCCGGGGTTCTGAGGTGAAAGGCGTTGAGCACATCGTCGCCGTCATCCGGTCGCGCACGCAATCAACGTGGGGCGTCAAGCTCTGCATTGCATGGGATACCGACGCACCGGATGGCGTCGTCTCCGCCTCCGTGTCGCGGTCCATTGCCCTCACCGTCACAACACCCATCGCCGATTGGTGGCGTGTGCTCGATCAGAATCGCAAGACCGCCTATGAAGTGCTCTCAGCGTCTCGCGTCAAAGATGGGAGCGTCCTCATGAATCTCCGGCACACGCCAATCTTTGCGTCCGAAAACGAGCGCCTCGTGAAAGGATCTCCCCGTGGCTAAAACGACGTTCAGCGTATCGTTTGATAAGCGAGTGCTGAAGGAACTCGAAGCCTTCGGCAACAGCAAATTGCGAACCGCAGTGACGAAGGCGGTGAACAACACCGCCGCACATTTCGTGAAACGCCTGAATAAAACCATTCACGAGGGCGGAGGAATGTACGGTGTACCAAAGTTTGCAGACCGAGCGGAGATGTCCAAAGTCCTCCATAAGGCCGCGTTTAGGAACGCAAGGACTGCTAGCGGAAGAAAGAAACGCGCCCCGAAAATGCAATGGGGCGGAAGGTTCGCCAAGCAGAAGGGCGGGATGATAAAAAAGTGGGGTGGAGTTTCTGATGAAAGCGCAGGGTGCACACAGTTCGTCGGCTTTCCCGGCCAAAACAAAGGCCTTCGCGCATTTGCAACCGAAATACAAACGGAAGAGACGTACACGTTCTCAAAGAAGCAACGTCGTATGTTCTACCTTAGAGGCCTTGCGAAACGGCTTCTTTCGCCTCTCTACAAGCGTGTCTCTCGTCCTATCATTGCGCCGTTTGTCAAGAAGAACCAAGGCGACTTTGTGAAGGAGGCTCGCAAGGTTCTTGCGCAAGCACTCGAAAAACTGTCTTCCGAAACAACTAGACTGTCTAAATCGAAGGGAGCAAGATGAGTGATAACGTAAACACCCTCCACGACCACATCGAATCCGCCGTGCAGGCCATCGCGTCGAATGCCGAATTGTGCGCCTTCGCAGAAGAGCGTTTTGGCGCGCCACTGTTGGTATGCGCTGGCTCTTCTTTCGGCACTGACCGCGAACTTGGCGTGAGCCACGCCCCCTTTGTCTACATCATCCCGGGCGACTCCGACGCGTCGCTCGAACTCTACCGCGAAGGCCTCCCACAGCCCCGCGCCTTTGACCTGCGTATCGTCACGGGCGTACTGATGTGCCCCGCCGCACCGGGCGTGTTAGACCCCGTGCCGCCCATCCCGACCGCCGCCCAACGGGACGGCGCGACCGTCTACGCCGCAGGGCAGGGCAACGACGGCGAGCGCCTCCATCTTGACGTCGTGAAAACCATCGTCGAGCTGTTCCGCGAATATGGCACCCACGCCACCGCCGCAACCTGCGCCTATTCCGGTTCCACGCGCTTCCCGCTCGAACTCTTCGATTCGACGATCTCCCTCGAACAGCCTCGGACGGTGAACACCGGCGCCTATTGATTTCATCACAAAAAGGAGACCCCAATGGCACTCACAGAAAAACAACCCTCCGCAAAAATTGCCGTTCGTGCGAAAGTCGTCATCGGTGACAATGAACACGACGTGCTCTACTTCGACCCCTCGCCGACGGAGTCGGTCGACACCGTGGAGGTGAAGGCCGTCGGCGCGGCAAAGACCATCTATCTTCCCGGAGCGCTCGTGAATACCGCCACCCTTGAGGTGAAAATCCTGAAGGACGGCGCGGCCCCTGCCGTGGGAAGCCTCGTGGACCTCAAGCTCACCATCGACGAATCCACCAACGGGGCAACGCCGACGTCGTCCGACGAAAAGAGCATTCCTTGCTTCGTCCAGCAAGTCGCCGAAGATCGCATTGAGGGCGATGGCGCATCTCGCGTGGAGGCCTATGTGATCACCCTTCAGCCGACGGCGCTTGCGCCTTCTGTCTGACTTTCGAGGAAAAGGCTATGGCTTTCAAACTTCGACCTCGCATCCAGCGAACGCGCGTCTTTTGCGGCGAAACGCTCGGCACCACAGGGCTCCCGATCGCTTGCGCCGCGGAAGTCTTCGCGTTGCGCGACGCGCCGCGCGAAAAAATTGTCGCGTGGATTTCCTCAACCTTCCTTGAAGTGTTGCCGAAGTGCGTTTTTGTCATCCCAAAGGGCACTCCTATCCCAACATCCCCCCATGGTCTCGAGCCCGTTGAGGGCGACGAGCTGGACGCCGAAACGCTCGAAGAGCTGTGCGTGTGGGTGATGGGCCTTCTCCCCGACGAGAAGCGTCCCCCTTTAGCGCCTACGGCGGCGGAGCAACCCAACGTGCCGTCGCCGTCGGAAGGCTCTTTGGGATCGACCCCGACAGTCTGACGGTCGATGGCTTCGACGAAGTGTTCCCGGCGCTCGCATTCGCGGAATGGCTGCCCGCCGCACTCGCCGACCTGTTCTGTGCCATCGTGAATCTTACGCGCGGAAAAGGTTCCCCACTCCACCGCGACGACGCCTTGGATGCGTGGGGGCTTCACATGCAGGCGGCGGAGTTTCGGGAGGCGCAGCGGCGGCAACGCGAAGAGGAAACGCAGGAAAACTTGGTGAACTTTGTTCGATCAATGAAAGGGAAATAAACCATGGCCAATGTCCCGTTGAACATGGCAATCCGCTTGAATGGGGTTGACGAGACGGCTGGCGCGTTCGACTCCGTCGCCGCGAAAGCCGCCAACATCGGAAGGAAAATGTCCGCAGCCTTTAAGGTGGCTGCGGGCGCGTTCGCCGCCATTGGCGCAGGAAGCGCGGTCAAGTCGGCGCTTGACGGGATGACGCAACTGCACGACGCCGCTCAGCAAGCCGGCGTCTCCTCAACCTTCCTCCAAAAGTTCTCGGGGGCGATGGCTCAAGCCGGCGTCTCCCTCGGCCAATCCGAAATCACGACAAGCGTTCAAAAGCTGAATGCTGCGCTGGCCAACACGGAAAAAATCAACGCGTTCCAAAAACTCGGCGTCGACGTCTCTCATCTTAGGGGCTTGAAACCCGAAGACGCCTTCACGGGGTTCCTTGACGTCGTCTCGCAAATCCCCGACGAGCAAACGCGACTGATGGCGCTTCAGCAAGGCTTGGAAGAGCAAGGGCTAAGGCTCGCACCGTTGATGCGGCTTGGGCCGGAAGCGTTTAAGCGGTCGCTTGAGGACGTGATGGGAATGATCCCCTCCACGTCCGAAAAAACGGTCAACATGGCAACAGACTTGAACAACGCCTTTTCACTGGTCTCAGATTCCGTAAAAAACGACTTTTGGAACGCGCTTGGCTCTGTCCTCGAAGCCGGAACAGAGGCGTTCGGAGGCCTTGACGTTGCGGTTGCCGGCCTTTACGAGCGGTTTCGCTATTTCTGCAAGAACATCGTCTCCATTTTTGGCGGTGTATGGAAGGCGCTCTCTTCGGGATGGGACACGTTCGTTCAGACGGTTCAAGTCGGTCTTGCGACCATTGGTGGAAAAATGTTGAACCTTCGCGACAGGCTTTCGGCAGGAATCGCGAAGCAAATCGGAAAAACCTTTTATGGATGGGAAGAGGGCGGCGACGAAATGGCGGGGGTGGACGCCTACCGCGACCAGCTCATCGCCGACAGGAACGCGAAGATCGATGCGATTTCGAAGGGAACCATTTTCGACGAGGTGGGTCAGGCAATGGCCCAAAATGCAAGCGAGTACGAAAGCCGTATGGCAGCTGTGCGCAAAGGCTTCGCGGCGAAGGCTCAGCTCACGGCGATGACGCCGAACACACAACCGCTTTCCGAAGCCATTGAGTCTGCGGTCTCTTCGGGTGTCAAAGATGGGCTTGCCGAAGGCGTTGAGTATGGGTCTTATGCTGTGCTCAAAAACGCCTTCAAGGCTCGAACGATGCTCATCGGAGGCGGAAAGATGGGGCCGGTTGCTACAGCCACAAATGCCGCAAGCACCGCGGCGGCCCCGCGAACGATTTTTGCGACGCCCGAGAACAGGAGCCCAAACGACCGCACGCTTTTGGATATCCTTTCCGTGCTCAAGAAGATTTTTGATTGCTCGGACAAAGCGAACAAACAGCTTGCGACGCTTGGGAGTTTTTGACCATGGAACAGCAATTGTATGAAGAGCTTGGGCGCTCTTACACGCTATCTCGTGATGGCGAATCGGACAACGTTGTTCGGCGCTGGAAGCTTGCTCGGCGTGACACGGAAACGGTCCCAAAGCCGGCAGACCTCGGTCTTCCCGCGCTCGGAACGCCTTTTTCGTCCAATCCCGATTTGGTCTTGTCGCGCTATTCCATCTCTGAGGATGAGTCAAATGGGGCCGTCGTTTACGAAGCCCAATACGAGAGGCCGCCCGAGAACGAAGAGACCACCGGAGAAGGGGAGGACCAAGAAACGATTCGGGTGGAGTCTCGCGGATGGCGTGGCACGTCTTTCGAAACGCCTGCCGTTTATGACGTGGTTACGGGAGAGGCCGTCGTTCTTCCGACAGGGGAGCCCTTCGAAAATGTGCCGAATGCCGCCCGAGCCGGTGCGACTTTCCATATCACCTACCTTTCGAAAAAGAAATCCGGAGCGATGGGTGCGAATTGCACCGTCAATGCCGGGGCGATCACGATCGATGGCGTTGACATTCCTGCCCGGTGTGGCCGATTGTCTGTCTCGGAAGACGAGATTACCGACAAATCCAGTGACTGGAATTATCGCGTTTCGTTGGAAGTCGATGTTCGACACAATATCGTCAAACTCTCTCCCGGAGGGAACGATGTAGACATTGGGCACGACACCGCTCTCCTGCTGCAAGGCTACAAATATAGGGGCAAAGTGGTCGACCGCTACGGCAACGAGCGCGATGCGCTCGTCCCGTTCATGGAGTCGGATGGCAAGGGCGGCTCAAAGCCTGCGACAACGCCCGGATTCCTGAAAGAAGACGGCACAAAGCTGGACGACCCGTCTCCGACGAATTGCTATTTCGTGCGTGTTCATACCATTGAAGAGTCCTCGTGGAATGCTTCATGGTTCAAGTGAAAGGATTCTTGCAATGGCGGTCAAGGTCAAAATCAACCCTTTAACCCGATCCGGCTCAATCTCATCCGATTATCTATCGGCGTTCGCTACGGAATCGATCGAGCTCCCCGCCGATGTCCCCGTCGGCACATCCGTTGCGCTGATTGCGCCCGATGGCGAGACCCTCGCATTGGCGTTGGTGGCCGAAAGCGCGTCCGATGGCGCGAAGATTGCCGAACTCAACACGAAAACCCAGCAGGCATTGGCATTTTTCGCCAATTGCGATGTCGGTGCGACCAAGAATGCCTATTTGGTCGTCGGCGATACCGACACGCTTCGTACGTTCATCCCGGTTGTCGTCCGTGCGAATCCTTTTGAAGCGCTCGCGTCGTTTCCTCCACAAGAACTCCCTGATCAAATTAAAATTCATAACGAGAATGAGGAGGCGCACCTGCATATCCAAAAACTAATCGATCAATCGTTTGAAAATTCTAAGGGATACACGGACGAACGTTTAGAGAGTGTTTGGAAGGTTGTCGGCGTTGTCGATACGGTAGAAAATTTGCCCGATGCGGCGGTGAATGGGAACATTTACTTTGTTCGAGCCGACAGTTCCGAATACATTTGGCTTGACGAAAAGCCGGGATGGGAATTGCTTGGCCCTACGATCGACCTTTCGGGATATGCGACACAGGCGTGGGCCGATGGCCGCTATCCGCGGCTGTCGACGGCCGCTGAGGGGGTGACCAATCCGTTAAAGGGCGCGATGCGATTCATCCATAAGAATGCCGCCGGGGAAAAACAGCCCATCTTCCGCTTCGGCTCTCAATTCACTTCGGGCGCCAATCTCGGCGACACCATGAGAGAGGATCGGTGGTGTGCTGAACTCTTCTACGACAGCATCCGTTTCCTCACCACCCCCGGCACCGACCCGCGCGTCCTCTCTTTCGTCGGTGGATCTGACAATAGCATCGTCCGAAAGGCCGAGCTCGACGCCGCAATCGCCGATATCGAGCTTACCGCCGGTCCACAGGGATCGGCGCATTGGGGGAATGCATCTTATTCAGCCTCATTCGGTTATGTCGGCGACGAGAGCGGCATCTCGATCTCCGGGGCCTACACCCCGGGAGGCATGAACGGTACCTTTTTGTTAGTCATTCGAGGGATAGACCCGGAGACCGGCGAAAATAGCCAAGTGGGGCTTGATGTGCCGACGGTTGGCTACGTGGACGCGCTCATCACCAGAATCAATACCCTTGAAACCGAGGTGCGGGCATTAAAAGGCTGAGTCGAGTCGGGTCGACCGGGGGAGAGAAGATGGACAGGATCCTGAGAGAGCAACTACAGGCGCGCATGGAGGACTGCCTTGAGCGCGGCGATCATGCTGGCTACCAACGCGCCATCGTGGATGTCCAAATCGCGCAAATGGAGTGTCAAGAGAGAACCGCACAGCGTGTGAAGAGCTTGGAGGAAAAATGGAACAAGGTAGTCCGCAAGCTTGAAGGCGCACGCCTTACGCTTCGCATTTTGGGGTGGCTCATTTCCGCGCTTGGCGGCGGCACCGTCATCGCGCTCATTCAGCATTTTCAAGGTTAAACAAAGAAAGGAAAACTCAAAATGAAAAAGCCCTCGTTGAATGGATGGCTTGCAATCATCGCCGCCCTTGCGGCGCTGGTCCTTGCATCGGTGGCCGCCTTCTCTGACGGAATCTTCACCTCCGCCGAGGCGACCGACCTCACGGACAAAACGGGCGCGCTCATCGAAGCCGTCCAGCAAGCGACGACGGACGACGGAGCTACAACGCCCGAAGCGCCCGAAGCGTCCGAGGCGCAGCCGTAACCGTCCAACCGCCCACGCCGTGGCGTGGGCGGTATAAACAAATCCCGAAAGAAGGAGTCGATCATGACGACGGCAATCGTCTTTTGCGCACTATGCATCATGGTGTGTGTTCTTGTCCACCTTTATCGCACGGAAAAAGATCATGCCCGACGTGAGCGAGAAACGGAACGTCTTAAATCGGATCTTGAAGAAGCAGAAGGGAATCTTGAGAATGCGCTTGCGTCTAACAATCTTGCTCGCATTTATCTTGCCCGGCGCAATCTTCAGCGGCTGCGCGAAAAATGTGGCGATCATTGACGGAGGGCATTTTCACCGAAACGGCGCGGATGTTGCGCCAAAAGACGCACCGTGCTATTCGGTTGATGGCCCTGTCTATGTGATCCCTCAAGAAACCTTTGATGCGCTGATGCGCCTGTAAAAGAGTGATTCACATGGCTCTGCTGACGAAACAGACAACAGCGAACGCGATCTTGTCGATGATCTCTCATTCAGGGGTGAAGAACCGGCGGCTTTTTTCGCCCAAGGTCGCTGAACAGCAAGACGTTGAAGTTCCGTGGCAAGTGCGCTTTTTGGCCCCGGACCGTGCGATGGCCGTATATATCCCAAAAATGGGATCGGTCATTGGGGAGAAGCTGCCGCTGAACCTCGAAGGATTGACCGCCGCGAAGACAGACCCAATCGCCGTGACGCCAGCCACCGATTGGTTTATAGCTCAGCGCAAAACGTCAACGGAAAAGAAGGTTGAGCACGTCTATGCCATTTTCAAACGTGCGAAAGCGGAAGATCCGATAACGGTCGAACTCGAAATGGACGATGAGATCGATCCAAGCGGATATGAGAATCTCGTCGCAATCGCAATAATCGCCACGGTCACAACGATTGTGGATGGCACTGGAATGCCGACGAATTATGTCGAGCAGCGTGTTGTTGGCGCAATTGCTTTTTCCGTTGCCACCGAAAGTGTGGCGAATGCTCCCGTGGCTTGGACGGTTCGGCAGGGCGAATCCAAGAAAGACGAGGAAACCGGAGAGACGAAGCAGACATGGGAAATCTACGCGCCCTATTGGGCTTATGGCCGTACACAGACCCTGGTGGAAGGAACGATTGAAGGATGGAACGTGCTCGATGAGACGTTGTGTTCGGGCTCGCTCTATGCCTGCATGCTGTGGAATGGGACCAAGGATGCCGACACAGGCGCGGTGAGCTGGGAGCCGGACGAGCGCGGACCCCAGCTCACCAACAGCGCATCGGACATCCCCGCCGACGCCGACCCCTCGGGCGAGGGCTCCTCCGCAACGCCCGGCGTACGTGTGCGCGTGGTCAAGATCGGGACCTTCTCGGCGGATGGATTGACGTTCGACCAGTTCCACGAGGGCGTCATCGTGGAGGACTTCAACGCCGGGCAGGGGGCCCCCGGAAAAGACGGAGCCCCCGGAGAGCCGGGCGAGCCCGGTGAACCCGGAGCCCCAGGAGAACCGGGACAGGATGGCGCGACCTACGTGCCAAGCCTCCGCGAGGAGGGCGGCACGGGAGGTGGGGTCTATGTGGACTTCACCAACAGCAAGACCGGTCAGACCATCCAAGGTTCCGTCAATATCAAAGGAGAAAAGGGCGACCCCGGCGAGCCGGGCAAGAACGGAACCTTTGACCCGGGGACGGCCCTCTCCCTCGAGGTGGTCACGGGCGTGACCTACGACACCTCCACCCACAAGCTGCAGATGACCAAGCGCACGATCCAATTCTATGGCGTGAGCGCGGGCACCCAAAAGACCGTGGAGATCACCACCGCCACCGCCCACAGCGCCGAGCACGAGGGCTAAGCCATGGCCACCGTCAC